>JAKSDK010001453.1 GCA_022360095.1 Phycisphaerales bacterium
TGACGTTATTTAAGGTGATTTAATTATGACAAAAGAAAGCCTTGCAAGACATCGGAAACCTTCAATCATGGTATCCGGCCAGCCATTTTGATTTCAGAGAGAAGCAGTGTGGTCAGCGGTGTAACAGCATCATGTAAGATTAAACAAGTGTGCTTTCTCTTTACTGGGTCAAGATAATCAGACAAATTTGACTATTTTGTTTAAAAAATAGATGTTTTATTATTCCGTTACATTCAAATTGCCTGTTAAACAACATTAAAGAGGTTTTTCTCCTCTGAAACCTGGCAAAACAATGTAAATTAGCCCTGAAAAAATCACATAATTTATTGTATAATAGTCCTATCTTATCGCACAATCTACCCTGAAAATATCGCACAATTTCTGGTTTTTTATCCCACCCTATTAGATGGCCTGCTTTAAAGATTTCTGTCTGGTGCTATAGAGGTAAAATGAAGAAGAAAGTGATCCTAACACCTTTTTACTGCTAGGTGTGTGCAGTTTTTTTAACAAATAATATTTTCTTATGTTGAAATATAACTCTATTACTGTTTATTCAAACTCTTGACAACTCTTACTGCAAATTTGGCACTTGGTAAAAGTCAGAACTGGCTGGCCATATGGAAATTAAACTGGAAAAAAGGCTTTTTTTGACAAGTTTTTGCTACAAGCCCATTATTACCCTGCATTCGACATAGAAGAAGGTTGATCTGACCAAACAGCATGGACTAATAGTTATCATTTTCATAATTTGTCGTGTAAGGAAAGCATGTGCTTTGATCATCTTGAATATTGTCTGGTAGGATCATTCTGTGAAAAACTGCAGGACAAATAGGGCAAAAAAATGACAAATTCTGTCCAAGGACTGAACGATAAACAAACAGTGCCTGATAGTAAGCTTACTGTTTTTCCTCAAATACATACACGTATAAGACAGACATAACAAAGGAGGGAAAGGGAGAGATTGCAGAATACCTGGCCCACTAAATGTTTTACCTGAAATACTGCTCCCATAGTCCGGCAGTCGTGTTCTATTATGCCGAATACTTCAATCTAAGGTGGTGTTTACATGACACCGGGGTGACTTTCACTCCGGAGTGAGTTCACTCTGGTTCCCTCTCATGGCTCTACATTTGTTTACATGATACCACCACAAAATGTCATGCCAGTGCGAGTCACCCCGGTGTGAGTTCACCCCGGTTGTTGTACCAGGGCGAGACATTTCACTCTGGTACGAAATCTCACAACGGTATCATGTAAATGCGAAACAACCACACGTTTCGGTGTGAAATCAGTTTGCTGGTAGACTGGAAGGGGTAGCGTATGCGTAA
>JAKSDK010000150.1 GCA_022360095.1 Phycisphaerales bacterium
AAATAATAACAATCCTCTTCTGCTTGTGCTGTTTCTCTGTCTGGTTGCCATGGAAAAAGCTGTCTTCTGTCACAGGATATTATAATACTTATATACAGCCACACCCTGCTAAGATGGTCACTTACTTTTACCTGCTACTTCTACAACCTTTATAATACAGCCATCCTCTTTTAACCAGTGACTTAGTAACATTTGCAGAATGTCCCCAGTTATCTTTTTTGCAATTTAACCTCGTTAGTATGACAAGTAAAATACTTGATGGGGGCAGTACCACTCAAGACACCACAGATGGAACTTAACTTCTGGTTAAGTCTGTCTGTTAAACAGCGCCAAAATTGCTTTTCTGGGCCCTCACCTGTGTACCAGGAATTGAGTATGCACCATGATTGGCCTATTAATAAAGCCATTGTCAATTTGCCGATTAGGTTGAGGGGAAATTCGAAACGCATTTCTGGCAATTCATTGACTCAGTTGAGGGCCCAGAGCTGGTATCTTGGCGCTGAATTGCAGACGTTACTAACTGAGGTTAGACTATGTTGATGCAGGCTATAATCAAGCTGACAAACAGTAATGCTGAACTATACAAAGTCATTAAAGCACTTTATGTGATTTCCAGCATATTGATAGATCACACAAGATTCAATTTTACCTGTCGTTACAAACGCAAAGTAACACCACCTTGTTTAGTAATAATTTGACCACCAAGTTACACAATGAAATTTCCTTGACCTAACTAATGGTGTTTACTGACAGGGCCTCTGTAACCTGCAAATCCAGCCACCTCTCCTCGCTCCTCACTGCTAGGGAAGTTTCATTTTTCCTACGAAACATTCCAAGCAGCAAGGAGTGAGGAGAGACAGCCATCCGCAAAGAAATGCCAAGCAGAGTAGCCGGCCGATAATAACCAAGTAGATGGCGATTTTCACCAGCAGCCGGCTCGTTTTGACAACCCTGATGCAGGGCTTTCATTAGAAGCCGGCTACCGCCGGAGCTCCGGCGGCTGCGAGTCATCGAGTCACCGGCTACTTGGCCATGTTTGTCAGCAAATACTTCAAAAATATAACTCTTAAAATGTTTA
>JAKSDK010000695.1 GCA_022360095.1 Phycisphaerales bacterium
AATTCAGTAAGAAATTTTTTTTTCTACCGACCAGTAAACACCGACAAGCCAAATTTTGTCTCTTTCTTGGTATTTGTTGGTACAGCTGCTTCATTTACCGCTAAAATTCATCTTTCGAAACTGTCCCGAAACTAGAGGCCATTTTGAATCCCTTCCCAAAACACAGAATATCCAAGGATATTCCGAGTTACGGGAGCCATTCAGAACGCGCGAAAATTGCTATCCACTGATTGGTGAATACTAATGAGGGATATCTGCACGACACAACTTCAAACTGAACAATTAACGAGATTTAGAGTCACGTTTACGGCAAACGTGAATTTGTACCACTTGAACAAGTTTTCCCTCTACTTGTCTTTTACTGTTTATTACTTAAACAAACCAATTAGTAGTTTCACGTTAGTTTCATCCATAAATATTGTTTTGAAGAGTTTTTATCTGCTCATTTTCTATTTTGAGACATTCTCAGCCTTAAACTAACGTTTGTGGTTTGCCGTGAGCGTGACTCCAAATCTCCCTTAATAATACGATGGTCACCGTCAAAACTCCCTTCATTTCCCTCTCTTGTTTTAACTCATCTTTTCTTTAAATGAATATAGTGTGTTCCATTTGTTCCACTCGTTCTAGTTATATTCTATAGTGCTCTGTATTAAAATTCGAAGGTTTATTCACACTATCTATTTTTACACTTACCTCTTTGTCGACTGTGCCATCAACGTTACTCGAGAACAGTTTCCCAGCAGAAGGCATCTGAAACCCGGCTAGCCCGTCGCCTATGGCGGAGCCTCCCAAAGAATCTGGTTCAGAACGTTCCACTGCTATGTTTAGCTTTGCAGTGGAGATAACACTGGACTGTTCCCCCGGAAGTTTATTTTCCAGAACAGAACCGCCAACACTCCCAAGCATGTTCAAGATGTTGTTAGCTGCGTCTCGGCTCTGTAGGGTATTCATAAATAAATGGTATATTTCAGGAAGCCATTACGTAGAAGCCTTCGTTGACTACAATTTAGTGACACGGTGTTTTACAATAACTAAATTATTACTTGCGCGCTCTTTGGTCGAGAGCTACGGTTTGTGAGAGCACAGACCATAGAAATGACATAATGATGGTGCTTTCTGTCTCTCACATCCGATTTTCCAGGAATGTTCGCTGAAAATGGACTTCTAAAAAAACTAGCTTTCCTAGTCTATACTATAGACCATAGCAATAAAGAAGATTTGAAAACTTTGTAGCGAAGCCACTACAGACTTGTTTCCTCCGCTTTGTGGTGCTTTGAACATTTTGACGTTATGAGGCTGCATGAGTATAGACTATGAACAATTGTTGATTATTTGTTAATTGACCACTCCAGAAAATACCATAACATACCATAATACTCTTTGTTTGTTACCCAAAATTTCGCATAATGATTGTCTTCAGTTTCTCTTGGGGCCATTTTAACTCCCAAGAGAAACTGAAGACAATGATTATGCAAATTTTTGGGTTGACAAACAAAGAGCATTATGTTATGTTATGGTATATTCTGGGGAGGTCAATTGGACTTACCCTTCATTTTTTTTTAGATTCCTTTTCCGATAAAGATCGCAAACAGCGTTCGAGCCAGTATGGC
>JAKSDK010001312.1 GCA_022360095.1 Phycisphaerales bacterium
CCTCATCAATGACAGATTCTTCAATTAGTTCTGGAGCATCAGCCGATAAAAGGCCATGTGTTACCATCACTAGAATCTTGTAAGCACCCCGATCCTTGAGGAGCTTGGCCGCAGATACAAATGACTCTGCTTCATCTATCATGTCATCCTGTGAACAAGAATTCAAACAAGGAAATCAGAATTGACAACTACCACTCACATCCGAAAACAACATTGTCACCAACATTTTTCATTTCTGAGAAACATGCACTTTACTATAGCAGATCTAAGTGCATGGTACATAAAATTTGAACCGTAAAAATATTCATACCAAAGTGGCACTGTAAAAAAATGTTCGTGGGTTTAAAAAGGCTAACGAAAGTAGAAAGCACAATGGACCAGAGCTATCATTTTGTTAAATATCATAATTAGTAAAAACTGATTTAATGAAAAACCGTTCTGGCTCATCAATCAATGGGACCAAGAGTTCTGTTCAGGTCACCTGATTAAAAACTTACAATAATAATGGCAATCTTTCCAGCAACGTCACCCACAACATTAATGGGCGGTTTAGCTTTAGGAAGAAAACCTGCAAAAGGAGTAAATTCAAAAGAATTATAATACAGTGCAGATTTAAAAAGGATAATGTTTAGGTGCTTACATGTAGAACTATTGTAATGATGTAGGCAACTAACTGGGAATAAAACGTGAGCTTCTTGAAAGCAAGGTGGGCCACGCGGGGTGGGGTGGGCGGGAAGGGGGAGCTTGTAATATAAACTATAAAAGGGTGTTTGTTGGTGCCGCGGAAAGATTGTTGTTTTTTTTGCTTTTGTATTGTGGTGTGGATATTTTTCAGTGTCTTTTTAATCTTTTCTATTACGTCATTTGGTGATTACACCCATCTGCAATACCAAGAAACTACCCTTTAAAATATTGTGGATTGGTACTGCTTAGGTTGCTTTCAACTAAAATGAATGCCATCAGAAGCCAAAAATGATGACAACTATTAATGTCCTTACTCAACTAGTTTTTAAGTAACTTTTAGAGGTAAAAATGAATTTGATTCACGCCCACAAAACAGGGTTCTTGTATCTTGTAGGGGTGTGATGGGAAGTTGGCAACAAGCATCCCTACCATTTTTATAGGGGAGAAACCCCAGGGGATAATCTCAAGTTAAAGTGACAGGGATAATCAAAAAAGGGGCAAAAAACAAAACCCAAAAAATCCCAGATCTTCCCACTCCTATTTTATGGTTACAAA
>JAKSDK010000592.1 GCA_022360095.1 Phycisphaerales bacterium
ACCAATCAGATCGCGCGTACTATCTCAGTTATTTTATAAAATACGATATTGGACGATGCAGACTCTGCAAATCGTAATAACTTTGTCCCATCATCATGCTCTCCGGGAAACTTTTCTCATGGTGACCGATATCTAAAAGTAAACTGCTAAACGGCACCGAAACCAGCTTTAGGCGCGCACTGATTTCAAATAACTGTCACTTGTATTAAAGAGAGAATTGTGGGTACGGACAAAAAAAGAAATAGGGAGGAACGGTTGAAGGGAGGGGGGGAGGGGGTTAGATAGTAATTCTGTCTACCCCCTCTTCTACATAAATCCCTAACCACAAAACTTAAACAAGCAAAAAAAAGCAAACAACACAGTAAACAAGCTATTAGTCAGGGAAAGTTGAGAAAAATTACAACCCGGTTTTTATAACTCGAAGTAGATATTAGACACTGGGTATACCGTATTTACTCGAATAAGCGCCGCGGCGTTTTCGTGTATCCGGTGCGGCGCTTATTCTAGGGCGGTGCTTATTTAAAAGGCTCATACCACAAAGACAAAACGTTTTGATTGTACAATTTAATTTACCTCATGAGTATTTTTTCATGGCTTACCGGCTTAAAGCTAACCTAAGTTTTGGCCTTCATAACAGCCTCATCAATACTTTTCTGCAGATTTTCAACAACTCTTCACTCGATGTCAATGTCCTAACTGTTGCTGAAAGTTCGCAAGATCTAACACAGCAATTACAGTGTATTTTCATCATCTTATGGAAATACTTGATTAAGCGCCGCGCTTTGTCGAGTAAATACGGTACCTATCGACGGAGTGCCAACGAGCAAATCATGCGTATTTTGCATAGGAATTAATTCCTTTTTTCCAGCATTTGATAGTTTCTTGGTCCCTTCCTGTTGCAAGGCTTATTTTCTTGAAAAGGTGCTATGCATGAGAGAGTCAGTTCTCAGACTCCTCTGGCTTTACGAACCTGCTATATAAAAGTTTGAAGTGTCAGGAGGAATCTTTTTTGAAAGAATAAAATCAGCTTTGCAGAGGAAGCGATCGGTAGTAGACCTTTTTTCCGATACAGCGACCATATTGAATTTATTAGATTTAAGGAGAATTATGGGATACCCTGGGCCCACTCGCTCACTATCGGGCAAAAAGAGACCTTTAATGTATATTTCTCGGGAAAAAGGCGATCATTATTGCATCCAAACACGGAACAACGATCTTTTTTTCCCATTACAATCTTTTTCTAGGAAAACTTAAAGTA
>JAKSDK010000055.1 GCA_022360095.1 Phycisphaerales bacterium
GGTATTTTGGGTCGGGGGGGGGGAGGAGCAGTGTCAATTGTCTTCATTTGTATGTTCATTTATATGTTACTCCAGGTGAAGTCAGTCGATAGAAGTCAGTAACAATCAATATTATTGCCCAGATACCACGATTGAAGGTTTCAGATGTCTTGCAAGGCTTTCTAGCCTTTCTTTTTAGTGCTAAATCACCTTAAATAACATTAAGATTAGGAAAATGTTTAACTAAAGTTAGAATTCATTGCTTTTATACTTTAATTGAATTTACCATTTTTTTACAAATTATGCGATTTTCTCCAAATTGTGCGATCAGATGCGATTTGAGGTCAATTGTGCAAAATCGCACCATCGCATAATATCAGATGGCCTTTATGGATCACAATATTATTAAAATACCACATTCCACCATGTAGCAGGGGAAAGGTCCCAAATCAAAACAATAATAACATTAACATTACTTGGTCCAACTAACATGTCTGACCACTTTACTGAGCTGAGTAGTAGCATTACACATTATGTATGATAAAATTGTCTGGAAAAGGTTATATTCAGACCCCACAATCTCATTTATTATCTAAATAACATTCAATTGACAAGGCAGCCCAAAACAACTCTACTGGTAGCATGTGCTTTACTTGCAGCACTCCATTTTCCAATGGAAACTGCTGGTATAAACATAAATTGATACACATCATTATCAGTATGAAATTTTGGGGCTGACATATCACCAACATCAAAGAGCGAAGAGAGGCGGCTGCATTTGCATACTTTATAGGTAACGACAATAACCCTTTGTCATTTATAGGCATCTTGCTGATGAAAAGCACACTGTCTCCAGATATTCCCTTCAGCAACGATCATTCCTGGTCTGTAACCTCACAACTAGTCTGCCTCCCCACCGCTTGGGCAATGCAAATGCACCATGGAACAAGAGAAAATTCAAAGAAGGCACTTGATAGATGCATGTGCTAAAATAAACATAAAAACATACCTTTTCTTGCTGAAATTTCAGAATCACCTCTTCTGCCACTTCTCTTCCTCTAAGGAACTTA
>JAKSDK010000701.1 GCA_022360095.1 Phycisphaerales bacterium
TACATACTAGAGACCCCGGGAAACTCTCGCAGTTTTGATAACGAATGGAAGTTTTTGCAAGTGTGCCTCTACACCTTAGAAAACATTTGATAACAAATTTCTGCTTTCTAATCATAGGTGTCTTCATCACAGAAGGGGACATTGGAATCGGCACCATCTTAGGCTCAGCGGTATTCAACGTGCTGTTCGTTATTGGAGCGTGTGGCCTCGGGGCTGGAACGGTAAGAACATGACCAGGAGATGATAACCACGTGATTTACAGCGTTTTCACGGATCGAGCTATTTCAAGCTTAAGACTGACTCCGGTTCGATTGATTAACTATTGAACGCCTAAGGAACTAATCAATTATGCAAGCCTTCTGATTGGCTTGGGAAGGATCTTGCGTCAGTCTAAAAAAGGGGTCAGTCCGTGAATTCGTGTAGAATTTGAATATTCTGCTCTTGTAAATATTTTCTTTGCAGGATTTAATTCACAAATAACCGTAAACACCGCCCGTTTCGACCAGCTTTTGCTACCTGCGGGGCATATCCAAGAAATACTTCTTATTTTCTAATTTTCTATTAAAATAGAAATTAAAAATAAATTTAAAAAAATCAAATTCGCTGTGACATAAATCTTTGGAATCAGGAAGGTCATGCCAGGAGTCCGAGAGCAGAAGGGTATCCCGTCAACAGAGCTCTTTAACTTGTACATTTTGTTTTCCCAAACTAGACCGCGTGAGCGTGTTTATGTTATGCACGTGTGTATGCTTGCACGCTTTTTGAAATATCACATGCTGTGAATGGAGAAAAGAAAACGAACAAGCTGCAGTTGTGTATTTTTAGATTGGGTTTCTAGGCAAGGTAGAGTGAACACTACAGAGAGGATTGCAATGTTAAAATGTATATCACTGCTTACTGGTTTACCAACAATAAATTACTCATTTAAAACATTTTATGAGCCCATTCTTAGAAGTGTCTAGGAGCGAAGAGCAGACGAAGCTAAAGATTATTTTGTTCTTGCTGTTCCTATTTTAGGAGGGGAGGGGGTGGGGCCATTATGACGTCACATAGAAGCGTTAACAAAGCTGCATGTGCATCACGTTTTGTTACCTTCCTCCTTCAAACAAAACCATTTGTTTCAACCCAAGATGTTCCAAAAAGAAAAGGCGTATTAGACTTTTAAATGACATATGCTTTCAAGAGCGCATGTTCCGAACGAAAAATAAATGATCATAGTGTAGAGATTTGAAGAAGCAACTTCAACTGAGCAATTTCATCGTTAACCTACTTCGTCTAACTTGTGTGATGTATCCACGATAGGTTTTGTATTTAGCA
>JAKSDK010001110.1 GCA_022360095.1 Phycisphaerales bacterium
AATCGCATCCGATCGCACAATTCAGGGAAATAGCATAATTCGTAAAATAAATTTATATGCTAAATTCAAGTATAGTAAACAATAAATTTTAACTTTCAAATGTTTTTTTTTTCTCTGGAAAAAAATATTTCCGAGAAAATGCCACTAAGATGCTATATGATTATAACTTTATAAAAAGTCAAGGGTCTCCAAGAAGATACCCCTTAGGGCCTGTTTACATGGAGTGGGGGTCCCCGGTCTAGTGGGACTGGTGTCTTTTGTTTTCACGCTCTGGGGGACACAAAACAAAAGAAACGTACCCCACTAGACCGGGGTCCCCCACTCCATGTAAACAGGGTCTTAGATGAGATAGTGATGAGTGATTACAATTCAACAAATGGTGAAATTCATGATCCCTGACCGGTTTCGGATCTGTTACAAGATTACAAAGTCTTTCAACTCTGGGTATCTTTAAAAGAGGGCAAGGGGTTGTAATACCAAAAATATTTTGCCAAAAAAATATCTTTCCAGGATGTCAATTTTTAAAAAATGTTACTTTTGTATACGAAAAGAAGTGAAAAAGGAAGTAGAAAAAAAAAGTCTTATCCTAAATAGGGTTGCGAAATGAATGTTTTTTCTTCTTATTATTTATTTCATTTTATTTTTTTTAGTTTATTCCTTTTCACCTATTCATTTTAAATTGTTACGCGCATCAAATTTCCAACTGTCCCGCGTTTAATAAAGCCGGGGCACCCAACGTCAATTTTCGGAAAATATCTGTTCAGAAGATGATTTGAGATCTAGAATTTTCGGAACATTTGTTGCAAAATTTCTTGCTTCCCTGTCTCTCCTAGGATTTTCGAACAAACAAAAAATGGTATAATTGCCCATTTTTAACGGATTTTTACCCTAAAAAGAATCTAAAAAGGTCACCTAGAATTTTCGGGAGCCTTTTTTCTGGCTGAAATTTTCGAAAAGGTAAGTTTTGATCCCTATAATTTTCGGATCATTAGACTTTCAGCTATAAAATCCGAACAGATAAAACATTTTAGGAGATGAAAATATGCCTATACCTACCGTTTAAATACTAAAATCGTTTATTAATGCTACGGTTTAAGTGGTTTTGAACAAAATTCTCGTTGGGTGCCCCTGTCAAACTGTACAATATATCTGTAACGACTTTCCGTTTCTTTAATAAATCCGTTAAAGAAGAACGGCTAGTCCGTTCGAAATATCGGAAATACTCGAGTCTTTCTTCTTTGCTGTTTTGTTATCACAGTTCATTCCCCCAAAATACTCTTCCCGTGCT
>JAKSDK010001572.1 GCA_022360095.1 Phycisphaerales bacterium
AAAACCGGCTCCGTTCTCTTATATTATAATTAACTTCTGTTTTTCATCCTTTTTAGTTTGGACGTTTTCAAACAAAAAGGAATTAATTTGTGTGGCCGCCTCTTTAGGAAGGAACGTTGGGACTAATGATATAAATAGCAAAGGGATATCCACCAAAGAATGCAAGTACACGTAGAGCTGCTATACATATCTTTAACATTAAAAGTAATTATACATATCTTCCTATGCTATTTATGATGATAGTTAGTGTAGACAATTATTTCAAATTTAATGCTATGCCTGCAAAAATCACCATTAAAAGTTATTATGGTTCAGCTGTGCTTCTTGACAAAATTTGTTTAATATCTTCTTCACAATTCTAGAGTATCCCTTTAAACGTGTAAAGGCACTAATTAATAACATACGGCACAGAATTGAAATTAAAACAGAAAAATCCTCGTGACATAGTTCCCTCAGGGGCTTCGCGAAATAGTCAATGAAGACTGGGAATTTTATTAATTTAGAAATACAACTCCGTTTGTTATAATTCATCTAAGTCACACGTAAGTGCTTTTTAGGATCAGTGTTAACATAATAGTCATGATACACACTTGAATACCAATTTCTATGAATCCAAATTAAACATGGCCGCATAAGTCAACGGTTCATTTAAGTGTTACAGAACACGCTTGCATCCTCGTTATGGCCACAGTTGTGCGTTCCCCAGCTATTATGTGTACAGTGAAACAGTGAAGCCTCTGTTCCATTGCACTGGACGTTATCCATCCAGATAGGGTCAGATCCTCGGCCATACTGTGCACCATGAGGTGCCGAAGACGCACTGGGGAAACCAAGCTGACGGCAAACTACATGGGCGTCATTGATATCCCAGTAATCATCACAGACTGTGCCCCATTGGCCTTTTTGATGAACTACAACTCGGCCATAATTAACACCGCCATTCGCCAAACGAATGTTAGCAGAACCATAAGCATTAGAACACTGCACACTGGCATCTCTGCT
>JAKSDK010000588.1 GCA_022360095.1 Phycisphaerales bacterium
AAAACAAATTCCAAAAAAGCATTCTGTGACAAGAGGGGCAGGAGGAGGGAGCAATGACTTGAAATGGGTTGTCAATCAGGGGTTTAAAAACAAGCCAGTGACCGCCGGAGTTAAACCGGCTACTTGATTGCATATCGCCGGCAACTCTGGTCATAACAATCAGCTCTTGACAAACAATCTCGATTGTAACAGCTGCCTACTTTTCCAGAGTCAGGCACCTACTTTAAAATATGTTGAAACCACTGGTTGTCAATTAAGTACTAACTGTTATGTAGTCAATATTCACGAACAACCAATATTAATTGTAAAAATGTATGTTGGACAGTAACTGTTTTTGTAACATATTTTTTTGTATTTGACAACAAAAATTTAGTACTACCTGCAAAAGCAGCCGAGCCAAGAGAAACTAATCATCTTTGGATGCCAGTGGTTCAAGGTGGCATGAAACCCCTCTAAGCAACTTGTTTGGGCATCTGGAGACAACTGCTTTATATCCTTCAGCAATTCTTTGCCTGTGAGAAGGCTTTTAAGTTTGTTATAGGCAGCAGTACCTACAATAAAAAGTAAAAGAGTGTACATGAACTTTTGGTACACTAAAATTAAAGACAATATTCCAACAGCTGTGACTTTTAACTGTAAAGACAATAAAAATTATATCCTCACCATTCTTGATCCACTTTCTAGATGGAAGGTTTCCATGATTGCAGACCTTGTAGAGTGGGTCAGGGTGGTCATTATGTTTATTTGCAACATGTTGCAGGAATGAATTCCACTTAGCCAGGATGAGGCTGACAAAACCAGGTTTGGTAGATGTAGCACTCCAATAAAGGTGTCGACGAATTCCTTCTCTTTACTTGCAGCAAACAGCTTTTTGGTAACTGACCGGGCCACATGCCAAATGTCAGAGAAGTGAGTAGTGCCAGGGCAGTTTTCTCTAATCCATTTGGCTATACCTCTATGACGGTCAGAGATAAACACCCCAATTTTAACGCCAAGCCGTTGCAGAAAGCCAAAGCACTGTTTTACTCCTTCAAGCTCTGTTTGGTAGCTGCTACCAGTCTCATTTGCCGGTAAGAAATTTTTTGGGAAAGAGATCTATTAAATCTTTAATAATTGGCGGGTCCAAGACATCTTGTTTTTAATAGATGCTTGAAACTATATTTTTACAATGGTAAGGTAAAAAAAAGGTCAATTCACATAACAAAGTAAATGGGTAATTTTACTGAAAATTTTCATTGGATGACAAGAAGATGTGTTGTAAGGGTTCTATATCACTAGAACTGAATACAATTTTTCAAGGTTGAGTAACACCTTATTTTGTTTAACTGCACTC
>JAKSDK010001758.1 GCA_022360095.1 Phycisphaerales bacterium
CTAAATTTCTTGACTTTAGAAGACTTAAGTACTTGGTTATTAAGCTGTAACCTTTTCTTGGCGGTTTGGTTTCCACGGGACAATTACTCTTGCATTACCGTCTGTGCGGTTGCCTATATACATGAAGATATAACAGATCGCATTGACCTTATTGGGAAATTGTGTCACAGGAGCTTTAAAAAATGCTCTTGTTATTGTTGCTGCTTGTTTAATTTAATTTATTATTTTAATTAATTTTTAAGCTTAAACTAACTTGAGCTGAAACTTTATTATTTCCTAATATTTTAAGTATTATTTTGTATTATCATTTATGTCAATTTCTAAATATTCATATTAAAGATACCTTAAAAGTAATATCAGTCTGCAACTATCTTCCTTTTATCAAAGTGACATTTTACGTCTTGGTACATTTATTTTATAAAGTTTCAAGTGTGTCTTAACATACATGTACTAACTGGTTTATATTTAGACATAAAATATTTTTAAAGCATTTGGAGCTAAATTCTAGCTACAAATTCATCCTTTTCTCCAGTATGCAAATTGAAGTATGGCAGTTCGGCAAAATGCTTTTCTATTCGAAGCTATTGCTTTGAAAAGCCATCTTTTAAAACTTTCATTCGCAGAAGAAGCTTCTGCTGTAGAAGTGAAAGCTCCAAAACCTAAACTGTTTCTCCGAATAATGTAGAAAACACAGATTTTAACTACTCGCTTCACACAACATTCAACATAATTAAATACTAACCCTTGTTGTCGTTTTTCTTGTCCTTTTTCTTCTTATACACATAAAACACAGCCACTCCAATGATAGCCAGCAGAGCAACAGAGACAACGACAGCAATGATGATCGTGACATAATCATCTGAAATCAAACGAGTCGACACGGCTTATTTATTTAGTTTGATTTACTTTGCTGATACCATAGGTAGTATTGGCTCAATACTATTTCAGTGAATATAGACATAGTTCTACAAACGTAGCTGCTGCAAATAAAGGAGAGAGCTTATATATGAGCGTGTGCGTGCTTGACCGAAGGGACAGAATGGTGAGGAGAACGAGGAGTTCCTATCTCATGTAACAGTGAAGTGTGGATCACTGTTAAGCGGTAACTTTTACGCTTAAGTCATAACTTAAGGTTAATCTAACTCCTTACAGTGGAGTTATTTTTTTGGGAAGTTATTTTAACTCCAAAAAGGAGTTTAAAGAACTCTTTTTCAGGAGTAAAAGTGACCCCAGATATTGAGGAGTTAAAATAACCCCAAAAAAGGAGTTA
>JAKSDK010000131.1 GCA_022360095.1 Phycisphaerales bacterium
ACAATCAAATGGCAAGATTGAAAATGCTCTAAGGACAGCCACTAGAAAATGCTAACCAAAGCAAAGACAAGTGGACAAGATCCATACTTGGCCATTTTGGATTAGCGCAACACACCCCAACCCAGTATTGGATCATCATCAGTCCAAAGATTGTTTGGACGACGCACAAAGACGCTGTTACCTACAACAGGAACTTTTTTACGGCCAAAGATCATGGAGGAAACTAAAGGTAAGCTCAAAGAAAGAAAGAGGAATCAAGCACTGTTTTACAACAAAATAGATCACGTGATTTGTCATATGACCATTTTTCTAAAAAATCTTAAAATTGACAAAACTGGTGGTGGTTTTAAGAAAAGAAGTCAAGCAGTATCATTTTTTAATTCAAATTAACAAATTTCTATCACTTCGCGTTTGGAATGACAGTCCATTGCACTTCAATAAAAAAAATTGAGCAAAAACATCATTTTAATGGCAAATTAAATTTTGAATTTCTAAACACTTTTATTTAAAACATTTGGTGCATTCATTCCAAACGTAGAAAGAAATACACATGCGCTAGTTATCTGAAACGCCAATTTATTTATCCAAACAAAGTAAAATCGCTAGAAATTTTATTCATTTTCAATGTCACATGACCATGTTTTTTAACATTTAGGCACCAAAAGACTTCAAGATTTACCATCTGACGGCCGCGCCCTACTATCTGAACGCCTGAAAGAGGCTACTTGAATAAGGTTTAGATTAAAAAAGCCCTCTAGGAGTTTAAACTGGAATATATTGTTGGTAGGTTAGGGCCACTTATGAGTATGCAACCTCGCCAGTTTGTTCAAAACACTTACTCGTAAGAAACTAATTTTCTTTGACTGGTGAGGCAAAACCTTGAGACTTTAATGCATTCCTTATGCACTTTGGCCTGTCCGTTGAACAAATAAGGAAAGGTGTTTGACCAGAGATTCATGCAAAGATTGTTCGTAGCTAATTTATAGACCTATAAATGAAAGTTAATGTGATAACCATAGACCCCCCTTAAATCCC
>JAKSDK010001331.1 GCA_022360095.1 Phycisphaerales bacterium
CTCTTCCGTAATGTTTTTCAAAAAAAGAAGCAGTGTTTTGATCCCTGGCTTTGATTCATCTCTCTCAAGAGATGCGAACTCGACCGTGTCACGATTGGAATGAGGCACAGCAACAGTTTTACCCATGAACCTTTGTGGGTCGTGACGCACACCGGGCTTCGGGCACAGGCCATCAAGGCTGGTCACGTACGCGACCTGCAGCAAAAAGGATAAATTACCGCAAAATATCAATCTTGCTGGCCTAGAGCTTTCGCCTATATTGTTTTCCGGCTGAAAGATCATGAGGTCAGATTATGTTTTATAGAACGTACTGTCACTCACTTGGCCAGCACAATATGTGAGAATTTATGGGAACAATAGAATTTACATAAGAAAAGAGTCGAACTCCCATAGGATTTGTTTGAAGCAACAAGATGGCCGGTGTTTCATTGTTTTGGAACACCAATATAGCCGCCGTGATAAAAGCCAAGCTTTATGATCGTATGATGTATTGAAAGCATCTGTTGCTGGCCTGAACATTAAAGCTAAACGTAGCTTATTACAATGCTCCGCATTTGGTATTAAATTCTGAGCCCGGACTGGTAGAGAAATTAATTTACCGGTCACGTACTTCACTCACAGTTCACTGAGACCGCAGATTAGTATTTTTTTTATTCATTGCACTATTTTAATAGTTAACTACGTACAAAAAAATACAAATACATCACAAAAGTAAAATAAAACATCATTGAATTACATAAAACATCAAAGGTAGAATGTGCACAGTGACCAAATGAGCTTAGGCTTTCGAGTTGGTCAATGCCACGTGTAACTCTTGAACTCAACTGGCGTAGACATTTAAAATCCACGGCCAGTAACTTTATATCTCGCACATGCCTTAAGCAGTCAGTAAGAAAAATAACTTTGAAACTTTTGAAATCTTTCAAAAAGAATGTCCAAAGATGGCTTTCATCATATTGTACAAGATTATTATAAACGCCATAACATAGTTAGTTCGCCACCCATGTGTGACTCGCTGTGAACGTTCGCCTTTGTAAAGGCTCGGTTCTATGAATTGAATATAAATAGGTCAGAAAATACGATAGTAGAGGAACTTACCACAGTGCCACAGGATATTAGGGGCAGCCAGCAGTACCACAAATAAAGCCAAAAAACACATCCTTGAGAACTGAACACAACGCCACGTGAACATACTATCAGGAAAGGCTTAGCTTAGGAGACAAAAATGTGCTTATAAGGAAGCGTAGATGACGCAATTTTGCGCTATTCACGGTCCTTGAGTAACGAAACGCGTACGTACAAATTTAGTTACAATCATATTGGTTCCATTGGATCAATTTCACTAGATATTTATCTGTATACGTAAAACTATATGGTTTCAACATTTAAACAATCCTACCTTCTAAACAAGTATCAGTTGTTTGCTTAATTCTATTGGAATGACAATAATGCGGAACATCATTAAGATATTTAATCACAGGTGGCACAAACAAAAGCGCATGTCTGAATATCAGCTGTGTCGGTATTGTATGGTTTTCTCTTAACGTCACTAAAATTCAAACAACAAAACCATCGATCCTACCGAGATTTTACTTTCACGATTTATTAGAGCAGCTGAAAACTAATTTTC
>JAKSDK010000237.1 GCA_022360095.1 Phycisphaerales bacterium
ATGCTAGAAGTTGTATGCAAATTGAACAGCGCTCACATGGAAAACGATTGTGTTGATGTTACTAGCCAGTGCGGTTTCGCTGTCTGAGTCTAGCGTTTAAGCATTCTATTTGATATCCAATCGAGTCGTTTTCCATAGCGCGAAGTATACTCTGTCATATACTTGAGGTCTGTTCATCTTATGATTTACAACTGTATAGAACTAAGGTACACTAGAGAGACACAATGCAAAGGGCTGTATGCGATCAACTAGTAGTTGAACGGTACTCTATAATTCCCTTATCAGTTTAAGCCTAACTTCTGAAACTGTTACCGGCCATGCAGGCAAAAGAAATTGATTTCTTGACTGCTTAACTTATCCATTGACAATTATTATACCTTGTAGAAACTATTATCTTATAGTGCATAGTTTGAATTGTCAACAACACCCATGGTGGCAGTCGGCCATAACCTAGAATTTGTAGACCAGTTGCATGCTAAGTTATTTAGAATCACAATCAGTACAATCTATCTTTGAATCTTAAAGAAAGCATCTAAACACCTGTACTTTCTTAAGCAACATACGAGTACTAATCGGTCCAGAAGGCCGATCTACTGAGATTTTATACCAGTTGCATAAGGTCAGTTCGCAATTAGGCTCTGTTCTTGTTTTTAATTTTTTTTTTCGCCTCATGATGAGGTTGGGCTTATGGTGGAAAGAGCACTATTTTGTACGCGCCCCCAAATCATCGAATAAAGTTTAATCAGCTGGAGCTCATACAAGAGAGCTTTTTCTTCTATAACCTCACCTCAACCTTCGTAAACGCCCTAGCTGCGTCATTAGTCCTAGAGTGTCTGGTAGTTCACCATCAGCGTCTTGTGTCAGTCGCTTTTCAATAAATAAGATTTTAGGCTGAGGACAGAGATCATCGTCTTCATTATTTATTGGCTACCTCGCATAGTTGAAAGTATACTCTCAGGGCATGCCAGAATTTTTTATGTCAAATTTAAAAACTTTAGGGCCAGGAATAGTGTTATGAATTCTCAAATCCTCCGGGTAGACTGTTACAGTTTTAAAGAGTTTTAACCTTTTATCCATACAATTATCTTAATAACTTTTTAGTCGTATATAGGTAAATCTGTATTCATAATGATATTTGCATACGCGTTTTCTATTATGTTTAATTTTTTTTTTTTGCTCACTATATATGATATGATAATGTATATAGTAGCAATTCAGTCTCTGGCTGCGTCGTATTCATTGACGCTTTGATTC
>JAKSDK010000535.1 GCA_022360095.1 Phycisphaerales bacterium
ATGCACTTGACACTGTCAGAGAAATTGGAAAGTTGGTAAAAAAGTCACCACAAAGAAACACCAAACTAGATCAAATAAGGGAAGAAACCACGAATGAGTCTCGCGGAGTTCACGCGTTTTGCCCAACACGATGGACTGTTAAAATGTTAAATGACTTTAACTGCTTGTATTTCTAAGAATGGCTTTGTCTGCGTTCCAAGAATTACACGCGGATCCCACGATCACGTGACACTCCTCCTCGCGCGATCACACGCAAGTCCTTTTCGATGATGTCCCGACGCTCTCCGAACTCTTCCGACAATTTCCCGAACCCTTCACGTGATCCTTACACATGATCTCTCGGATTCAGGCGAACGCGACCCCTCCACCTCATTTTCTTAAAAAAACCCCTATATGGGACAGACACCCTACTTACGTATGTACAGGTTATTGCTGACCTCTTGTCGGTTTTGTCTTATAGTCACTCTTTTGTCAGAGGAAAATCTTAGAGGATCATAAATGACGCAAATTGCTAAAAAATTTACGAAACTAAATTCCGTGAACTGCTGAATATGATCTGACAGTAGCGGTAGGATTTATTTCTAGGCACTCGTTCACGTTACCCTTCCTATTTTGAAACGTCTTTGTTGTTAGCATTATTTGACAAAAAATGAATCAATCAATAGATAAAAAATGAATAAATATTTAAATAATAAATATATTTTTAAATAGATCAGTAAAATTACAGTTCTTAAGTCTTAACCATTTCATTTCAACTTAAAACATTAAATTCACCTTTCTGTTGCTAGTCGACGTTTATGCTGTTATTCTCCACAACACAAGCGGGTTTTTTTAACCTTTCTTTTCTTTTTCTGTGGCTTGCTTCAACAACTACTTTGTATATTCCAATGTTATTTCTTAACAGCACCCAATGCTCCTCCAGCCGATATTTCAGGATACAACACTAGTTCCACCAGTATATTTGTTGACTGGTGTGATGTTCCAGAGCCTGATCAAAATGGCATTATACGATTTTACACAGTTACCTACACAGCTTTAGAACCTAATGGCACAACAGACACTCAGTCTGTCCCTGCTCCAACAACTCAAGCAACACTAACAGGACTCAATGAATACACCAACTACAGCATCACAGTGTTTGCCTCGACTTCAAAGGGACGTGGAAATATC
>JAKSDK010001018.1 GCA_022360095.1 Phycisphaerales bacterium
ACTTTGCCCATTCAGATATTGCTTAGTACCGTGCATAAAGAAATTTACAAAAAATGTTCTGACACTGACCACACAGCTCCCTTAGGGCCGGGGTTAGTGTAAGCTTGAGTCACTCGGGTAGTTAGGTCAGAGACAAGGGTAGCCTGAATTTCAGACGATTACCTCGAGTCGTTTTTAAGGGTTTAATTTGAATTCTCCAACGAACATCCACGTCAGTTTTATTTGGGAGTGCCCCCAGGTTTGAGGGTGTCCATTTAGTTCTTAGAGGGTCTAATTGGTTATCGTTTACCATGGGCTTTTGCCGTCCAGTAGGTTGGTAATCAAAACAGACGAGATGTAATGAATTTAATAAAGAATGATGTGTGTTTTTGTGCAGGACCCCCCCCCCCCCCACCCCTCCAAGGTTTCATAATGGCTGAGTGTTCGTCGCTTTTTAGTTCCACACTTCGTAATCGCGGATTCAAATTAAAGGTTCAAGCTTAATTAGTGGATAATTATCAACTACTATCAGGTTTATAAAGAAAGTTTCTTCACTCCAAAATGAGAATTATCACTTTCGAGTTTAAATAGGATGTTGTACTAGAATAAAACGTAGCGAATTGACATTGAAATGCACTTAACAACTCGAAGAAAAACACCTCCTTTCATCAGATAAAATGCTCAAATAGGAAATCAGTTACTTAACAATGGAACGCTACTGTGTATCGTTTCTTATCGTAACCTAAAGTTTCTGTAATGCAAAGAATGTAACTATGTGAAATCCTTTTGATATTTTTTTACAGCGCTTGAAACACATATTTTATGGGCTGACAATTTTCCTCTCGAAAGACCTTGAACTTGATCACGCGAAACTCAAAAGATATATCATGATTGCGTATCCTTTGAAATACCTTTTTGTCTAATTTAAGAAAAATTGAGCAGGGAAAACGTGTATCGCTTTAGACGACAGCATACGGAACCACACGTTTCTGTGTTTCCTACCAAAATAGGATTCACAATGTTTTGAATC
>JAKSDK010000675.1 GCA_022360095.1 Phycisphaerales bacterium
ACCGCTGTACACAAATATCGTTGACCGCAAATCGGTGCCATTTGGGGGAAACCTAGATAAAAATGCTAAAAATTGACTAGAACAAGGTGCATTAGCAATTTTCTGACGTTTCTTAACTCCAGGAACTTGAAATAAGTGATGCCTCGACTGGTCATGGTTCCAAACTATTTATCCCATTCCCAGTGACCAAATCCCAGTCCCAATGGCTTAAATCCCATTTTCCCAGGGCAAAAACCCGGCCAATCCCAGTTCCCATTTTACCCCTTCAGGACCCTCTTTCCTTATTGTGACTATTTAACATCGTATCCGTAATCGCTAAAGCAACAATTACGCACTCTAAATACCGCTAGGACCTGGGCTGTTCTAAACCGAAATATACTCTGCCAATGTTATAAATGCGATGGAAATAATGGTCAAAGATAAATATATATTCATTAGAATTTAAAACTGTGTCCTCTACTGTTAAAACTTCTGAGCTACTGTGTGCCTTCGTGTGTGCGGCATCGCATGGTCATTTATGTCCAGACGATCATTACTCTCCTAGAACGGTTTATAACCAAACTGAAAGAATAAAAGTTTTTCTCCATTGAGATTGTATAATTTTGTTCTCCAAGAATTATTACCATTTTCGTTTTTACTTTACAGGTGTTCTTTAACTTTTACCCAGTCAAGTCGTTATTTCATCATCAACATCTTCATCATCATCATCATCATCAGCATCATCATCATCATTATCCTCCTCATCATCCTCCTCATCTTTATCGCCATTGTCATTGTCATTATTATCATTAAAGTTGTTTTTGTGTAATTTCTATTGGATATTTTACAAACCCTTCAGGTAAACCTCGACCAGGCACCTGTCCTGCTCTTTCCCCACCGTCCGAATTTTGTCCTTCTGATTTTGACGAATGTAAATTTGACTGGGACTGCGATGGAAAAACAAAGAAGTGTTGTTCAAACGGTTGCTATAGAGTTTGCGCTGAACCTGCTGTTGGAGCAATTATAGGTAAGGAGGCCAGAGAGT
>JAKSDK010001397.1 GCA_022360095.1 Phycisphaerales bacterium
ATTTCGCTGAGAAAGTATGCGATTTCGCGAAACCCATGGCGGTGGAGCGTCTGTGTCTCGATTGGTATTTAAGAATTGTTCGCAACTAAGTTGCTGCTAACCATTGCATGCGTTTCGATCGAGACCAGGGACAACAATGAACGACGCGAGTGAGCATTTCATCCGGTACGCCATACATCGGCCGATGTCGTTGTCGGCTACTGCTGTGTTGATCGCCATGGGCCTGACCCACCCAGCCGGGTACGCCAACGCCCAATCCGCAGCCGATAAAGGCGAGACCGTGCTGGAGCCGATCTCGGTCACGGCACAAGAGGTGGCGCCAGGGGGCGTTCAAATCCGACAGGATCAGATCGAACGCGTAAATCCGACAGACATCAAGGACGTGTTTTCCGGGGAAGCCTCGGTCAATGTCGGCGGTGGTTCAGATGTGTCTCGGAAGCTCTATATCAATGGCATCGAAGACACCAATCTGAACGTAAAGATCGATGGCGCGCGCCAGGTGAATTCGGCTTTTCATCATCT
The DNA here is from genome assembly GCA_022360095.1 of Phycisphaerales bacterium. Classification (GTDB taxonomy): domain Bacteria; phylum Planctomycetota; class Phycisphaerae; order UBA1845; family UTPLA1; genus JAKSDK01. The sequence goes on from JAKSDK010001397.1 coordinate 523, forward strand.
GGGCACGGTGATCGTCGATCCGGGCCTGCTGAAGGCCGTTCGTATCGAAACCGGTGTGGGCCCGGCCGATGTTGGGCCAGGTGCGCTGGGCGGGTCGATCGCCTACGAAACCAAGGACGCGCGCGACATTGTGGACGTCGATCAGACCTTCGGCGGTTTCGGCAAGCTCTTCTACGACTCGAATGCGGACGGCTTCAGCGAAGTGCTTACCCTGGCAGCGCGCCATGAGGGATTCGAAGGCCTTGTTTATGGATCAAACGACGGTGGCGACAACTACGAGGACGGCGATGGTAACGAGGTTGTCGGCACAGCCCCTGAAATGCGGAACATTCTTGGCAAGTTCGCTTGGACAGGGTTAACCGGACACCGGCTCGAACTGCAGGGCGGTTACCTTGAAGACGAGGGTATTCGCCCGAACCGGGCCAACTTCGGCGCGCTCGTCAACGGCGCACCGCCGACGCTGCAGGAGTACAGCCGCCAGACTTTCAGCGCTTCTTACGTTCACGAGAACCCGACCAACCTGGTCAATCCGGAAATCGTCCTGAGCTACAACAAATCCGAACTTTTCATCGACGAGCTGGCGTTCGGGCCGTTCACGTTCGATCTGCGCTCGGAAACGACGAGTTACAACGGCAAATTCGCCAACACCTTCACAAACGACCTCGGCTTGTTCAGGTCTGGCCACATAACGGCAGGCATCGATTTCTACCACGACATTGGCGAGGGCGACATTGAAGGCGGCTTCGGCGGTCCCATTCCTCTTCAGAACGAAGAAACCTCGACCAACGTCGGTGCGTTCCTGCAGGCGCGGCTGTCTCTAACCGAACAGTTCCGTGTCTCGCTTGGGGGACGCTTTGACTATCAGTGGTTCGAAGGC
>JAKSDK010001729.1 GCA_022360095.1 Phycisphaerales bacterium
GAGTTAAGAATTAAATAGTAAATGGAACTGGTTGTATCACACATAATTTGTGACATGCCGCAAGGATCAGTTTACTGTTTTAAGTTTAACATTTTACTGCAAGATCTACTAAAGATCCGGCGGACCCTCACTGGTTTGTCGTTGTGATTTTGCCTTCACAAGTGTTGTATTTTTAATATCAGTACTAAGTAATTGATTCCATAGAAATTGGCATGTGCATTTCCATCGGTTACCTTATGCAAAACAACGTTTCAGGGCTCGTGACGTCAATATGTAATGCCCAGAAAACGTTTTCCAGCATTAAGATCGGGTGTCCCTTCTTCCCAAGCTACTCAATGGCTTTTGTCAACGTTATATTAAACAGTCAGACAGCATAAGCGTACATTAAAATAACATTGGACATTTTATTTTCTAGAATGATGTGTACTTTTGTGTTTGCAGCTCCAGCGTTCGTCCAAAATTTGGTTGTTCGTATAAAAAACATACGGTAAACCAAGAACTGTAAGAAACGAATTCTTAGAACGGTGGGCAGCAACGATAAGTGAAAAAATGTAAATGTATCGTCATTAATATTTTATTTTCCTCTGACTTACTTTCATTCAATCAATCAATCAATCTTAGTTCTTACAAAAGCACTCTACACTTTCAATTAATCTCTACACTCTCTACAATCAATCTCTACAATCTCTACACTTTCTATACTTGCTGTATACTTCCGCATATCATGTTTCCTCTTTGAAAGTGGGTTTTTGTGTCAGTCTGTCGTCTTGTGTTTAAGGATATCCCGAGTCTTTATACAATCATATCATTCACAACAATCGCGCAATCGTAAGAAGAGATCGTTTTGCCCACCCAGATACAGTTGGCTACCCATATCCCTACATGATAACAGTGTTAACGATTTGAACATTCTCTTTAGTCAAAGCACAAGCTGCGTTAATAAGCATATGTTCTACACCAAACACAAAACATCGTTCATAGTGTTGAATATCTACGATACAGAAACACCAAAAGGGGATTTAAAACCAACTTTTGTCCAATTTCGAGGTATCGAGATCTCGGAAGTGAGATGTACATCTCAACTGACGAACAGTTCCTCAGAAATTCAAAGCTTAGTACGTTACATGATTTTATGTCGATCAATATCCGATATTCCAGTGAATTGCTTTGTTTTCTCTTGACGATTCATCAATGAATTTAAGGAGAAGAGATCGTGCAGTCGCTGCTGCTAGATACAGTACACTA
>JAKSDK010000296.1 GCA_022360095.1 Phycisphaerales bacterium
GGGTCACGCCTATACATGAGGATAACAAACAAAAAAACAAACAATGACACGTAGGCTAGCCTGTCAGGTTAAGAGTTAATAAGAATTCCTTTGGCACCTTTGTCATAAGGTATACCACTCTGGGTAATGAGGACAATCTGACGCATCCCTCTCATGAAAATACATGTTATTGCACAGTACTAATCACAATGAGAACAGTTTTCCAACCATCATCTTAAAAAAGCACAAAAAGGGATAATAATTCTCTGCACATTTGCTATTTTAACTTTTATACATGTTCTTTAGCTTGGGCACCCACGCCAAAATTAGTCCACAACTGGACGGACAATGCAAGTTCTAAACTAGGATAGTTAAACAAGGTATACTTTAAAATCTACTACGTTCATATTGTACTTACATTTTACAGCTAAAAGATAAGCAATTTGTTGTGGAAAAGTAATATTTGGAGAGGAGGGCAATCAGTGTAACTATGACAAATATGGTCACAAGAGTGATATGATTGCCAAAACAGCAACACACTCTTCCACCAAATAGCTTCATCATGCTGCCCTTGGAAGCTTATGTTTGGCAATATGTTGGGAACACAAAAAATGCAATTTTGTCTAAGGGTTGGTGAAGGAAAGACAACAGACAACTTAAAGGATCAAGCATTCCATTTTGGTGATCACTTTATTACTTCTCATAAACGTTTCTCTGATGATGCATGGATATTGTTAAGAGAATATTGGCGTTGATCACTCTAGGTGGTTAAAGGGTTAAACTCTAAGTGACAGCCTTGTAAATGAATATACAGTGAAACCTCTATAAAGCAGACGCCCTCTATTAAAGGCCCACATTCACCCAAACGGCTTTGCGCGCTTGTGTTTTTGTTTTGAAATGATTCTTTTGTCAAATGCAGTGTTTTGATTGGCTTCCACTTTTGAAGAGTGTTGCGTGACAATACTAAAAATGACTGCCAGGGAGACTAGCTTTTTTCACGCTTAACCGAGACTTAACCGAAGCTTAAAGAGACAGTATTAAAGAGGCCAGTAAGACTTTAATTCTTTTCCAAATGGAGGAAGATATATCGCCGACTTCGTTAAAGGGAACCTCCACTCTTACTACAGAATAAGTTTAAATCGAATAAAATTATGTTGATAAACAAATTTGTTCGAAATTTGTCTTAAAAAAAGTGTTTATATCAGGAAAAGTGA
>JAKSDK010001859.1 GCA_022360095.1 Phycisphaerales bacterium
CCACTTTTTTTGTACATTTTTGTGCCGTTGTTTTGCACAACTACAACGCGAAACTTCCAGAAACTTTTTTATGGAGGAAATGTCGTACGTTTTCTCGTTGACTTTTTTTCATTTTCTCCTGGCATTGGTGGCCGCTAGCATTTCTCATTTTGTCACCGCTCCTACAAAATTTTCATGTTGTTCCTCCAACAAAAAAAGTCTCCTTTGTTTTTATCTCTCGCTTTGCGATTTCTCGCCAAAATAACCTCGAGTTGCATATGGGTTGCCATACCTGTTGATTGAGTTATTTTACATTGGCATGCCTGTGGTGTGGACGGAGGGTCTCTCTCTCTCTCTCTCTCGGGCTGTCGGTCGGTGTACAGTCATGTGATTGTCTGGGTAGATTACCACATTTTCTTGCCCATGGTGCTATGCTGTGCGCGCTTTGTGAGCGAGAGGTCCACTACAAAGCGAAACGAAAATAGAGCCTGATCTCAGGTTACATCATCCTAACCATTTTGTACTTGCGGGCACAAACAATAGGAAGGTCATCATTACCTACCAATTCCTTGTGGCCCCTGTTCAAGGAAATCGAGTTTTTTTCTGGCATACTGACTGTATATTTCAAGAGTCTGTAAGTACTTTCCTTAATATACGTGTGAGTAACTAGAGTGCCTCCTTGGGATTTCGCCTTCTGGGCGAAATCCCTGAGGGGGCAACAATATCGCATTCTTTTGTACATTTTTCAAGGGCTATCGTTATAATTAGTTATCTTTTAAGGCCACATGAAAAAGCCTTTTTTCGGACAGTCACTGCTCAATAGTACTATAATAGTGGACACTGGAGACTAAAGAGAACAAATTCCAAATATCAATTTTTGAAGCAGAACATATATGAAGATCATTAGCAAATGTTTTATGGTAAAGGAATTCTCGTTAGCGGTAGGAGTTTTCCCTAAATTATGAAGAAGGTTATTGAATGTGTTTGTCCCCTTTCATAATTTATCAGTACCTACATGTGTACTTTAAAGTACAATTTCTTGTTCACAGCAAACCTTTAAGTTAAGATCAATATATATTGCAGTGAAGAAATTAATGTATTACCAAGTTTTATAATAATTTATGTGTTGACTGTAAATATTAACAATAATTAATGGATGAGACTGAGTATCTAATGAAGAATTATGGAGATCGAGGAGGGTGTTATCTGCCGAGGCGGATAACATAATGCTCCATAATTCTTCATAAGATGCGAGAGCTGAATTCAATAATTGTTTTATTATTCATTCAAAATAATTCCTAG
>JAKSDK010000726.1 GCA_022360095.1 Phycisphaerales bacterium
AGTTGATGGCGGATAGAATTTGTGTGTGGCGCGAGGAAACTTTACAGAGTCATAGGACAACGCTTTCTCTTTAGTTCGTAACCTCTAAGACTTTCTAAAAGTCCTTTTTTTTCCTCGTTGGTTATACCATTTTAAAGGACGTTCCATACATGTTTGGCGGGAAATTCACCCGTCGAAAATTCTACCGGTGACGTCATGACAGTTGACCAATAGGACAGTGAGTGATATTTCACACCGAGGCCGACATAGCATATGTCAATCATTTTTTCCCGCGTGAATTTATAATACAAGTCGGCCTTGGACTTCGTAGCTCGGTCGGTCGCTGCGCGACCTCATGCATTAAAGCTCGCTTCGCTCACGTTTACGAACTTATGAGAGGTCGACTTGTGGCAAGTCTAGTAACCTCACTTGTATTTCCTAAGTAAATGTTCCGGACCATGGGAGATCAAATATACAGCGTTACATTGTATATCTTTGGAACCACGACCAAGTGCTCTCTTATTCTACTACGTAATCCGTGGCAAAGAATGGAGAATACAAGACCATAGAATTAAATCTTCAGATCTATTTGTTCAAGCAGGATTAAGATAACCAAGGATTAGAGAAAAATTAAATTCAAATCTGACCGCTTACGGAAGAAATTCAAAAACTTACGAAACAATATTCACCAAACAGAGAGCTTGCTCGCAAGCTAGTTTCATTTGAAACTCAGTAATTGCTGTCTGAGCTTAGATAATGTACAAGAGTCTTATTAAGGAAGATGAAAAACACTGTGATACCATTACATGTACTTCAAAAAAGACATAGAATAATAAATTCCCAAAATACATTAATAGTACCTGGATATCTTTCACAAACTGATTCACGACAGATTGTCGATCTGCTGGACACGACATGGCTAATGCAGCCACACACTTGGCAATGGAATGATACGCCTGAAAAAAAAAAAAATGTTACGTAAACAAAAAAAGGCTATTTGTGCCTTACCGTGCCAATGCAGAATAAAATGACTGGGGCTTTATTTTCTTTGCATGACTTTCTTGTCAACTGCGAATACGGGATTTTGTACGCTTACAAGTAAAGTAAGTCATATTTATTTGGGATCTACCGTTTTCGGTTGGTCTGGTTGGTTACTCATCGTTAGGTCATTTTGTTTTATGGTGAAAATAAGAGGTTTAGTTGGTAAGCTGCTGAACGAAAAAACGCAAAAATGAAACTAAAAATGTTACTAGCTAATATAAAGCAATTTTCGTTTTGACAATGGTGTCCAAGAAAGATTATAAGCTTTAAATGTAACTGACAATGGCGAAATTAATTTAAAAGTGTTTGTTATAGAGCGTTTTCATATGACGCCAAGGTGACCATATTGCCGTTCCAAACCAATGAAACGGCGCCGACGTTGATGTCTTAAACCTATTATGTGGGAATTGAACTCTTTCTATTGTTCACTAACCTGCTTATGAATAACCACCTGCTGGTTTCCGTGAGTTGATGAATAAATGGGCGACACTAG
>JAKSDK010000273.1 GCA_022360095.1 Phycisphaerales bacterium
CCTGATCTTGCTAGGCAATCACTTAAATGACCAGATTGGGTAGGCCAATAGTTGAGTAACGCCATTCAGGGGAGGATTTTCCATTCAGCAGATGACTCGTCAAAAACGTGATCAGAATTCGATCTATCTGAATGTCAACCTGATTCTAAATATTGCACTAACAAAGGAAACACTGAGCTTTAAACGGAAATCGAACACTTCATTTTCCGTCAATCACCCTTAAAGCTCTCAATGCAGCAAAAGCAAGAACAAATACAGCAAATCTATTGAGCTTCAACAAATTAAATCAGTTATTTTCTTTTTTCCCCTGAGAACATTATACCTCGACTGGAGCAGAGTCCTTTGTTGTCTTTCTCTGGGAAGTTGCTGTTAGTTTTGGCAATCATTCAATACGCAGATATCAGACCTTCCTCTCACTTGACCTCCGGGATATCGTATCTGAACAACACGCTGTCCGCCTACAAACAAGCAATGGCTCATTTATTAGATCAGGTAACAGTTTGGTAGCTGGATGGTATTTTTTTTCGTAAGGCATTAGGAACGAGAAGTGTCATTTGTGTTAGCCGAACGTTGTGAGACGAAAACCCTCTTAGATCAAGATCTTTTTTCTCTTTGGTTTTCATCGTGCACGTGCATTCTCCTGTTCCGATAGGGCAGAGAAGTCAGAGTTGGAAAGTTCTTTCTCTGAACTACCACGTTTCAAAGTCTGTCGCCTGTTTTGTCGCCATTTTTGTTTGCAGCCTTACTTGTGAACCGCGGGCAGTCTACCTAAGACCCGGGGGAGGGGGTGGGATACATAGTTGAATTCACACGTTGTTTAATGTTATCCATAACATCAAAGAACTTAAAGTGTCTGTTAAGGACGTTTTACAAGGCTTAAAGAGTATAGGAGGACTTTGTAATTCCCATGATTTTGCTAAGAATTTTAATCAAGTTACCCCCAAACCATCTAAACACCTGGAACAGGCTACCCAGCAAGTTGTATCTGAGGCTCCCACCTGAAAACTTTGCGAACAGCTAACAGGTCTGGGTGAGAAAATAAAGACAAACAACAAACAATAGGCTCAAGTCCTGAAACAATAGAGCTTCGTGTCAAGAAAAGCGAAGAGTGACTAGGGGTTTTCGAAGACATTCACAACAACAGA
>JAKSDK010001851.1 GCA_022360095.1 Phycisphaerales bacterium
ATACGCATACACTCTTTTGGCTTGTTATGTAACCCTCCCCTTCAAATAGTTTGGTGGGTAATGTAACAGTCAAAAAAACCTTTGTGTGGCAGGTTACTGCTATGTATTTACTATAGTACTATTGACACCAAAATCATAATACGTCTTCTCATCATTAAAATAGTCATTTTTTCTTATCCTTTTAAAAAGTTAACAGTCATGAGACTGAATAACAGTTCATATGGTCAACTGGTTATGTCCATTTTTCCTCTTCCAGCTGGATAGAGAACCTACTGGAATTTGTACCTAAGTAGAGCCCAAGAAACAGCTAGTAGTGTATTTCCTGTAAGAGTTTCAGAACAACATTTACTTGGGATACTTCACATCTCAATCGTCTTGTTCATTTTCTCATCTTGCTGTAGAGAGATTTGAGCAACAGTCTGTATTTCTTGTCCTATCCCATTTTTCTGTTGTTCGTGTACGCCTGCATGTACCAAGTGATTTTATTTCCATGGAGAGAACTCTGTTGGAGTGAGAACCTTAGAAAATGCTCTGCTTTCAAAAGGAAGGCAGTCTCTTACTGAAAAATAAAACGAAATTCAGTAATTTAGTAGTAGAAGTGATTGCCAGGATTTTTTACATTTTTCTTTGAAAAAGTGCTATTGTTGAACAGTATCTTGAGTTTTCAATCATTTTTTCTCATCTTTAGTCACTACACGAAGCCTGGTGTAACAAAAAAGGAGCAGAGAACCCTTTTTTTACCCTTTTCCTCGTTATTAACCACCAGTAACCTCATGTAGTCTTAGAGGACATTCATTTTTGTAAGCCGAGTTCCTGAGATCTTGTAAGTGTGGGTCTTGAAAGTGAACAGGACTCTGTGACGGTGTTCAACATAATACGAAATTATGCCCAAGCATTCTCAACATTTTAAAACAACACAGGGATACTTTTCAGTTTAGAAGGTTATTTTTCTTTAGAAACGGAGCTATTTCTTCCGATAACTGGAGTAAAATCTCGTAAAAGTGATTGGAATTGACAGATTTGGCTACAGACGAGTTTGAGCAATTATGTCCACTCTTACTCAGATGTTGAGAGCCAAAAGGAGATGTCAGCACTTGACAAATGCTTTTGGGGGTTATGGGCATGCTTGGAATTGACTGAGTCATTATAATGTC
>JAKSDK010001814.1 GCA_022360095.1 Phycisphaerales bacterium
TGTTTGTTTACAAATCTAATTCAACATGCTAACAATGATGAGGATGATGAGAAGGAGGAGGAAGAGGAGGATTTGAACGTGTACATGGAAGTTGGATGCCAAAAATCAAAAATTAAAACTACCGAATTGCACAAAATTATGAGTTGGGACTACGGGATTGAAGAACCCCACTAGGGACCCTGCAAGAGTAGGAAGATGATGATCACAATGATGTTTATAACAATGATGATGATGACAACAATGACAAGGTTGATGATGATAAAAATAGCTATGACGATGATTGGTGAGGTTGATGATGATTGTCAGCGTCAAGATGACCATAACGCCTTTATTCAGTCCATCACCCCAAATAAACTGGCAAAGGATCAGAGACCCTTGTAAATAATGTCAAATTGTTGATGAGCAAAATTGTCTTCATAGCAGTTTTGGGGAGTGCTATTACCACTTAAAGTTGAACTGTACATTCCCAGAAAGGAAAACAAGCAGGGTTTTTTTCTATCTAACTCTTGTTGAAGTAAGGTTAAGCAAAGTTGGTTAGTACATGGCTTTCTGTATAAGAGTTCCCAAGCATTAGGGTCATCACATTACTAAATCTTTGCTAAGTCTTTGCTAAATCTACCTTGGATAATAAGAAAATGTTCAGCTTTGGCAAACAAACCTTCTGAGAGTTATATTGAATGCTATCAACCAACTTGGCATACTTCTCCACTTCCTAAAAAATCAAAATAATAATACAATGTAAAACTTATTCTAAGAAATAAAGAACATTATGATATTTATTATTAAATTTTTTGTGCATGCAGTGAAATCATAAGCTACTATTTCCAAGGAAACATTTTTTACCTTTGCAAACCTTGGAAACTTGTGCCCTTCCAACATAAACTGATCAATGTCTGCTTCAGCCTTCAAGAGAACAACAACTTTTAAATAATGCTTTTCAGTCAGTGATTTATTAAATGCGACTTAGGAAAGAAATCTGAGCTAAGTTACCAGTGCAGATGTTGAGTTACCAGCTGAGGTCATTTTAACTCTTGGTCTCTGTTTGATATACTTACAGTTTATGTAGTGCCAGACTGACTCAACAATTAAGATTTATAAATAGAACTTTGAAAGGTTACAGAATTATTTGCAGTGTGCTTGGGATAAACTACCACCTGAACTGTGCTATGCGGATAAAATTCAAACAAGCCAACTATGAGTGAAATTTTTGCATTGCATTTGTTGAGTTTGTGTGACTACAATGAGAATAAAATAAGTGATGTGTCATAAAAAAGAGCTTTATAGGAAATTTTCAGACTCTAAACAGCTGAGTGATCAGTTAATAAAAATCATAACAGAAATAGCCTTAATTAATAAACACCTTTCTGCTTATGAGGTCCTTGAACTTGTCGTAAAACTTTAAATGTTCTTTGGGCCCAGCCATTTCCTTGGCTATTACAGCTTTCACCTGGTGTGGAAAAATTGTTCAAAATACTCCATAGATCATGACAATAAATGCACACCTATACACATAGTGAAAAGTGACGAGTATAGTTTAAAGAATATTACGGGAACAAATTGCATGCAAACGTTTTAAAGAAACCCAGTTTTATTGGTACAGTATAATGTCTAATTTGCTTTCAGTCAAATTCTGCCATTTTCATAGAGCATCGTCACATGACATCACAGCGACCCACACTTATGTTCTAAAAAAATTAAACAGCGGCCATGTTGATGTACCATTTGGCAATCTTGTGGGAGTTGAACTCTTCTCAGGTAAATGGTTTCTTGTGTTCCAATAAATTAGCATAGATGCTGGCCATGTGAATAAATGCTTTATACATGTAGGTGAACATCAGTACCGGGGGAGGGGGGGGTACTCCTTATGATGGCCAATACAGGAAGACTCTTTCAGGCTTCAGGTACATGAAAGGGATTTCACTTTTGAAAGTATATAAAAGGGGAGGGAAATCTGTGATTTGGGGCTGTAAATGGGCGTAAAAGGGCTAACAGATGAATTTTATGACTTTGAATTGATTTGTGATTGATTCCTACTTAAAAGACAGTGCAGTTAAAAGGGACACAAAGCTCTAAACAAGGTTTGTGAAAGGGGTACCATTTGTCAATAGAAGGCATACATGACAAATGGTATATACAAAAGAGTGAGGGTTACAACCTTGGGGCAGAGCCTCCCAGTGTTTAAACATTTGTTGATGACCCCCCACCCCCACCCCGACCCTGGTGCAGTATTACACACCTTTGCCTTCGCTTCATTGACAATTTCATCTGAGACAACTGGTTTCAGAGTCTTCTTTGTTCCAGACTGAAAAAAAAAAAAAAAATTGACATAAGTAAATAATATTATTGATTGAATTGTTAGTGATCTGGAGACATCACATTAATGATGTCTAACCTACTCATTACTAGTAGTAAATGTACTTGCAAAAACTTACCCATTCTGAATAAAGTTTAGTTTCAA
>JAKSDK010000942.1 GCA_022360095.1 Phycisphaerales bacterium
CATGCTTACTTCTGTAATTTCAAAACCATATCCTTTGTATTCACTTGACCATTCTGTATCCCGGTAAATTTTGTCCACCCTGTCTGCAACACCAATCTAAAACAGAAAACAGTCACTTATAGAGACAGAACCCAGAAGAAATGCAAATGCACTGTATCATATAATCTCAATTAAATACTCAATGCTTGCACGGTCTGCACTCTGGAGCTGCGACAAGAGCTGCTATTCACAGACAGTACTTTTGGTCCAGAGACTGTGCTTTTTTAAAACAACATGTCCTTCCGTTCTACTGGATGACTTTGGAACATGGATAATCACCAAAGACATGGCTGTGAAACTAAATGCTTTTGCCACCTCATGCTATAGGATCATGTTGAACATCAAATGTCTTCACAAAGTCTCAAATCACCGAGTCTTCAATCTCAATGGCATTAGCCAGCTCAGCTGTTGTGGCATGGCCACATTTTGTGCATGGAGAAGGATGGACCAGCTAACATTTTACTTTGTATGAGCTCATGAGCTCGCTATGTTTTTATTAGAATGAACTTTAGGATATACCGGTAAGCCTAGTTTGCTAGATCTAACTGTAGCGACCATGCTGCATCATGAAGTCAAGACAGGCTAACAAAGATTTCCTCAGCACTAGTAATTCTTCAGCTCTTCTGGATCAGTGACTAAAAACGTTAACAGCAAGCACTGCATTGAGAGACTCACTTAAAGTTAGTTACACTAGTGGCCTTACCATATAATTTATTGATTGCCTCTTGTCTTTTCCACCCATTTCTTTAAAAAATGAGTAATCAGCCACTAAAGCTAAAGTACACCTTATAAGTGTTGACGCGGCACGTCTCTTTCTTCCAGATCTCATATCTGGAGCTAAAACCAAAAAAATAATATTGGTCTCAATTATTGCAGATGCCAGTGGTCTAGCCATCTTTCGTCACACATTTATCTGAACCCCCCTACACTAAATCTTGGATTCACCCCATTCAACTATCTAAACCTTAAATTAAATGACTAGGCAACATGATCATTGGCTGGATTTGCAAACATTTATCAAGCAGGAACCAACATGCTTTATTACCAACATCTTTCTTGTAATACACAGTTGAA
>JAKSDK010000715.1 GCA_022360095.1 Phycisphaerales bacterium
GACAATTCTGTGTGCTTCTAAGTTATTCATTCTACAATAGGCTTTACAATAGTTAAAAGTCAATGTCACATTATTCTTTTAGGTCATAATTGAACTAAAGACTTTCAGTAGACTTGCTCGTTTCAGCAATTGTTTAATTGTTCAACTCCAGGGAAATGATTGTTAAATTCGACTATAAATTGGGAAACACTTCATCGAGTCGGCAGTTTTTAGAAAACTTCAAATGGCGATAATTATACCCAGTTTAAAATACATAACATAATAACCTTTCACAAATTTTGATGATACTTTTCTATTACTTTATATCTTGGAAATTAAATGGTAGAACAAAAGTAATCAATTTTGCTGTATTTAAATTTGATTTGACAACATGTCAAGTTGTTAATAACAACGTGCTTACTGGAGTTCAAACTACATGTAGTTTGTCTGGCTGGAAAGCTAATCTCCAAAGACGTTGCGCGGTTTTCCTTTTCTCCTAAGCAAGCAACATACTTCTAATAATCAATAGCGGGTTTATTATAAATAATTTCTTTAAGTAGAAACTTAATGTTCGATGCAAGAAAATAAACCCAAAATTTTCTTTTGTTTTATTTACGGCCCCTTCTTAATAACTTCTCAGTAAAATCAGTCAATATTCCTTTTCCTGAACTCGAAAGGTAAGGAAATTAATTTACCATATTTTGGCAAGCGGTATCGTTTTTACCTCTTTTTCCTATTTCCTTCTGCACATCTTGAATGAAATAAATGTTTCCTTAGATGAATTAAACAGTACCAATTTAAATATTATATATATTATTTTTTTTGTTCGCAGTTTGCCTGAGACACGTCCTTTCATTGACGCAAGCAAACACCTGCTAGCTCAGTGTTTCTCAAGGTGCCTTTTGCGACTGCACATGCGTGATGTTAAAACACAAAGAAAGTTATACAACTGGAATAAAAAAAAATGAAACAAAAAATATGAAAATTCATTTATTAGTTCATAGTACTGCCTTAAAGGTGTACGTTTTTATAATACCTATATCCTTTTTGAAAGCACGTTGACCCTTGACTATTGAATAACATCTTTAATCAACTTGTTTTGTTTCTTTTATTGTTATTTTTATTCAATTTTGTGTGGGAAAAGTTTTTGGTTTATATTTTGCCAAACGAAATCAAAATCAAAACAAACAATGTGCAGTCATAGCTTAATGCCACCACAGTTAGCAATAGTTTATTTCCACGTCGGTATCACGTGTCCTAGATTTTTGTCCCGTAAAATGAACGCAAAAGGTTACATTTTGGTAAACTTAAATTTCTCTAACTCCCAAATAACATAAAAGAAAACAGCAAACAACAACAACAAAAAAAAAAACAAGCAAAAAATGGAC
>JAKSDK010000250.1 GCA_022360095.1 Phycisphaerales bacterium
AAAACAATAACAACTATTTCAAAGAATTTAATTGAAAATGGAGTTTAGATCCCAGAGGAGAGAAATGCTTTTTTTTTCCCACCAACTTGGCCTCCGTGAGGTCACGTGCAAACCAGTAATAGGTACTCTTCTGTGGGGCATTACTGTTTTTCGTCCTGCAACACGTCATCAGGTCCACACGCAGCACCAATTCAAATATCGCGCTGGTCCCTTCACATTTTATCCTAACAGACCACGTCATACTCTTCTTGTATCATCTTTTTATATCATCTTCTGTCGCCCTGTCACGGAACGCAGTAACAAAAAAAAGCGTGACCAGCCAATAACATTGTTGGGTCGATCCCTCGTGATTACTGTTTAACATTCCACTGATGAGGGAATGTAATTGATTCACCCTCTCCAGTCCTGTAACATTTTTCTTTTGTCTTTGCGTGACAGTTCTTGGCGTGACGTGGCGTAAGCTTGTGTTCGGTATATGCTTTTTCCATGCCATCATCCAGGAGAGGAAGAAGTTTGGCCCTCTTGGCTGGAATATTAAGGTGAGAGTTGAGCGAACGAGCAACCCAGGACCTCTTCACAACTTTGGAACAAGGTCCTCATTGGTGGAGAAATCCCCTTGTAGAGTTGAGATGCACGTACATCCTAGTACTTGATGTAGCCTACGTCGTAGGCGTAATCTAACCCGTGTTAGTGACGTCTGCGAAGCAGCGCTGATGACCTTGTTCTAGCACCCAACAGACTCAACGAATTGCCGGAAATACGTTTCGTATTTCCCTCCAACCCGATAGGCCAATCGAACAATGGCTTTTTTAACAGGCTAATCATGGCGCGCACTCAAATCCTGGTACACAGCTGGGGCGGGGGGGGGGGGGGGAGGGCGGGGGAGCAGAATGAGGATTTCGGCGCTTGTTCGTTTCACAGACGGAAGTAACCAGAGATTTAGTTTTGTCTGTGGCGCAGGCCAAGGATGACAAGATACTTGTTGATAGGTATAGAAAGGGACCCCTCTAAACCTGTTAGGAAAGCCGAACCTTGGCTATTACACTAATAAGCGTGATCATTGGTAATTTGTTTTCTAAGTTGGCGGATGCCCTCATTGACGTAAATAGAGAGATCGTATCAACAGTTGTCTCACGTGATGAGGGGAGTTTCCTGTGTAGAATTGGCAGAGAGAATCGTTAGAGAAAGATCTGAGTTAGAATTATAGGCGATTATGTCTTTTGATTCCCCCTGTTAAGGGGAAAAAGGGAAGATCTCCGTAGTGGCACACAACCGACAGAAATAATCGTTCATTAACCCTTTAAATCCTAATATCAAAATTGAGATTCTCATTTACTGTCCCTATACTTTTTCAATAGAAACGGTGTAGAGAATTTGTTGAAATATCAATTAAACTCATCTTCCCTGATCATGTACTCAATTCTCATGACCACTCTGTTTTACAAAGCAATGATATTACAAGGAGAAAGTTGATGCTGATCACTCTTAGGGCTTAAAGGGTTAAAGAAGGAGGAAGCAGTTTTGTTTGTCGTCACCTGACAATGTATCGTCTTTTCATGATTTTTCACAGTATGAGTTCAACGACTCAG
>JAKSDK010001596.1 GCA_022360095.1 Phycisphaerales bacterium
AGGCGACGCTGAGCTTTCTCCCATCCGGAACATCGGGAAATCTTCGTTCCTCGCCGCGCAGCTCGAGAGTGCCTGTCGCGTAGAGGCCCCCACCGCTGACAGTGAGCGATGCCCCGAGGTTGAATCCCAGATCGAACTTGTTTGCGATTCCGGGTTTCTGGTTGTCCGCTCGGGCGACAATCGACTCGTCACCACCAAGAACATGCGCCCGCTTCACGTGTTTTGTGGCAATGACTGATCCGGTTCCGGGCCGCTCGGTGCTCCAATTCGTTTCCGATGTCAGGATGATGTTGCCGAACAGGGTGACCACGAACTTCGGAGCGTATGAACCGAGCGCCTTGTTCATGACCAGGAGAATGGGAGTTTTCCCCACTCGTTCGGTGATGTCCGCCTCCGTGGACATCAGTACGGCGCCAGAGACTTTATGCCGAAGTTGGGCGTCGAGCCGCGCGTTGTTTCGAAGGAAATTGGTGAATCCCGTCTCGAGTTCAACGCCAGTCCCTTTTTCCAGTTTGAGGCCCTTGAATCCGAGGGCCGTGAGCACCCTGGGACGGTACCGATCGAGATCGAAACCGGATTCGTCTTTGATCGTGGCACTTCCCGTGACTCGAAAGTCGACGGCCTTCTCTCTTCCCAGAATCTTTGCCGCAGCGGAACCATGCAATTGGAGGCCCAGAAACCCGGGGCCGAGGCCCAGGATTTTGTTGGCCCGGGAATTCATGCCTTCGTTCGCAGATACAGCTACCTTGTAATCGTAGGTTACATAGTTCTCGTCCGTTGAGATCAACACCGTGAAATCAGGGAGCATGGTAAAGCGGCCTTCGGGAATGAAGGGCTTGGTGTCGATACTGAGTCCTTCGACGCCGATGTTACCTTCCTCGAGGCGTCGGTTGACTTCCGATACCGCGGCCGTGCGCCCCGCAACATTCAATACCGCTGCCAGCCAGGCAGGGATCGAGGCTCCTTCCAGAACGTCTTCATCCGGAATCCATTGGTGGCGTTTCATGGCGATGGCGCCGCCTTCGCTGACCGCGACGGTGATCGGACGAAATTGGCCTTCGGGGAGCATCCAGAGCGGGATGTCGACAAACCCTTCCACTTCATCTTCGGTTTTCTTCTGGGGGTCGATGACCTTCCGGAAGAA
>JAKSDK010000624.1 GCA_022360095.1 Phycisphaerales bacterium
AGTCATGTCTGAGGTGGGCGGGATAGTTCACTCTGATGCGCAAATACTAATTGCTGGCATTCTCAGTCGCTATAACGCAACTTTGTTACGTCATACTAGTAATGACCCGGCCGGCGAAATGTTGGCATATGGCAAAAGCAACTGAAGTAATTTTAGTAACAAACATAGCGATGAGACGCCATCCGAAATATCGATAAAAGGTTATATACATAATGTGAAAACAATCGACTGCATACCAAATAGTGTCTTTGGCCAAAAATAGACAAGCGAGATCTTGAATCTCAGAGGTTTGAAGATGGAATGTACCTTGCGCAATTTGGGCCATTAATGGTTTTCTTTTAACCCTTTGGATCCCAAGAGTGACCAACATCAATTTTCTCCTAACATCAGCAGATCATCAAGAGTAAAGGTTATTAGAATTCCTAAGGGATTGGATTACCAAGGGGAGAATTCTTTGATCTTAAACCAAATTCTCTCAACTATTCTTAAAAGAAATGTATGGAGATCAGTCTGGAGAATTTGTATGTGGATGTTGGGGCTTACAGGGTTAACAAGGTATTTAAATTCATAAAGCATTTATGTTGTCTCGTTTATTATCCAAATGTGTATTGCTCATACAAAAGATTATATCACTCTTTCCTCCACCCGCTACACAAACACAGGTTTATACCTGTACTTCCCTTTAAATGTCCTTAATCCCCCTCCCCACCTCACACACACAATCTTTGATCACCCTCAATGTCATTAATACTACACTGTACCTTTTGGATACTCTTCATCTCTATCAAAGGCCTTTGATATCATAACAAGGCATGCTGTAAGGAAAAAATAAATGCAACTACAATGGAAACTACCAAAAAGGATGTATTCAATGCTTTGACCTACTACAATATCAAAAGAAATATCTTTTAACAATATTAGTACATTTTACATGCTAAAGAGGAGAATTTGTTGAACAGTGTAGGCCTTTTAAATGAATCTCCTGGACAGTTATTAAATTGCAATATCAAGAAGAAGAGAAATTATTCAGAAGTTGGCCATTTTTATATCTTAAGGGTAAAAAGTGGAGGGTTCCTGTCAGTCTACACTTACTGTAGTAATCTCCAACAGCATACAACACAGTACAGAGCAGATCCAAACAAGGCCAGTGCTTTGAATTGCATTTCAAACCCTGAAGAAAACAAGTCAGATGTTCATTATTATCTCAGCACAGTATAGAATACATTGCAGTACTAGGAATTTGCAAATGTACATTGTACATGAGCAGCATAGAATGAACAAAGATCACAATAAATGTTGAAGATTTTGTCCACAAAATATTAAATCCATGCCAGCTAGCCCCAAGTTCACACCAGAGAGAGCTGTAGGAACAAGTGTTACTAACATGGAAGGAACAAACAATGTACATGTTGTATATTGCATGCATTGTTTATAGTGCCAGATAAAGTAATACTTCAAAAGCTCGCAATAGTTATTATAATTAGCAAACTACATATTCTGTCAGACCTCCTCAAATGAATGTCGGGCCAAACAGAGATCAAAGGTCTTCATTGCTACTACTCCAAGATGATACCACACAGTCACGTCAGAATCATCCAGTGCCACAGCCTGCAAAATGGCATGACCAAATAACACCATATGGTCAGGTACTTGTAAGAAATAATTGATTCAAACAGACATATAAATGTAGCCAGGTGGAATAATGAGTAAAGCTGATTCGACCCTAACCCATATAACAGACAGGGCATCTAAGAACATACAGCCTAGTGAAGTGTAACTAAACAAAAATCCTGTTGCTAGTATATTCTCTTATTATTGTCAGTATAATCTTGCCTTTTTGGTTTTTTAATATAAATTATGTAATAATTTTTATACTATTGCAGTTCATAATAAATTTTCAGATATGTTAATGAATTAACTCCGCTCTCTTAGGTGTCAAGATCACCAAAAGTGTGTGAAGAATTTGGGGCTAAAATAATGGAAATTAAGGTGACACTTAATTAACACTCCACTTAATTAATGGCACAGAAAAAACAATTACAAAAATTAATGTAACTCAAATTAACATGAATTTTCTAAATTTGCATTAATTTAATGAAGCGTTTATTTAGCCTTATAATAAGGTGAACAAAGTTTATAATAAAAC
>JAKSDK010001841.1 GCA_022360095.1 Phycisphaerales bacterium
AAACGATCCTTACTTGTGATAGTTGCCATATTTAGTTATGTATATTAGGCCAATGTTGACATGTGCACTAGCCAATTCTGAATCCAGCTGAAGGGCAGCTTCAAAATCTGGCACAGCATCCTCCCATCTGAAAAACAAAACAAGCCGACATTAAAGAATACTCGTGAAGTTTTACATGATCTGTTAAGAATATATAAGCAAATTATTCTATTCCGATCGGTTGCTCATCAGCGTAAATTAGGATAAATTAAGACATTTGTTGCAAGACAGGTTTGATTCGTGGGTAACGAAAAGCACTATATCGCCCTTAGCTTCAACTCTTTTTCCAGCAATGTCGCAAAACAATTTTCCTGTTTTACCGTGGCTTTACTGGGATGCAAGATTCACCCTGCCATAAAACAGTCCCTTTTTCTCCCTCTTAAACTAAGAAAACTGACAACGCTCAAATGAAACAAATCCTTTGGACGGAAATGAGGCGTTCATGGACAGGTTGAACGGAAGTATATTATTGTTATATTACTGTTATGTTATTGAAAAAAACAAACAAACAATAAACGTTTACCTCTTAAGGTCAGTGTAAAGGATTCCTCGATGCAGAAAAGCTTTGACATTTTCAAATGAATTATCCAGGAGTAGCGATACACTCAGATCTTGTAGAGCTCTTCGTGGATGAATTCTTAAAAAAAAATGTTATAAAAGGTCTGACGTCTACAAAAAGAAGTTAGCATACCATTTGAAAAACTAAGGGTCACTGCTGCAGCCTTTCCCGAGTGCCTATTTATAAATGGCTTATCATCGTTGAGATAGATGTAATGACAAGTCCTGGCTGTAATGGCTTATCACGGGATACCTGATTTGTCAAGGTTGTCACGGGTGCAATGAGGAATAAAGAATTATCTTGTGTGTTTGGGTTTCATAGCCGGGTTGGATAATAACGGCTATAACATGTGTTTAAAAAGAGCTAGCATATGAACTTGTATTACATATCGGTCACTGAATTACTTTCCGTTGATTATATTGAACTAAGCGCCATGTAGGCGTTTACTGGGTTGCCTTACATATAATAATTGTAAGATAAATATATTCTTATTAAACGTATTCAAGGATTACACCACAATAGATAGCTGATATCAATGGAGGCACCTCACCTCGCCACTTCCCCCACTCACTGCTGACTCGCTTCTAAAGACAACTTCTGAGTCGCTTCTAAAAGCGACTTCTGAGCCGCTTCTAAGACGACTTCAGCGTTTCTAGTATAAAAATGGCCAGTATGTTCAACTGCATGAAAATGTCTCAACGAAACCTTGTAACAGCCTCAGTACAAAGATCGTGACTTTTTCACTTACTTTGCCCAATACTTTGCAAAGATTTTGCCTGCCCTTTCGTTGCAAAATTCCCTGACAGTAAAATACCTTTTTTCTTCGCATGCCACGTTCCTTTTTCACCCAAATCACTTACCCAGGGCAAGTTAATATCAATACAATCATCCTTACTTTCTGAGTAAACAGCCTCTGTGGTAAAACGCTACGGCGTTGTTGGGATCATAATGAACAGCAGCAGCAAGGTCTTTTAGAGCAGCCTCAAAATTATTCTGCAACAAGTAATAACTTCTGGATTCAT
>JAKSDK010000262.1 GCA_022360095.1 Phycisphaerales bacterium
CTAGCAAAACGCGATTCAGCCGCCATTGTTTTGGTTTTCAAAGCCGGCGCTTTTCGCTACTAGTGGGCTACAACATATAGCCTAGTAGTGGCTCAACCAATCAGAACGCAGCACCACTAGTTGGATTTTACTAATATCGAATATATATGTTGTAGTTAATTTTTTATCTCAGTTAATTTTTATTTTTCCATTGTTTTTGGGTACGATAATAAATGCTAATGAATTTGAAACAAGGGAAATACAAAAATTAACTGAAATAAAAAATTAACTGCAACATATACATTATCTAATGAGCAAGTTGTACAGCCTGTTGGTCTTTGCGTATAGTTTGATGTTACCTGCTTCGTTTTGCAGTAAAAGGACACAGTATTGTCTTGAAGAGGAGATCATACCTTTTTTCCTTTATTACCAGGACGGAGATAAAATAAAATTTCATTAGCTTTAAAATGACTGCTGAAATGAGCGGGTGATTGTTGAGATTCATGTGAAAAACTAAATACTTTACCTGTAGACGAACATTTGAAAAAGCTGACCAATAGGGTTTCAAGTAAACTGAAATCATCCACACTCTTAAAAGAGTAAAGAAACACTTGAAGGATTTTAATGCTTTGTAACCTGAATTTAATTTCATTTACATCATCGTTGTACATAGCAGATCCTGAAACGCTCGACGCTATTTAAACCTTGTAGTTACAGGTTACAGCTTATTGCGTTCATGAATATTTATTCAATACTTTAAGGCGGACAGGTTGGCCGCAGACTATTACAACGTACACTGTACTGGGTACGCTACTTCTGCAGTACCAGTGTGAAGTTTGCGAGAAAATTCTCGCAAAAATACACTTTCGTTAGGAACTTAAAAAGCTCGTACAGTCTTAAATGAATATGCGACTAAATACTACTTAGCGTACCTGGGTAAATAAAATTATGTTTTGTAACTTGATTTGTCATGAACATATTTTTACACTGCGTTTGCGCGAGTGCAACAAAGTTTCGAGAGCGGGTCAAAGAACCTCAACATTCTTCGATTTCAGCCATGACTGTGGGTTGGTGGCTCGTGAAAAGAATGAAATGATCGTGCAAACGCTGCGCAGGTGTTTTACGGATGCAAACCGTAAAGCGAAAAGGATTTCCGTGCTGTCTTTTGTTATCTTTTTTAGTACTGTCGAAATTCTCCTCGTACAATATTATCAACCATTGTCAAAGATAATGTACTACCTTTAAACTTAGACTGGATTTTTAACACAAACATGGAATATTACCTTTAGTGTTTGCAGTTCTAGCGAATTTTTATTCTAAATGTCCGTTCTTCAATATTTTCTTTCCTCTCTTTCTGTTAAGTGATGAAATCGTGACTGCCTTAAATACAATAAAGCAAAAATCGTGCTTACAATACTGTGGTAAGTCGTCTAGATCTAACCACTAATAAAAAGGACTAATAAAACAAAGCCTTAAACAGCTTTTGTTTTGAACTTCACATTGCAGTGAGATATATTACAAGGGTATGAACGTACTTGAAAGGCCTTGTTTTTTCCGCCAGGGCGTAATGGTGCAAGCTGCTTCCACAACTATCAAAACGGTACTAGGGCTTCTGATAAGGACGGAAGCTAGTTCCAGTTCACTGACTACCAAGGCAAGCATACGCATGTACCTCTTCATACGTAACCTGAGCCCTTTTATTATGCTGGGACCACA
>JAKSDK010001745.1 GCA_022360095.1 Phycisphaerales bacterium
CACTTCGCCGGATCCGGTTTTAAAATTTTCGCCCGAATGATCGAGAGCGACCCGAAAGTTCAGGTGTGGGGCATCCCGGCCAAGACCGGCGGAAGCCGCGCGTTCTGCGATCGGATGAACTCCTGGGCGCAAAGCGAAGGCCAGCCGGGACTTGGATATATCTTCTTTCGTCAGGAGGGCGATGTCATTGAAGGCGCCGGCCCGCTGGCGAAGAATATCGGTCCGGAGCGAACCGAGGCGCTCCGCAATCAACTCGGTCTTGAAGCGGGGGATGCGGTATTTTTTGTCGCCGGTGTGCCCGCAAAGTTTGTCGACTTTGCCGGAAAGGCGCGAGACCGCATAGGACACGATCTGGATCTTGTCGACAAAGACCGGTTTGCTTTGTGCTGGATCGTCGACTTTCCGATGTATGAGTGGGATGAGGAAAACGAGAAGGTGGATTTCTGCCACAACCCGTTTTCGATGCCCCAGGGCGAGCTTGAGGGGCTGAATACGAAGGACCCGCTCGATCTTGGGGCCTACCAGTACGATGTGGTCTGTAACGGCTATGAGATCGGATCCGGTGCGATTCGGAACCATCGGCCGGAGATCATGAAACGAGCGTTTGAGATTGCCGGCTACAATGCGGATGTGCTGGAAGAAAGGTTTGGTGGCATGCTTCGGGCGCTGGAATATGGCGCACCGCCTCATGGCGGGATGGCTGCCGGTGTCGATCGGATCGTGATGCTTGTCTGCGGCGCGGAAAACTTGCGGGAAGTTACCTTGTTCCCGATGAACCAGCAGGCACAGGACCTTTTGATGGGCGCGCCGAGTGAGCCGACACCGGCCCAGTTGCGCGACCTGCATATCCGGCTCAACCTTCCGGAGAGCTGACAACCGGGTCGAAAATCTTTCAATAAAAAAGATCGGCGGTCAGATTGTATCGCCGATCTTTTCTTTCTCTAGGCTCACGACCCATAAATGATCCGACATAAACAAGACGTGCCCCGAGTTCGACAGCTTACTCGTTGGCGCG
>JAKSDK010000525.1 GCA_022360095.1 Phycisphaerales bacterium
AAACCATTTGTGAGAACATCGTTTCTCGGTACCAGACCCTCGTGTCTTCCCTCCCCCGGGAGACCACTTTTTGACACCGACGACCGAAAGCCCATTTTATGACTGGGCGCACAGGCAGCCCAGTAAATACAGACTGGCCATTGTACTGTATGAAAAAAGTAAATGTGCATGTAATTTGGTCAAAAAATAGAATTTTTAAAACTTAACAAGCTACCATTACCCATTCTCTGATGACATAACATTGTCAATTTTTAACACTTGTTACAGAAGAAGTAAATCATTGGGAGATAGCTAAAAAGTAGGGAAATTGTCTACTTTATAGGTAGGATCACAAATTGCAAACCTTCAACAAGTACTCTATTTTTCAAGGTGGCATTGACGAAATATGTAATGATATGTCCCATGGGGATACCCAAGTTTTCCTTTTTTTCCCTTGCCATGCCCCCATACATTTTCCCAAAAGTTAGCCCCTGAGGAATGTCCAATCATAATCATCATTGACATAACTAGCTCTTTATTTCACAAAATTGCCTAGTCATCTCATAAAATAATAATTGATGCTTAGGATACCATTAAGTGAAAACCATGCTTAGGAATAATAATGTTTTCATTAAAATTTTCTAAGGTGGAGAATCGTTGTGCATGGTGGTGTTGATGGGTACACACGCATACCAGTTTTCCTTAAATGTGGAACCAATAACCGTGCAGATACAGTGCTTGGCTTGTTTGAAGAAGCAGTTTCAAGGTATGGGCTCCCCTCTAGAGTGAGGTCCCACAAAGGATGAGAAAATGTCCTTGTCTCTCTGTATATGCTTAATCATCCAGCCCGTGGACCAGGTCGTGGTAGCATGATAGCAGGAAAGAGTGTTCATAATCAAAGAATAGAAAGGCTCTGGCGAGATCTTTTTGATGGGGTTATATATGTCTACTACCATCTTTTTCATCATTTGGAAGAAGTGTCTGTTATCGATCCTTCAAATGAAGAGCACCTATTTGCACTCCATTATGTGTATGTGCCACGAATTAACAGACATTTGGAATCATGGAAGTCAGGGTACATTCACCACAGTATCAGAACTGCTGGAAGCCGAACACCCATGCAACTGTATATTCTGGGCTTCTCGAGATGAGAGGAAGTGACCTTGTTGAATTAACTGAATACGAGCCTACAACAGAGGTAAATGTCATGCATTCTTTAAAATGTATGCACGTAAAGTTGGTAGTACCATGTAATGAAAGGAAACTGTCATTTTTCGTCCTTGCTAAACTTGAGATATCTTATTGCTGCCTTATTGCTCACTAACTGTGCCAAAACCAGTAAAGAAACAGCTGTCATAAGACCTTACAGGATTGGCTAAGAGAACAATAAATAAGCCAATGCAACAATAGGAGCTGTCTAAATTGCTGTGGAGCTTCGTGAATGGATAGATAGTGTAGGTGATTTCATGTACGTGGAACATGGGATGGAGGGAGGGGTCATTTCCTTCACCCTTGCGGGGGGGGGGGGCCCATTTTGATGCCCAGCTCATACCAGTTGTCAAAAACCTTACCCTCCTGTTTTTTGTTATCATATTTGTATTTAGGATGAATATGAAAGATATGGCATTGACTGGGGAGGTCCCGTATCAAATGAACCCACAGAGCCATCAAGTGTCACTGTTCCTGAGACTGACATGCCATTGTCAAATGAAAGATATGAGGAACTCACACGTACCATCAATCCACTTAGAGAAAGCAACAGCTATGGTATTGACATCCTCCTTGAGGTCTTGGCATTCATTTGAACTGCTTTTGCTCAATCATTTTGAGGATTTGTAGTCCACATAAAAAGTAAGAAATTTCAAGTTAAAATTAATGAAAAACGGGTAATGTGGAATCATGACTTTTTACCCCAGAGGGTGGCCAACATCAAATACTTTTGTTTTCAGATAGTAAATATTGCTCAGGAAAGCAAGTGGCAACTGATGGTGTTCAAAGTCTTTAACATGAATTACATCTATTGGGTATTGAAATATTTAAAGCCCTTATATGAAGACCTAGAGCCAGTTATGTCTAAGACTCAGCAAAACTGAAAAAACCCAAAAACAACAAGCCCCAAAAGCTACCAATTCTAAAAGTAACAAGGGTTGTGAAATTGGAAAGCCTACAGTGCACTTTTAACAGAAATAGAAAGAGCATTCACCTTGGAAGGGCTTGTTATAGGTCTTTCATTATTCCAAAATGAATATGGATTTGCACAGCAGAAACAAACCTTGTTTTCCCTGCAGTCCATACTTGTAATGCTTTTATTCATAAAGCCCCTCTAAAATCTCTTCCATCAACTACACACAATTATGAAATTATGAATAGTTACAACCACAGTGTCAATATCAATTGGTCATCTAACCATTAACGATGATGCAAACAGTTCACCCTAAAACAGAA
>JAKSDK010000793.1 GCA_022360095.1 Phycisphaerales bacterium
ATCCGGTCCGTCCCTTACTAACCTTTATTAAGGAGGAAAATTTTGGCAATGAAACCTCTGGTCATCACATTAATATATACATTGCTTGATTCATACAATGAACATGCTGATAGTTAATTTAGTATACTGATGAGGGTCTCAATGGGTGTTGACAGTCAGCTGTCCCGATAATTACGTTCAAAGGAGCCTGAAAGCTATTGTTGAAATTCAAGATAGAACTGTTTCAATAGCTTTGCAAAATGGGGTACACCAATAGCGCCAACCTGTTGTTGGCATTCAAGATAGAACTGTTTCAATAGCTCTACAGAATGGGGTACACCAATAGCGCCAAGCTGTTGTTGGCATTCAAAATAGAACTGTTTCAATAGCTTTACAGAATGGGGTACACCAATAGCGGCCATGATCTCTTGAGGTGGTGAGCTACACATAGCCGATCCCACACCTTGAATTGAAGGGGGTGGCACGGCAGCACAAATAGGCAGCATAGCCGATTGGCTAGCTCTTAGGGGCGCTGGATTCAACCCAGTCTTCCTGAGTGTAAAATCCCTCCCTGGCCAAAGGTTGTTCTTGCTACTCCCAAATTCTTTCAATTCCTCGGTCATTCTTACAGCTGGTTAATTTGGTCCGCGGTCGGTTGGGGAATAGTCGATTCATAACTCTGTTTTTTTTTTTTTTTGGTTGTTGTTGTTTTCTTTTTCTTTCCTTGTTGAGAGTCACTATGTTAACTAGTGGGTGACACGGTACCATTGAATATGAAACAAATTCTTTTTTAGAAGATAAATTTAGTAAATTTAGTCGACAAATAACTCCCCAAAGCCGCTGAGAAAACTCTAAATCGACATGGCGTCACAGTTCAAGAAAAAAACGTGGATAATAAGACTTAAGCCATATCATCTTAACTGCCCAATAAAAGGTCAATATTGTCTAGTACTAAAAAGTACATCGAACTGCAATTACTTCGATCGATGTAATTGCAGTACAGTAGAATCCCGGTAACTCGAACTCCAAAGCGAAACGAAAAACAGTTCGAGTTTAAGCGGGGAATTTGAGTTATCGGC
>JAKSDK010000815.1 GCA_022360095.1 Phycisphaerales bacterium
ATGGTGCCTGTAGCTGTCCACACATGGAAGTGAAGCCTTTTCCCAAAAAACTAAAGGTAGATGGAATAAACTGCATGAGTGAAGCAGCAAAATTATGTTAACACAGAAACACTTCATGATTATCTAATAGCTCAGAAAAAGTAGAACAAAAGCGACTTACTTTGACTTCCTCCATGGTAATCTTCACTAAATTCTCCTAGAAGAAATCGTCGAACTAAGCTGGACTTTCCTACACCTTTGCCACCTGTGAAATCAAAATGAAAAGTAAAGAACGAAAAATACAAATTACAATCTTCAGTACCCAGATTAAGTATCAAGTGCACTGGAATCAGGCGGAATCCTAACAATATACATCAATGGACTAAAACCACAAAAGCATATGTCAGCAAAAACCTACTGTGTAGGTATTACAACTGTTTTAACAACGTTTAAGGTCTAGAAACTATCGGTCGAAAATTTTCCTTGGAAAGACAAAGATTATATGCAATTTCAGTAGCATCAGTGATCCTTAACATAGATGGCATAAAGGGGCAAATTAGTTCTAAATCTGATTTCAAACTATCTCTGCCACTAGGTGATGAGAGTTAAAAAATATTAAATTTTTCAGTCTATGGAGACCGCAATTAAGTTCAAGTTATTTTACATTAATGATTTAGTTCTCTGAAATAGAAGGAGTGACAGCACTAATTTATGTACTCAAAGTGTTGATTGTTGCAGACATTTTCCTTTCACAACAGAAAACAGGTATATAAATGCTTCAAACCTCACTTCCACCTCACCAAACAGGTTTTTGTGTGACATGTCAAAGATAAAAAACATCGCTGCGCGTGGTACAGTGATGTCGGAATTGAAATCCACTTTTACAGTTAATTAAGGGTGCAAACGAGGCTGGAGTCCAGGCCTTTAATACAACCCTCCTTTGTCATGTTAATCCATGTTATACATGTATTCTTATGCTAACTTGTATTTTTTAGTATGATTTTCATAAGAAAAGGAAAGAGGTTGGTATCAAAACAAGGTCAATCTCAGCCTCACCTTCACTCAGAGGCTCGGGTTGCTCAGTTCATAACCATGATATGGTCTATCCTCGAGCACGAAAATGATTAAGTTTATGGGTACCATTTCGATAACTCCAGTGGACACACAAGGACCAAAGCCCCGCAGCTCAAGCCTGTTCCAGGTGTTCATGCGATCAGATCGTGGAGATGTGGGAAGAGATGGGAACAGGAAAAACAGATCACAATAACATTTTCGTGTGCCCTTCACTTACGCATCATCCTTTCTCTCTGAGAGCCTGGAACAGACTACCCAGCTCCAAGATATATAAAACCTTATAATCAACCAGAAATGTCCAAATCCTCAGCAAGAGTTGGAATTATCAAGAATTTCTACATCCAGTAGGTAAGAAGGCAAATACATCTTCGACAGATCTATTCTTAAACAGCTTTAAAACGTCAACTTAACATAAATGCCAACTCTCCCGGATTATCCTGGATACGGCACCGATCTCCCTCTCTCTCCTGTACTGGTCACCATATCTCCCGGATAAAATCATCTTTTGAGCTTTTCTATGACATAGGTTGAGATTTAGCCCATTTTTAGCCAAAAACTTGAATTTTTCTTATTTGTACTATGGTTTCTGGGGCATTTTGCACTGATTTAGTCACTGACAAAGATTATTTCTAGCATCAAAATGATGATTGCGAATTTTGATAATATGTACTTCATGTAAGAGTGGGGTTTGGGGGGTGCTGGGGGTCCATTGAAATTCCAGGGGGGTATTGAAGAAGAGAGTCTCCAGATTTTAGACCTCCAGAGGTTGGCATCTCTCCAACTACACTGCACCTCTATATGCTTGAACTCACATCTGTGCACCACCATTTTCTATGCGCATGGCAAAAAAACCTTTTTGTAATGGACCTTGTCACGGTTTTCGACGCCATCTTGACGACTAGGCAAACGCCTGAGAAGTTACAGTGATTGTGTGAGAATCTAATGTCGAATAATTTCCGTAGAACGTCTGTTCTGACAAAAATATTATTTGTAAACTAAAGCTTCACTCCTAAGGATTCTCCTGAAAAAAATTGAGGGCGTTAATTGCACTAGAAGACCTAGAACCACTTTTTAAAATTTTCTACACGTTTGTCTGTAAGAAATTAAAGTCTCGGGAAAATTACAGACAAATATATGGAAAATCTAAAGCAAGCCTCTGGAGAAATTTAAGTACACGTACGCCCCCAAATTATTTTAGGACAATCCTTTGCGTTGTAGCTTTAGTTTACAATTGATATTTTTTTTCAGAACAGCC
>JAKSDK010000449.1 GCA_022360095.1 Phycisphaerales bacterium
AGTTCAGTATGAGGGGACCACAAAAATTGATCAATGGGCTGAACGGTTCCCATGTGAAATCCCGCGTTAACCAAAATTCGTGCATCACGGGCAAAAGTCGCAGGATTGCAGGACACATAAACGATCTTGCTTAAACCCGACCGCGAGAGTTGTTCAGTTTGCGCCGACGCACCCGCGCGCGGCGGGTCGAGGATGGCTGCGTCGAATTTCTTCATCTCTTCCGCTTGAAGCGGACGGCGGAATAAATCGCGCCGCTGTGCGGTCAGCCTATCCGAAGCCCCGATGCTTTTTGCGGCCGCATTGAGTGCGCCAACCATGCCCTCATGGGAGTCCAGCGCCAGCACGCTTTTCACACCGGTCAGCGGCAATGAAAACGTTCCAATGCCGCAGAAGAGATCGATCACGCCGCTTGCGTCATTCAACGCACCGCTTACTCGGCCGATCAGAAAGTCTTGCGCTTCCTTTGTCGCTTGCAGGAATGCACCCGGCGGCGGCACGACAGTGGCGCTTCCAATCGAAATTTGGGGCGCATACCGCTGAAAAATAAGCTCGTCATTCCAAGTGAGGCGCGCGATCTTCGCTTGCCCTGCCGATTGGGCAAGCGCCGATGCACGCTTTTGATCGAGCGCCGCTCTGCGTTGTACTTCCACCAGCACGTCGGCGCCGGTGTCGGTTTGGTTGACCGTCACGCGGGCAGCGCCCGTTGATCCGAGCCCTGCATTAAGAAGTGCACGAAGCCCCGGAAACAGGGCTTCGATTTCGGGCAGTGCAACCGGACATTCCGATATGTCTTCCACCGCACGGCTGCGATAACGGTTGAACCCCAAACGCAATGCACTTTTTCGTTTTTCCGCCGTCAACACCAAGCGGCGCCGTGACCGGGGCGGAATCTCGAAGATTGGATCGATGGTCACGTCGGTCAAGCCACGCTGCGCCAGTGTTTCCTTGAGGGTCGCGCGCTTCCATTCAAGATAGTCGGTAGTCCTTAAATGCTGCAGCGTGCAGCCGCCGCAGGAACCGAAATGAGCACACACCGGCTTCTGGCGCGCCGGACTTTCAACAGCGATGTGGTCAACGCACCAGCCACCATCGGACTGACTCGAAATCTCGATCTGCTCGCCGGGCAACGTGTACGGAAAATAGGCCACCTCGCCATCGATGTCAGCGCCCCCGTGCCCCTTGTGTCCCAGATGGCTGATTATGACCGTATGCCTATCAGTCATCATCAACGCTGCGCGTTGCCGCC
>JAKSDK010000315.1 GCA_022360095.1 Phycisphaerales bacterium
TAATTGATCAATTGTGGACCAAAGCGTGGAGTCAAGTCCCGAAGGTTCAATAACCACCGCAAACAACAAAAAAGTTGCTGATGAGACAACGTGGAGGAAAAGCATCATGGAAAGTATTGAAAGATGTTTCTCACTGTCTTTACTGATAAAAAGATGTCGCAAATGCAAAGAATATAAAACAACTATGGCTAATCTGGTTCAAATCATACAAGAACAAAACCAACAACTGCAAAACCTACAACGTCAACTGGATTTCACAAAGGCGCAATATCTCGAACAAAATCACCGATTATCTCGTACTCAAGAAAAATTCCTCTGCAATCCTTGTCTCGTTAAGTTCAAACAGCTCAACCAAGGTTTTGAACTTTGCTCAACGTGTTCTACAAGAGTGCCAAACTGAACTCAGTCCTCACGATTCCAGCAGAAGAAATTGAGTAACTTGATAAACCTATACAACCAAAGCAAGACGAATTGCAGAAAAAAATTGGCTTCTAAAGGATTTGGGTCGGAAGTGCAACTCATGCTGCAATTATAAATTACGGATGTAACCCAAGCACGACATGGAAATTGTAGTAAATCAAAAAGTGATTTTTATCGGTCATACAGCGTGTTATTTTCTTGACTTCCGGTCACTTCCGGGGACCTGGGGATAAGTCACGTGACTTGGTGACGTCAAAAGCAATCTCATAGGTTGCTTTGTTGACTTCCGGTGGCACTGTACATGACAATGATCAATGTTACTTTATGCGCATACGTTGTTGCAAATTGTCACAAAGAAGTACCACAAGGGTGAGCGTACAACATCCGACACAAATATAAAGGCCAGTTATTCCATTGTGCAATAGAGCACAAGGGGTATCATTTCTCAACTTTCGGTTGCGTGGTCACTTTCAGGACCTGGGGACTAGTTGAGAGGTTGACTTCCGGTCGCACGGTCACTTCCGGTGGACTGGGCAGTGACTTCTGGTTGTGAAGTCACTTCCGGTGGACTAGGGAGTGACTTCCGGTTGTAAAGTCACTTCCGGTGGACTGGGGAGTCACTTCCGGTTGTGAAGTCACTTCCGGTGGACTAGGGAGTGACTTCCGGTTGTAAAGTCATTTCCGGTCACAGTCACTTCCGTGGTCTGGGGACTAGTTGAGGGGTTGATTTCTGGTCGCGCGGTCACTTCCGAGGTCTGGGGAGCAGTTAGAAGATGGGTCACGTGACCCTGTGATGTCATAGGGTTAGCGTGTGACGTCATAGGGTGTGAGACCACTTCTGCTAGTAGGCAATCACCCTTCACCTGTCATGACGTCACAGCAATCGCATCATTCTCAGACATTTTTCGTGACTCTTACATGAAGTACCATCTAATTTTCAGGACATTTTATGACGTCATGAAATGCTGCCTTCTGATTGGTCGAGAGCTGTCACGTGACCTAAATACTCGATTCCGATTGGCTGTGTGATGAAGTGACCACTATTACTACTCAAGTGTGTGAAGCTTGTGCTGTCTGAACATGTACTGTAGGTGGGGTGTTTGTGCCATAACAGCTCGACTTTGTAATGGTAACGAGGTTTCTCCTTCCAAAAACTGGCTGAATGGCTCCTTCTTGACAGCCTTTCGGAGCTTTAGCTTTCTTCCA
>JAKSDK010000136.1 GCA_022360095.1 Phycisphaerales bacterium
AGGACAGGCGGTAATTGTACCAGTCTAAAAGGCGATTTTTGCGGCTAAAACGAGTGCGTATTTGATGCCAGTGGTTGCGGTATTCGGGAGCGAGACTTTGTTGTGCTTCAGGGAGATCGGTGATAGATCTTGGCTCTTGCTGCCAACTAGAACTCTGAGTTGACTGCCTTTTTTCGATAGAGGTCGACTTTGTTTTCTTGGTTTTTCGTTCTGAAAGAAAGAAAAAAGGTATACATCTATCTAAATAGAATTTTAATGGGGTCAAAATAAAAGTTACGATTCATTCTATTTATTGTGAACTTACCACCACCAAAAATTACGGCAAATTCAGCTCCGATTACAAAACAAAATGGTGACACTCACACGGAATATATGAAAAATTAAAGGTAATTGTAAATAACAATTTTCTGAAGTTACCCCGGACATTTGCCAAAGTCCCATTTTTTACTCGAGAAACATGGCAGCTAATTTACAATTAAATTATTATTATTATTATTATTATCATTATTATTATTATTATTTTTAGAAAACCCCTCCGATTTAACCCTTAGTCTAGGCCTTCGGGCAATATATCTACAAAGACTTCTCTAAATCTACTGAAATACTATCAGTTCGTAGCTTCTGTTTTTATACGTTATTTTCCGATTCAATAATGCTTTTGCAATCAGCAGCTTTTATTTACCGGTAAATACGTTGTTTGAAACCTCCATTTGTTACCCTGAAATGATTTTGTGACCCCGAACCTTACCGCGGTATATACTAGTAAAGGGGAACAGTGTCGATGTAAGTCACACGATACGTCCTCTTTCAAATGTCCCTGATATCGGACCTTACCGTTTTAAGGACAAAATAAGTGTTTAAAAATGTGTGACCTCTATTATATTCAGTATAGGTATTGCTGTAAACAAAGGCCGATAAAGCACCTTTTCAACATATCCTACTATCTATTATGCTTTGCAAAGGAAATTTACATAGTACTTATCATTTAATTTATACAAAATGTTATTTTGGTATTGCAAAAGAGTCTTCCTACCTGAGTCGTCTTGGCGTGGACGTTTTGCAGTCGTAGAG
>JAKSDK010001860.1 GCA_022360095.1 Phycisphaerales bacterium
TAAAACAGCCACTAGAGAGATACTATCTTCTGGTAGTGACCTCCCCTAGAATCTCTCTCGAGGCAACACTTAAATCGGAACCTAGCGCTGTTTTATTATCCTTGTCATGCCAGTGTGGTTAAATTGCTCTAAATCAACATCTAAACTTCTTTCTCATTGTTTTTACTGTGTGCGCCTTTATCTTCCTTTCTTATCTTTACGAATCGACAGGTCAATTTACAGATGATGACGCTCCTCCTCTCCCGTGGTCCGTGGAATGTGATGAACAAATCTTGTTCATAAAAACGGAAGGTTTTCTTCTCACTTCTATATTGATTTCCGCCCCACCTATGATTTCCTCTCTTCGTCAAGTATTGTGTGCTAACACTCGTTTCACGCGATGAGTAGATACGCTAGCTCTGGTATACTCTTGTTCCTTCATCAGGCGCTGTTTTGATTAAATATCCTCTGGAATGTTTCTGGTCTGTCCTGTTCTTCCCTTTGCTCGCTTGATTTGCCAACTTGAAGGACATCTTAAGATCTTATTTTAAAAATGCGCATTTGCTCTAAAATCATGTCTGAAACTTTGATCTAATAAAGTTCAGTAAAGGCTCTGAGCGGCAGAATAGTGCATTGGCATGAGTTGTGCCTGATAATAAGCATGCTGGGTTTCAATAACCCATAGAACCGACTTTGTCTTCATTATCTTCTCTCCTTTTGCGCTTGATCTAAGCTCCACGCTTTCCTCGAGGTTACAATCGCCTCTGAAACGTAAGAAACGTAGGCCGTCTCTATTAGCAAAATTAGATCGAATGTAATTTTTAACGTCCTGCAATGGTTGTATTCTTGTGTATTTTGCAGATGACTCGCATGAATTGGCAGAACAAAAGAGTAAGTTTCTTGATATAAATCTTTACATCACTTCTAACGGTTATAATCTATACCTGATGTCAGACCAAGAGGGATTATAAACCATACCCTTTTGTACCGCACATACCTATATAGCTTATATGTGAGTAATCCCCGGGTTACGTGAGAACGCTCGGCGGTCCCGGCTATTACACCTCGTTAACCCTACACTTTAACACTCCCATACTCTCGTACGCGTTCTCCCTCAGAAGCTAAAAATTAATTCAACCCTAAAACAAATTAAGAATAAAGTGCATCACGAAAAGTCATTCGTTCGAACAAAAGACGAATTGTGACAAGTTTTTGGTATAGTTTATAAAAGGGGATTTGTCACGTCATTTGCTGTCTACGGACAGTAAGTGTGTAGTAGTGTAAAAGGAAACCAGTTTTTTAATCACAATGATATGCCTGCAAAAATCATCACAAAATTGAACTTGCTGCCGCAAGGTTTGTTTATGGCAGATACGTAAATGATATTGGAGACATTTTAAAGCTGAACTGGCTCCCAGTGGAATAGAGAAGGGCACGCTAAGCAGTGGCCTTCATATTTAAACTTACAGAGAGTCTCTATATGTAGAAGTGTGCGCTCTTCGGGCTCTGTAAGATTACAAGTTCCTCTGAAAAAAAAAACCTTCCAGCGCACTGCGGCTACCCTTTTTAATAACCTTCCTTATAATCGTAAGAAGTTTGGCTATTTTAATGTATTTTAGTTAAAGAACCAGGCACAGGCCAGCTTATCTTAATTGTACTTTAAGTTTTATCCATACGACCATTGTAAATACTTTCTCTTTTAATCGTTATTTGTTCTATTATTTTCTTTATAAGTAACAGTTGAAGAGCCGTAATGTGGAAACCCTGTTATTAAACTGATTACTTACTTACTTTACTTCTATTCGGGCCTCAGTTTTTTTCTCACCTTCTGTGGATGGACATAGCACCTTGCACTGAGATTGCCAATAGGCCACTTCCGAGTTCCAAAAACCCTCACTTTCAAATGAGGCCA
>JAKSDK010001548.1 GCA_022360095.1 Phycisphaerales bacterium
TCAGCCTCATTCATTAATTGCTAAGTAATCTAGTAAGCAGGATTATAAAAACAACTCATGCACACATACAATGATGGACTTTGTCCCTTTTGCGGTTCGTACGTAAACGAACGCAAATTGTTTACTAGAAAAGAAAATTATCAAACTACTGTAATATATTTCTACTCATCTCATGTTATTCCACTCAATTAAATAATATCTAACTATTTTGACAACTAGCTTCTTCCGATTTTTTTTTCCGTATTCGGCTGGGCGTGCTTGGGAGGCTAGCGGGTGAGGGCAGAGAAACCGCGAGGAGATTGGGGTGGGAGCAACGAAAAACCGCCTGCAAGTTTTGAGTAGTCCGTATGCTCTATTTAGCCGTAATTTTAAAATAAAAAGCTTTCAACTTTAAGAGTGGTCAAAGAAATGAGTACTTTACAACTGCGACAACAAATCCGATCAGAAAGACCTACACTGAAGCATCAACCTCAGGAAATAATTAGTAATTGGTATGGACGAAACAAACCGGCTTCATGACCTCTAAATAAATGTAAGACAGTGCGGAAAAAATAAGATCTACTCAGTCACGTTTCGAATGCAGTGTAGTTACCTAGGCGCGAGATAAAATAGAAGAAAAACCTGTGCTTGTTCAAGCAAACTCAGAGGCCACGCTTTACTATACATTATCACGAGGTTTTAAGTCGTGTTTAGCCTGTCAACACTTTATTTCTGATTGGCTGAGAAAACTGAAACCAAGCAAGTTGTCAACAGGATGTCATAATGAGTTGAAGGGGACGGCAGTTGAAAAGACCAAGAATCCGGGCATACGGTTTTTATTTTTCTCGCGGCCTCGCCGCTCAGCAGTGCATTCAACAAAACTGTGATCACCTGGGGATATGAAAATACCTTTCAATAACTATAGTGACTCTTGAGCAGCAAGATGTGTATTAATGTCTGGTAAATAAAAGCCCTTCTTCTTCTACTCACTCAACAGCCCTCCTAAAAACAGTGTAAGCTCTACGGAACACATTGCAGTATCCCATTTAGAAGGCCTAAATGTAAAAAACAGTCCTAAATGTAATAAACGCGTAAATGTAATAACAATTTGTCCTAAATGTAATAAACTCTTAAGCTGCCAATTACAGTAATTACTCGAATAAGCCCCGCCCTCAAATAAGCGCCGCATTTAGGGGGTGGGGGAGTCAATTAGCGCCGCGGCGCTTATTCGTGTAAATACGGTACTAAGCGGTATTGCTATGGTATTAAGCTCCGCTCTCAAATAAGCACCGCGTTTTAGAGAAAAAAGTTAATAAGCGCCGCGGCGCTAATTCGCGTAAACTTCGGTACATTTCCTTATGCACTGTGAAACTTAACGTTGACAAATAAATTGCTTGTAAACGGCAAAGTAACAGTATTTTTCTGAAAAAAGCAATATTTAAGTAATAGGAAACTTGTTTCCTGTGTTTGAATAGACTGATATAAACACTCGAGGGGTTGGGAGAATTCGAGACAGTTATGCA
>JAKSDK010000662.1 GCA_022360095.1 Phycisphaerales bacterium
AAAAATTTGAAAGCCAGCTTAATGTCATTTACCTGTACTTTATTCTCTGATAAAGTACGCTGTTTCAACCAATCAGAGCGCGCGTTATATGGAAACTTTCTTATAAAAAAAGAATAGAAAACTTTTTTACTGTGTTTGCATAGCCTGATATAAACACGAGAAGGGTTGGGCGAATTCGAGACAGTTATGCAACCCCGAGGCGAAGTCGCGGGTTTGCATAACTGCCTAGAATTCGCCCAAGCGGCCAACCCCTCTCGTGTTTATATCCGGCTATGCAAACACGGAAAACGTTTTCTGTTGCTTAAATTGTACTTTCTGGCGCTCCCACCGTAAGTTGTAGTTGCGCTTGCAACTATGTAAGTCTATTTATTAATTATTTTAACTTTAATTTACCATACAAGCTCTGAATATTATGATTTAGGCTAAGCTCACACTGTACTGGATAGCCGAGGTTTGCGGCGGCACAAAAGCGTAGTGGATAGGGCTTCTGTTCCCACATAGGAAGGGTGATTTCGGCGCGATTTCTGTAACGAAGCGAAAGCTGCGTCGCGCCAATAAAGTGGAGAGTCACACATCGGATAGGTGTTCATACTATGCCAAATAGCTTTCCGCGTCGGTGAAGACAGCTTTGTCACATTTTTCTTTTCATTTAACCTTAGATAAATTTTAACCTCATGTACAAGCAGCATGGTTCGCCAACTGTAAATTTAAATAACACGGCACTATTGTCAATAAAAGATGGTTCAAATGTAACAGCTAGGTAAGCAAAAAATATATTCTTTTCGTTTCATTCTTGTAAGTACCGCGATTCAAATGGCAAAAAAAAGCCTAAGATAAACTATTTAAAAAAATATGCAGCACTAAAAAATAACTATCTGATTTAAATTAAGTAGACTCATGGTTCTTATTAAACCTTGTAGTTAAATTAATGGTTCTTTCCTGTACGTATGCTCTTATAAACTGTTAAAATAATCAAAAAGTAAGACTTAGCAAAAGAAGACTCAAAGGATTATTACAGTCAGTGCACCAACAGTTTACTTTAAGGAGTTTTACACGAGGCTTGATTGACTGATAACAAGCACTGACATTTTTGACGGTCACTGCTGCACAGCAACAGAATGGCTGTTGATGAGTCTTTTGAGACCCTGTCGAAAATTGCTACTAAAAATAAAGCAGATAATCGGGTTAATAGCCCCGTACGCGCTTGCCATGTAACTGGTAACAAACACGTACAGCAAGAAACCACAAGAAAAATGTCTAAAACCGCCCCCATACTGTAGGATTAAAACGTTAGTAGTTAAAGGCAAAAAGCAAATCATAAACACTAAGACGATAGCAACAGACATTCGAAACACGCGTCCGTTTCGTCTGTTCCGCTGTTGCTGAGTGTTAATTGACTGTTCACCTGGGTGTACCCGTGTTTTCATCTTAATGAGAATGATGGAGTAAAGAATGGCTAACAACATCACAGAGATGTATATAAACAGAATGTACAGTGCCAGCAAGTAGTCAGCATAGGACGAGGACTTGCCGAATTCTTTCTCCCACCTCAGTACACATTGTTTTGTCCCTGAGTATTCAACGAGTTGGTAAGCGAGCAAGAACGGTGAATTGACAGCTACTGCAATGACCCACGTGGCTAGAATGATGAACGGACACAACTTGGATCTGAAGAGTGGGGGACGGAGTGGGAATACCACGACTTCAAATCGGTCCACTGCCATCAGAATCAGATTTTGAATGGACACTTCAGTGGAAACGTTACTAAAGAAAGGCACAAACCTACACAGAGCCTGGCCAAATTCACCACCGATGATCAAGGAGTTCGTGTACAAATCTGACATGCGCCAAGGTAGCCAGAATATTGAATACTGCAGATCGGAAATGGCCATGTTTGCGATGAAATAGTTGATCGGCTTTCTTAAGGCTGGCGTTTTATAAACGATTACTACAATGAGAGTATTTCCGACCAGTGAAACAACAAGGATCAGACCGTAGGTAACGATTCCTGCGATTTTTGATGTGGTTGTTACACCGTAGCAGCTTGGAGAAATGATCGCAGGGGCGGATCCAGGATTTTTTTTAGGAGGGGGTGCACCCGTCTCTTGCGCTACTTCAACACCAATAAACCACATAGTTTTTTTTTTCGCAGAATACCAGTTGTATTTGTATTTGTATGGTTTATAGGAATGCTTATTATCGAGTGTTTGTAAATTTAGTAGTCGTAGTTGT
>JAKSDK010000020.1 GCA_022360095.1 Phycisphaerales bacterium
ATATCGGAACGGCTATCGAAACTGGGCTTTATAGACGCGTCTCTAATATCCAAACCCGTCTTATTCTTAAGAAACACTTCCGTCTGAGTACAGCCTACACTGCACCTGTATCGCAGAAGTCATGGGTTCAAAACTTGTTCAAACCTGAATATTTTTTTCAGACGCTGCATTCTCTTCTCCTACATTTTAAATATATGAAATTTTACATATTAATTCTCGAAAATTTATTTTTCATTACCATTGACCTCTATGATATTGATCGCAACTGGCGTTGTCGCTCTTGGAAAGAAACTTGTTCATTAGGGACTCTAATATAGCCACTGTCGGTAAAATACAATTTTTCATCTTAACAATCGCTCTGTAAAGTGTTTTGTTGGATGAGCTTGGCTGGGAAAAGTTAGAATATGTAAGACTTAAACATTTGGCTGTGACAATGTATAAAATCCATAATGATCTTTCCCTATAATATCTGAGGCGGATCCTTACCAACACCTCAAATGTACACTCCCACAATCTTACTGGGAAATTCTGAGTTAAATTGTTATGTCCCCAAACCCAGAACTGAGTCTGCAAAAGGGAGCCTACTAGTACAGAGGATCTGTTCTGTAGAACAGAGAAAGAAATCTAGTATATAGAATCAAAGGGCAGGGACTAACTCTAGGTATCCGTTTTCGAAAAGGTGTGTGTTTTATAGAGGTGCCAATTAATAGAATGTTTTTAAAAAGGTAGCTGCTGGTCATAGAATTCACTGTTCTTAATCAGAACTCAGTGTTTTTTGGGGGAAAGTTATTTATGCAAATCTAGAAATACACTGAACCATTTTTTCCCGATGCTCTGTTCCGCACCGGTAGTTATACATGTATCTTCCCAAAAATATATTTCACGAGCACACTTTAACCCCACTGTTGTTCTTCTGTTTTACTGAAATCTGCAATATAATACAATTTCTGTTTATAGTTACACTATCACCGAACCATTTCTCCAATCAGCTTAGTCAGTGACTCATGCAAAATTTGAAGGACATC
>JAKSDK010001138.1 GCA_022360095.1 Phycisphaerales bacterium
CTGTCATCAAGACCTTCGGCGATAAGCGTCTATTGGCTAGCAACCTTGGTATTTCATTTTTCCCTAGCTATTGCTTTGGGGTAACTGTCAAGGTAAACTCTATTGTTTTCGAGACATATCCAAGTCCCAGACGATAACATTTCCCCAAGGTAAGTTACTTAGGGAAAAATCGGTCACACTTACAAAATCAAGTTTCCCTAGGTAAACTGTCAACAAGTCGTGTTTACCTAGGTAAAAAGTCTGTAGTGTGACCACAGCTCACTTGTTTTAGCGGGAAGACGATAGCTTCCCTTACTTCAGCTTGTTTAGATGGACCCGTGCACACGCTGAAGTACGAATTTGTACTTTCTTCAGCTTTGTTGATCAACGGCTTTCTCATACAGTCATATACAGGACTGCAGTGATTAATTGAAGTGTATATTTAGCTGTCATTTAGGTGTTACGCAGTGACAGTGTAGATCTGTTACACAGTATCTGTAGAAATGAACGGGAATTGCCTTTAAAGGGGTCACTAGCTGAAGAAACTTTCCCGGATATTTCCTCAAAAAGTTCCGACCAGGTGAACCGATCATCGATGGTAAGTCCCAAGTATTAATTTCATAAATTCTCTTGTTGATCCCCATATAATTTTTCAATATCAATCTCGCCACTTTGAGGATCAAATCTCTGTATTGACCCTATTATCATCAGCTCAGAACGTGAACTGTTGGCTTTTAGCCAGCGATTAAGGTTACCCAGTTCAGGAATTACTGCTGGAGTTCGACTTTTCTCAATCTTTGGGCTGCCTGTGGTACCCACACGAATTTCTCGGCGGAAAAAGGACAAAATGGAGGAACGCTCACCCAGAAGTCGTTGAGCATAAGCGCTAGTTACTTGGGCTTGTTGCTCAGCTTGGTATCATGCAAGCATACAATACCTATTTGGCAACCATACATTTGGTTTAAATTTCCAGTACGTATTTGCGATTTTTGGTGAGAATAACCGGATTTGGCCATTACCCAACAAAAGCAATCCGGCTTC
>JAKSDK010000282.1 GCA_022360095.1 Phycisphaerales bacterium
CACGGTCGATAAATTCCCCGTCTCGGAAGTCAATGACGGATTTGAAAACGACGAAAGCGAGCATTTCGGCTTCTATGTCCAGAAAGGACTGTTTGAGGAATATGCCGAATTCGGACGCGGTCATGCCCATGACCTGGCCGACTTCCATACCTACCACAAATCCCGCGGCCTGCGCTGGCCGGTTGTTGACGGCAAGGAGACTCTTTACCGCTTCCGGGAGGGGTATGACCCTTATGTAAAAGAAGGTGAAGGTGTCAGATTTTACGGCAAGAAGGATGGTCGTGCGAACATCATCTTCGCGCCTTACGAGCCGGCGGCTGAAAGCCCCGATGCCGATTACGATCTGTGGCTCGTAACCGGTCGGGTGCTGGAGCACTGGCATTCGGGATCGATGACGCGACGTGTGCCTGAACTGCACCGGTCATTCCCCGCCGCCCTCGTCTTCATGCATCCGGACGATGCCAAAAAGCGCGGTCTGCGACGGGGGCAGGAAATCGAGCTCTCCACGCGCAGAGGCAGGGTGTTGAGCCGACTTGAAACCCGGGGGCGCAACAAGATGCCCGAAGGCGTCGTGTTCATGCCCTGGTTCGATGAAGGCCAGCTGACAAACAAGCTGACCCTCGATGCGACCTGCCCGATCTCCAAGGAGACCGATTTCAAAAAATGCGCCTGCAAAGTCGAACGCGCATAGCAGGAATGTGAGCCATGCCCACCAACCGTAACCCGCAAAAGCCTGATCGGCGCCGTTTCCTGAAGGACGCGGCTCGAGCGGCTGCGGGTTGCGCATTGGCCGGATTTGCATTGACGAAGCTGATATCGGACGCGCGCAGCCTGCCCGCTCAGGCCATCCGCCCGCCCGGCGCCCTGCCGGAAGGCGATTTTCTCGCCGCCTGCATCCGCTGCGGTCTGTGCGTGCGGGATTGCCCGTACGATACGCTCACCCTTGCCGAATTGGGCGTAGATGGCGCCGCAACGGGCACGCCTTTTTTTACCGCCCGGGAAATACCTTGCGAGATGTGCGAAGACATTCCGTGCGTTGCGGCCTGCCCGACCGGTGCACTCGATAAAAACCTGACGAATATCGACGATGCCGACATGGGTGTTGCGGTTCTGATCGACGAAGAACATTGCCTCAATGCCCTCGGGCTCCGTTGCGACGTCTGCTACCGGGTCTGCCCGGTGATCGATAAAGCCATCACGCTGGAGCCCGAACACAACAAGCGCTCCGGTCATCACGCGCTCTTCATGCCGACCGTTCATGCCGATGCCTGCACGGGCTGCGGGAAATGCGAAAAGTCCTGTGTCCTGCCGGAAAGCG
>JAKSDK010001621.1 GCA_022360095.1 Phycisphaerales bacterium
CCGAAGTTTGAAGCGGCGCTGGAGATGTCTCAGCGTCTCTTTGAGGGCGATCATCCCGACGTGGCGACGAGCCTGGGCAGCGTGGCCTTTTGCCTGAGTTCCCTGGGCCGATCGGCGGAGGCGCTGCCCAAGTATGAAGCGGCGCTGGCGATGCGTCAGCGTCTCTTTGAAGGCGACCATCCCCACGTGGCGACGAGCCTGAACGGCGTGGCCCTTTGCCTGGACTCTCTGGGCCGATCGGCGGAGGCGCTGCCCAAGTATGAAGCGGCGTTGGCAATGCGTCAGCGTCTCTTTGAGGGCGACCATCCTGGCGTGGCAGAGAGCCTGAGCTACACCGCCGGATGCCTGCAATCCCTGGGACGGTCGGCGGAGGCGCTACCCAAACTTGAAGCAGGGCTGGGGATGTATCAGCGTCTCTTTGAGGGCGATCATCCTCACGTGATGCAGGTCCTGAGCAATGTGGCCTCTTGCTTGCAAGCGCTAGGCCGATCAGCGGAGGCACTGCCCAAGTTTGAAGCGGCGCTGGCGATGTGTCAGCGTCTCTTTAGAGGCGACCATCCCCACTTGGCGGGGAGCCTGAATCAATTGGCCCTTTGCCTGCGATCCTTGGGCCGATCGGAGGAGGCGCTGCCCAGGTTTGAAGCGGCCCTGGAGATGTATCAACGTCTCTTTGAAGGCGACCATCCTGACGTGGCACGGGGCCTGCACAACGTGGCCCTTTGCCTGCGCTCCCTGGGCCGATCGGCGGAGGCGCTACCCAAATATGAAGCGGCGCTGGAGATGTGCCGTCGCGGTCTGCCGCCAGCTCACCCGCACACGCTGTATCCACAGATGGGGCTTGCCCAAACACTCTTGGCGCTCGGCCGTCACGCCGAGGCCGAAGCGCTGCTGGTCGACGCCGCCAAGCAGTGCGAGCGCTCCGAGGCCTGCCGGAGAATGCACTGGCGATCCGTGGTGGAAGGATCGGTTCAACTCTACAACGCTTGGCACGGCGCCGAGCCGGACAAGGGCTACGACGCCAAAGCAACCGAGTGGCGTGCGAAGCTCGCGCCGGATACGAATGAGGCGACTTCCCAACCCGGCTAACGCGCTTCGGCGGCCCTCCGACTCGTTGTCTCCATTTCCGCCCAACCGCCAATAAATCTCTGGCCGACAGATTTCCAATAAAAATCTCACGACTCACGAAAGGGCCTCCTGAGTTTCGGGTACCCACCTCTGAGCCGGGCGCCCGGCACTACGGTTGGACGTGTGATAAAGGAAATGTCGGCCAATATTCCGGCACCAGGCTACACGTCTTACACAAATCGGAAAGAGAGCGTGTTTCTGCTGTTAAAGACAGCAGTCTCTGTTAATCATGGCGTATTTGTAAGGAGTCACGAAAATGAAACTGTGCAGATTGTTTGTTTTCATGGTTGCCGCGTTCGGCATGCTAAACGCGTCAGTGTCGGGGGATGACATCATAAGCCCCCCGACGTTTACCTATCAAGGCGAGCTTCGCCAGGGCGGGCTGCCCGTAACGGGGGATTGCGAGTTGAAATTCGAACTGTTTGACATGGCCGTCGGCGGGTCGCAGATTGGCCCGACGAATGGCCCGATGACCGTGACCGTGATCGACGGGATATTCACCGCTCAGTTGGATTTTG
Source organism: Phycisphaerales bacterium (assembly GCA_022360095.1). Lineage (GTDB taxonomy): Bacteria > Planctomycetota > Phycisphaerae > UBA1845 > UTPLA1 > JAKSDK01. The sequence continues at coordinate 1,644 of JAKSDK010001621.1, forward strand.
GTGTCGACCCCGCGTTCTGCGGCCAGCGCCGGTGGCTGGAGATTTCTGTCTGCTGTCCGTCACCCTGTGCGGTGGGAGGACCGCTGGCGCCGCGGCAAGAGCTGACCCCATCGCCATATGCCCTCGCTCTCCCCGCGCTGAAGAATACGGCGAGTGCTGACGCCGGTTTTCCCGGCAGTCCGAATTTGATCGGCGGTCATCACGACAACAGCATCGGAGCCGGGTCAGCGGGCGCGGTCGTTGTGGGCGGCGGCGCCGCCGGTGCCATGAACAACTCGGCATCCGGGTTGTTCCCTGTTGTCAGTGGTGGCTTGAACAACACGGCCACCGGAAACACATCGACGGTCAGCGGTGGTTCTACCAACACCGCCAGTATGCAGCATGCCACCGTCGCTGGTGGTTTTCTAAATGCCGCCAGTGGGAAGCAATCCACGATCGGTGGCGGTGGGCAAAATAATGCCAGCGGTCCCTCATCAACGGTTGGTGGAGGAATCAACAATACCGCCAGCGGGATTCAGTCTTCCATCGGCGGGGGTACCACCAACATCGCCAGCGGAGCCTCATCTACCGTGGGTGGAGGTCACACCAATACGGCCAGCGGGATTCAATCCACCGTCGGCGGCGGCATCATCAACGTCGCGAGCGGTCTGACGTCGACGGTTCCAGGTGGTGTCGCCAATGAAGCCGTGGGTGAATCGAGTTTTGCTGCCGGACGGCAGGCTAAGGCTAACTTCGACGGCATGTTCGTTTGGGGAGACAATATCGGCCGCCTGAACTTTCCATCAGCGACCGAAGCGAACTTTGTACCGGCGGCAAACCAATTCCTGGTCAGGGCCGGCGGCGGTGTCGTCTTCGTCAGTTCGGTCAACGGTGCCGGTGATTCAGTGACCGGCGTGCAACTCGCCGCCGGTGGTGGAGCCTGGGCAGCATTAAGCGACCGTAACGTCAAAGAGAACGTCAAGCGCGTCGACGAACGAGAGGTCCTTGAGCGGCTGAGCAAAATTCCCGTCTCCGCCTGGAATTACAAGAGCCAGGACGAGTCCATCCGCCACATCGGACCGATGGCCCAGGACTTGTATGCCGCCTTCAAAGTCGGCGAGAACGAAAAGATGATCACCACCGTTGATGCCGACGGTGTCGCTCTGGCCGCCATCCAAGGCCTGCACCAGATCGTCAAGGAGAAGGATGCCCAGATCACGGCGCTGGGAGCCCGCTTGGCGGCGCTTGAGGCCATGATCGCCGCACAGGCCAAAGCGAAGTAAAGATAAGGAGGATTCCATGAATCGAAGAAATGTCTATATCCGGCGTATGCTCACGATTCCGGCTTTGCTTACCGCGTTGCTCATGGCCGGCACAGCGCTGGGCCAGTTCGAAATCACGCGGTTTACCATCGACGGCGGCGGCGGAACCAGCAGCGGCGGGGATTTCGATCTCTCCGGCACTAGCGGCCAGCCGGATGCCGGTTCCATGTCCGGCGGTGGCTTCGAAATCAATGGCGGCTTTTGGACGCCAGTCGAAGGCGCCCGCCTGTCTGGCGTCAACGGTAACGGCAACGGTCTGATCGATGGCCGCGGCATTCAAAACTTCACGGACCGTCTGATCGGCATCGGCACCATCTGTCAATGTGCCGATCGCCTGACTAACGGCGTCCTCGACATGAATGACGTGGCCGACTTCGTGAACGACCTGCTGACGGGTGCGACAAGGGTGCCGTAGTAAAGGTCGAACGTTAAAACAGTGAGTGGGTGTTCCGCACAAAATCTCCAAGCCCGTCCCAGGTGGCGGGCTTCTTTTAATTAAGAAGCGCCTTGGAGTCAGCTTACTGGCTCAACAGCAGAGCCACGAAGTCCGGCACATCGATGTTTGATGCACACAATTCTTGTAGTGTGCCGATGCCCGTGATCTTTACAAGCGCAAAAGGCTGAATGTCCAGCCCGTCGATGAGTCCGTCGTTGTTGACGTCACCCAGCAGGCAGGGCACTGATGCCGTGGTCAGACAGGCAAGGGCGCCTGCGTGCATGAACACGACACCGTTGTCCGCCCGGCCAATGACCGTCTGTCCTACGTTTTGAAGGGAGCCGGTCAATGCGTCGGTTTCCGCCCCCGTCGAGACGGTGACGCACGGTGCCTGATCAGCGTCGAGCCGTCCTACCGCCGAGACGGTCACCAACAACAATAGTGTGCCGACGGAATATCGAATGATTTTCATTGTTCATCCTCTCAGCTAAACCACAGACCATTCGGTTTGCTTGATCTCGCGCTTTATCCTTACCTGTGTTCCACGAAACTATTCGAAGATTGCGCTGCCGGTTTTGCAGAAATATTTACCCGGCTTGTCGAGTAAGACGTTCCCTGCTTCGTCATAGGTGTTTGGCACAACATAGAAAACACTGTTCGACGGTGAGAAGTCGTGAGCGACTTGAATGCTATCGAACGGCAGACTGCACGTGCCGGCCTCAAAGAAAACCGAATCGCCGATGTAAACGTTCTCACCGCTGATGCATGATTCGACCGTCAAGGCCGGTCCGCCGCCACGCAATTGAAACTCTTGTTGCACCTGTTGCCATTCCTTGAAGGAAATGCAGGGGCGCATCTTCCGCATCATTTGCCGCCGCTGCTCCAGTTTGGCCTGGTCGGCCGGGGCGCCGCTTGCGGCCAGGGCCGCACCGTCCTCGATATTCGCCCATTCGTCGTAATCTCTGATGCTGTTGGTCAGGTTGCCGTCCGTGTCGCACCAGTTACCACTTTCGTTGATGTCCTTGACCACATTGGCTTCGAGCATCCCGTCGCAATCCCAGTCCGTGCTGATCATCGTCGTGCCGCGGACTTCATTGAGATTGTTTTCATCGAGCGAGCAGAGACGCCCGTGGGAAAAGTCGATTTCCTTAAAGAGCGCTTCGTCGAAGGTCAACCCCAGGTCCAACATCCGCGTTCTCACGCCCCGCAACTGAAACGTGTAACTCATCACACTGGGCATGATCGGGACGAAGGGGCCGACGTAATCGGGGCTGCCGTCATCGTCGTTGGAACCGCAATTCATCGTCCCGCAGTGGGACAGACCGAGGTTGTGCCCCAATTCGTGGGCGAGTGTGGCAGCCTGCACATATTCCGTACCCGTCTCGCCGTCGAAGTTGCCCAGCGTGACGATGAGTGCGTCCGCGCCGTTGGCCCGTCCCGAACTTCCCGAAGTCACGCAATTGTCATTGCTGTCCAACGACTGATACTGGTGGGCAAAGATGCAATAGTGCCAGCCCTCGCCGTTGTCAAAGTTATCTTCTCGAAGCTTGGCGTAGGTATTGGGCTCGTCACTGTAGGTCCAGAAGTTTCCGCAATTGGTCATCGGATCGGCGACCAGAACATCGTAATGAGTCAGTTCATCGTCCAGATCGATGATTAAGGTGTGCCCCTGGCACGCAAACATTTGGATCACCGCATCTAAAACAAGCTGGCTGGGCTGATGGTCGTGCGTGCCGTCCGAACCCATGTAGTCGATTTCGACCATAAACGTATCGGCCTGTGCTACGATCGCATCGGCCCCGAGGATCAAGCCCAATATCAACAGGACAACGCGAACTTTGGAACGTTTGGCTGCAAGTCGGAGTGGATCGCGCGTTCGGTGAAGCGTCTGTGTTTTCATCTCTGATTCCTTTCAATACAACCGCGTCTGCAGATCAGACGTTACTGAAGCGTGACCAGCACCAAAACCAGGTCCTTGCCATTTTTCAGGGAAGTCATCGCCTTGCCTAGAATCGCACCGCGCGCCTCGTTGTGGTCCGTGACTTTCATGCAATGGCCGGGCGTATTCGAGGTTGTCAGCAGATCACCGGGTTGGATAGGGCCATTGGATGCGTCAGCCAGACAATAGACACGACCCGTCAGTGCGACCGGATGCGCTCCGTCCGCCTTTGACCCTCGTTGCCCCATCAGCATACCCGGTTTGACACCGCCGGCGCCGCTAATGATGCCGGCCACCGTGTAGTCGTATGCCTGAGTGCTGACTCTCAATTCACCGGGGCGCTGCGGATCAATGCAGACGACCATGCCCGGTTGAAGCGTTTCTGATTTTGCATTGATGTCGAACTGCTCCGAAAGGTCGCTTCCGCCGGTAATCTGAAGTTCTTGAGTGATCACGCGGCCATCACCGCCGAAATCACTGTCGAGCGTGATCGTTTCTACGCCGGCGGCGTTGGTCAGGCTGATGAGACCGGCATCACCATTGTCACCATCGATCCTGACTCTCAAATCGCCCGAGTTGTTGTAGACGGTGATGTTTCCACCGCCGCCGAGTCCACTGCCATCGACAATCACCGTATCCACCGAGCTGTTGTCGCGCAAGGTCAGTCTTGAGCCTGCACCATCGTCGGAGTTGAGGGCCACCGTCTCTGTCGCGGCGTTGTTCGAGAGAAAGATCGCGCCATCGTTCGCATTGTCACCGTCAATCCGAGTCGTGAGCACTCCGCTGCTGTTGTAAAACAGACCCGCTCCGCCGCCGTCCTGCCCGCTGGCGTCCAAAATGATCGTGTCCTGCGTACGATCTGAGAGCGTGATTCGGCCGCTGTCTCCGTCGTCCGACTCCAATTCGACGGTGACGGTGCCGATCGAGTCCGTCAAACTAAAGAACCCGTCGTCTCCGTTATCGCCGTCGATTCTGACGGTCAGATCACCGGATGTGTTGTAGAGGGTGATATTCCCGCCGCCGTCGAGGCCGCTACCATCCGCGATCACCGTTGCCACATTGTTGTCGTCTCTGAGCGTCATCCGAGCGCCGGCTCCATCGTCGGAATCGAGTTCGACGGTGGCAACGCTGGACCCGTTCCACATGGTGAGTTCTGAACCGTTGCTGGGCCCGCCTGCTCCGCCGCCGGTTTTGGCGTCCACACGAAAAGTCTCGGTCGCGCCGTCCCACATGGCGAATCTCGATCCCGCATCGCCCCCGTCGTCCCCGTCGATGTCGAACGTCGTGAAGACGTTTGCGTTCCGACCGGTGATCACACCGCCGCCCAGCGCGCCGTCGTTGCCGTCCAAGGCAAGGGTCAAACCACCTCCGGATTGATATGCATTAAAGAACCCGCCCCCCGAAGCTGACGTACCGGCCCAGACGGCCTGATTCGCGCCGTCGAACATTTCGATCTGGGCGCCGCCCCCGGCCTTGAAGAAATGGCCCGGCATTCCTCCGCCGGAGAAATCCACGATCTCGAAGCTGCTCTCCGTTTTGACTGCGCCGGTGCTACCCTCGAGTAAAATCATCGGGGTTCCGGTTCCATCACGGAGGAACATGGTCCCACCCAAACCGAGCCCACCGTCGATGAAGGCCGTGAGTACGCCACCGGAACCCAGGACGGAAAGCGTGCCCGTGTTTGAGGAATCACCCAGCTCGACATTGTCCGTCAGCTCTTCACTCTCTACGCGATCGACTCGAAACGAATACGGCACGGCAGCCAATTCCGTTCGTGGGCTCAGTTCCGGCCCTGCGTCGACGCTCACGCCCAGTTTTCGCAAGGTCCCATCGAAACTGGTCGCAGTCACCGGAACCAACACATCGACCACGCCGTTGTTGATCGACACGGCGTTCATGACGATCGGCCCCTCGACCGGCAAGTCCAGGTTGTTGTAAATCGTAAAGGAGAGATCCACGGTCGGGCCCGGCAACGGGTCACCCATATCGTCGGTGAGCAGTGCTTGAAAGCTGATCCGGCTCGATGACGGATCAAGGATCGGGGCTCTCGTCTCGGCGCTGCCCACATCTTTACTTGAAGGAGAAAGCTTGCCACGGCCAATACGGCCGATGAATGAGTTCGCCTTATTCCGGATGTTGTCCGGCGACTCATCAGGGGCGGCCATCACAGCTTGTTGAAAAGGGTTTGAAACCAACCCGAACAATCCTGCAGCGACCAAACCCGACAGCAATGTGAATACGCAAGTTCGTCTCGTCATGATTCATCCTGCCTTTCCGTTTTTTTTTGAATGCAATCGCACCTGAACATTGAGGTCATGAATGTGGGCCGTCATCCTGGTCAAACCCACTCAACCGAAAAACCGTGTTTGCCATGCCTCCACTTAGATCACGAAAACGGCGCTCAGAGCGCCTGATGGACTTTGTCGTTTTTTTCTTGTGGGTCTTGGCTTTGGGTGATAAGCTATTGCGTATAGGGGAGTTAGTACGCAGGGAAATTGGCGCTAGGTGTTCGGTGAATTCCTCGGCACACAACGTGACGCGTCTGCTTGCCGACCTGGGCGCCGGCGATCGTTCTGCGGCATCGCAAATGTTCCCACTCGTCTATGAAGAATTGCGCAATCTCGCGGCCGGCTTCTTTGGTGGCAACCTGGCCAACCAGACGCTCCAGCCCACTGCTTTGGTGCACGAGGCCTACCTGCGGCTGGTGGGGCAAAACAAACAGAAATGGACCGACCAAGCCCACTTCATGAGTGTCGCTGCCAAGGCGATGCGGCGACTTTTCATTGATCACGCCCGGGCGCAACGGGCACAAAAAAGAGGCGGGCTGTACCGTCGCGTGACTCTGGACGATTCCGCCCTGGCCATCGGTGACGCCGGAATGATCGATGCGTTGATGTTCGAGGATGCACTTCAGAAGTTGGAGGCGCTCGACGAACGCAAAGCGCGGGTCGTTGAGCTTCGCTTTTACGGCGGGCTTGGAAACGAAGATGTCGCACAAGAACTAGGTGTCTCGCGTGCCACCGTCTCCGATGACTGGAAATTCGCTCGCGCATGGCTGGCGGTCGAATTAAAGGACGATCCCAAGCTGTGACACCGGAAGAATTCAAACGAGCAGAAGAACTGTTTCAAACCGCTCGCAAACTCGATCCATCCGAACGCGGCGCGTTTCTGAAGCAGGCGTCTGTGAACCATGAGGCGCTTGAGCAACGTGTGAAAGCGATGCTTAAAGAACATGACCGCCCCCCGGAGTTTCTGAAAACGTCCAACATCAAAGAGGGGCAGACCCTGAAGACGTCCGAATCCTCCCGGGCGAATTGCCTGGAATTCAACGTCGGGCAACGCGTCGACGGCTATACCATCGTTCGCAAGATCGCCGAAGGTGGCATGGGCACTGTTTACCAAGCCGAGCAGGAAAAACCCAAACGAACGGTGGCGTTGAAGATCATTCGGCCGCTCTATGCATCAGAGCAAATGTTGCGACGGTTCGAACTGGAAGCGGAGGTGCTGGGGCGGCTCCAACATCCCGGGATCGCACAAATCTACGAAGCCGGTACTGCCGACACCGGACGGGGACCACAGCCCTTCTTCGCCATGGAGTTCATTCGTGGTCAAACCCTGTTGAAATATACGACGGAAAAACAGCTTGGCATACGACAACGGTTCGAACTGGTCGCAAGAATTTGCGACGCCGTTCATCACGCACATCAAAAAGGCGTGATTCACCGAGACTTGAAGCCCTCCAACATCCTCGTTGTGGATGAAGGGGCCGAGGGTCCAAGGGATCGAGGGATTCAGGGAAGACCATCGTCGGTGTCGTCCTCGGTCCCTCGGCCCCTTGGCCCCTCGAACCCTTCTTCCGTACAGCCGAAGATTCTCGATTTCGGCGTCGCTCGGGCCACCGACGGTGATATTCAACGAACGACCCTCGAGACCGAAGTCGGCCAGCTCATCGGGACCTTACCGTACATGAGTCCTGAACAAGTATCCGGTGATTCGAGAATGCTGGACACACGCTCGGACGTCTACTCACTTGGCGTCATTCTCTACGAGTTGAGCGCCGGACGCGTCCCTTACGAAGTTCGCAACCATTCCATTCCCGAAGCGATTCGACGCATTCGTGAGGAAGAACCGTCCAGGCTGAGTTCGATCGACGCCCGGCTTCGCGGTGATATCGAGACAATCGTGGCCGGCGCATTGGAAAAGGACAAGGCTCGTCGTTATCAGTCGGCGGCGGAATTGGCGGCAGATATCCGTCGCTATCTCTGTGACCAGCCGATCGTCGCCCGCCCACCCAGCGCGATCTATCAGCTTCGCAAGTTCGCCAAACGGCACAAAGCTGTGGTCGGCGGGATGGTGGCGGTATTCGTGGCGTTGGCCGTGGGAATCGTCGCCGAGCACCGTCAGCGGGTCGCCGCGGAACGATTGCGGCTCGATGCCGTCGCCTCGCGCGACGAATCCCAAGCCGTTACCGATTTCCTGATAAGCATGTTGGAAGCGCCCGAACAACGGGGTAAGGAGGTCACGGTCCAACAGGTGCTTGATCGGGCAGCCGGAACGGTCGAGCAGCAGTTTACCGACCGGCCGATCGTCGCCGCCAAGCTGCACCATACCATTGGCCGCACCTATTTCGGGCTCGGTCTCGACGCACAGGCGGAGCCACATTTGCAGACAGCGCTTGACTTGAATCGGCGACATCTCGGCGATGCCCATGAAAACACCCTCAAATCCATGAACGCCATGGCGGTTCTCCGTTTGGAACAGCTCAGGTTCGACGAAGCCGAACCACTTTGTCAGGAAGTCGTAGACCGGCGACGGGAAACCCTGGGTGAAACGCACGCCTATACGCTGAACGCCATGAACACATTGGCTGCCGTTTTCGAGCAGCAGAGCCGGGTTGACGAGGCCGAAAGCTTACGGCTCGACATGCTCAATTTCGCTCGGAAGGGCAAGGAACCGGCCGTTATCTTGATCTCCTCCCACACCCTGGCCGCATTCTATATGAGGCAGGAACAGTATGAGAAAGCAGAGCCGATTTTACGCGATGCTTTGAATGAGGCGCCGCACGTCTTGGAGGAGAAGTATTCGCATACGCTTGAAGCAATGCACCAATTGGGGACCCTTTACCTGAAACAGAAACGCTACGATGAAGCCGTGAAAATCCTGAAGGAAACTCTGAAAAACAAAGAGCAGCTGCTTGGCGAAGACCGTCCGAGCACGATGATGACCGTGGTTGAGTTGGGTCGCTTATACGAAGCGCTGGGCCGTTACGAGGAAGCGGAGCCGTGTTTTCTCAAGGCGCTTTCTGTTCGGCGCCGGCAGTTTGGCGAGGATCGTCCCGAGGTGATGCAATCCATCCACGACCTCGCGGATTTCTACCTTCTTCAAGGGAGACTGGGCGAGGCAGAGCCGTTGTACCGCGAAACGTTGGAGCGTTCCCGTCGCCTTCTGCCGAAGGGCCGTCGCTATCAAATCGCCTCGCTGATCAACCTCGGTCGACTTCTGGTCCCGCAACGTCGGTATAAGGAAGCGGAAGAGGCCTTGCTCGAAGCCCATGAAATTCTGGAAATCCACTCAAAAAAAGATGCTGGTATAAAAGTCATGGCAATTCAATCGCTCGTGCGACTTTACGAGGCGTGGGATCGCCCGCAAACGGCTGCCGAATGGCAGGCCAAACTCTCGCGCAAGAAGTAATAGGCACTTGGTCTCATCCGGAAACGAACGAGACGCCCTCTGTGAAAAATATGCGATTTGCCGCACGGTTTCGAGCAAATCTCACCCAACGCCCAACACGACGAGTACGAATTCACCGATATCGCGACCGTTGAGAACGCCGTCGATATTCATGTCCGATGCCTGTACCCGGAACGGGTCGTCGTCCAGCTCCAACAAGACCTCAATGAACGGCATTGTGTCATCCGTATCGATCGATCCGTCACCGTTGATGTCACCGACAATAAGTTGACAAGGTCCGATCGTGTGAACGCGCAGGCAAGTAAACGGACAAAACGAGCTATTGCAGCCGGGGTGAAGGCCGCCCCGAATCCGCACTCGATCGTCGACATTGTATGGGCCACGGTTGTCGGCCCAGTATGTCTCGCCGTCGTCCGCGGAAAACAGCGGTGTGCAGTGAAATCCCGTTCGGAATTCGCCACAAACGTCAACACACGGCAAAAAGACGTTGTGCCGCATGACAGATGTGCCCGCGCCGTCATCACAAAGCGTCCCCGGCGCCTCCAGCGTTCCGGCCACAAAGAGCGGTCCCGGAATCGAGAAATTGGCAAACTCCAATGCGAACGACGCGCTGCCGTCATCCGGCGTAAACACGAGACATTCAGCCGGGCCAAAATCAATCGAGCCGCAGGCGGTCGTCAACGCACCGATGCTGTTTCCGCGCAAACATGGTGTTGCGCAACCGGAGGGACCCGAGCATTCGTTGTCGATTTGACCCGTCACAACCACGCGGTCACCCACTTGAAACGCACCGGTATTGTCGAGAACAAATTTGATGCCGATCGTATCCGCCACGAAAATAGGGCCGCACGTCGGATCGTTTACCAATGTTCCGGCGTCGCCGAATGCTTCTTTAATCGAATTGAAGTTAACCAACGGCTGACTACAGCCACCGTTGATCTCCTCGTCCAACGCCCCCTGCACCGACACGAAGTCACCTTCCGCAAAAGGACCGAATGTCAACAGATCAAACCGCGATCCATCGGCTGTCAGCAAACTCGGGCAACCGAACTGTGAGACAATGCGCCCCGTTCGCTCAAAACAATCCGCAATCAAATTACTGCGAATGAACGGCAGGTCTTCGCCGTGACAGCGGACGGTTCCGTCCGTTCCGTTCGCGTGGACATACACCCGCGCACCGGCGGCAAACGTGCCGGTGTTTTCCAATATGAACGATACCCCTCGATCGGAATCGAAACGTAGGCAACCGCCGACCTCAACCAACTGCCCACACTCGGCAACGCACCGCTCGATTGTATCGTTTATCAAGGTCGGAACGATCGTACCATTACATACACTGGCCGTGTTCGTGTTGATCGTTCCGGAAACAAAGACGCGATCACCGATCTGGACCCCGGCTAAATCGATCGGGCGCACAATGGTCCCGTCGTCGGCGACATGCACGATGCAGTTCACAACACCACCAGTTTCCACAAGTTCTCCGCACGCCTCGTAGGGGATGATGTCAGCGTTCATCATCGTCGCCGGTGCGAGCCAGAATCCAACTGCGAAAAAAGATCGAATGGAACGCAAAAATGGGGGTTGTGAGAATGCTGCGTTCATGTCCGTCGAATGAGCGCGATCGCGCCGAAGCTGAACAGAGCCAACGTGGCCGGTTTCGGAACGCTGGCGAATCTCATTTTCTTTTCCTCTTACACATGGTGTGACACCGCTACCGAAACACTCCGTGATTATACCCGAAAAGTCGTCCGATACCATATGGCGGGCGCATTTTGCAAAGCGGGAAAAAGCTCGCTGAAGTTGCGATGACACGACAGTCGTCCTCTTGTCCCGCACCGCCTACGCCTGGATGGCGGTTGCGATGCCGATCGGTCGTGATGGAAGCCTTCGTGCAACGTTTCATTTGGGATGGTCGTGAAAGATTTTTCCACGTTTTTCGAATCGGGGGTTGAATTGTGAAAATTATTCGAATATTATTCATTTTTCAGTAGCGGAGGTTTAAGGCGATGCCGTCCACGAAACTCGGCCGCGACGAGAAAAAGCGCTTAAGAGAGGAACGGATTCTTCGGTCGGCCCAGGAGATCGCGCGGGAGCACGGTTATCTGACACTCAATGTGTCGGACGTCGCCAAGCTGGCGGACGTCTCGGTCGGCACGTTGTACGCGCACTTTCAAAGCAAGGAAGGGCTCGTTGCGGCGCTGGCCGTACACTCATTGCGAGGGCGTGTGGAGACGTTTGGTGAGATTGCCGAGAGAGAGGAACTGGGTTGGGCGGAGAGGCTTGTTGTCATCATTTTCGCCGATTTCCTGTTCAGTGTGGACCATCCGGAACTTTTTGCCGCGGAGCAACTTGGTGCAAGCACGGCCGTTCTTAAGGCGATGCCCGGCGGTTTGTTTCGATGGGTTCCGAGGGCCGAACTCAGGGAGAGTCGCGTGGAGCAGGTCGCTAGAGCGGCAATCGATGTCGGGGAGTTCAAGCCCTGGGCTAGCCCTTCCAAACAGGCGGCGGCGATTGATCATGGCGTGTGGACATTGACGTCAGGAAGCTCGTACATCTGGAATGTCACCGAAGCGGCACGGCAAGCCGAAGACGTGTCGGCGCGAATACCTGACTGGCTGAAGCGCAATACCTGTGCGCTGCTAAGAGGTTTCTGCTGGAAATCGAAGCAACCCGAGAAGGACATTCAGCGACTGGCAAAATACAGCCTTAGAGAAGGCAGGTTTCTGGCGTCTTCCTGTGGTTGCGCGAGCGATTGAAAGCGAATCATCGGTAAATCGGTTTTTTTGTTTCGCAAGAAAGGAATGTCATAATGAAGATGGCGAAGTCAATATTTTTTCTGTTAGCACTGATCATGCACGGTTGTTCTAAAGAACAACAAGCGGCTCAACCGGCCAAGTCGGAATCGGCACCGGTCTCAGCCAAGTCTGGCGCAATGAATCTTGTTCCAACGAACACACGTATTCATTTCGTCGGCACACATGAAGGCCCCAAACCGGACCCGCGAAAGGGCGGGTTTGCGGAGTTTTCCGGCGTCGTCGACGTCGCCGACAACGGAACACTCCGATCGGTCAGTTTTGACATCGACACGACATCGCTTTGGACCGAGATTCCCAAGCTGACCGCTCACCTGAAGAGTCCTGATTTCTTCGATGTTCGAGAACATCCCAAGGCTGGATTTCAGTCCACGTCGGTCCGTCCATCGACGAAAACCGGCGCGTTTGATGTGACCGGAAAGCTTACGCTGTTGGGGACGACCAAGGAAATCACGATTCCGACAGCCGTATCGGTGACGCCGCAGGGCGTGACGCTCGACAGTGAGTTTACGATCGATCGCAGGCAGTTCGGCATGAACTACGGTCAAGGCAAGGTGAAAAACGACGTCACGGTCAGCGTCGTCATCGGCGAGCCAATGACGGAAGAAAGCCAAGGGTAGAAGATCTGATATGCCCTTTACGATTAAGGACATGATCTACGGAGGCGTTGCGCCGATCATCGTGGCATGCATGTTGCTGCTGACCTTGCGGCGCCTTTTGCCAAGGGATCTCGGTGAACGATACTCGGTCTCCATGGCGACGTTGGCCGGATTCCTCGTCGGGTACGGTTTGCTGTCGCTGGCCCCGTGGTCTCCGACGGCTCATTGGCATTGGTTGCCCTATGCGTTGATGGCGGCCGCCGTCGTCGGGGCCGTCGTCCGTGCAGAGGGCGTCCGGTTTTTCGAGCGGTTGTTGATGTACCTATTTGTCGCAATCGCGGCCGGGTGGTTTCTGGTTCCAACGTGGAAGGACCTCGTTCCTTCGCAGACGGTTCACCTTATCCTATTCGTGGTCTACCTCGTTGCGCTCGTCAGTCTTTTGGAACCGCTCGCGGAACGCTCGACAGGACCTCTGCTGCCCCTGGTCCTTTGGATCACGATAACGGCGGCGGCGGTCGTGTTGGCGCTTTCGGGAAGCTTGCGCTTTGCTCAAGTTGCATTGGCCGGGGCCGGTGCGCTCTTCGGCGTCATGCTCGTGACTTGCTTCAAGCGCGAGACCGGGCGCGAGACCGGGCGCGTGACGGGGGCCGCTTTCGTCTTTTCCATGATGGCCGTCGGCTCATTGCTGATCGGTTGTGTTCATTCGTTTAGCGAAGTGCCGCTTGCATCCTATTTGCTCGTGCCTGCCGCACCGCTGGCGCTCTGGAGCTGCGAGATTGGTCCGCTGTCCCGCCTGACCGGGGTCAAACGTTATTTTGTGGCTTTTTCGTTACCGGTTACCTTACTCGGTAGTGCAGTGTTGTTGGCGGTGGTTGCAGAGATGAATAGCCTGGAGTGAGTTATCATCGTGTTTGGCTGTGCATGCCGTTGGGACTTTTCGGGCCTGTTCGCTCAGTTCTCATCCGCGGGCATCATTGCCGTCGGTTCCGCCATGACATCCGTTTCTTCGAGGTCCTCAAGATCCAGGTCGAGTTCGTCCTGAGCTTCTTCTTCCAGTCCGCCAAGCGCGATCAATCGGTCCTGCGACTGGGCGGACCATGTCGTTTCGGGATAGTTTTCGATGATCCAGCGATAATAGTAGGCGGCCGCATCGATTGCATCCGTCCGTTCGTAGTATTGGCCAATGCTGTATTCTTTTTCCGCACGGCGATCCGTGATGCCCTTCAACAATTGCGGGACGCTTTTTTCGGCGGATTCCTCGGGATAGCGGTCATGGAAATCGCGCAAATAGACCTCCGCCTCCAAAAGGTCGGCTTCATCAAACTGGATGCCCGGGAATCTGGCGAGGGCGGATTGACCGCTTCGCAGCATCGCGAACCGATGGTACTGGCCGCGAGGGAAATCTCGCATGAGCCGGGCATACGCCATCTCCGCTTCCTCGAATTCACCATTTTGGTAGTGATAATCCGCCTTGAATCTCAGGGCTCGTTCGGCCAGCGGCGTGCCCGGGGCCCAGAGATCGATGATCTTGTTGAGGATGTCCAAGGCTTCTTCCTTCGCCGACAACCATAGGACGCCGCCCCAGATCTTTTGCTTGCGTTCTTTGAACAGCAGCATTTCCGCGATGATGAATTCCTTGTGTAACGCACGGTCCGCCAATTCGTGCCCGCGCCAGCCTTCGAGCAAGGTTTCCAGCCATTCGTAGGCCTGCATGACGTCGCCGCTACGGGGCTTCACGTCTTCCGCGGAGACTTCGGTCTCCGCTGCGTAGAAAAGGGCTTCAGGCCAATAGGGCGATTCCGGATACTGCTCGAACCACTTCTTGAAGGCCTTCCTGGCATTCTTGTACTCGCCTTTGGCCAGCATGGACCGCGCCAAGGCCAGATCGCCACCTTCGGTGCCGGGGATGGGTGGAGGGAGTTCCTTCCATTTGCCGGTCGCGGGGTCGAATTCGAGTCGCTCATGATAGGCTTCAGTGTCCTGTGCCATCCCGATCGAAGGCAGGATCAGAAGAGACGATATCAAGATTTGGAAGATACGTTCCATCCCTGGACCCTCGATGTGTAGATGGCCAGTCCATGCTCAGGCGGTGCGCTCCACCTTTGGCCGGCCATTGTAGCATGGCCGATTCCAGCGCTCTACCGCTCTTTTTGGCCGCGAAACCGTATGGGGGCTGTTGCATTGACGCGTTTGCCAGGGTTCGAGAGCCGGATATAATCTCCCCGTCGGTGATGCTCGTCTCACCGTCCCGCGACGTCCGATCATGGATTGATTTGGCCTTCACGACGAGTAATCAGGATGAGGCGGCGGTCGTGAAAAGATTTTCCCTGACGATCTTGTGGGTTGCGTTTTTGGGTGTGGCCGGTTGCGGCTATTCGTTTGATCGCAGCGAGACATTTCGAACGACGAATGCGGACAAAGATCGGATACGGACGGTTGCGTTGGACATTTTTCAGTCGCGTGAGTTTCGGCGCGGTCTGGAACTTCAGCTCACAGAGGCGCTGGCCAAACGAATCGAGGCCGAGTCGCCTTTCAAGCTCGCCAAAAAAGGACGCGCAGACACCGAATTGAGCGGTGAGATTCAGGAAGTCCGTCAGTCCACGATCGGTCGGGATTTCGCGCTGGTTCGTCCTCGTGAGACGGCGGCGACGGTGATCGCCAGCTTTCAGTGGAAGGACTTACGGACCGGGGAGGTCCTTTTGGATCGCCCCCGTTTTGTGCAGACGGTGGATTATATCCGGCCCTTGGGCGAGGATTTTTATCACGCCATGCAGCGGGCGATGGATCGAATGGCCGAGAGAATCGTCGAGCAGATGTATGCCGACGATTGGTAATGCTGGCACCCCGACTATAATCCGATAGACTCAGGGAGGCTTGCTGGGGCCGAACTCATCAAGCATCCTGCGCGTTGTTAGTTATAGGACTTTTATTCGTTGGCAGACTCCGGACCACAATCAGACAATCAGCAACCGCCTGACAATCGGCAGGGCAAGCCCCCTCCTCCGCGCATGAAGATGTCCCGCGGCGTCATGAGCTGGATCGGTTTCATCCTGATCGCTTTGATGATTGTGATGGTGGTGTCGCAAAACTTTGCGCCAACGAAGGACATCAGTATCGATCAGTTTTGGAGGGAGGCGGATTCCGGAGATTACTCGGAAATCGTTCTCAGTGATGACAACATAACGGGGACCTACAACGACCAGGCCCAGGGCCAACCGAGCAGGCAGGCGGGGAAGCGGAAATTCAAGGTTCAATACAATACGACGTTTTGCCTGGACGACTTGCGCAAGGAGTTGATCCAAAGGTGTCCAAGCACGACCATCAAGTACGAACCCAGCACGCAGCCTTGGATCAACATGTTGCTAGGCATCATTCCATGGTTGCTGATCGTCGCCTTCATCTGGTTTGTGGTCTTCCGTCAACTCCGTTCGTCCGCCGGCGGCGCGGGGATGCTCGGAAACTTCGGTCGATCGCGCCATCGGGTCAGCAGCAAGGAACTGACGAATGTGACCTTCAAAGACGTGGCCGGCGTGGACGAGGCCAAGGAGGAAGTCGAGGAAATCATCGAGTTTCTCAAGAGTCCCAAGAAATTTCAGCGCTTGGGAGGACGCATTCCTCGGGGGGTCCTGCTTGTCGGTGAGCCCGGTTGCGGCAAGACCCTTCTCGCCAAAGCGATCGCCGGTGAAGCGGACGTGCCGTTCTTTTCGATCAGCGGCGCCGATTTTGTGGAGATGTTCGTCGGCGTGGGGGCGTCCCGGGTTCGCGACCTGTTCAAATCGGCCAAGGAAAACTCGCCTTGCATCATCTTTCTCGACGAGATCGATGCCGTCGGGCGTAAACGTGGTGCCGCCTACAGCGGCGGCGGGCATGACGAACGTGAGCAAACGCTTAATGCCATCTTGGTTGAGATGGACGGTTTTGATACATCCGACCAGGTGATCGTGATTTCCGCCACCAATCGTGACGACATCCTGGACCCTGCGCTGACTCGTCCGGGGCGGTTTGACCGTCGAGTCTACGTGCCGCTGCCGGACATCAAAGGCCGGTTGGAAATCCTCAAGGTCCACGCCAAGAAGATCAAGCTGGCGCCGGACATTGATCTCATGCGGCTGGCTCGTGGGACGCCGATGTTCAGCGGGGCCGAGTTGGCTGCGATCATCAACGAGGGTGCCATCATCGCCACCATGCAAGAGAAGGATACGGTGGAGATGGAGGATCTTGAGGAGGCCCGAGACAAGGTTCGTTACGGCCGATCCAACAAGAGCCGGGCCATTGAAGAAAAGGAGCGCGTTGCCACGGCCTATCATGAAGCCGGCCACGCCGTGCTCCAGACGCTACTTAAGGACGCGGACCCGTTGCATAAGGTCACCATCATTCCTCGTGGTCCTGCGATGGGGGCGACCATGTCTCTGCCGGAGAAGGACCGCTACGGATATGGTTTGAAGTGGTTGCAGTCCACCCTGCGGGTCATGTGTGGCGGGCGCATCGCCGAGAAGCGGCATTGCAATGACATCAGCAGCGGCGCTGCCATGGATATTGAGCAAGTCACGCGAATGGCGCGGGCCATGATTCTAGAATGGGGCATGAGCGAGAAACTCGGTTTCGTGAAGTACTCGCCGCTCGAGCGCAATGAGTTCTTCATGGGCGAGAAGCCCTATTCGGACGAGACTGCGCACGTGATCGACGAGGAGATCCGGCGCCTGGCCGATGAAGCTTACTCCGAGGCCAAGAAGCTGTTGAACGACAACTGGGACAAGGTCGAGGCCGTGGCTCAGGCTCTTCTCAAACATGAGACACTGGACGCCGAGGAGGTGGAGCGCCTTTGTCGTGGCGAATCACTCGACAAGCCCAGTCTCTCCGGTCTGCTCGCCGAAGAGGCGTCTCAGCCGCAGCCTGATAAGACGCCGTCGGCTCAACCCTCGACCGAGCCCGAATTGCCGGACGGCCTTGCCGGCGGCTCACTGCCCCAACCTGGCTGATGCCCTCGACATTTGGTGAACCTCCGGAGAGCCGGTTGGACTCCGCAGCCGGCGATTAGGTGCATTCCATTTTATTCGCTAGAATGTGAGCAATCCTGTCACACCTTTGGATCAAGGTGTGGAACCGAAGCTGAAGTTGATAGGAATACAGGCCATGGCCCATGCAGATGTCGTCGTTGTCGGTCCGGGTGAATTGCCCATGATCGCAGACCTTTACAATGAGATTTTCCGTCCTCCGCACGACGTCGAGTTTTTTCAGCGACGACTGAGGGGGCGCTACAATTCGCTTCTGCTGGTCGCCAATGTGGATGGGCAGCCCGTCGGTTTTTCCACGGGCTTTGAATTGAAGCCGACCGTCTTTTTTGGGTGGCTTACCGGTGTGTTGCCGGATTCTCGTCGCGAGGGGATTGCTTCGCAAATCCACGAGGCTCAGTGCGCCTGGGCGGCCGAGCATGGTTATGAATACATCCGCATGGAGTGCCATAACCAGCATCGCGCGATTCTTCACATGGCCATCGCGATGGAATTCAATATTGTCGGCTTTCGCTGGGACCCGGATCGCCAGGATAATCTGATCATCTTTGAAAAAACGTTGAAGGATTGATCATCGCCGTTCCACTCCCTCCGCGGCCTGCTGTCTGGCGGATCATGAAATCCCGCGATTCGATTATCTGTCCGTCATGAAAACACTCATCGACAATATTGCTCAACTTGTCGCGGTTCCGCCCGGTCCCGTTGCCGGCCGTGCGTTCAAGGCGCCACTCGTCATTGAGAATGCTGCGATCATTGTCGAGCATGACAAAATCATTGGGTTCGGTCCGTCGGTCGATGCTCCGGCGGGACCGTTCGACCGAACGATTGATGCTGGTGGGGGGACCGTCGTCCCCGGTTTGGTGGACTGCCATACGCACGTTGTTTTTGCCGGTTCCCGTGAAGATGAATTCGTTCGACGCATCGAGGGCGCAAGTTATATTGAAATCCTCGAAGCCGGCGGCGGCATTAAGAATTCGGTTCGTTCGTTGCGCGATGCCGGTCTTGATGATCTCATTCAGCAGTCAAGACCTCGTCTAGATCGTATGTTGGAATGGGGAGTCACGACGGTCGAAGCCAAGTCCGGTTACGGTCTTACGCCCGAGGATGAGATCAAGACGTTACGGGCTATCCGTCGGCTCGACGGAGAAACGCCGATCGAACTCGTTCCGACGTTTCTCGGCGCGCATACGATCCCCCCGGAGTTTGACGGTCGTCCGGGGGAATACTTAGACGCGATGACGTCGCCCGCGGTCTTGGAGTGCATCCGTGAAGAAGGTCTTGCCGAATTCGCCGATGTCTTCTGCGAACGGGGCGCATTCAACCTCGAACAATCGCGCCGATTTCTGACCGCATGTCGGGATCATGGCCTGACACCAAAGATTCACTCCGAGCAGATCACCAATACCGGCGGAACGAGGCTTGCCGTCGAGTTGGGGGCAGCCTCGGCGGATCATTTGGAGTTCGTGGATGACGAGACGATCGAAGCGCTCAGGGGGTCGGGAACGATTCCCGTTGTGTTGCCGGGGTGCTCTTTCTTCCTGGGCTCAGAACCGGCCCCTGCCCGTAAGCTTATTGAGGCCGGTCTTCCCGTCGCCTTGGCGACGGACGTGAACCCCGGCTCCTGCACGATCGAGTCGTTGCCGTTGATCATGTCGATGGCCGCCACCATGCTGAAGATGACGCCGTTGGAATGTCTCGTCGCCTGCACGGCGAATGCAGCCGCGGCGATCAGGCGTGCAGATCGCGTGGGTGCCATCGCCGAGGGGTATCAGGCGGATCTGTTGATTCTCGACATTCCGAACGTCCAGCGCTGGGCCTATCAGGTCGGCGTCAATCCGGCCCGCATCGTGATGAAACGGGGCCGCATCGTGCTGGAGCGCTGATTCTCGTAAGCGTCCGTCTTGATTCATTGCTCACTTGGCTCTATTGATAGTGGATAAATGTTCGTCCTCTTCCTTCTCGGCGAGAACTGAGGAGGTGAGCATCGTTTGTTTTGCACTTGAATCGTCACTCCACCTGGAGGAAGGAACTATGCCCCCGTTGGTCGAATGCGTACCCAATTTCAGCGAAGGCCGCGACATGGCGGTCATGAAACAGATTACCGATGCGATCGAATCCGTCGACGGCGTGAGTTTGTTGGACGTCGACCCCGGACAGGCGACGAATCGCACGGTCGTCACGTTCGTCGGACGGCCTGAGCCCGTGATCGAGGCGGCGGTCCGTGCTGGGAAAAAGGCGGCCGAGCTGATCGACATGAGTAAGCACCATGGAGAGCATCCCCGTTTCGGGGCCATGGACGTGTGCCCCCTCGTGCCCGTGGCCGACATGACCATGGATGAGACGGTCGAGTATGCTCGTCAGCTTGCAAGACGGCTCGGTGAAGAAGCGGGACTCACGATTTACTGTTACGAGAGTGCCGCCTTGAAGCCGGAGCGCAAGAACCTCGCCATGGTTCGCGCAGGCGAATACGAAGGCCTCACGGAAAAGCTCGCCAAACCGGAATTCAAGCCGGATTTCGGCCCCGCAGAGTTCAACGCCAGGAGCGGCGCGACGGCGGTCGGCGCTCGCGATTTTCTTGTTGCTTACAACGTTAATCTGAACACGACGTCCACGCGTCGCGCCAATGCCATTGCTTTTGACGTGCGCGAGAAGGGCCGTATCAAGCGAGAGGGAGATCCGCTCACAGGCCCGGTCGTCAAGGACGAGAACGGTGAGACTGTTTGGGCACCTGGTTCCCTGAAGTGCGTCAAAGGCATCGGCTGGTTTATCGAGGAATACGGCATTGCCCAGATTTCCATGAACCTGACCAACATCAGCGTGACGCCGGTGCACGTCGCTTTTGACGAGGTTTGCAAGAAGTCGGAGGCACGCGGCGTTCGCGTCACCGGCTCCGAAATTGTCGGTCTGATTCCCCTGAAGGCGGTATTGGACGCGGGCAGACATTACCTGCAAAAGCAGCAGCGTTCGCTCGGTGTGTCGGACAAAGAGCTTATCAAAATCGCCGTCAAGTCAATGGGCCTCGATGAGTTGTCAGCATTTAAGCCCGAGGAGAAGATCATCGAGTATGCCATCGCCGCTCGCTCAAAAAAGAGCAGGCTGGTTTCGATGTCGTTGGAAGATTTCGTGCACGAAAGCGCCAGCGAGTCGCCTGCGCCCGGTGGTGGTTCGGTGTCCGCATCGGTCGGTGCGATGGGCGCGGCCATGGCAACGATGGTCGCCAACCTCTCGTCGCATAAGCGCGGCTGGGACGACCGTTGGGAAGAATATTCCGGTTGGGCCGAAAAAGGGAAGGCCTATCACGACGAACTGTTGCGTTTGGTGGACGAAGACACCGACGCATTCAACGCGATCATGGCCGCTTTTGGATTACCGAAGGGCTCCGATGCGGAGAAAGCCGAGCGAACGCGTACCATTCAGGCTGCGACGAAGTATGCGATCGAAGTGCCGTTCGCGGTGATGGAGACGGCTTACGAATCGATGGCGATGATGAAGGCGATGGCGGAGATTGGTCTTCCCGCGAGCGTATCGGATGCCGGCGTCGCCGCCCTTTGCGCCCGGAGTGCCGTGATGGGCGCGTATCTTAACGTCAAGATCAACGCACCCGGTTTGGACGACAAGGCTGTTGCGGCCGATTTCCTCAAACGCGGCGCAGAGATCGAGGAGAAAGCCGCCAAGATGGAACAGGAGGTCCTGGCGATCGTGAACGAGAAGGTCTCGTCGTAAAGCGTTCATCCGTGTTCGCCGGAATGACGCCTATTCCGGGCCCCACTTTCGGATGACACGCAGAATCTTCGTGCGGCTGAACTTACTGTCACCCTCCAGGGCGACATTCAGCCGGATTTCGTATTGACCGGGCGTTTGGTACGTATGGACAGGCGACGCCTCGTAAGACGTCTCGCCGTCGCCGAAGAACCATTTCTGTTTAGTCGCTTTGGGTATCGCGTCGACGGCGAATCGGACGGTCAACGGTTTTGACGTGTCCGTCGTCCGTGTGCGAATTCGAATCCAGGGGCGCTCTTTCACGACCTTCTCGAAGAATCGCCATGCGTGATTCGGGTCGATGCGGCGATGAAATCCGGCGACCTCTTCTTCGGTCACGAACATTCCCTGGTTTCGCAGCCATTTGATGATGCCGCGGGTCTGGTCGCGGAGCATGTCGGTTTTTCCAAAGACGACTTTGATCTGCTGCCATTTGTCGAGGCGATCGTCCGGCACGTCCATGAAACGTTCGTCGAAATTGCCCTGCCGAACGTAAAGTGCGCGAAAAATGTCAGGATGGTTCAGCCCGGAGTGCAGAATTGGGAAGGCCCCCGCGGACCAGCCGGTGAGGAAGACCCTTTCTTCGGCGATTTTGTATTTGCGTTTGATCTCCGAGACGACGGCGAGGATCTTTGTGTCGTCTTCGCGCTGAAGCTTTCGCTGTTTTTCAGGCGGCGGAGGCATGCCCCCTTCGGTTGAAACAAGGCGGGGCGCGGCGACGATGATTCCTTCGTACTCGGCAAACTTGGCCCATTCTCGCATTTGATATTCCGCCGTATCCCAGGGCCATGTTCCGTGGCAGGCGACGACCAACGGCCACGTTCGCCCGTCATCATAAATGCTGGGAACATACAACTGATACGAGCACTCGGTCCTTCTTTCCGTGCGTTCCTGGATGGCCGCCTGTTCCGGCAAGGATTGTGTCACCGGGCAACCGGAACTCAGTAGGGTGAGCACGACGAGGCTTAAGCGGAGCACCGTCCTCTTGATGTCATGCGGCTTCTGATTCGGTCTGGACCCGTTTCTGTTCAACATTTTGAGCTTCATCCGATTTTTCTCGAAGTAAGACCATAGCGGGTTCGATGCCGGAAGTCATTCGGGCCGAGTTTTCACGAGCCCGACCAACGTCTGTCCTGCGTTCGGCTCCGCTTCCTGCTCGGTCGTAATGACGTCGAGACGATCCTTGTCATTGATCAGGAACAACGGTACGGCGGACTCGCCGTAACGATCGCGATAGGCCGCGTAGTCGAACTCCTGCGAAAGCTTCGTTGCCTTGACGCTGAATCCGTCGAGATGGTGCTGGACAAGCGAATCGTAGGTGCTCTCCTCGTCAAAGAGCAGCCGACCGTGCAGGTGCTTATGGCCCTCGCGTTTCTTGAAGGCGGCCTCGTGGGGGGGCAGTTGAAAACAGTTGGCTTTGCCGAAAATTCCCTCGAATCGGTGGACGGCCAGAACATTGACCCAGTCATTCGGCGTCATGGCTAGAATTCGGCCGATACCACCGAGATTCAGTTCGCTGATCGTGTTTTCAGCAAGGATGCTGCCGGCAAAGGTCGGTAATCCTGCCATCCTCGCCGCATTGACATTCTCCCAGTTGTTATCCACAAGGAGCACGCGATGTCCCTTTTCCTTCAGGGCTGAAGCGATCTCACGAACCCAGTCCTGCGCGCCGACGAACAAGATGCCCTGCGGATTCGCTTCGGCGACGCCGAGCCGTCGGGCCACAAAGGTGGCCGTCAGTCCATACCATGTCACGGTTGCCATGATCGTGAGAAAGGTGATCGGCACCAGCAGATCGGCGCCGGGCGCTCCTTGAAGTCGGAGAGCGAATACGGAGGCGACGGCTGCGGCGACAATCCCGCGCGGCGCCATCCAGGCCAGGAAGATGCGCTCACGCAGCGTCAGCTCCGAATTCAGCGTCGATACCAGAACGCAGAGCGGTCGGGCCACAAGAATCAGCACCGCCACGAAAAGAAGTCCCCTTCCGGCCACGTTGGACAGGGCTTCAAGCTCCAATCTTGCGGCAAGGACGACGAAAAGACTGGAGATCAGAAGTACACGAAGATTTTCCTTGAACTCGACGATGTTCTTCACGGCAACCCGTTTCTGGTTGGCCAGGACGAATCCCATGACGGTCACCGCCAGCAGCCCGGATTCGTGCTGGAACTGGTTTGAGGCTGCGAAAGCGACGATCACAAGCATGAGCGACACGCCATTCTGGAGATAGTCAGCCACCCAATAGCGGGCCAGCACCAGGATCAGCAATCCTGCGGCCGCCAGTCCGATGCCTCCGCCAAAGACAATCGTCTTCACGACGCCGATTAACATGTGGCTCGTCGTTCCTTCCGCCTCACCCACGAGGACTTCCAGGATGAGCACCGCAAGCAACGCGCCGATCGGATCAATGACGATGCCTTCCCATTTGAGCACCGGGCCGGCGCTTCCGGAAGGACGGATCTGTCGAAGCAGCGGACCGATGACCGTCGGGCCCGTGACGACCAGGACGGCCCCGAGCAGGGCCGACAGCCCCCATGGTAGATCGATGATGATTCGGGCGGCCAGCAGACTCACGACCCAGGTCGCCAGCGCGCCGACGGAGACCAGGTTTCGAACAACGGTCCCGACCTTCGCCAGCTCGGAAAGTTTCAGGCTGAGTCCGCCTTCATATAAGATAAGCGCCACGGCCAGAGAGACGCTTGGAAAGAGCAAGTCATCAAAAAGTGCATCCGGCTTGATCCAACCGATGCCGGGGCCGGCGATAATTCCGAAGATCAGTAATAGAAGAATGGACGGCAGTCCGATTCGCCAGGCCAGCCACTGAGCCGTGACGCCCAGGACGACAATGCCGGCAATCGCGAGGAGAATGGATTCGGTCACACGAAGGCTCCGCTACGAACGACACGATCGGCGCACGGTTGCACCGAGTCGGTCAGTATAGCGGAATCATCGGGCCGCGTTGTGTGGCAAAATAGGCATTCATGGATGGTCGGCAAGACGCCCGGAGATCCAATCACGAAGCGGCACCGGTTTGTCATTATTTTCCTGGATATGCCAGTCCGAACCGAATTTGTTCTTGCAGAGCCGCTCCAGGAGTTCTTCGCGAGACTTCGCCCGCATCACCAGCCAGAGCGCTTCTTTTCGCGCGGCGACAACCCACTGTTCGGCCGGTGATACGTCTTTCAAGCCGCCCCCGAGGAGTTTCTTCTTGAGCCCGACACGGCCACCCGAGGCTTCGATTAGATCGAGCACTCGGTCTGCGTAGGCAACCAGCGTTTTGTCACGGGCAATGTCGGCGGCTCCGGAAAGATCGCGCACTTGCCGGACATCCTCCGCGAGCACGGCCACGGTCTCGGCCGTATCACGGGTCTTGTTCAGAATCTCGGGCAGTTGTGTATTCACGGTGACGGTCGCCTGTTTGATTTCCGTCCGCAGGTCGTTGACCATCCAGCCGAGAAAGCCCATGGCAACCACGGCAAGGGCGAGACAGGACCATTTGAACATGGATAGGGCCTCCAATCGAACTGTGTGACCTCGACTTACACATGTTGGAAACTACGCTAAAATTATTTTGAAGCGCCGGTAATCATAATTCCGTGGGCCACTGGAATGTGCATGGACAAAGTGCCGGAAGACCAGAGAACCTTGTTGGAAGAGAAACGTCGCCATCGTGTCTTGAAACGAACCGTGCGCGCGTGTCTTTCGTTTGTTCTGTTGTTGATCATCGTCCGCGTGATCTGGGGGCTGTATTCAGCGCATTTGCTGCAGGCGGAAATCGAACGATGTCACGACGCCGGTGAGCCGATCTTGATAGAGGATTTTGCCATCCCCGGGTCGGTCCCTGACGCCGACAACGCGGCCATTGTCTACGGGCAAGCGTCTGTGGCATTTAAAAAAGCCGAGACTTCGTGGTTCAGTCTCGATGATGTTCGTGCTCCATCGACGCATCCTGAGATCGTTCATCCGTATGTCGAGAAAAACGAAGAGGTCCTTTTACTCTTGCGGAAGGCTCGCGGTATGCCCATCGACTGGGGGAGCCGCTACACCAGTCCAATGATTAACGCGATACTTCCGAGTCTGTCCGGACAACGACAATTGGCTAAGCTGGCCCGGACTGCCGCAATGACTAGTTTTTCGCTAGGCGATCAATCGGAAGCGATCGAAACGCTTTTCGATTTACTTGAGATTTCAGTCCACCTGAATTCCCCTCAAAATCAGGTTCTAATCACGCATCTCGTGATCATTGCGATTGAGAGTCTGGCGATCGAGTCTTTGGAGTTTATGACCCCGACGCTTGTGAGCCATGATAAAGAATCGGGCCAAAAGCCTTCTGTCCCAGTAGGAAGAGACCGAATTCAGGATCTTATTCGAGCGTTGCTGGACGAGGAATCGATTCGTTCCAGTTGGAAGAACGCAGTATTTTCCGAGCGCGCAGCAATCTTGGATACCACTCGGCAAGTCGTCTCGGGAGGGCTCGGGCTCAACATCGGTCCAGCCACCATGATGGAAAAGGTTTTCGTCAAGGCGTTTCAGCCGATGTTTGAGTTGGATGGGGCTCGGTCGATTCGGCATATTGGCCATTATAGTGAAGCGGGCCTGGAATCCAGCTATTCGGCGGGACAGTCCCTGATCCCAGAGTTCGAGGTATCTTTTGATAATACATCCGCCACGTATGATCTTGCTCATATCATGCAGACCCAACTGTTTTTTTCCCCTTCCCGTGCACTTGTGCTCCACTTCAGAGTGCTTGCAAGTCGTCGCATGGCCGCAACCGCGCTGGCCATTCGACTCTACGAACTCGATCACGGCCACCGCCCTGCTTCACTGGCGGAGCTTGTGCCGACTTACATCCAAGCAGTGCCGTCCGACCCGTTCAGTCCCGAAAACAAGCCTCTTGGCTATCTGCCGGAGGCAAGCCCACCGATATTGTACAGTGTGAATCGGGACGGGTTTGATAACGACGGCGTTTACATTGTCCTTCAATCGGGCAAACTCGATCGCGAGCTTAGTGACCTGCCGTTCTTTTTGAACGGTGACAGACCTCGCCAGCCGTTACAAGCGTTGCCGGAGGAGTGAGCCGGTCAAGTTAGACTGAAATACACGATGACCAGGAATGTTACGCCGAATGGAATGATTCCCAGCGTCATTAACGTGGTGGCGAGCCAGAGCAGGATGATCCTGATTCTATTCGAACGAACGGCTTTGGGGAGTCGAATCAGCCGCTTCACGACGAAAAGCGTTTTCCACATCATGATGACGGGAATGACGACGATGAAAATGCCGAACACACTCAGGAGCGCCACGACGAAATCTTCCATTTTCGATCCCAGCCAGTTCATTTCATGGGCAAATGATCCAGCTGCCGCGACAGCTCCCGTCAGCACTGCAATGGGCAGAATACATGCCAATGGCGCGCAGGTGTACCAACACAGAATCGCCGCCCGTTGTTGTGTTTCCGTCGGCAAGTCCGGATGACGCAAGGAATAGTGCGGCACCGCGGTCACGAACAATAAGAACAGGAGTACGCAAAGAAGCGAAAGGGCGGCATACAGAACGAATTCCGGGTCTAGGCGGTTGAGACCGCCGAGGTAGAGAATCGTTGCGATCAGAATTGGGATGTAAACGTGGAGAATGGTCACAAGCCGGAATCGTTTCGCATGCGAAATGTCCACCGGCCTTGCGATATCGCTACAGAATCGTTCGCCGTGTCGCCCCACCAACCAGACGGTTTTCCAATAGGCCCGGAGCCGTCCGGTTTTGTGTCGATACACCCAGGGAATCTGCGACTGGCTCTCGCGAAGCAGGCGAGTGTCGGCGCCGCATTCAGGACATCGGCGACTAACGAGGCCGCGCAGGTTGTAGGCGCAATGTTCGCAGAAGATGTCATGTTGAAATGCCGCACAGTCCTCGCTCGTTGACGTGCGGATTTCTTCGGTCGAGGGATCAAGATCGGGCCCTGGTGATGATGCAGGATTTCCGGCCGTACCCTCATCCCTCATGAGAATTGCCCCGTGGGATTAACCGAACCGTCCGCGGTCCGACGGCGCCGT
Source organism: Phycisphaerales bacterium (assembly GCA_022360095.1). GTDB lineage: Bacteria > Planctomycetota > Phycisphaerae > UBA1845 > UTPLA1 > JAKSDK01. Next base: position 29,241 of record JAKSDK010001621.1, read on the forward strand.
CGGCTTCAGGCTCAACTGATAATCTCCGATGTAGTTCTTCTGTTGGAAGTGTTTGAACAAGTCCTCGACGGTGGGGAAGACCTTGGTCGCGGTCTCGGTGATGAAAGGCGAGGGCTCTTTCTTCGGGCGCCAGATGACGTAAACCTCTTTTGTTCCTTCGAAGGCGTGTTGAAGCTCGCGCTCGACACCGCTGGACAGGCCGGGTATGCCGCCCGGAAGCTCCGGGACGTAGCTCACGATCATGTCGGATTGATCGATCAGCTTGAAGTCGCGAGCATAAATCTGGCCGTCGATGTCACGGGCGACACTTGTGACGTCGTGTACGCTGAAGTCCAGATCACGTCCGTTGACCTTGAGCGTGATGGTCTGCTCGCCCTGCTTGGTTGCCTCACCGGCCTCGAACAGCAGTCGTTTTTCATCGAGGTCACCGGGGTCGAAGCAGATGAAATTCTCGGCGAGCGTTTGGCGGAAGCCGTCGATCTCGGCCAGCACTTCCGGCATGTCCATCACGTGGGACATGGGGAAGCTGGGGTAGATTTTTTTCTTTTCCTTCTCAAACATGAGCCGAACGAGTGACTCCGCCGTGTCCCCCTCATGCCCCCGAGCCAGGACGTAAAAACAGCCGTGGCCGCCAAGGGCGTGGGCGAGAATCTCCGTGGCGAGGATTTCCTCCTCACGCCAGACCATGATGTCCTTGAGCGAGTGAGGGACGTCGTGCTCGCGGAGAAGTCGTTCATGAACAGCATCGACATTGTCGACAAGTGTGACATACAAGTCGGCGTCGAGGGCTTGCATATGGTCGAAGTCGAACGCCTCGAACAGGCCGTGCTTCCAGCGAAACGTCGCGTGTGTATTGATGATGAGATTGTCGACCTTCTCAGCCGTGGCGAGAACATCCTTGAAGACGGCACGTCGCAGTGTGTTCAGCCGCGTACGAGGAAGGTCCAGGATGCGGCCCGGTTGCACGTCCGGAGCTTCGCGATACATCATGTCGCCCACATGACTGAGCGTGACGCTGTGGCCGTGTTTTGCGGCAATACGTTGGACGTTTTCCAAAAACGGTTTCTTATCAAGGCCGACCTGGCCGGTGACCATCACACGGCAGCCATTGCGGTTGGTGCGGCCGAACAAGTCTGCACTTTCTTGAGCCATGGCGTAAATCTCCTCGTCTACATCATAACCAAAGTCGGGATCGACGGGAATGCTCGTTCTGGCCGGACTCTTTGGTCGCAGCTTTCTTAAGACGGGGCCGGGACTCAATGCCGCCGCGGCGAGCCGAGAAGGATCATTCGTCCGAAGCCCGCTCGACGACGTTGGCGAGGCAGCGTACGGCGCCAAATAGATGGCAGATCGGTGACACGTCGATCGGTTTCACGGTGATGCCCAAGGATTCGTAGGCCTGCTTTGCCGCTGCGTCGAGCGCCGGGATCTTATAAATCGGCATATAGACAATATGTCGGCCGTTGCGTTTCTCCTGAATTACATTGTTGTAAGTGACGGCGAAGGCGCCGTTGCGGCTGTCGACATAAGGAATTCGCGTGACACGGAGTCCCTGTTCACTGAGTTGTCGGGCCGTCTGATCGAACCGGGCGGCACGCTCGGGTGAGAAGCTGGCCTCGATGCCGTTCGGTACGTCGGGTGTGATGAAGAGCCGGCTCTTCAGCGCGCCGGCCGACGCCTGGTCGGCTTGTTTCATGATCGTTGCGGCCAACGCCGGGCTGCCGACGAGCACATGGTCATCTGCGATGGGTGTGAAGTACATGTCGACATGAGCGATGGGTGGCGAACCCCCGTCGTCGCGAATCAGGACGACGGGAAGTCCGAACAATTCGGCCAGTGCCGCGCCTGCATCCACCGGTGAGCCGGCCGGTGCGTTTTCGCGCAAGGCATTGGCGCCGATGAACACGCGTTGTTTCGAGGCCATGACATTCCCGCCTTCGAGCACCAACGGTGTTTCGGCGATTTGGCAGCACGGACTTATTTCATTCAATAGCCGAGGCACCTCGCGCTCCCGGTTTCGTCTCGCCCTGTCGAACGTCTGCAAGACCTGCGGGACCAGCCATGTCGGAAGATTGCCGGTGGCGGTTGTTTTCATCGCGATGTACCGATCGCGCGCCCAGATTGAAAGCGGTTGTCGGATGAGGTGAGCGGTGATGTTTTGACGGTCGCCGAACTTCCATTGACGAAGACGTCCTTGAGTTTCCGTCAGCGCCTTCTCCGTGTCGCAGACGAAGGTGAACCGTGTGTCTTCAGGCATGGCGTTCAGGAGGTCATAGACGGATCGCCAGGCCGGTCCAACGAGGCCTTCGGCGGAATGAAACACGATGTGTCGGATTTGGCCGTCGTACTCGGCCAATGGCAGCAACGCGAGGGGCTGGAAAGGCTTCTGAGCGGCCTCTTTCTTCCCGGACGACGAATGGTCGCAGCCCGGCATCGCGGCGAGGATGCCTGTCACGATGGACGGGATCACGAGCTTTCGTTTGCAGACCACGGTCTGAATGGTATCACCAATCCAATGGAGCCCGCCAGGCCTGCCGCAGGTCGGTTGAGAAGAATTTTGGAGGCAGGCCGGTGCTCTCCGCGGCTGTTTCGCTCGTCGGCTCGATTTCAAGGAATGTGAACATCTCGTTTTCCGTCTCACGAAACAGACAGGCGGCCATCTGTACAGTCATCCCTGGAATATCATTGATCGGGCTCAAGCAGGCTTTGTGCTTGGCTTGGACAACATAACCTGAGGGCGGCTCGACAAAGGGGTCGGCGAGCGGACCCTTTTTCGGAATCAGATAAAGCGCGTGGAAGCAGTCGTCGAAGGCCATTTCGGCGACGGTCGCGGCGACGCCGCCGTGACTGCAGTCGTGTGCGGCGAGAATCACGCCCGTGCGTATCAGATCTGCAACGGTGGCATGGAATCGGGCGAGTGACGACAGATTCACGTCGTCCCAACGGTCTGACTCGACCCCGACGTAATAGAGAAACTCTTCCTCGTCCGTGACTTGCGGCACGGAGCTGATGCAACGGTTGACATCCTCCACCAGGGCCATGGCCGAGATCAGCAGTGTGTATGGAATTGACAACTTGTTTGGATGGCGAAGTTGCTGGGCCACGACGTGCCGTGCTGCCTCGGGATAGTGCCGTTCAAGCACATTCTGCAGTTGCGCGGCGTCGGTTTCGTTCATGGCAAAGACGTTGTTGAGGGAATCCTTGCCGCTGATGAAAGGAAGACCGTACGCCTTTGCGGCGTCGTAGCACGCCTGGCAGGAACGGACGAGTGCGCCCAGGGCTTGAGGGTCATCCGAGGCGGGCCAGCAGAAATTGTCCAGGATGGCCGTTTGTCTCGGGTCGCCTCCGACGCAAACGATGTTTCGAACCGCCTCATCGATGGCGGCGATGGTCATCCAATAGGGATCCACATCGCTAAGCTGAGGCGCCAGACCGCATCCTAAGGCGATGCCGCGATTCGAATCCAGCCGAGGTCGGACCACCGCTGCGTCCGAAGGCCCGCCATACTTGCCTGAGAGGGGCTTGACGACAGAGCCTGCCTGGACTTCATGATCGTACTGATGAACGATCCAATGTTTCGATGCAGTCGTGGGGTGACTCAAGCGTTGCTTCAATGCATCAATGTTATCTCCGTTCGGTGACTCCGTCGCGGTTTGCTCGGTGTTCGGCCACCACTCGGCCGTCTTCGTGGTCTTGGGAAGTCCATCATGCAGGAACTTCATGTCCAGGTCACCGACGACCGTGCCGTCGTATTGGACGATGAGGCGACCGGTGTCAGTGAAATGACCGATGACGGTGGCTTCGACGTCTTCGCTTTCGGCCAATCCGAGCAGGGCTTCGACATTCTCCGGCGGCACGGCCAGCACCATCCGCTCCTGAGCTTCTGAAATCCAGATTTCGTCGTAACGAAGGCCGGAGTACTTGAGCGGGACCTGTTCGAGATTAACTTCGGCCCCTGTCTTTTCGCCCATCTCGCCGACCGCCGATGACAGGCCGCCGGCGCCGCAGTCGGTGATGGCCGAGAAAAGACAACGATGCCTCGGGGTGTCCGAATTCATGGTTTCATTCGCCATGTTCTCGCCGTCCACATAGTCGCGGGCCTGGAGGATGACATCGAGGACTTTTTTCTCCTCGATGGCGTTACCGATCTGGACCGCATGGGCAAATTCGTCCTCGTGCGTATCCGTCAGTTCGGCGCTGCTGAACGTGGCTCCATGAATGCCGTCTCGTCCGGTTCGACCGCCGACCAGGACGATGGCGTGGCCTGGTTGAGCGTCCTTCTCGATGCGATCTCGAGGAATCAGTCCGACACAACCGCAGTACACCAAAGGATTTCCGAGATACCGAGGGTCAAAATGGACGGCCCCGTTGACGGTGGGGATGCCCATTCGGTTTCCATAGTCTCGCACGCCGGCGACCACGCCTTTGAGCACTGTTTTGGGATGGAGCGCGCCCTTGGGCACCCCATTCACCGGCCAATCCGGCGGAGCGACGCAGAACACGTCGGTATTGGCGATCGGCTTGGCTCCGAGACCGCACCCCAGGACGTCGCGGATCACACCACCTACGCCGGTCGTTGAACCACCATACGGCTCAATGGCTGAGGGATGGTTGTGGGTTTCGACCTTAAACGCGACGCCATATTGATCGTCAAATGCAATAACACCTGCGTTGTCCGTGAAGACCGAGAGACAGGTTGGGCCACGGTCCTCTTGGGTCAGCTCGTCGGTTGCGCGAGCGATCGTGTCGCTGAGGAGATTGTCATAGTGGACCGTCGTCTCGTCTCGTTCGTTTTCAGCTTCGCGACCTGGAAACGGCGCGCCTCGGTAGGTGATCGCCGATTTCAGGGTCTTGTGGACACAGTGCTCCGACCAGGTCTGGGCCAATGTTTCGAGTTCGAGATCGGTCGGATCACGTCCTGCATCCTGAAAATGGCGTTGGATGGCCTGCATTTCTTCGGACGAGAGGAATAAGTGGCCCTCACGGCTGAGTTGCGTCAGTCCTGATTCGTCGAGGTTGCGAATCGGGATGTGTCGCAACTTGAATTCATAGGCGGGGGGCTGAGGTGGGGGCTCGATCGGTTTCGTGCCGATCACGACCTCCTCGATGCAGGCGTTGCCCAGCAAGCGAGGGATCTTCGCAAGGTCCTCCTCATTGGGTACCGGATGCAGCACATATCGCCGGGCCGTTCGCACGCTGGTGACGTCGATCCCAAGATCGGCCAATGCAAGTTTGGTGGAGTGGGCGACATTGTCCATGACGCCCGGTTTGTAATGGACTTCGATCGGCAGCGCGTCTTCCGGATCGGCGACCGACTCGCCTTTTTGTGTTGCCGTGCAGGTTTCGACAACCGGGTCCGTCAGCAGTTCGTCCGCGATGCGTCGGACGACCTCGGTGTTGGAGTTGTCCAAGTCCATGAGGAAAAGACGCGAAGAGCGTACGGAATTCACGGACGTGATTCCGAAGTCAGCAAGCAGCTGGCCGACCTGCTGCCCCTTCGGGTCTGAATGATCGGACTTAGGAGAGACCCAAAAACGCCAGAGTCCCATCGGAGTTCCTATAACCTCACCGGCTTAAAAGGTAGCCTTAATGTTATGTCCAGGCTTGAGTTAAGAAAGAAAACCCAGGTTTGATAACATACTAAGTGTATGCCAATTCAACTGTTGCGTCAAATATCTCTTGTCGATGCCTAATCTGAGGGATAACCTAGTTCTAGCTTGGTTGTTTCCAAGTATGGCGCTAGGACGACAGTCCAAGAAGGTCTGGCATAGAATAGTGACGTAACGTAAGTCGGGCTCGTAGGTATCTTCGGCGCGGAAGCCACGGCCCACGGTCACGTTAACAAGTCGTTAACCAAACGCGATTAGAACACACACACATACATGATGTTCAGGACCGACGTGCCTCGCGGGCATGGTAACGACGCAATGAGGACATACGGATATGAGCAATCACGCGAATGGCTCAGGTGGGCTGAATGGTGGAGGCTACCTGGAATTCGAACGTCCCCTCGCGAAGATCGAAAAGCAAATAGAAGAGTTGGAGGCCAGTCAGGCCGTTAGCGGACGTGACCACTCAGCGACGATCCGAACGGTCCGCTCCGAACTTCAAACCGCCAGGCGAAAGCTCTATTCGAAGCTGGATGCCTGGGAGACCGTTCAAATGGCCCGGCATCCCAAGCGGCCGTTGGTTCCCGACTATCTGAATCTGATGGTCCGTGATTTCAGTGAATTGCACGGCGATCGCAATTACCGAGATGACCGGGCGATCATCACCGGTCTCGGCAGAATCGGCAACCACAAGTGCATGTTTGTCGGACACAACAAGGGCAAGGACACCAAGGAGCGTTTGGAAAACTGCTTCGGCATGGCCCATCCCGAAGGTTATCGCAAAGCCCTGGTTAAGCTGAAGCTGGCCGAGAAGTTCAATCTTCCCGTCGTCAGCCTCATCGATACCGCGGGGGCTTACCCGGGCATCGGTGCCGAAGAACGCGGCATCGCCAGCGCCATCGCGGTGAATTTGATGGAAATGGCCCGGCTGCGCGTCCCTGTCGTCTGCATCGTCATCGGCGAAGGCGGTTCCGGCGGTGCGCTGGGCATCGGTGTCGGCGACCGGCTCGCGGTCATGGAGCACGCGTACTACTCGGTGATTTCCCCAGAGGGCTGTGCAGCGATCCTTTGGAAATCCGCTGAGCATGCCAAGGCTGCGGCCAAGGCCCTCAAGTTCACGGCCAAGGAGCTGAAGAAGATGGGCTTGATCGACGACGTCGTCAAAGAGCCCCTCGGTGGTGCTCATCGCGATCCCGCCACGACGGCCGGGAACCTTGAGAAATACATTGTCGAGACTCTCAAGGAACTGAAACGCACCAAGATCGATACGCTGCTGAAGCGGCGATACAAGCGAATTCGAGAGGTGGGCAGCTTCTTCACAGAGCAGAGCGTCGCTCGGGCTCCGAAGGCCAGAGCTCGTTCCAAAGCCAACGGCAATGGAAACGGCGACGGTGCGGCGGAAACGGCGCCGAGGCGTGTTGCCGTCACAAGATTGTCGGCTGCTCAAAAGGCTTAAGACCGTCCCTTCACATTTCATTGCCCCAGCGAGCCGGCACGCGTTGATTCTGCTATCATCCGTCGTCGTGATCAATTGCGCCTTGGGGAATCCGATGGCAGACGAAGCCCTGCACGCTAAACTCGAACGAATGCGGACCTGCCTCCGTTCTCTCGGCCGAGTGGCCGTTGCTTTTAGTGGTGGTGTGGACTCCACCTTCGTATTGAAGGTTGCCGTAGAGACGCTGGACGTTGAGAACGTCGTGGCGGTGACCGGAGACAGCGACAGCCTTTCAGGACGCGAGAGGGAGGAGGCTAAACGGTTGGCCGTGTCCATGGGTGTTCGACAGGTCCTGGTCAATCCGGGAGAATTTGACGATCCCAACTATCTGGCCAATCCGACCAATCGATGTTACTTCTGCAAGAGCGCTTTGTACGATCGCATGGCTGAGATTCTGGCGGTTCATGGCCTAAGCGCTGCCGTCAACGGTACGAATGTGGACGACCTTGGTGACCACCGTCCTGGTCTGGTTGCCGCAAAGGAGCACGGCGTTCATTCTCCCTGCGTCGAGGCTGGTCTCACCAAAGCCGACATTCGGGTGCTTTCGGCCGAGATGGGCCTGTCCACTTTTGACAAGCCGGCCAGCCCCTGTTTGTCCAGCCGCATTCCATACGGCAAATCCGTGACGCCCGAGAAACTACGCATGATCGAGAGGGCGGAGAACTTTCTACATGATTTAGGCTTTCCCGAGTGTCGCGTTCGCCATCACGACACGTTGGCCCGTATTGAGGTTCCAAGCGATCAAATCGAGTCGTTGCTGTCGCCCGACTTACGAACCAGAGTCGATGCTGCGTTTCGGGAGTTTGGTTATCAGTATGTGAGCGTTGACTTGCGCGGCTTCCGGAGCGGTAGTCTGAATGAAGTGATTGCTTTCGGTAAGCGGCAGTCGGCGTTTTGATCGATGTCGAAGCGGCCTGCTTTTTCTATCCGAACAGTTCTTTCCGGCGCTTGGTGACGAGATGATGCGCGAGTCGTGTAGGCTCGGGGACGCGATACTTTCCCCGACAACGCAACGTCAACTTCATTGCATCACTCAGCGTCATCCGGTGTCCCACGCTGACATAGATCGGCTTCACACGGTCTCGCGTGCGGACGACGCGTCCGATGACACCGTTGTCGTCAGTCAGTTGTGTGGATGATCCCACACGAGGGCTCGGTTCAGCGTGACGGCCGCACAGTCGGCTTTTGGCACACCCGCAAGTCGGACGATCCATCAACAGTCCGACGTGAGATGCAATGCCGAATCTGCGCGGGTGTGCCAAACCCTGTCCGTCAAACATGAAGGCGTCGGGCTCCGTTTTTAGTTTTTTTGCCGCTGCCAGCAAGGCAGGGGCCTCTCGAAAAGACAAGAGACCGGGTACATATGGAAATGTCACCTCTCGTTCCGCGTAGGTCGTTTCCACGACCACTTCTTCGGCAAGGTCCCATACGACCCAGGCGGCAACCAATTGGCGTCCGTCGCCGCTGAAGGAGACGTCACCGCCCGCAACGATTTGTGGTTTTGAGGAAAGTGGCGTTTGCTTGATTTCGCCGGCAAGCTTTTTCTGAAGCCGGACCGCTTCCTGGGGCGATAAATCCCATCGGTGTCGTGACCGTGGTAAGTACATCGATACTACCCTCGAACCGATTCTTGCGATTGTGTCCTAAAAAGGAGATGAGACCGTTTGCAATTTGGCGGAATAATCCCTGCTGAACTACAATAATTGGGATATCTCGTTTGCATTTTGCTCGCGATGGCATACCGAAAGACGGTTTCCAATTCAAGACGACTCCGGACCATGATGTCACACACGAGACATAATACCGTCGTTATCATCATCTTGGTTTTCATCGGGCTCTTTCTTGTCGAAACTTCGCGAGCCGACCTCATTCGGCTTTCCAACGGTCAATATCACGCAGGGCACATTCTCGAGGAGACGTCCACGTCGCTTCGTCTCAAGACCGGTGAGCCGGGTGGTCCCAGGGAGATCACGATCTCTTCGCAGGACATTGGCCGAATCTATCGAGTGTTCGAAGAAGCTCAACAAATTGATCAGTGCAAGAGTGCTGCACGCTTACAACAATGGGCGGCTGCATACTATCATTCTGAACTTGTCATTCTTGCAAAGCAATGCCTTGAACAAGCTTGGAAGCTCGATCCCTCGATCGGTGTGAAGCCGCTGGAGACGGGCACGAGCGAATTCCGAACTTTCTGGAACCGCTTCATTCTCAAACAACGGTCCAAAGGCCTTAAGCATTCCGACGCCCGAGGCTTGGCGGGTTTGGCAAGATGGGCCTACGATGCGAAGCTGAAAGATGAGGCGACGTTCCATCTTCGCCGGGCATGGATCGCAAGTGGCAAGAAGAAGAAATACGCGACCTTGGCTCAGGCCTGGCAAGTGAATCTTGAATCGTGGATCGAGCTTGATCTGAAACCTGCCCTTGGGCACGGCCTTTTTGAGAACTCCATTCGTGACGAGAACTCAACCGTGGCTGCCGAACCGGGCAAGGTCTTCGTGATTTTGCCGATCTGGTACGACCGACGGGCGGCTCCACAAACCCTTTCCAAATCCATGCTTCGCGGCACCGCCAGGCAGGGCTTTTACGGCATCCGCCTGCTTCAGAACAAGCCTGATCTCGCTACCCTCCTGCTCCCGGATAATGCGCCGATCTATGAGCGCGTCGAGTTACGGTCAAAGAACAACGGCCCACCGCAACTTGTGCTAAAGAACAATCTTGGCCCGCGCATCAATCAAGGAAACAGCACGGAACAGCAGCGCCTTAGTCTTCGACCCGAAACTGGCCACCCATCCAATTGGGCTCTCGTTTTTGTCGAAGTTCCGGAGGATGCCCGGCAGCTTGCGCTTGATTGGAGCGACGGCGGTGGCGAGACGATCGACCTCACGTATCTGAAAATTGCGAACGCAGCCGTGCATGATTCGACGCAACACGATTCGCAAGCACCGGGGATTACCGAGGCATTGAACCATCTTGAGAGCCGTTCGGGAGCCGTTGCAGAGCTGGCCATCACTCAACTCGAATGGATGAAGAAACGGATTCCACCGGACCGGCTTGAAGAGTGGTCCGCACGCGTGGACAAGAGGATGATCAAAGCCGGGGCCCGTATTGAGGAGCAAGTTCGATCTGCCGCATGGGGGTATTTCGCGTCGAGTTCATCCGTTTCTCGGGACGCACAGCTTTTTTTGGCCGGGAACAAGGCGTCGATTCAAGCCGAGTGGATCAACATCATCCGGTCGCACAACAAACTTCCTGAGACGGCCAATTTTTCGGTTGCCACGCAGTTGCTAAGTGCGATTCTCAAAACTGAGGACGAGGTGATCTGTGATGCTACGCTCGATGCGTTGATTGGTCTGAACACTGAAGTCGACTGGAACCTGATCGGCACGGTTTCTGAAGCCGCCCAGCTTGCGACGTTGGATCGGTTGCATTTGTTGCCAAAAGACCAAACGACACCATTGCTTTTGAATCTGATGAAGTCGGTTCGGCCCTCTTCTGCGGTCAAAATTGCTCAACACGCGAGGTCTTTGGATCTGGGCCTGGCCGATCCCCATGATCCCATTCTCGCGCAATGGCCGGATCTCAAAACCCCTGCAGAGCGGAGAGCATTCTTCAAGGTTGTTGGAGCCGCCGACTTGGGCGATCTCATTTATTCCCATTCATTCGCGACCATCATGCGCGACGCGACTCAACCGAATCACGAGATCGGCGTTCGCCACGCCGCGATTTCGGCGATCATCCATCAAATCAAGCACCGTATGGATCGGCCTTTAACAACAGGAAGTCGTGCCGGAATCGAGAGCAACTTTCCGGTCTTGATCAGTGTTGACTCGAAAGACCCGGTGATCGACGGCCTCACGAAGGCCGTCGCGTCAAAATCTCATCCGATGCAATTGGACGCTTTGGAAGTGCTCTTGATCGAAGGTTACGCTGAGCAGGCCGAAAAGGGTTTGATTACGGCAGCCCATTCGGCAGATGAATGGAATAAAATCCTCAACGTGCTGATCGGTCGTGAAGGGGTTGCTCAGAGTAACGGTTTTCTCGCCCTATTGGGCCGCCTCCTGAAAATAGAGCACGCTGACAAGGCAGGGTTGATCCTCTCCTGTCTGAAGGAGTTAATGGACGCAAAACCGGATCAGCGTCGACGGATCTTGATCGCTGTCAAAGCTGGCGTCGAGTTTGCGGAGCTGAGCCAACTTGCGGTTCACCTAAAGAAGCCTGAATCCGAAATAGCGAAAGACTTGCTCTATCAACTCGGCCACTTGTCCTCTCAGGATCGTCAGCGGCTCGAGGCTTCGATGGATCAAAGCCGGAGACTCGAAAAACTCAAACGGATTGACCTGCGCCGCGCACAGCTTGTTGACGGTCGGTACAACGCCGTCGCTGTCGTTGAAGCCACGATTCGTGAGGCTGATACGGTTCAAGTGAATGGTTCCAGTGGGACACGGCGCAACAGACGCTGGCAAATCCCCCGTCGAATCACCGTCACACTGCCGTCGTTGACGATTCGTTCCAGCGATAAGAAGAACAGTTATCAAGTCTTCTGGGGACAGCAAGAGATCGGCCGTGGACTTGCGCGAGAGGATGTGCGAAACATTCGCGGCCCGGCATCTTTTTCACCAAGGTTGGTTGATGCCGGCTCGCAGTGGCTCGGTCCGAATGGTTGGGGGTGGTCGACGCCGACCAACTACGACGCCTCGGAAGAATTGGCATGGGGACCCGCGGTCTTGGGCAGTTGGCCCGTGCTCGAAGAAGCGGCCAACACCATGACGCTTGAGCTTGCGGATTACCTTCGTGCAGGTCTGCGTGAGGCGGCCGTTTTTGGAGAAGAGGATCTAAAAGTGTTTGTGCCCGACTCTTTCAAGATGACGCTCCGTTACGCTGCTTTCGCCAGCTATTACGGGGTCGGGACAACGCGTTCTCTCCCGCGGAAGGTACCGTCACCGGGCACCCCTCATCTTCTGAATGTCATGCTTATCCTGGACAAAGAATAACGATTGGTGAAGAATCATCCGATGGACCGGAGCTCACGGTCGTACTTCGACGCGCGAGTGCTGGCGAACCAGCAGATCGTACACCAGTTCGACATCACCCTGAGCGAGTCGCACACAGCCCATCGACATGTCGGCACCGATACTCTCCGGTTCGATCGTGCCATGAATCCCGAACCCTTCGCGGCCGAGACATTCGCCGTCGATGCATTTTAAGCCGACCCATCTTTCACCGATCGGATTGTTTGGATCGTTTGCGAGGTAGTGTCGTCCAGTGTTCGGATCGATCCAGTCGGGATTCTCAAGTTTGGTTTTGACGATCCAGTGGCCCGAAGGCGTGCTCCCGTCCGTTCCCAGTCCAACGCGAAAACTTCGTACGTACGTATCGCCGAGGTAGATGTCCATCCGATGCTGAGATTTCCAGACAACGGCATTGAACGGCCCCTGGATGGTTTTCAGGCGACTTCCTGACCTGATGCGGTTCGGATTGGTGATTTGATTAATCGAGGCCAACAGTTTCTGTGTGATCTTGTGGCGCTTCGCGAGGACATACAAGGACTCGCCGGATTGCACGACATGCGTATTCGTCAACGGATCATCGACATTGGAGGCCCGGCTGAACAGCATGGCTTCGGCCAAGCCGGCAAGTTCATCTCGAATTGAATCCGCGTCCGCCTGTGGAAGCTCACCGTCCAGTGCCTTCGTGAACTCTGACCGTGCCACGACCAGATCGCCCTGATCCAATGCGGCACGGGCCGACGAAAGGACCGAGGAATCTGCCGTTCCGGCGCGTGACGGTTGAGTCGGGTTGTTCGACAATGCCGAAATCGTGGGTTCCGGCAGGACAGGGTGTTCATCCTCGGGGCGCCCCATCACCATCTCGACGGCATCTTCAATGGATGCGGGGGAGTTTGGTCTCACCGACGTGAAGAGATCAGGCGCACGCATCGTTTTCTTGGGCCTTCGTGTTGCCCGAAGCGTGGTCAAGGAATTTTTGGAGTTTGTGTCGGCGTCCTGTGCAAGCGAGATCCGTTCATGAGCGGCTGTCCCGGCCCCGTTCGAGTATTCGGCGAACTTCCACGCGTAGGTCGCCCAGACGGCGACCGCCACGGCACCCACGCCGAAGACCAACCACCCTGACTTTCTTCTGAAATATGCGATTCTAGCCACGACGGGGCACTCCTTTGACTAAGGAAGGTCGAAACCTTCGGTGCATCCATGCATCTAAGATGCGGACTTGCATGCTAGGCAGCGTTGAATGAGAACCTCTGAACTATATCTCCAATACGGTTCACCGGCCAGCCTTATGATCAATATCCGCCGGGGCTGTGAATAACGGATTTCTTTCAGGCCAATCTTCGCACGGCTTGATCCGTCACCAGCATATGGACCTTGACGTCATGAGGCTTGGCCGAGATCGATTCAACGTATTGTTCTTCGATCGCAAATGCACACGTCACGCCTCTGAATGCCGGTTTGCCCAGAAACCGGTCGTAAAAGCCTCGGCCCCGTCCAAGGCGATTGCCCTGCGGATCAAATCCCAAACCTGGTACGATGACCAGATCGATGAGTTCGATCGGCAAAGGCATTCCTCGGGCCGGCTCGCGAATCCCATAGGACGTGTCGGCGATGTCTGTATCCAGATTGTTGATCTGGACGGGGACCATCTGTTTGCTCTCCCAGCTTAATTGTGGGGCAAGGACTCGCTTGCGGTCCTTCCAGGACTGAAGCACGATCGGGGTCGTATCTGCTTCCTGCGGCAGCGACAGATAGATCATCATCACTTCCGCATTCTGGTATTCAGGTTCGGCGAAAAGCCGTTGCGCGGCCTGGCGAGAGCGCGCTTGAAGGGTGGCCGGCGGGATCGACGCTAAAAGAGAACGAAGTTTGCTCCGAAGTTCTTTTTTCACCAAACCCTCACCGACGTTTTTCGTAGAATATAGACTTCGCCGTCGGCATTCAATAGCATCCCCCAAAGTGGTCCACAAAACCATGCTGCCGTTCATCGTGATCCTTTCCGGAGCGATCTTGTGCGCCACGGGAACCTGGCTCATCCAACGCTGGTTTCTTGCCCGTGGCTTCGTCGATCGGCCCGGTGGACACAAAGGCCATACGCAGCCCGTTGTGCTGGGAGGCGGCGTTGCCGTGACATTGGCCGTGGTTGTTCCAATGCTCGCAGGCTTATTGGTCGCCGGGCTCATCGAGGACCATCCACCTGAATGGTTCCCTGCAGATCTTGCGCCTCACCTCAAAGGCATCGTCGCCAAGACACCCCTGGCGATCGCGATCGTGGTCTGCGCCGGCGTGATGTGTCTGGTGGGTTTGGCAGATGACCGGCGGCCCTTACCGGTTACCTTCAGACTCGCCGTTCAATTGATCATCGCCTTGGTTCTCGTCGTGGGTTTTGATCTCCGCTTGCTCTCCCACTTGCCCGACATGATCTCCATGGCCGTTTCTGTCCTTTGGATTCTCACGTTGACGAATGCGATGAATTTTCTCGACAACATGGACGGGCTCAGCACGGGGGTGGCTACGATTGCTGCCGCCGTCTTCGGCATCGCCGCAACGTTGGCCGGGCAGATCTTCGTTCCGACCTGCTGCTGGCTGATTGTCGGCGCCCTCCTCGGCTTTCTTCCATTCAATTTTCATCCCGCTCGTATCTACCTCGGAGACGCCGGCAGCACCGTCATCGGATTCCTGCTCGCCGTCATGACCATCCTCACAACGTTCGTGGACCCGGCCATCGGCCCCAGGCCGTTTGGAGTCATTACGCCACTCGTCGTGATGGCGGTTCCGCTTTACGACACCGGCAGCGTCTTCTTTCTTCGCTGGCGGAGCGGCATTCCGATTTGGACCGGTGATCGTCGACACTTTTCACACCGTCTTCTCCGGCGCGGGATGACGGTGCCCAAGGCCGTGCTTGTGATTTGGCTGGCGACACTGGTCACGTCCTTGCCGGCGCTGATTCTTCCCAAAGTGGACAGTTGGTTCCACGCCTCTGTCATCATGGCCCAAACGTTGCTGGTCGTTGCACTGGTTGCGATTTTGGAAAGTTCGGGACCTCATGCCAAAGCGCCCACCAAACCTTAAGCATTCGGATCGCCTCGGTGATCCTCGATCCACACGATCGAGCGCCGGCGCGCCCGACGCCCTGGTTTTCGTTGAGCGGTTCGCTCTTCTGCTTCTTCTTGCTCTTGTTCCTTTGAGAGCCGTCGTTTCTGAAACGCATACCTTTGAAGTGCCGCGCTTGTTTCGCCATCTGGATGCGCCGACCGGCGCTCAGCCTGCAACGTCTATGCTTATCACCGGTTTCATCGTTGCGGTCGTGATTCTAGTGGCGTGTGCCCGACTCTATTGGGGCGGTCGTCGCTATTCTTGGACCGGCGCCGAAATCGGTGCGACTTTTCTACTGCTGGCGGGCATTCTCTCCTTTTTCCGCGCCGGTCAAAAACATCTTGCGGGCCTCGGAGCCCTCGACTTTCTCGGCATGGTGCTCTACATGCTGGCCCTTCGCCAACTCCTGGTTCGACCCTGGCATATTCGTCTCGCACTGGTCACCGTGCTCGCGACCGGCGCGATGATGATCACAAAATGCGGCTACCAATATTGGTTCGAGTATCCCGAGACCATTCGGTTCTACGAAGCAGACAAGGCAAAGTTGGCCCAGGCGGAAAGTCCGGCCGAGCCCGGTTCACGTCAAAGCGGCTTCCAGCATGATTTTGAACAGCGTCTTTTCGGTAAGACTCCGACCGGCTATTACGCACACCCCAATATCCTGGGAAGTCATTTGATTTTGATCATCATGGCAGCGATTGCCGTCGTCTCCGCTCGGCTCCGCGAAGGTCGCTTTCTATGGTCCTTGGTGTTCCCCATGGTGATCGCCGCGACCGGCATCATTGCCATGTACTCTACGCTGAGCAAAGGCGCCATGAGCGCCTGCGGCATCGGAATTATTCTTTGGCTTGCCGGGGAGTTTTTCGGTCGGAGGTTGGCAGCGCGACCCATGTTCGTTCTGGTCGGTCTCTGGTGTGCCGCCGTCATCGGGACAGGCCTATTTGTTTCCGTGTTGAAGGCGAAGCCCGACTCGCTTGGCCGATCGATGCTGTTTCGTTCGATGTACTGGGATGGAGCCTGGGGCATCATCACGGAAGAGGGGCTGCTCGGTGTCGGGGCGGACAACTTCGGGCGCCACTTCACAAGACATAAGGCCGTCGAATGTCCGGAAGAAGTCGAGTCGCCTCACAGTTGGCCCGTCAAGTTCGCAACGGAGTGGGGCGTGTGCGGTCTTGCGGGAGTCCTCATTCTTTTAATGGGCATTTCTCTCAGGCTCGCCAAAAACAGACTTGCATCGAACGGAAGCCAGGGGCATCCATCGGAAGGGTCTTCGGGCTCGGTCATTCTCTGGGCCGCGGGGCTTGGCGCGATCGTCTTTGGCTGGTGGCTGGGAGTGCTCGGTGATTCACCGGGTGGTTACCTGGCGATGGTTCTCCTCAGCGCCACCATCCCCTGGTTCTTGGCGTTCGTGTCGTTGGCCATTGAATCGAAAGAATTTCCGCAGTTCACCGATGATGCATTGGGCCTCATGTTGCCAGCTCTCGGCGGAGGTCTCATCGCCTTCCTCATTCATACGGGGATCGACCTTGCACTCTTTGCGGGCGGACCCGCGACGACGTTTTTCGCGCTAACGGCGGTCGTGTTGGCGATCACACGGTCTCCGGAGGAAGCATTGCCGCCGTCGCGAACCGCCAGTCGAAAACTCGCCGTCGCACTTGGCGGTGTTGGTACGGTTGTCTTTTTTTGTTATGTGCTTGTATGCGTCCGCTCTGCGGTGGGCCTCGCAGTGAATTTGAGAGTGGCACGGACAAACGCTGAGCCGTCGCCCTGGAGTGTCTATACGACTTCGGTCGGCTATCAGGCCTATCGAGACGCGGTCGACGGTTATTCCGCCGACGGAACGGCTCAGTCCGAATTGATCGAGCAGCTCATTCCCCGCGTGCGAAGGCTCGAACACGCTGATATTGCGATCGAACTCGCCCGTCACTTCCAGGACCGTGATCCGGACAACGCCATCGCTTACGCGCATTTGGCTGTTCTGTATCGCCAGCGATATGAATTCAGCAAGGATATTGCTGATTTTCATCGGGCGATTGATGCCCGTCGAAGAGGCATCGATGCCTATCCGACGTCGCCGGGTCGTCATATCGAACTCGCCAACTTTCTGGAAAACTACGCCGGCATCACCGGCGATGTCGACGCACGGTCGGAAGCTGCGCGTGAGCTTCAGGCTGCGCTCGATCTTGATGCCAAACGTGTTTATGTCTCAAAGCCGAATCGACTAACGGACCGGCAAAAGGCACTCTTAAGAGAAAGAATCGAAGGCCTTGCGGGGAGAGGTCACTAAGCTCACGTTGCTACGAAGTGATCACACGGTTACGGTTTCATCAGCGCTCGGCCGCCAGCAAATCCTCATAGGTTTCCCGCCGCCGGATGATTCGAAATGAATCTCCTTCCACCAGCACTTCGGGTGGATTCGGGCGCGAGTTGTAATGGCTGGTCATCACCATGCCGTAGGCCCCGCTTGAGAAAACCGCGAGGAGGTCATCGCGTTTCATCGGCGGCAACCTCCGATCTTTCGCGAGAAAGTCTCCGCTTTCACACACCGGGCCGACGACGTCCATCGGTAACAAGCCCGGGAGCGAGACGTTCTCGCCCCGTTCGTTAGTAACGAATTCCGGAGGCGGCTTAACCGGCCAGGCGAAATGGTAGGCTTCATACAATGACGGCCTTAGCAGATCATTCATTCCGGCGTCGACGATCAGGAAATCCCGCTCGCCTGACTTCTTGAGGTACAGCGTTTTCGTGACGAGGATGCCTGCATTGGCCGCGATCGACCGGCCGGGTTCCATGATGATCTGGAGGTCTTTCCCCTTCAGAAGCGGCACGATGGCCTCAGCATACTTAACCGCCGCGGGGGCTTCCGCCGCCTTGTAGTGTGCCCCGAACCCCCCGCCGATGTCGAGCATGTCGATCTTGAACCCGTCGGACCTCAATTCGTTGATCAGCGCCAATCCCTTTTCGATGGCTTGAACATACGGGGCCACCGTGTTGACCGGCGAGCCGATGTGCAGGTGGATTCCGCACAATTGGACGGAGTTTTGACGACCGTAGGTTTCAAACGCGCGCCGCGCCCGTTCCAGGTCGACGCCGAATTTGGTTTCTTTTTTTCCCGTCGAAGTGTAGCGATGGGTTTTGGGGTCCACATCGGGATTGACTCGCAGCGCCGCTCTGACGGCGGCGCGGCGTGACTCCGCGATCGCGATCAGGTTTTCAAGCTCCGCTTCAGATTCGACATTGAACCAGCCGATTTCGGCATCGATGGCCCCATGAATTTCCTCGTCCGTCTTGCCAACGCCCGCAAATACAATTTTCGCAGGGTCGGCACCGGCTTCGAGGGCGCGGACGAGTTCGCCGCCGGACACGACGTCGAATCCAGCCCCGCGATCGCGTAACAATCGACAAATGTGTAAGTTGGCGCAACTCTTGATCGAGTAACAAATGACGGGGTCTAAGGCCGCGAACGCTTTCGTCACGGCATCGTAATGATGGAGGAATGTCGCCGCCGAATAGACATAGGCCGGTGTTCCTACGTTGTCGGCGATTCGTGTAACCGGGACGTCTTCGCAGAATAGCTCGTTGTTACGATAGGAAAAGTGATCCATGGTGATTCAACTGTAAGATGAACCCCGGGCAGGCAGGCCCGGGGCTTTGGTGAGATTTCTTTTTATGATTTTTTATCGGTTTCCTTTTTGGCCGGCATCGACATTTTGAAGTTTTCCTGCATCTTTTCGATTTTCTTTTCGTCGTCCGCTTTGATGATCTGGCCCGACAACACGCCGCCGTAGCCGGCGCCGGACCAGGTGCCGCCGTAGAACCCTTCGTGAATCACGACACGTGCCGAGTAGGTTCCCAGCAGTGGAATTTTCATCTTGTCGAGGGTGATCACGGGCGTGTCTCCTGCCCAGACCACTCGAACCGGCACCGGTACCCTGACATCCTTGTCCATGTATTGCACCTGAGCCGTAATGACCCAGTTGTCGTCGAGTCCTTTGGAGATGCGGTGAATGGCGTATCGTTCCGCCTTCGGCTTTGTCATCGGAGCCTTGCCTTTCAAGCCCTCTGAGTTGGTCATTTGAAAGGTGCCGCGAAGGACGACGCCGGTCAACATGTCTTTGAATTTTTTCTCGAGACGTTCTTTTTCATCCGTCTTGTCATCCGACCATGTCAGACTGACAATTGCGAACGGCACGACTGCCACGATCAACACCATCAGCCAGTTTCGTGTTTTCATCACTTTCTTCCTACCGATCCAAGAATGGACACGCCGACACCATTCTCAAGGATACGCGGCATCGCGACAAGCGCTGCTTGGTACATCCATGCGATGCCGGTATTATGACGACGACAGCAGGCCTTTTGTCAGTTTGGAGAATCGAATGGACGGGAGCCAATGGCCCAACGTGAACGTCGTTTTGCATCCCGTGGTTCAGGAGCGGCTGACCGTCGCCCGTGATAAGCGGACCGACGTGCAGCATTTTCGCAGGCTGATCGGCGAGATTGCACGGCTGATGGCCTTTGAGCTGACCCGTGACTATGCGACCGTTCCGCGTGAGGTCGAATCTCCAATGGGTGCATGTCAGGGTTGCAAGCTGGCCAGGGCCCTGACGCTTGTCCCGATTTTGCGAGCGGGCTTGGGTATGGCCGAGGGGATTCACGAACTGCTCCCCGGCGCGCGCATGGGGCATCTCGGGATTTATCGCAACGAAGAGACGCTCGATCCAATCGTCTATTACAACAAGCTGCCTCCGGACATCGCAGAAACGGATGTCATCGTCATCGATCCGATGCTGGCCACGGCCGGCTCATTGAACACGGCGATCGACGCGATCAAACAAACGGGCGCTTCGAGCATCAAAGTTTTGTGCCTGGTCGCGGCGCCGGAGGGAATCGAAGCGCTCAACGCCCGGCATCCCGGTGTGTTGGTTTATACCGCGGCCGTGGACGATCGCCTGGACGACCGTGGTTACATCATTCCCGGGCTGGGTGACGCCGGAGACCGTTTGTTCGGCACGGCGTGACGCCTGTCTGCAAGGCCTATGTCACGGCTGATTCTGAATGACTTCAAGGAACAGCGCAGCAACGATCGCATTTCCGCTTGCGCTGAGGTGGTTGCAGTCAAAATAATTGTCGGAATCTCCACGAAGCTCGCCATCTTTTGATGCCACGTCGACGAGAATTGCACCTTCTCTGGCGGCCGCCAGGCGGATGCGTTCGTTCAGCAACGTAACGTAGGCATTCGCAACCAATGCCTGTGTCGGAAGGAGGATGTCCAGCAACAGCGGATTACAATCGGTGCTGCCGGCCGGCAGAAAGAAGTAGGTGGCGACATACACATTCCAGCCTGCGTCGTGTCCCGTACGAATGGCCGCCTCGACGTTGGCCTGAATCTCATCCAGTTTTGCATCGAGTGAATCCGAAAATGGATAGACCGGCGCCGCAGGGGAAAAAATCAGAAGCGGGTCGGTCTCCTGAAGAAAGTCGGTCAGGTCGTTGCCGCCCTCCCAAAAAAACATGGCTTCCGCATTGGGAAACAGGTTCGAGGCGACGAGGGACCGTAGCCGCTCGACTCCGTCTTCGGTGGTTTCACCGCCTTCACCTTCATTGGAATACGTCTCGGCGCTCTCGCCGAGCAGGTCGACCAGAGATTCAATGTAATCACGCGACGATGGTCCTTTTGTCGCCGAATCCCCAAACGCCACGTACCGTACCGCCGGATCTGGCAGCCGAAACACAAAATCTTCGCCGCAGCCGAAAACGGAGACGGACGTGATCAGGAGGATGGCGGAAAGGGATGTTGGTTTCCAAGACATTCAGGTCCCCTCAAATGATGAGTCTTCGGTTTTTGCGGTCGCTGCGAGGGAACATTTCAAAGTTATAGTCTCCCGGACGGGGTTTCTCCGCCACGATCGTGGTAACATTTTTGGTATCTAATGCTTTATATTGTTACCGGAATCGGGTACAATCTCAACTATCATGTTGATAATGATTGCAAACAGAGGTCCCAGGTATGGATGATCAGAAGGGCCCCCCAGAGGCGGATTCGGACATCGCGGCGGCCTTGGAAGCCATCGCGCCGGTCGGCGTCGCGGACGTTTCTCCGTCAGATGAAATCATTTCGGCTTGTGAGGCCTTGTCCGCAGACGGAACGCGTCCAACGATCCGGGCGGTCTACGCTTATTTGATGGCGGAATACGGGAAGGCCCCTTCTTTTCGTGATCTTTCGCCCGTGGTGCGAACATGGCGAGCAGGCCGATGGAAGTCACCTGCGGTGCGTCGCGCGTTCAGGGCATATCAGAAATTAGATGCCGAACAGAAAGAGGCCTTTCGAGAACTGGTTGAGACCGACAACGTGACCAGCGCCCGGGCGGACCATGGCAAAGCGAACTACGAAATCAGTGCAACGCTGTTGAGTGGGCGTGTTGTCGTTGAGCATGCCCATCGGAAAACACATGCCTGGGTGAAGTATTACAATCTCCGCGATCGTCATCGGCGTGAATCCATCCAGGTCACCATTTCCGAGCGACTCGAAGATGGCACGACCGAGGTCATCAAGCAATGGACCAAGCGGGGCCTGACAAGGTGGTAGATCACCCATAGCAGCGGCTCAGTGAACGCCGTAATAGCTCGTCTTCGGTCTCCTTCCTTTTTCCCCTGATCCCCCGATCGATGTCCGATATTTCCTGATGCAAAACTTCTCGGGAACCCTTCGCCGAGTTGGCGCAACTAATGCTTGGAAGACGTGAGTAGCCGACAAGCTCCGGCCGAAGGTGAGTTGGAACCGATGTTCCGATCAAGCATGCGGAGAAACGTCAATGAACGTGCGCATAATACAAATCACGATGCTGGCTTTTGTCGTCGTATGTTCGACGAACATCGAGCGTGCAGCAGGGGGAATCAAGCTGATCACATTGCCCATACGGGAGCGTGTGGAGATTCAGCTTGATCATCCGCACGTGACGTTGGTCGAAGAGGAACGGATGGTTCCGTTGGCCGCCGGCGTCAACGACGTCGTGTTCGCCTGGGCCAATGCCGCGATCGACAAGAACAGCATCCAATTCAGCTGTCTAACGGACCCGGGAAACATTCGAGTGCTTTCCGTATCCTATCCACCGAATGAGAATGCGCTGACCTGGCAGGTTTCGTCTCCAAACGCAGGCTCGGCGCGTGTGCGAATCAGCTATGTCATCGGAGGACTCGATAAAACTTTCGCCTACCGGGCGGTCGCTTCCAATGATGAAGAAACGTTGACCCTTTGGCAGTATGTCAGACTTCATAATCACGCCAACGAGGCCTTTGGTCAGGCGGGGATGTGGGCCGGCTTTGGGGAGCGCTTCGAGCGTCCCATCGACATCAACGAGACACGGCAGCTGCTGTCGGCCAAGTTCGAGGACGTGCCCATTGAAAAAACGTATACAGCCGATCTGTCCGCGCACGGTTATCTCAACGAGGGGAAACGGCAACTACGAATTCCCATGCACTATGTGCTCAAGAACGACCGGGACCACGGCTTGGGCCGGTTCCCGTTGATGTTCGGCAAGGCCCGCATCTTTCAAGACGACGGCCGTGGCACGGTCGCCTTCCTTGGAGAGGATTGGGGGACGTTCACGC
Source organism: Phycisphaerales bacterium (assembly GCA_022360095.1). Taxonomy (GTDB): domain Bacteria; phylum Planctomycetota; class Phycisphaerae; order UBA1845; family UTPLA1; genus JAKSDK01. The sequence goes on from JAKSDK010001621.1 coordinate 52,058, forward strand.
CACTCAATGACGAGATGAGGCTTTACCTGGGTTTGTCCAAAGACATCGTCGTCAAGCGGACGATCGAAAGCCGTAAGGCGATCCATGTCTTGGGGAATCTGTATCACTACGACGTCGTGGTCAAGTACGAGATCGAGAATTTCAAGGACCAACGTGTCGTGCTGGACATCGTCGAGTCATTGCCGGATTTGCGGCGCGAGATTTTGCGCGACACGAGGCGCGATGTGGAATGGCAACTGAAAAATACGGGCACGTTGGACGAGATGATTGATCGCGAGAAGTCGAACGCCGACCAGGTTGTCTTCCACGTCACGCTCCCACAACGCGGTGAAGACCAGAAGGCGGTCAAGCAGATTCACAAGATGAACGTGCTGATCAAGAACGAATGGTAAAACAGGATCACGGCCATGAGCAAGAAATGGATGACGTCGATAGGAATGGTGATGTGGTTGGCGACCTCCGCTTCCGCGGAAAATGTGGACCTCTCCACGATCCCGCCGCGCGACACGGTGCAGTTGACCATTTACAACGGTGAAGACCTGACGCTGGTACGCGAAACTCGTCACATCACCTTCAAGAAAGGCCTGAATCCGTTGCAGTTTTCCTGGGCCAACACATTGATCGATCCCACGAGCGTCGAGCTACGGTTCAAGGACCGTGCCGGCGGTTTGGAACTGATCGATACGGCCTTCCCTCACGACAAACCGCAGATGCTCTATTGGAACGTACGAAGCGAGCGGGACGTTGATGCCGAGGTCGAGATCACCTATTTCACCAGCGGCATCACCTGGGCGGCCGACTACGTCTGCGTCAGTGATCCCGCTGAGGAGGTCATGTCCTTCGAAGGATTCGTGCGAATCACGAACAATTCGGGTGAAGACTATGCCGATGCACAAATACGCCTGGTTGTGGGAACCATCAATCTGGTGGAAAAAGTGGCCGAGCTGGCCCGACGCGGGGCGATCTCCAAGGACGAGGAAGATGAGTATCGAAAGGGCCTGAAGACGGTGAGAACGTTCAAGAAGAAATTTGCCAGGGCCGAGCTAAGGGACAGAGTGGCCGGCCGTCTGGCCATGGCCACCGCAGCTGCGCCCAAGGAGATCATCAAGGAAGGGCTCTCGGAATACTTCATTTACACCATCGAAGGGCAAGAGACGATCAGGAACACCTGGTCCAAGCGGATGCGATCTTTTCAGGGGAAACGGGTGCCGTTTCGGATTCAATATCGCTATCGTCCGGCAGAGTACGGCGATCAATTGGTTCGTCTTTTCCTGCTTCGCAATGATGACGCGAGTGATCTTGGCACAACTCCGTTACCGAACGGCGCCTTGCGCCTCTTTCGCGACAATGGACGCGAAGGTCTGTCGTTCCTGGTGCAGCAGCAGATCGAGTATGTGCCGGTTGGCCAGGAAATCGTGATGAATTTGGGGCATGACCCGGAGGTGATTCACGAGCGGATTCGCCTGAAGAGCTGGCGGGACGATTTTTGGTACGCCCGTGAGGGATTCACAGTCTATTACAGTCCCCAAAAAGGTCATCGAATCCGTACCAACGACAAAGTTGCAGGCTGGGATGATCACCAGCAATGGATCGAGCGTATTCGGAACAATCGAGAGAAGCCGATCGATGTCGAGATTCGCCGGACGTTCGCCGGGCACGTTGCCTTTCGAAGCGACCTCGCTCCCGTATTACATGATTATCGAACTCCGCAGTTCACCACGACGGTTGAGCCCGGTGGAAAACAAGAGCTCGCTTACCATCTCGTCACGCATCAGGGTTACAACAAGAAACAGGACAACGTGACCCTTGAAGAGGAAAATGGCTGACGAAAACACCGACATCGCGAATTCGCCATAGGACCCTGGAGTCTTTTGAGCTAAGATGAATGCCTGTCGAGGTCGACCGGATTCATGTGTGCTCTCTATGCTGGAATAGCCTTCTCGTTTTTTGTCTTATTCAGTTTCGTGATTGGTATTCTGTTGGGCAGGCGCAGTTTTTTGCGACGTCGCGGATCGACCATGGCGGCCTATCTCGGCGGAATGTCGTTTTGCTTTTTCATTGCTGACTTTGTGCCAGTGGATGACTCGGCGCTATGGTACGCTGTGTTGATTTCCGTGACCCTTGTCGGGTTTGTCTTTTTGATCGCCATCGGGCCGTATCTCTTTTTCATTTTTATCGTCGATGGCAATGAGTTCAGGAAGTGGCGCTTAGTCAAGCTCGGGCAATGTCGGGTCTGTCGCTACAATCTGACCGGCAATGCATCTGGGATATGTCCTGAGTGCGGGACCGCTATTCCTGAAGACGTTCGCACATTTCATCGACTGGACAAGCGTTAAGCGAACGTACGATTCGCTCGCTGGCCCCAGCGCTTGGCGACAGCGAAGTCGAGGAGGGTGAAAACCCGGTCGCGGTCGAGCGAAGGGAACTTGACGCCGACGGCCTCCATCACCTCGCGCGTGTTGTCCTGAATGAAAACAGGGTTGTGCGTCACGCGAGGTGTGATGACGTCGTAGCCGTCCCACAACAGGGCTTCCGCATGTGAGCGATGACCATTGACTTTGGAGGGGTCGATAAAGTATCCGCCGTGGATTTTGAAGTAATCTTCCAGGCAGCTCTTGACGTGATCATTGGTCGGTGGCGCCGGGTCGGTCAGATGATAGATCCGGCCGTGTCTTTGTTCATTCACAACGATTTCGGCGATAATCCTGGACGCAAAATCGACCGGGACAAAATTTTGCGGATCGTTGGGATAGCCCGGGATCCGTAAGGGAACATAGGTCGTTTCGTCTCCGTTGGAGAATTCATCCTTGAGTATGCTGATGATTCGGGCTAGCTGATAGAACCCGCCATACTGCGTCGTGTATCCTGTTTTCGAATCACCGACGAGAAAGCTGGGTCGCATGATCGTCAGGACGCGACCTGGCTCTCTGCTCCACTCGATGAACCTCGATTCCGCGATCCACTTGCTGTGTTCGTATTCCGTTTTGAACTCCGGCTTTGGCTGATGAAAGATCTCATTGACGGATTGGGTGTAGGAGCCGCAAACATAAGCGGTGCTCACTGCATGAATTTTCTTGACGCCGTTCTTGACCGCCCAATCGATGAGCCGCTCGACGCCGCTGACGTTCGTTTTGTGCGGTTCCTCATTGCCGTTGGAAAACAGCTGGAGGCTGGCCGCACAGGACAGAATCTCATCGGTTCGTCCCCAATCACTTTCGGGCAACTCGCACGGCAGTTGTCCTTCCACAAACACCAGTCGGTCCTGTTCCAGATACTGTTCGACGTCGACGCCGAGCTGGTCCATCTGCATGCGCAAACGTTGGATTGAATCGGCCAAAGGCGGACGTAGCATGACGACGATTCGTCTTTCTCTGGAAAGGAGATCGCGCAAAACGAAATTGCCCAGAAAACCAGTGGCGCCGGTCATGAATGTCGTTGGTGAGTGTTTCGTCATGTTTGTTTTATCGCGGCCCGGGAAACGGCGGACCGGTCAGATATAAGTCTGTTCGAATGATCATGGAAGCAATCCCCCGAACGGTAAAGATGCCGTCTCTCGCCTCACGAATCTCCTGAAAATCATTGTGGCGCAACCACAGCGCCTCCAGAGTCTCGTCCTTCACTGCATTGAGCCACCATGACCGAATTTTTGACAATACGACCGGGGTTGGCAATGTTTCCTCCAACTTGCCTTGAATCGGTGAGCCCATCGCTTCAGCCACCGGTAAGGCAACCTGGCGAAATGCTGACCATGACCGACTCATAAGTGCCGGTAGACCCGAGTGCATCCCTGAGAACAGAATCTCAGCAGCGGCGCCATCACCCGAGGCCAAACGGCGACCGGCCAACACCACATCTTCGGGGCTCAGCGACAGTTTTGCAAGGGGGGGTACCCCAACCGATTTTTCGTCCTTCGTCCGAAAATATACTCGGGCTGCGACGCAGTTTCGGGTCGTTAGATAGAAGCGAAAACGCTCACTTGCCAAGGGCCGACGAAACGTAAACAACAGCTTCCGGACGCCGGTCATGTCCGCATCGACCACCTCCGCGTCGAACAGCCCGGAGGAGACTTTTTCCCCGGATTGCAGCGGTCCGGACTCCCGCATGGACTCAATCAGATAGCGTCCGAGCAGACTCGAGAAAAAGGGTCTCCCCTCCACCGAGACGGAGAAACGGTAGGCATCGATCTGCTCCACGATACAGCGATCCTCCATCCGAACCAGGTTCGGAGCATAGGTCATCACATGGCATTGAACATCTTCCATACTCCGTCCCCACGCCTCCTCCAGACAGAGCTTGCTGTAGATATTCACAAACGGCACATTGATAAAAAAGATGTCCGTCACCTCGGTCGGAGCCGGCGCTGTTGAGATCTTCGCGATCGTGTATCGCTCCGCCGCCAACATGCCGCTCCACAACGTACGATAGATCGGAATATAGGTTGATGTCGCGATCAGAAACCAGATCGCGATCGGGCGGCACCAGCGGCCGATCGAGATCGGCCGGATGCAGTCGCGCAGACCCGGACCCAGGACCATGGCCACTGAAAATCCGACACCCCCAAGATACCCCGAGTGGGGTGTGGCCATGATCGGCACGACCGGCAGGAAAGACAATGCCAGCCACAGCGGCCAGATCCAATAGCCCCGAGCGTTGCGGCAAGCCAGGTAATAGCCGGAACCCATGATGCCGAGAATGACGACCATCAGCAGGCAGTCGCCGGGAACTTCAGTGAACGGATTGTATCGCCCGGTGGGGCCCACGGTCATCGGTGACAGCCAGACGGCAGAGCAAAGATAATGCATGAACTTGGCGAGGCACCACAATGCATAAGATCCTTCTCCGTCGGGTCGGCGCATGTAAACCCCCGGAATCGGATGATAAAAATAGACCGTTCTCCAGATAAAAAAGGCGATCGTCAAAAATCCCAGAAACGCGTAAACGCCCAGTCTCGCACGGACATGCCTCCGGCCGCCGAACGCAAAATCAAACGCAACGAGAATGACGGGCAGCATCACCGCGTTCTCGCGTGAGAAGACCGCCAACACGAAAAGAATCACGGCCCAGGCAAATAATCCACGATTCAAGTGAGGTACGGAGGGCCGTTGCGCGGATGGAGAGCGCCCGGCTTGCGTTGCATCCTCCGGCGATGAAAGCGGGGCTCCCAGAGCTTTTGCCGGATGCAACCGCAGTCCGGATGCCCGAACATAGACCAACATTGCGCCCAGCATGAGCCCGGTCTGCAGCACGATGTTCTGGGACGCCAGCCAACCTACCGCAAAAACGCTGTGGGAATAAATCACAAACAGGAGTCCGCCCACCAGCGACCAGAATCGATGGGCAGTCAACCACATGCAAAGGACATACACCAGACAGGCGTTTGCGAAATGGAGGAGGATGCTGACGGCGTGTTGCGCGGGGACGTTGCCTCCGCTTGCAAGATACGCCAGTTTCATGAGTGCAATGGAAACCGGTCGGGCATATTGCCAGCGAATGGGCTTTTCCTGCCACCACGTTTTCATGAATTGGTCCGGCTCAAGTGTCGTGGTGTGCAAAAGGTCCGACAACGACCACCCGCGCATTTGCAATTGCCGCTGGTGCCAGTGGTCATCCAGGAAGAGACCGTCGCCTAATGACCACCCATGCGTTGCGAACGTTGCCAGGGCCAGTACCAACATGACGCCAAGACCCTTTTGAAAGGATCGGGGCGGGTCGTTGTGAAGAGAACTGACAGGCAAATCTTGCATGCAATGACTTGTAGCGCCGGTTTTCCGGTCGATGGGTTCTCAGGCTGGAGGCCTGTGCTATACATTCGTTGGCAACGGTTGTAGGGGACGGCCGTTGACCGTCTTCAAGGCGACCACTAATGTAGTCTGTTCGTGCTAATTTGTCATTGGGTTATGAGATCAAAACGACGCCGACGGTGCACACTGTCGCGACCGAAATAGGGTGATGACTCGCTTCCGCTTGATACGTGGCTTTCCGGCCGGTGCTCTGATCATCGCAGCCTCAACGGTGTTCTCAGGCTGTTTCTATGAGAAGTCGTTTCCCATGGAGACCGGCGATTATTTTCGCGTTCGTCATGAGACGGCGTCACCGCCCATTTCCACTCGCAAATGGCTGGCTCAAACCCATGGTCGTCTGCAACATCTCCTGCCGGCATTCAGACGCACTTCGTTGCTGACGGACGATCTGGTGGATGAGCGAAATGTGCCCAGAGACGTGTTCAAGTTTTTTCAGCGTGATCCCGACCGGCTCCAATCCGTGTTTTGCAACTTCTGGGGTTTGATGTTCAGCGCCCAGTGTATCGGCGCCTCCTCAGACGTAGAAGCTTTGAATACGCCCTGGCCCGGTTTCGAGGAAGTCTCCTTTCCGATTTCCGACACCGTCGAAACGTACGGGTGGCTGGGTCTTGTCAAGGACGGCGAAACCGTACGCAAGGCCGATTGCATCGTGCTCCTTCCCGGTTTCTTCGGCGACAATTGCATTTTGCGCCAGAAGGACCTTGCCGATGCGCTGCTCGCCTCTGGTTTCCACGTTCTCGCCTATGAGAGTCGTGGATTGGGCGTGACCAACCTCCGTCGCCCGGAGATCTATCATAATTTCGGTGCGCTCGAAACGCACGATCTGATGATCGTCTCCGATTGGCTCGAGGAGAAGCCGTTCATTCGGCACACGGGATTGATCGGATACTGCTGGGGCGCAAATCAGGCCCTGCTCACCTCGTGGTATGAGAATTGTCTTGACGGTCACGCCAGCATCAGCGATCGGCTGGCTGAACACCTGCCGCCTTTGCCCGAACGGCGTCGATTCCGCGCAGGCGTCTTATCCTTCTCGCCGACCTTGGCCTTCGAGGAAATCATCGACAAGCTTGATCAAGAGCGAAAGTTTCTCTCGGAGCCTGCGCTTTCCGCACTTCAGGGCAACGTGGAGTTGCGAATGACGGATAAGCAGCATCCCGAAATCAGCGGCAGTTTACGGAAGCTCATCGACTACGAATTCGCGCGTTCCGAATTGAACTATCCGGGCGCCGTACGGGACAGTCTGAGGTTCCTGCGTTTTCTGCCTTACAAGGACAGGGCCGTTGATAAGAAACTCGAATATGCGCGCCTGCCGGTGATCGTCGTTTACGGGTCGAATGACCCTCTTGCTCCTTCACAGGAAGTCGTCGAATTGCTGGCGGGGTTGGACAATCCCAATGTCGCTGCCGTGATTCTTTACGGCGGGGGTCATGTCGGATTTCCCGCGTATGCCCGGAGCTATTATTTCAGCCTGATCATGAACTTCTTTGATCCGGTACACGGTGCTGCGGCGATGGCTCGTCCGTCCGCGACGATTCCGGGTCGCGAAGTGCAAACGATGAACATACATGCCCGCTGAACGCAAGGACAAGTCGCGAGCGTCGTTGTTGCGAGTCTGGCTGGTGATCGCCGCGTCGACGGCTCTGCTCTTGCTGATGCTTCGTTTTGACGTTCAGCTGTTGCGCTGGCGTGACGCTTTCAAGCACGTTGAACCGCATGGGGCACTCGCGCAACTCCTCGGCGGTTTCCGCAGCTTTGGAGAGTTCCTTACAACGATCGTGGTGATTTTCATCGCCGCCGCCTATGACCGGCGACGCAAGAACATCATCGTTGCGCTCCTGATTGCCCAGGCGTTGTCTATGATCGTCTATAACGCGGGGAAATACGCCGTTGTCCGGCAGCGTCCTTTTCACGCGGTGGAACAGGTTGCTCTGGAAGAACTATCGGCGAGTCAGACCTGGCTCGGTTGGCGACTTGGTAACAAAACGTTTGAAACCCGATCGTTCCCGTCCGGGCATTCGGCAAGCGCGTTTGCGGTGGCCGGTATCCTGGCGTTTTTTTATCCTCGACTACGATGGATGTTTTGGGGCCTGGCGGTTGCTTGCGCGACATCGCGTTTCGTCGACGTCGTCCATTGGCCGAGCGACTGCGTTGCAGGGGCATTGATCGGTTATCTCTCGTCTGTCTTTGCCGTTTCCATCGCGCCGAAGGCGTGAGTCGTTTGATTCATCCGTCAGCGGAAAAGCCCCGGTCAGGCATACCTTTGGCATGCCCGAGCGGGGCTTTGATGTCCGTTTTCGCTCGCACACGTGGCCCATGGTGGCAGCAAGCCCGCCCTACATGGACTTGGGCCGCGCGGCTGACTTCAGCTGCGGTGCCAGGTTGATGCCGTCAATTGGCCCGGCGCGCTGCAGTCGCGTAGCCTCGTCCAGCAAGCCGAGGATCGTCGGCATCAAATCCACGAGGCGTGCGTGATCGATTCGACCTCCCGGCGGAAGCGAAGGCCCCGCAAAGTACATGGGAACTCGCATGTCCTCCGCCAGACATGAACCGTGCCCGCTGGGTTCGTCGTCGCAGAATGCCCAATCTTCACTTGCGAACACGACCAGGTCTCCGGCACGTGGCGAGTCGAACATCTCAACCACCTGAGGCACGAAATCCGGATAGCGCGTGGCGGCCGTGGCGGCGAGCCAATCACGGGAACCATGCCAACCCTGATCGGTGAATGAGGCCGGCACACCATGGGCCCGATACCTCAGCGGGTCCGAACTCGCACCAGCTTGCGGAAGAACGATTCGATACTCCCGTCGCCCGGAATGTCCTCGGCGCTCAACGATGAAGTCTCCGTCACGGGACATTATTTTGACACGATGCTCGCCGTCTTTCAGGCAAAGCAGGGCGACCCCGGGGTGTTCCTGGAGTGGAGTCGGCGCATCAAGAATTCGTTGTAATTCGTTCTGAGTCACCGGATCATGCCAGCCCTGCGGCCCTTTCAGGTGAATTCCGACGCGTCGATATGCACCGTTGATCACCACGGCATCATAACGGTTCATGGATCGAAGACGTGTGAGATAGGACCTTGAGCGGGTTCGTCGTTGGCGGATTCTCAGTCCGCCGTGCAGTTCCAGCCAATCGGCGATATCGAACGTTTTGCCTTCGCCGTGCTGTACATGGCCGTGGTCGGTGATCAGGGCGAAATAGGTCCGGTCCGCCATTCCGATCTGGTTGACGGCGTCGGCGATGCGGCCGACTTGCGAATCGACGTTTTGCATTGCCCGCGCATAATTCGGTGAATTGACTCCGAAGTGGTGACCGACCTGATCCACTGCCGGGAAGTAGTTCATCAGCACGATCGGCCATCTGCCCAGGTGATTCGCAAGCTTGGTAACGTATCGGATTCGGCTTCCGACTCGGCGGTCTACATTGATGTAGTCTCCGAGGAACCAATCGATCCCGCTCTCGGCCCAGTTGTCGATCGTGCAAGTGACGCCGCGTCTTGTATGACATTGGACATTGATCGTGAGCTGGTCTCGAAGGAGATCGTACAACGTGGGGGCGGTGAAATCCTCGTTAACGCTTCGGTACGTCGCGGCGTGAAGATAAGCCTGATACTGCAAGGTGTGGTGATCGAACCACTGGTTGCCCAGGACGCCATGATGTCCTGGAAACAAGCCGGTCAGGAGTGAGACGGCGTTGGGATAGGTAATGGCCGGCATCGAGACGATGGCATGCTCCACTCCGACACCGCCGCGAATAAAACGTTGCTCGATGTTCGGAAGCAGCCCGTCGTCGAGTAGTTCTTCAAATCGCCGGCGATCCATGCCATCGACAAAGAAAATCACGACTGCTTTGTCAGGTCGAAGCACGCTCGAGTTCAATCCGATCGTGTCGTCCGGGCGAGCGCAGCCGAATGTGCAGATTCCCACATACAGGGACACGGCTACAGTCAGTCGGGATCGTCTCATGGCCTTCTTACGCGGATGGGTTGCTTTCGTTTCCAGTTCCCATTGATCCGGAACTTTAGAAGAGATTGTCGATTATGCCAAGCGAGTGTCTACGGGCAACTACGGTTGCTTTACGCCCTGGTCATATATTTCCGTGCGAATGACGTTTCCATCTTCGTCACAGGTGAGCCATTTGCCATGGCATTTGCCATGATCATATTGCCATCGCCGGGCGAGTTGCCCGTTGGCGTGCCAGGCGACCCATAGCCCGTGTCGTCGGCCTTCGAGGTTGTAGTGCTGATGCCCTCGTTTGCGGCCCTGCTCATCGTAGATCGTCCATGGGCCGCACATCTTGCCGTTGATGTACGTGCCCTTTTCGTGAAGTTGTCCATTTTCATGCCATGACTGAAATAGGCCGTGTCTGATTGTTTTTCCGTCTCGGTTTTTCTTGACGTACACCTGCGATTTGGTTTTTCCGTTTTCGAAGGGGATCACTTCCTGATCCGGGGGCAGGCAGCCGAACGTCAAGCTCGCCACTGTGAGCGTGGCTCCGACGATTCTCCATTTCAATACCGTCGATATCAAGATTTGCGCTTCCACGAATACGTCAGCGTGCACTCTTTGGTTTCCTCATCGCCGATGGTGACATCTTGCTCGATTGCTCCCCACAGTTCGTGCCAGGCCTCCATTGTGTAATCACCGGCAGGAAGCGATGAAATCTCGAAGGCGCCGTTTTCGTCGGTGACGGTGAAGAACGGGTGAGGCAGCACGCCGCAATAGGCTTCCATCCAACCGTGCACGTCGCATCTGAGCTTGACCATGATTTCAGGACGGGAGAACCTGCGCGTGGCTTTCATTCCTTTTTGGGGTTGACTGACATTGAAGCCCGCGTTGTGCTTGGTCAGACTGTGCACATTATGGAAGGTTTCGTCATTGTTGACGATATGAAGCGGCTGGCCGACCTGGAGCCCGAAGACATGCGGTACGAACATGCAGCCCGACTGGTTCAGCATCACCGGCTTTTCAGGGGTTGGATACCGACCCTGAATCCCACGTTTAATGTAGACGAACACATGGGGAACACCGCCGGTCTCCGAGATCATCGTTCGTGGAGACTGGACCGTGACGCCTGATCGATGGCAAGCTTCGTCGCCGGTCATTTTCAAAGGTTTGAGAGGCGGGCGCTTTCCTTCGAATTTGACAGTCCCTCTGACAATGCCGCTTCCAAGCCGACCCTTGGACGTTGCTCCCCGCCCTGTCGCGTCCATGACCCGATCGTTGCTAACATTGGATTCAGAAGAGGACACCGTTTCAGCTGCTGGGGCTTCGTGCTGCGAAGAATCGGCCGGCGAATCCGAACAGCCGTTCGCCGCGACCAGACAAATGACCGAAAACATAAGTACGCGGTGTTGTGACGCCATGGAATTTGGTGAGTCTATCCCATCGTAGATTGTGCAACAACTCTTACGCCAGTCCCGGCAATGGAGACGACATCATGAAACCGATGCGAGTCCGACGACGCTTCGTGAGCTTGGTCGCGGCGATGTTTTTGCCCTTCGGATGTGCAAATCGACACCACGCGACCGGTTGGTGGGCGGACGGGAGCGATTACATGGTAGCAGCCGATCACGTCTTGGCCTCGCAAGCGGGCGCCGAGATTCTGGCGGCCGGTGGCAATGCCGTGGATGCCGCCGTGGCGACGGCGTTTGCCTTGGCCGTTGTGCGACCGGAGAGCTGTGGTCTCGGCGGAGGAGGGTTCATGCTCATTCACCGACCGGACCGTCCGCCGATCGTATTGGATTATCGAGAGACTGCTCCGGCTGCCGCATCGCGCGAAGCGTACTTGAGTCAGCAAGGGCGGCCGATTCCGGGAAAGACGAAATATGGCGCCTGGGCGGTGGGTGTGCCTGGCACGGTCAGAGGGTTGCTGCATGCGCTAGAGCATCACGGCTCCGGGCGTGTGACGAGGAACGCGGTGCTGCAGCCCGCAATCAGGTTGGCCCGCCAACCCGACAGCGTGATCGCGGATCGCCATCTACACGAGGCTTCCCTCGATCTGACAACGACCGGGCCTCCCATCGTCGAGGGACGCTTCGCGACGATATGCCGAACATTCACGAGAAACGGTGAGCCGATTGCAATAGGTGATGTCGTTGACCGTCGTGAGATCGTCAGGCCATTGCAAGCCATAGCGGAGCACGGCGTCGCCGGTTTCTGCGAAGGCGAAATCGCCGACCGCATCGTCGCGGAGATTCGTTCGGCGGGAGGTCCGCTCTCTCATGAGGATTTGCGCAACTATCGTGTTCGGACGCTTGAACCGCTAAGCGGTGATTTTTGGGGATATCGGATACTCACGATGCCGCCGCCGAGTTCCGGCGGCGCGGTGATCCTGCAAGTGCTTAACATTCTGGCTTCGGCCGATCGGAGTGTGCTCGTTCGCGAAGCACGGTCCGGTGGCGGTGTCTATCAGCATTGGCTCGTCGAGTCAATGAAACACGCTTTCGCGGATCGGGCGCAACTGCTCGGCGACTATTCAACGGAGGTGATGGCCGACGTGAGGAGGATGATCAGTCCTGAATACGGACGGAGCGTTTGGAATGAGATTCGACGTTCGTCGGCCTCCTCTCCCAATGCCGTGCGAACACTGCCCGAAGACGGAGGCACGAGCCATTTCTGTGTCGTGGATCGTGATGGGATGGCGGTCGCGTGCACGGAATCGATCAACCTGAAATTTGGATCTCGCATCATGGTACCGGGGACCGGGATCATACTGAATAACACGATGGATGATTTTTCGGTGGATACGGAAATGCCGAATGCCTTCGGACTTCGTCAGTCAGAGCGAAACCTGATTCGCCCCGGCGCAAGGGCACTGAGCAGCATGTCCCCGACGATCGTGTTGAAAAACGGCCAGGTTCGCCTTGTGGTGGGGGCGTCCGGCGGCCCCAGGATCATCTCATCCACATTGCAAACGCTTCTCCATAACCTGGTTGCCGACAAAACCGTCGACCGGGCGATTCGCGAACCGAGAATTCACCACCAATGGCGACCAGATTGCATCTATGTGCAGCCTTGCTTGCGAGAGTCGACATTGCGAACCTTTCTCGATCATGGTCATGCACTCCGCTATTATCCTTTTTCCGCGGGGCATGTTCAGGCGATTCAGCAGCTTGATTCCGGGAAATGGCGAGGCGCCTGCGATCCCGCCAAGGGCGGCCGCCCTGCCGGGAGATAGCGTTGATTAACCTGTTCCGAATGAAGGGTCCTCACGAAGGCGCTGCAGAAAGCGCTTGACGCGCTCCCATCGATTCGCGGTCAAATTTCTTTGACCGTATTGGATCTCATAAAACCATTCCGTAAACTCCGGCAGGTCTGCGAAATCAATATTTGCGCGCGCCAGTGATTGGGCGAATTCGCGGGGCGTCGTATGGGGGTCTTTCGTGTGCCCCTTGTGGGACAAAAGAAGAAGTAAGCGATCATAGAATTTTGCATCGGTGCGGCGTATCGCTTTTGCCAGTTGCGGTCGGGGATAAGGCAGCAACTCACGAAACATCAATGAGAGAATCCAGAGCACTCGCAATGTCAAGACCGCCAGGATGGCGCATAAAATAAGAACGACCCAGTAGATCAAACGCTCTCCGATCCCCAGGAACTCCGGTCCCCAAAGCAGGCTCGCCAGCATGGCCATCGGGGTTTTTCGACGACCGTCACTTTTCGTCAACTTTGCGAACCAGTCCTGGAATCCACTCGCCAAGGACTCTCGATTTTCGGCATCAAAGGACACGATCGTTGTAGACCACTGAAACCGCAGGTAATCCAAGAACCGTTCCAAACGCGCCCAGAAGGACGCGTCAGGCTCACGGCGGCTGACGGACGGTGGAGTCGGATCAAACAGCACCCAGCCACGGTTGGGAAGATAGACTTCGACCCAGGCGTGAGCGTCACGTTTGCGAAATTGATAAAATTGTCCGACACGGTTGTACTCGCCGCCGTGATAACCGCCGACCAGGCGAGCCCTGAGACCGGCGGCTTGACATAGCAATGTCATCGCCGAGGCGAAATATTCACAGTGGCCTCGCTTGTTCTTGAATAGAAAATCCTCAATGGGCTCAACGTCGCTTTCCGAATCCCCGCGTTTGAGCGTGTATTCGAACTCCCCGAGCGCCAGATGATCACGGATTCCGTTTGCAATGGACTCTTGTTGCGAAGACGCAGCCGGGTCGGTCGGCTCTTCGCGAAACTGAAGTGCCAGGTCCTGGACGCGAGACGGAATTTGTGACCACCCGTCGCGCGGCAATCTCGGTGCTATCGGAAACTGTCGAAACCAATCCTCCGGCTGAATGAGCGAAAGGACGACATAGTGTGAACTTTTTCGCGTACTCGGCGCGGCTTGCAAGGCCCAGTCCTTTCGATCCAACAAGACGCTCTTGACGTCAATCGATCCAAAGGCCGTAGGCGGAAACATTGAAAACAACAAGCCGTCGCTGCTTTCTTCCAGCCAAATTTCCTGCATGATGGTTTGTTCAGAAGGCGCGCTCGTGACATTACTGAATATCGGCTGGGGAGAACTAAGCGGACCGGCCCGGACTTCCTTGGGCGCAATGCTGTTTCTTCTTCGCCACTGACCTTCGTAATAACGATCAAAAGTAAGCCCGCGAAGATAGGGTTCAAAGCTGTCGTTCGTGATGGTCCGCCCGTTTTGGCGAAAGCGGACACGCATGATGGTCGACTCGTCTTCCACGACCTCGTTGTTCGTAAGTTGAACCACGTTGTTGACGCCCGTGACGGAGGTTGCGACCAGTCGGCTCACACGATTGAACAGACCGAACTCCCATGTGCGAGGCGTTCCGACGAATACCGCGGCGGCCACGATCGACAGAAAGATCGTGCATGCAGCGGTCATTCGGATGGACCGGTGACGCGGCCACTCGAAACGCTCAGAGGACGAATCGATGATTCGGATGTTGATGGCCTCCAGTGCTGCACGGCGTCGGGCAAGGACGGCATCCATTTCGCCTTTGGTATGAAAGGCCAAAAGCCAGCCGACTCCCAGGGTCATGTCAATGATCAACACGAATCCGAAATACGGGCTGACCGTGACGATTGCGCCGATGACCATCAGAAGGAAGGAGATCAGCGCAATCACGCCTGCGTCACGATAGGTGCGCAATTCGAAGAATTTGCAGCAGCAAAGAAAGGCAATGAAGTGAGCGAGATCGACAACGTGGACCGTGACTTCCTCCTGCGGAACGAACATCTCGTATTGAAGAAAGACCACGGCAGCCAGGATGAAGATGTAGATGATCCAGCGTGAAAATCGTCGGCCGCCGGACCAGTGGCAGTGCGCGAGGCTCAATGAGGCAGCCACGACCGCGATTGTCAGAATGCCCCAGGATTGTTCCACTTCAAGAACGGGCACCATGTTGATCAGGGCCAAGGCGATCAGGCTGAGGTGTAGGCCTCCCAGTAGTTTCATCAATTCGACTCCACTCCGAAAAGCATAGAGTCCACGGTCTTGGGAGTGCCGACGTCTTCTCGATGTGTGCATGAATCAACGGACGCGGCCAGTTGAAAGAGCTTCTCGAACGCCGCTTCACCAGGGACATAAATTGTTGCCGGGCCAATGGCTCGTGAAACGGCTCTTGATGTCGCGCGCATGTCGTCGGTATTCGCTGCGCCAAACAGCAGGCAACGCCCGTGCCATCGTGCGGGCCATACCAATTGTTCAATGTGCGGGGCCAAGTCATCGTCCGTGTTGCGAGGACTGATCGCCAACTCGCGCAGTAATCTCGGGCGATAGGCGCGCCCCGAGCCGGGTGGCAGCACGACCAGCGGCTCCCCGTTGCAGATGAGGCCGACCTTGATGCCACGCTCCAAGGCGTCGCAGAGCACGGTGGCCGCTGCGCTGATCGCGAGTTCCAGGTGCTGAGCCTGGGCGGCGTTGTCGGGTTCGATCCGCGTATTCACGACGCACCAGATCTGATCGTTACTCGCTTGGGCCATTTCACGAATCATGAGTTGGCCGGTTTGCGCGCTTCGGCGCCAATGGATTCGCCGAGGGTTATCGCCGTCGCGAAATTCCCGTACGCCGTAATATTCTTCATCGCCTTTCAGACGTCCGGAGGCACTCGCGCCGCCGCTGGAATCGGCCGATCGAGCGCTTGGTTTCATCTCCGTCCGCATTTGCCCGAGTCGAGGAAACACGATGGTGTCTTGTCTAGTTTGACGCTGGGTCCATTTCGAAAAAAGACAAAATGGGAAGCGCGTTGAGAGCCGGATCGTCGAAAAAGCAAGGCGGCCTCGTGCCATCGAAGCAACAGGAACGACCAGCGAAGTCGTCTCGCCGGGCCGCAGGATCGGAACGAACCCCTCGGGTGTGGATATCGGCGCGGCCGACTCTAGCAGATCTTCAATCAAGATGTTTCGAATGCAACCCCAACGGTGCTTGTTGGTGATGACATACCGAATCATGAAATCCTGTCCTGCAACGGCCACTTCGGGCACGACACGCTTGACCGACAAGACTCGTAAGGTGCGCCATCCATAAAAGGCATTCATGGTCAGCGCGCCGAGACAGAGGCCGAAAATGACAAGCAGCAGATTGATTTCCGCATCGACGGCGGCGATTCCGATCATGCCGGTCGCGGGAATGAAGAACAGTCCGCCTGTGGTAATGCGGAGACTGCTGGCTGCAACGCGCCGGCGACGAGCGGCGAAGGGCGAATAACGAAGAAGAAGAGACAACTCAAAACTCGCAAATTAACTCGGAGCCGGGATGTGCTCCAGAATTTCCAGGAGTATTTGATCCGTGGAGGCGGCATGGCCGTCGCGCAAATAGGACTTGCTGACAACGCGATGGGCAAAGACCGACGGGATCAACACCTTGAAGTCGTCCGGGACGGTGTAGTCTCGGCCATTCAACAGGGCGGATGCCCGTGCTGCGCGGAGCAGGGCCAAGGCGCCTCGCGGGGAAATGCCGACTTCCAGTGAATCGTGTCGGCGCGTGGACTCGACGACGTCCTGAAGATAGTCCATAAGAATGTCGTCAACACGCACACGGTCGGCGACAGCTTGCAACTCAAGGATGTCCGTCGCCGGCATGACAGGTCGTAAAGCTTCGAGTGCTTCGTGTTCCGGCTGCTCGAGAAGAATCTGACGCTCGTCCTCGCGCGAGGGATATCCGATCCGGATTCGCAGAATGAAACGATCCAGTTGGTTCTCCGGCAGGAAATACGTGCCTTCGAATTCAAACGGATTCTGAGTGGCGATGACCATGAACGGCCGCTCCATCAGAACGGCTTTCCCGTCAATACTGATCTGAGCCTCGTTCATGACTTCGAGCAGCGCCGACTGCGTTCTCGGCGTTGTTCGGTTGATCTCGTCGGCCAGCACGATGTTGGCGAAAATCGGACCTCGTTTGAATTCGAAGCTGCCGACCTTGTCGTTATAAACGCTGACACCGAGGATATCGGAGGGGAGTAAATCCGGCGTCAACTGGACCCGAGAGAACCTGCAGTCAATGCTCTTGGCGATGGCACGGGCCAGCACCGTCTTGCCGACACCCGGCACGTCTTCGATCAGGACATGTCCCCGTGCAAGCAGCCCGATCAGCAGTTGTGAAACCGCTTCGGACTTTCCGATGAAAACGGATTCGATATTGGCACGAAGCCGCTGGAGCTTCTCGAGTAACGACGCACTTTCCATTGAAGCTAAAGGACGCATGGTTTTGCCTGAGGAAGTTCCCTATCCACCATCACATCGTGATTATTATAAGCGGCGTGCAGCAGGACACCTAGGCGCCGGCTCGCGTTTTTCTCGGCTCATCGCAACCATAATGGTATACGGAAACAACTGCGGTTGAAGCCTGCTGTTCGAGATCGTGCGGTCCGGAATACCCCTACCCGGTGGGTCGGGATACCGGGGCGGGTCGCCACATGTCGATGAGCACCGCGACGATCTGGAGCCCGAACACCATGCCGAAAAGGCCTCCTGCGCCGGCCAAGATGTACACGAACGGATCTGCAAACCGAGCGAGCCACCAACCGCTGAAATCGAAGACGAGGGCAAGCATCGGGATCGGCGTCAACAGTCCGCGCAAAGAGGGCGGCCAGCGCGTCATCGTGAACAGCATCGCGACCACCAGCGTGAACATCGGGATCGACAGCATGTGGATGTGGCTGACCAGCACCAGCCTCGGGATCGTGTATTGCGGAGGCACCTCCACGAAACCGCCTGACGATTCGGAGGTTGAGGCCACAAATGGCGATATGAGCTGATAGTCAACCTCAAATTCGTCCGGGCCGAACGGCGCCTCTTTGGAAATGTCCGTTCCGCTGCTCTGAGCATGACATCGCATACAGTTTCGCATCAGTGCGCGGCGCGGTGTCTTTCGACGCGGACCTTCATTCAGGCCGGCCTCGCTGCCGCCGTTCTTCAACCAGGTTTCCAGAATCTCGAAGTCTTCCTCGTCGTCGATGTACTCACGCATCGCCCCACGGACCATCGTTAACATGCGTGATGGAATGACTTCATCACGCGCAACGGTCAGCCTGCCGTAGACTGCACGGACATCGTCGATGGAAAGTCCGGGCTTACCGTCCGCCTGTTGGTGCTCGTGAAAGATGTTCGCAACCGCCACGATGTAACCCGTGCCGATGATGAGCAGGAAAGCGGTCAGCATCACGCGAGCCCCGGCGGGAATCGCAGGAAGCAGCCCTCGCCATCGGTCTTGTCGATCGGCATCGGTCATTTGCTATCGTCTTTCTCCGATTCGATGGCCTGAATCATGGCCGGCACCACTTGCTGATAGGCGGCGTCCAGCGGGCCACGCATCTTTGCCCCCGCCGCCCTGGCGTGCCCGCCGCCGCCGAACCGTCGGGCGATCGCCGCGACATCGACTTGGTGCTTGCTGCGAAAACTGATGCGAATCGGTCCATCGTCCCCCGGTTCCATAAACAACACACACGCGTTGACGGATCCGATCCTCTGCGGCTCGTTGATGATCTCCTCGGTCATTTTGTCGGTTGCACCGCACTTCTCAAGCATGTGACGAGTGATGCGAACGACGGCCAGACGTCCGTCGGCCAGCAGTTCGACCGACGACAGGACGGCGCCGATCAGACGAAGCCGTGGTTCGGAATCGTTGAGATACAGTTTTTCGTAAAGTTCGTTCGGCTTCGCTCCGCCTTGAATCAGTCGCGCGGCCGTATTGAAGGCTTCGTGGTCGGCATTCGAGAATCGAAACCAACCCGTGTCCGTGGCCAGACCGCAGTAAAGAAGTGTGGCCGTGAGCTTGTCGATCGGCCAGTTCGCTCGATCACAAAGCTGCGTGATGATCTGGGCACAGGCGCCGGCCCGTTCGTCCAGGAGAATCTCATCCACGATCGGATCGCGCGTCACATGATGGTCAACGGCCAGCTTGGCCAACGACGCCGTCTGAATCGTCTCTTGCACGTCACCCAGTTGGCTCGCGGCGCAAGTGTCCAACAACACCAACAGGTCTGCTTTTGACAAGGCGTTTGCAACCTGCTCCGGCCTCCATTCCCGGAGTGTCTCGACGTCGGGCAAAAAACGATATCGCTCCGGCACGGGCTCATGCACGTAGGCGACGGCCTCTTTCTGCCGACTTCGAAGCACGCGTTGAAACGCAGTCACGCAGCCGATGGCGTCGCCGTCAGCGCGTGCATGCGTTGTGATGACGATGCGTTTCGCGGTGTCGATACGGTCGGCCGTCGTCGAGAAGTCGATTGGTTTTGGCTGTGCGTTCTGTTCCACCGTGAGCGATGTCCTACCTTGGCGTCCGCGCCGCCGCGATTCTCCGAACCGTCTCAATATCCTTCGCAATCTGATCGGTCAAGGCTTCCCGGCTCTCAAATTTTCGTTGCGTACGAACAAAATCAAGAAAACAAAGTCGAACGGTTTGCCCGTACCAATCGGCGGACTCATCCAACACAAACGCTTCGACGACCAGCGACGTTCCTCCGAGGGTCGGTCGATGGCCGATGCTGACGGCGGCGGTCGCGTGGAGATCCGGTAGCTCGGCGATACCTCCATAAACTCCCTCGGCGGGGACCAATTGTTCGCCGACGTCGAGATTGATGGTGGGATATCCCAGTTTCTTGCCGGCACCGGCTCCAGGGACGACTTTGCCGATGAGGGTGTACGGTCGTCCTAAGCAGGCCGCTGCTTTGGCGACCTCGCCCGATTCCAAGCAGCGGCGCACCACCGTGCTCGAAACGACGATCTGCTCATCGTTGAGGCTCAGGTGATAGGGCTCGACGACATGGACCTGATAGCCGCCCTTGGGTGACAGATGGCGAAGCGTGTCGGTGTTGCCCTGACGGCCGCGGCCGAATCCGAAGTTCGGACCCTCCACGATATACGACGGATGGATGCGCTTGACCAGGATTTCACGAACAAAATCCTCTGCTGAAAGAGACAACAAAGGCCAATCCGTCTTGAGCCTGACCACGGCATCCGCCCCGGCTTTCGTAAGCTGACTGACTTTCTCCTCCCACGGCGTGAGCCGTGCCGGGGCTTCCTGGGGCCTGAGCAGGACGATCGGATGGGGTTCGAAGGTCATTGCGATAACGGCGGCACTGGACACTTTGGCCAATGCCCGGGCTGTACGCAGGATGCGCTGATGTCCGAGATGGACGCCGTCGAAATTTCCGACGGTCAGGATCGCTCCCCGCAAAGCGGGGTCCACCGATGACACGTCATCAAAAACCCTCACGTTTCGCCTCCATGTCATGGAAATCAGCCGTTTTCATCGGCGCGACGCTCCATTCGCGATTCACGATATTCGGTAGGCGCAATGCGTTAAGCACCACGGTCAGCGAACTCACCGTCATGGCGCCTGCGGCAACGGCAGGCGGCAAGTGCCCCGACGCGGCCAGGGGAATCATAAGGATATTGTAGAAAAACGCCCAGAACAGGTTTTGGCGAATGACTCGCACGCTGGATCGGGCCAGTTGAACGGCGTCGGCCACCAGATGAGGTGTGGAGCCGATGAGATTGATGCCTGCGGACTCGTTCGCAACATCAGCCCCGCTTGCAAAGGCGATGCCGACGTCGGCCGTGGCCAGCGCCGCCGCGTCATTCACCCCGTCACCGACCATCGCAACGCGATGACCTTGTCGTTCCAACGTTGAAATCCGCGCGACTTTGCCTTCGGGGTCGACGTTCGCGACAACAGACCCGCAGTTGATCCCTACGTTCCTCGCGATGGCATTGGCGGCCTGTTCATGGTCCCCTGTCAGGATCTCACATTGAAGTCCGAGGCGCCGCAGCCTCACCAATGCATCCTTAGACGAAGGCCGAATGGAATCCGTGATGTAAAAGACACCCGCCGGTTTCCGGTCGATGGCAACCATGACGAAGCTTGAATTATCCATTTTGGAAAATGGCCCCGGCGTTTCGAGCTTGACGCCCTGATTCTTGATGAAATCCGGCTTGCCGATGCAGATGGCGCGTCCATCGACGGTTGCAAGAATGCCCCCGCCCGGCACGTTGCGGAACGCGTCAGGCTGCTGCAATCTGAGATCGTTTCGCCGCGCGTGAGCGACGATGGCCTGGCCCAGCGGGTGTCTCGAAAGTTGTTCGGCGCTTGCGGCCAAGCGGAGAACCGTTGGTTCGTCATATTCGTCGGCGATCTCGACGGCCTGCACGATGGGTTTGCCGCTCGTGAGCGTACCGGTTTTGTCCCAAACAACCGTGTCGACCTGCCCCATCGCCTCGAGCATGCCGGCGTCGCGAACGAGGATGCCTCGTAGCGCGGCCAGCCCTGATGCCACCAGAACCACCGTCGGCGTCGCAAGACCCAGGGCACATGGACATGCGACGACCAGGACAGCCACGGCCGAACGCGTCGCGACGGCCGCCTCCGAAGCTCCTGCGATGACGATCCATCCGATGAAAACCAGTATCGCCAAGGCGATGACGGTCGGCGTGAAGACCGCTGCAATACGGTCCGCCAAACGCTGCATTTCAGTTCGACTTGTCTGAGCTTTGTGGACAAGTTGCAAGATGCGTCCTAACGCCGAACGGCTTCCGATCTTCGTCGTCCGGACCGTTAACATCCCTTCTTTGACGACGGTGCCGCCGAGCACCGCGTCTCCGACGCCATGATCCACCGGCATGCCTTCACCGGTCATTAAGCTTTCGTCCACGGTCGCCCGGCCTTCAATCACGTCACCGTCGGTCGGAATCGTTTCATCTTCGAAGACCTTGACGATGTCGTTGATCTCAATGTTCTCGATGGGTACCGATGTCCAGTCATCGTCTCTTCGAACTAACGCATTTTTGGGAGCGCGTTTCGCCAGCGCGGACATCGCCTGTGAAGCACGGCCCTTCGCCCTGGCCTCGAGGTAACGTCCGACGCAAACGAGCGTCAGAATCATCGCAGCGGCGTTGAGATGGATGAAGTCATTGTGATGCGCGATGAAGGTGCCGTAGATGCTGCTCGCAAATGCCGTAACAACACTCATCAGAATCAACAGGTCCATGTTGCCGGCGCGACGGAGGAGTGACTGTAAGCCGCTGATCAGGATCGGGGCGCCGGCGGTGCGCGCCAGCATGAACACCAACAGCATCTGCAACAGGCGCGCCGGGATCTGCTTCTCCGTCGCCGCACCCCATAACACGGGCATGAGGTATTCCAGGGCCAGGACAGGAAGTCCATACGAAACAGCCTGAATCACGGTCTGACGATGACGCCGAAGCATTTCGCGATGTTCACCGTCGGTGGCCAACCGATCCGCCAGTTGTTGGCTGCTTGCGAGGATTTCCGCGTCATAACCGATCGCTCGGACGGTGGTGATCAACTGGTCATGACGAAGTCCCTCCGAGTCGGTCGTCACGGAAGCCGACTCGTTCATCAGATTGACCACGGCCTCCGTAACGCCGTTCATATTGCGGAGGGCCTTCTCCACGCGCTGAACACAGGCGCCACAGTTCATGCCATTGATGCGGAGGTGGACTTGTCTAGACATGCGTTGCGAGTTTCGAGTGGCGCTCGCGGGCTGGGGAGCCGACACTCAAGATCAAGATTCGAAACTCTTCACACGATGAATGCTTCATGACAAAGAGATTCTAGCATGTTTTCCAGGAAATCCACTGCGTTGACGGCGGTAAGCAGATCGATCTGTTTGGATTTGTCACCACCCAGAGCGGGCTTGCACCGGCCTGCCTCCCGCCCGTCGGTCGCGATCTCAAGACGCATCCTTGTCTTCAGGAAAAGGTCCGGCCAGATCATGCTGCCGACCGCGACCGCTGCTGGGACAAACGCCTTGCCATAGCCCGGTTCGCTGTTCTGTTCCAGAACATATTCGAGAATCTGAGACGGCACTTCGCCCGTGCGGTAGCCGCTGGCCGCCATGTGGGCCGCATGGGACTGATCGAGACAGACAAGGCCGGCTACGTCCAGGGGAATGACGGTCAAAGGCAATCCCGCCGACAGGATTTTGGAGGCGGCTTGTGGATCTCGATGAAAACTGAACTCCGCGAATTCGTTGGCATCGCCCTTGGCCCATACGGCTCCGCCGGCGACGTAAACGCGCCGAACAGATTGCAACTGAGAAGGTGTGTCGGCCAGGATTGCCGCCAGGTTGGATAGCGGGCCGATGGAGAGAATGTTTAAGGCTCCACCGGCGTCTTCGATCGTCCGTCTGTAGACGTCCCTGAAATCGGAAGGGTCGAGATCTTCCTTGTCGGGGCGGTCCCAGTTTCCTAATCCATCTTCACCAAAAAGGTCGCGCCTGTCGCTCAACCCGGGCGTGGTTTGGTCGAGACCCCGACCAATCATCGGAACGGTTGGAGGATTCAGCGCATCGAGCATGCGCCCGATGTTAATCATCACCTGGTCCACACCGACGCTGCCGCCGACGCCGACAATCGCGCGGAGATCCAAAGCGTCTGATGCCAGCGCCAATGAAACGGCGACGGCGTCATCGATTCCGAGGTCCGTGTCGATCAACACCGGAATGGCCATGGTCGCCCGCGCTTTCTTGGAGTGCACGGAATGACAAGATCACTATTTCATATTATCCCGTTGCGGTGATTCCGGGTCAACGCCGTTCCGGTTTTCGTCCTGTCGCAACTTTCGGACGACCACACAGCGTTGGTGCACGGGCCAGTTCCGAAGCCCGAATGTGATCGGATCATACTGCCGCAGCGAGTGTTCCGTTTCGAAGAGGACCTCATACCCGTGGTCCGGCAGTTCTTCTATGTCGATATTGAACCAGAGTTTTCCACGATGATTGTCCCAAATCCCCAACGAACCGGGAGGCAGCGATTTCAGCATTTCTTGTTGCGCTTCACGGTTCCATGGGTTTCGCTTGAGTTGTTCTGCCCGCGGCGGGAGTTCCAATAGCTCGAGCACGAGTTCATCACTGACGAAAAAAGCTGGAGCAGGGTCAAGCAAGCATTGCGTCTTGACGTAGTTAACGGCCCGAACGATCAGCTTTGGATGATGATTTTGAGCGTCGTTGACATAGTAGAGCATTGGAATAGATGTGGCCGTCAGAACGGCGAGGATCGTTGCGCAGGTTCTGACTTTGGAGGCGCGTGCCGCCAGGAACCGAGTCCTTCCAATCAGGTTCCAGCCTTCGAGGCAAATCAATGCAGTCAATGGAGACGTACAGGCCAGGATTCGCAAGAGTCCTACCGAAGCGAACCATCCACGCCACCAGAGAATGCTGTGAAGCAGAAACACCATCGACCACACGGCCCACGGCAACCACATCTTCGATTTCATGGAAGGAAATATGCCCAGGATGAAGATCGGAAAGAGGATCGGGCCGCAATATTCGGGCCATCCGGCGGCATAATCAAAAAGTGCCCCATTCCCGTAAGCGACATAACTACCGGCAGGCCATGACCATGTTCGGATCACATAGAGTGGATCGCCGACGATCAAGGCACAGGCCGCCATCCAACAGAGCATTCCGGTCCCAAGCAAGGCGCATCGCCTTAGGCGCTGCCAACGATTCAAACTGGTGACGGATGGCAGCCATAGCATCGTGGCCCACATCAGCATCAGAAAGAATCCCTCAGGTCTGACCAAAGGCAGAAATGAAACCATGAGTGAAGAGAGTACTAACCGGCGCGCCAGCCAAAGGCGGATCGCGAGCACGATGCCCAGCGCCATCGGCATTTCCGTCATCGTGTCGGCGGCAAGCGCGAATGCGTACGGCTGCCATAGCACCATCGGTCCGGCGAGTTTCGAATTCCGAAGTCCAAGATCGTCCGCCATGCGCATCGTCTGCCAGACCAGAACAGTGGTTAGTATTGCGGCTGCAATCCGTGCGGCGTACATGCCGTATGACGCGGGCAGGACCATGACGGCCGCGTACAATGGTCGCGCCCAGGCGGTCAGCATGACTTCGGGATGGTCGACGCCCTCACGGAGATTCCGATAGTGAAGAATCGCATCGCCTTCCCCCGAATAAGGCCAATAATCGAGCCAGACCACGAGTGTGATGAGAACGGCCAAGCTGATGAATAAACACTTATGATTCTCAGCCAAGGGAGTCTCCGGAATGCCCGGCTTTCGACGATTTGAATTCTCCGTTGCTCGGAACGCGAAGCAACCTATCTTAACCCTGGTCCCTGTAATGAAAAGCTGGATTGTTCGATCGGACTGCCGGATGTCGATTCGGCTGACCGTCGATGTTACGATAGTCGTTCCGCCTTGCGGTGCTTCCAGATGAGACCAGGTAAGACATGAGCGATTCCATAGACAAACTGATCCACACGGTGATCGACGGACGCGATCTGAGTCGCGACGAAACGGCGCAAGTTTTCGACGAGCTCATGGCCGGTCGCCTGTCCGATCGTCGTATCGAGCAATACCTGACGGCGCTGGCAGACAAAGGCGAGACCGTGGAAGAGATCGTCGGCGCTGCCACGGTGATGCGACGACACGTGACGCAAATTGATTGTGACGAATTGAACGCGATTGACACATGCGGGACCGGTGGAGACGGCATCAGTACGTTTAATGTCTCAACGGCCGCGGCCATTGTGGCAGCCGGCGCCGGAGCAAAGGTTGCGAAACACGGCAATCGATCCAACTCACGCCGGAGCGGCTCTGCCGAAGTGCTTCAAGCCCTCGGCGTCAATGTTGATGCTTCTCCTGAATCGGTTGCACGCTGCATCAAGGAAGTTGGTATCGGTTTTCTGTTCGCGGCCAAGCTGCATCCCGCCATGAGGCACGTGGTTCCTATTCGTCGTAAGATCGGTCGACCGACGATTTTTAATCTTCTGGGGCCATTGACCAACCCTGCCTTTGTGACGCGCCAGATCGTGGGCGTTCCCCGATTGGAACTGACACGAAAAATCGCAGACGTGCTGCAACAGCTTGGGGACGTTCATGCGTTCGTTGTCCACGGCCACGACGGACTCTGCGATTTCACGATCACCGGTCCCAGTCATTATGTCGAACTACGCATGGGGCGGCTCGAAGAGAAAACGGTCCAGCCTGAAGAAGCCGGCCTTGAACCCGGCTCGATCGAGTCGCTTCGGATCGCAAGTCCGGCCGAAAGCGCTGCCGTGATCCGCTCGATTCTCAGGGGCGAACCCGGTCCCTGTCGGGATCACACGTTGTTGAACGTGGCGTTCGCCCTCATGGTCGCGGGTATTGCGGAGGATTTGCCGAACGGGATTCGACGCGCCGCGAACTCCATCGATAGCGGCGCCGCCGCCGAGACACTGAAGCGGCTCGTTGCCCTGACCGAGGCCGGTGGCATCGGGCCGGTCGGATCAGGGGGTAAATGATGATCCGTTATCGTTGTGACGGTTGTGGGCTCGACCTCGAACGTGACGGGTCGAACCATTTCATCGTGAAGATCGAGGCCTTCGCAGCAGCGGGCAAGCTCGAATTCACCCGCGAGGACCTGAACCGAGACCACAAAGCCGAAATGCGGCGAGTCCTGGCAGATCTCGAAAATCACTCCCCCGATGAAATCGAAAACCAAGTCTACCGGGCACTACGATATGACCTGTGTCCGGCCTGCCATCGTAGATTTCTCGAAACTCCCCTGGCCGGCATTCGATCCGACAATAAGGATGTGAGCTAAAGGTAGGGCGGAACCCGCCCTGCAACGCTCTGTTCTATTTCTGAGCGGACTTTGCGTCGGATTCCAGCCGCCTCCTGACGGACGCGGCTCTGTTTGGCGCTATGACACACGCGCGCCCGGCGCGATCTCGGCGGACGGCGTGACGAGGATCACTTGAGACTTTTCCTCATCGGAGGCCGCGAGCAGCATGCCCTGACTTTCTTCACCTCGCATCTTTCGCGGCTTGAGATTCTTGACGACGACGACGTTTTTTCCGACCAGGTCATCCGGGGAGTAATATCCTTTCAGGCCGGCGACGAGTTGGCGCTGCTCCGTGCCCAGATCGATCTGCAGGATAAGCAATCGATCGGCGTCGGGGTGGTCCCGGGCCTCCAGCACCCTGGCCACACGCAAGTCAAGCTTCGAGAAATCATCGAACGTAATCATCCCGGGGGAATCACTCATGGGTTGGGCTCCGTAGCTCTGAGATCGTCATCATGACGCGTTCATGCCTATTTGTGCAACAGACTCATGGCCTCGGCTCTTGTCGCCGGATTCGTCGAACAGACGCCGCGTATCGCGGAGGTCACCATGACACTGCCGGGTTTCTTGACACCGCGACAGGTCATGCAACTGTGGACCGCTTCCAGCACGACGGCTGCACCCTGGGCGTTGAGTTCGTCCATGAGCAGGTCGGCAATCTGTGTCGTCATTCGCTCCTGAACCTGAGGGCGCAAGGCGAAAGCGTCGACCACGCGGGCCATTTTCGACAAGCCCACGACTTTTCCGTCCGGCAGGTAAGCAATATGGGCCTTGCCCTCGAAGGGCATGAGATGATGCTCGCACATTGAATTGAACGGCACGTCGCGGACGACGACCATTTCGTTGTATTTTTCCGTGAACGTTTTTTTGAGGTAGGACCGCGGGTCTGCATGCATTCCGGCAAAAAGTTCCTCATACATTCGGGCCACACGCGTCGGCGTGTCGCGCAAGCCTTCACGGTCCGGGTCGTCACCGATGGCCAGGAGAATGTCACGCACGGCGTTGACGATGCGGGCATGATCCACACGCTGTTCGGTCAGGGTGGCTTGCGTCATGGTATTCGAATCTCCTCAGTCGTATTTCTCGGAGGTTGCGAGATCGAAGCCTTCATGGTCGGGATTATAGACGACGCCGCGATATTCCGCACGACAGCGATAACAGACGGTCACTTTGCCCACGAACAGGTATATGGCCGCATCGACCAGAACCAGCGCTCCCAGCGTCGCAAAAGTGGCGACGATGTTTTCGTAGTAATAAAAAACCGAAGCGACCAACCCGAACACGATCACAAGAAGAAGCCCCAACTTCTGAGGAAAGTCTTTGCGAATGAAGAACTCACGGCCGGGGCATAGTGAGCAACGGGTGATCATTCGATCTGTGCAGACGTCGGACGGGATGTCCAGGATCGTCGGTTCGTGACAGGTTGGGCAACTCGTTTCGATGCGGCCGTCGCGTTCCGCGCGCGTGCGAATGCGCGCTTGGCACGCAGCCTTCGGGCAGCGATGGGTGATCAGAATCGAATCGGAGGCAGACACGTTGCTCACAATGCCAGTTGTTCCGTGCGCATGAGGAATTGCCCGGCCAGTTCACCGATGAACACCATCAGCATCGACAGATAATACAGGGCCGTGGCGGATTGGGTGGCGCGGCGTTTGACGCAATCCCAGATCATCCATGCGAAGATCGCGGCCACCACCATTCCGACACCGACACGAACGCAAAGGGCCAGCCAGAAATACAGTTCACTCTCGGCAGGTTGAAATGTCGAGGACCACACGGGGATTGAGGCGCCCGCGACCCAAACGATTCTGGCCACGATGACGCCGAGATAGAGTTTCGTGAGCCGCCTAAGCGGCGCAATGGGCATGTCGGTGTCCGTCAGATAGCGATGACCCAGGAGCATGGCCGCCGTGGTGGTCCCCAGCAGCACGGCGCCGAGCAACGTGTTGATTCCCATCACCACTGATTGGCTCAGCCCGGCGCTTGCCTTCTCCGCAGTCAGCAACGCGTCGGCATCGATCGAAAACACGATCGCAGCCGTGAGGCAGGCAATTCCCGCGATGGCAGGCCACGCCCGTTGTGTATTTCGAATGTTCTCAGACTGGGCCGCATTCACGAAGAGCCAGACCAATCCGAACAAAATGCCGGCGCCCAAGGCGACAACACCCGGTCCCTGCGCTGTTTCGCCCGACGAGACACTCTCGCGAAGCAGAAGAACCATGGCAAACGCTGCGATCGAGACCGAGACGATGGCCATAAGCCGAAGGTATCGCCAGCCACATTGCCGGATGGCGGAGACGGCCACGGCGAGGAAGCAACCGGCGGCGCATTGTGCAAGAAACGCGGCGAACATCATTCCATACGTGCGTTGGTATTGCGTGGCATGCCACCCGACATTCGGGCATGCGGCCACGCTCAGAGAGGATCTTACTTTCGTTTTTGAAGATAATCCAACAGGAGACGGACGCCGAAGCCGGTCGCTCCGATGGGGCAGGTGGGGGTGGGTTTGTCTGTCGTGGCGGGCCCGGCAATGTCCAGATGGGCCCAGGGTGTTTTGTCGCTGACGAATTCCTTTAGAAACATGCCGGCCGTAATGGCCCCGGCCCCGCGACCGCCGACGTTTTTGATATCGCCGTCCGTGCCGTTGATCTGTTCACGATAAACCGGCCAAAGCGGCAAACGCCAGAGACGCTCACCGGCGCGCTCGCCGCTATCGATCAGGGCCTTGGCGAGCCGGTCATCGGTGCTCATCAGCCCGGCGCAGGCCGTGCCCAACGCAATTTCGCAGGCGCCGGTCAACGTCGCAAGGTCAATGACGGCTCTCGGGTTATAGACTTTTTCGGCGTAATGCAGGCAGTCCGCCAAAACGAGGCGGCCTTCCGCATCGGTGTTCAGCACTTCGATCGTTTTCCCGTTCGAGGCGCGAACAATGTCGCCCGGTCGGAATGCCCGGTCGGAGATCATGTTCTCCGCTGCGCCGATGATGCCGACGACACGTTGGCGGAGCCCTAGACGTGCCGCACCGGCAAGCGCGCCGATCACGGCCATCCCCCCACACTTGTCATATTTCATGTCCGGAATACTGTTCGCGGGTTTGATCGAATAGCCGCCGGTATCCAGCGTGACCGCCTTGCCGACAAGGACAACGGGTCTGGCCTTCGGCTGTTTTCCAGGATGTTCGAGAATAATCATGCGAGGCTTGCTCGCAGAGCCGAGTCCGACGGCGAGGAACGCGCCCATCTTTTTCTTTTTCATCTGACGGTCGTCGAGAATGGTGCAGCGAAGCTTGTATTGTCGGGCCAACGTTCGACATCGTTCTGCAAGCGTGACAGGATTGATCACGTTCGGCGGTTCATGGCCGAGGAAACGAGCGAGGTTCGTCGCATCAGCAAGATGCCGGGCGCGCTCGGCGGCGGCGGCGATCGTCCTTGATTGGGTCGACGCCGTCGCCAACGTTAACCGCCTGACCGCATCGTGACCGTTCTCGAGTGGTTTGGAACGCTGGGCGCCATAACGAAAACCGGCCAACAAGAATCCTTCGACCCAGGCTTCGACCGCCTCGTTACCGAGGGCACGAAGGCGCTGCACGACGACGGCGGCATGTTCGATGCGATGTTTCGCGCACCACTCAAAGGCATGGCCCGCTGCGTTCCGGAGATCGACGAGTCTGGTCGAACTCTTGTCCCCAAGACTCACGAAAGCAATTCGACCCAACGGCGAACCGGTCGGCAGAATGTGGTCGTCCATCGCACCCGGTCGCGTCAAATCACGATGGTATTTTCTCAGTTCCTCAACCCGATCCCGATCGATCGGTCTTAGGCCGGTGATCTTGCCAATGTCAGTTTTGCCGTTGCCGGTTGTGACGGGGATGATCAGTGCGTCCGCATCAAGCTCGGAATCGAGGCGCCGAACATCGACATCGAGGATTGTGGGTTTCATAGCCGTCTTCCGAGATCCCATCGAGAAGCGTCACTTCGACTCGCGGTTTTTGGCCATCGCCACGCGAGCTTGTGCCGCCTCGGCCGATTCGGGGGCCAGGTCGCAAACAATTTGCCAAGAGGCATTGGCACGATCGATGAGTCCCATGTTCTGCAAAGCCAGCGCAAGATTTGCCTGGAAGCCAATGTTCTCTGGATTGCCCTGAACGGCGTATTCAAAATGCTCAACGGCGATCTCGAATTGATAGCGCTGAATGAAGAGCAGTCCAAGCTGATAGTGGAGATCCACGTATTCGGGTTGAATTTCAGTCGCCTGCTTGAAGACTTCGACGGCCTCCTCGGTCTGGTCGACTTCTTTCAGAGCCAAGCCGAGCTTGATCAGGGCCTTCATATAGCAAGGGTTGATCTGAACGGCCTGCCGAAACGCCTCAATGGCGTCCTCGATTTGCCCGCGATTCTTGAGCAGGAGGCCCAATCGATAATGCAGATCTGCATGATTGGGATTCGATTTGATCGACTGACGCAGGCGCTGAATCTGACGGGAGATCAGATCGGTCGCGGGGGTGGAGTCTTCAAGTGTTCCGGTCTTCTCTGATCCCATCAAGTAGGAGTCGGATTCCGCGCTAGCGGCGGCCTTCAGTTGCATGCGTGCCACCTCGCTGAACAGCAGCGTGCTGTTCGGCTCGATGTTTCGCGCCATGTCGAAAGAGGCCATGGCCTGGTCCGTGCAGCCCTTGGCATGTTGAGCCACACCGATGCCCACATAGGCACTGAGCAGTCGATCATTAATCTCCAGTGACGACGAAAACGACCTCGCGGCATCCGAATAACGCCCGGCTCGGAGATGCTGTGTACCGAGTTTGACGTTGGCCTCCAGATAGTCCGGGCAGATTTCCAGAGCCCGATGGTAATGCGTCATGGCGGAGACATCGTCGCCGAGACGCGCGTACAAATCACCAAGACGCAGTCGCGTATCGGCGAAGTCCGCCTCGCTGTCGATCATTTTATGAAGGTGCTCAATGGCCTCACGGATGAGACCCGCCTCTTCATAGGCGCTGACAATGTCATTGTGAGCGGTCCAGTTTTCCGGATCGAGCGAGAGCGCGTGTTCGTATCGCTGAATGGCGCCTTCACAGTCGCCGGATTTGAGCAGCAAGCTCGCCAACGTAATGTGTAGATCCGTCTGGTGTGGGTCGAGATCGCAGAGCTTGATGTAATGATGAATCGCCAGGTCCGTTTCATCGTTTTTCAGGTAGATGGCAGCGAGACGCTCGTGGGCGTTACGAAGCGTGGGGCATAGAGACAGCGAATCCCGATAGTAGTCCATTGCGGGCTCTTCGCGGCCGAGTCGTTCCTGACAATGGCCCAGGCAAAAGAGGATTGCGGGATTCGCAGGCTCCGTCTTTTGTGCAATGCGCAACTGTTCCAGCGCGACATCGATTTGATTGAGCTCATCAAAGACGCAAGCCAACCCCAGTCGTGCGGCATAGTTGTTTTTGTCCTCAGCCAGGATGTCCAAAAACACCTGTCGTGCAGCGACGGGCTCTTGATGGCGAAGGTATTGACCGCCGAGGCGAATCAGGGTCGGGATATCATCAGGATTCTGCTCGGCGGCCTGTTCCAGGGCCTCAAGCGATTCTTCAGGAGCGACGCCGAGTTCGCCGCTGAAGGCGCCGGACATGTGTGCAATGAGGCCGCGTCCAAGTATTTCGAGTAAGTATGACATTCGCAGTCCCCCTCTACGAATCCAAGACCATTTCAAGGGCCTTGTGCGCACGTGTGAAATTGGAATTCAACTCAAGGGCTCGACGGTATTCCAGACCGGCCGAATCGGAATGCCCTTTCTTTCGGTAGAGTTCTCCGAGCAAGTAATGAACGTCGGGGTAATCTCCGCCGCATCCGATGGCTTCCTTGAGCCGTCCAATGGCCTCTCCGGTTCGCTCGGTCTCGGCATAAAGCCGTCCGAGTTGGATCAACGCCTGAACGTAGCGAGGGTTGATCTGGACCGCCATGCGAGCTTGTATGATCGCCGACTCGGTCAGCCCCAATCGCTGGTGAACCCGTGCACAATGATGGTACAGATCGGCGTAGTCCGGATGCCGTTCCAACGCACGTTCGAGAATCTTGCTTAGCGCCGCGAAGATTTCAGAATCGACGTCAGAAGTCGGAAGACTCAGAAAGGCATCCACGAAATCCGGGTCTTCGGTAATCAGCTCACCCAGGATTTCGAGCGAACGATCATCCACGGTTTCGAGCTGACTGGTTTCAGGATCGATCGCCAGCTTGATGCACGTCGTTCGGGCGGCGTCGATCGCCAAAGTCAGGAGCAAAGCCAGATAGGCGTCGTTCGGCTGCAGCTTCTGGGCGACGGACAAATGCTCGATGGCCTGGTCGTGGTCGCCTGCGGCTGCCAACGCGAGGCCAAGGTGCTGTTGAATCGCGGCATTAAGCGGGGCCAGTTCGGCGGCTTCCTGAAGCACGCAAATCGCATCCTCGAATTCCTCGGCGGAAGCGTAAATCAGACCGAGTTGCAGCCGAACGTCGACGCGATGTGGCTCGGAATCGATGATTTCAACAAGCGTCTCCACGGCCCGTGATCGTTGTCCGTCACGGGCGAAGGCGTGAGCCAAGCGAATCGGCAAATCGGCGTCGGCATGGTCGGCATCACGCTCGCGTTCGATTTCCGCGACCGTGAGATCGAAACGGCCTTGTCCGGCGTAGCAACCGGCGATGTAGCGGGAAAGGCCCGCAGTGTTCGGGTTCAATTCTCGGGCAGCGCTAAAATGATTGGCCGCCGAAGCATGACGGCCTGCGCGGAGTTCGCTCATGCCGTAATGCAAATGGGCCTGTCCGAGATAATAGCGAGCCAACGTGCCGGAGAGAGTATCCGTTTCGTCGATCGATGAGAGCAGCTCGATGGCTTCGAAATAGCGGCCTGTTTCATAGGCGGCGAGACCTTTCTGATAAACTTCCGCCGCCTGACTGAGTGACAGTTTCTTTGATCCAGAGCGGACTGGCATCCTTGCACTCCCTACGTCCGAAAAGATTGGTGGCAACCCACACGTTGCCCCCTGAGCTATCGTCATCGCGGCGCGTCGAAATTACATACGATTCCCAAACAAGTGGATTTGCGGTTGGCGTGTCATCGCGAACCTGCGACGCATCGATCTTTGTCCGAGTGGGGCTTGCTCGGGCGTTATCGGAATGTACGATGTAAGCTTGCGAACGGAGTCGATCTCGACTCGGAACCAGGATGGTGATTTTCATGCCAAAACGCACACAGACCAGGCGAAAAACCGGCGGACAGTTGCAGCTTTCGTTTAAGTCCGTCGGTGCTTCCACATCGAGGGTCAGTCCGCCGGAGCCCAAAATGCCAAAGCCGAAAAAGACACGCAAGAAGAGCCGGAATGCCCGTGCCGACCGCTCCGTGGTATCGCCCCGAAAGAAAAAGAAACACACGTATGCGACAGCGGAAAGCATGTCGAAAGCTCAGCGCGAGATCTCGGTCTCGGAGTTCTTCGCAAAAAATCGCCACCTGCTCGGCTTCGACAACAAGCGCAAGGCACTGCTGACCACGGTCAAGGAGGCCGTTGACAACAGTTTGGACGCCTGCGAGGAAGCGGGAATCCTTCCCGAGATACACGTCAAGATTGCGCAGTCCGACACGGAGCGCTTTTGCGTCACTGTCCGCGACAATGGGCCGGGCATCGTCAAGCAGCAAATTCCCAACATTTTCGGCAAGCTCTTGTACGGTTCCAAGTTTCATCGTCTGAAGATGAGCCGCGGCCAGCAGGGCATCGGTATTTCCGCCGCGGGAATGTACGGTCTGCTTACCACCGGAAAGAGCATCCGTATTACTTCTCGCACAGGCCGGCGTTCGCAGGCTCACTACTATGAGGTGCAGATCGACACGAAGGGCAACAAGCCTCATGTCGTCAAAGACAAGACTGTCTCGGTAGATTGGGACAGCGGCACCGAAGTTTCGATCGAACTCGTCGCGGCCTATCAAAAAGGGCGCTCGTCGGTGGACGAATACGTTGAATTGACCGCCATCGCGAATCCGCACGCGAGTTTTGAGTTCGTTGATCCGTCGGGCAATCTGTTTGAATATTCTCGGGGAACGGAAGTCGCTCCGGAGCCGACGATGGAGATCAAGCCGCACCCGTACGGCATTGAGTTGGGTGTCCTGATCAAGATGCTCAAGGACAACACGCGGAAAACTCTGGTTCAATTCCTCCATACGGAGTTCAGTCGCGTCAGCACGGCCATCGGCTCCAAGATCTGCAAGCAAGCGGGCCTTAGCCCTCGTTCTCGGACACAAACGATCGTCAAGGACGAAGCGGAGACGTTGTACAAGGCCATGCAGGAAACGCCTGTTCGGGCGCCTGCGACCAACTGCCTGTCACCGATCGGTCCCGAACAGATTTTGGCGGGTCTTCTCAAAGGCGTGAAAGCGGAATTCTTCACGGCCAGCACCCGGTCACCCACCGTTTATCGCGGCAATCCTTTTCAGATCGAAGTCGGTCTGGCTTATGGCGGTGATCTAGGGCCGGCGCCGTCGGACGAGGACCAGGAGTCCAATCATAACGAAGCCAAGGTTCGGCGCGGAAAGGTCGTGAAGCAGAACCGATCTCCGTCTCAGGCGAAGTTGATGCGTTTCGCGAACCGAGTGCCCTTGCTGTATCAGACGTCCGGATGCTGCATTTATAAGAGCGTGATCGAATTGGACTGGCGTCGATATGGCCTGTCACAGCCGTCGGGCAGCCTCCCGCAGGGGCCGTTGGCGATTTTCGTCCATATGGCCAGCGTTTGGGTGCCGTTTACCAGCGAGGGCAAAGAGGCCATTGCAGATTACGACGAGATTCGGAAGGAGATTCGCCTGGCGGTTCAGGAATGCGGTCGTAGACTGCAGACTTATCTGAATCGGAGAAAACGCCAGAGATACGAATCTGATCGGCGGAACATCTTCGAGCGTTACATCGGTGAGGTCGTCAGCGCGTGTTCGAGCATTACGCGCGTCAACCAACAAAAGCTCACCTCGGATCTGATGGCCATCGCGACACGAGTCACGGCCCGAGCCGACGAGGAATTGGGCCTGGACGGCAAGGTTAAGAAGAGTAGCCGCGATCAAGCGGGCGCGCACGGCAGCGAATACGGCGAGAACACGATCGTTGTGGAGCGTGAAACGGAGCCGGCAGGGCCGTTGTTTGAGGAAAAGGCAGGCCGTCAAAAGAAACGAAAGAGGAAATCGCGGCGCTAGGCGACTTTTTGAAAGATCGGAGAAAATGGAACCGGCAGCGAACCAAAGAAAAAGCGACGCATATGAAAACGCTGCTGATTATCCCGTCCGCCGCCGGTACTTCTCCCCACTCCCTCCCTGAAGTCTGAAGCCGGGAACTTCGTTCCCGAATGCTTGAAATCCAGTTGAATCTAAACTTTTTGATAAGCCAGAACGGCTTCGATCTGATTTTCTTATACCAAATTCGTATCCAAAAAGTCAAGAAAACGGACGTCGTTTTCGGTTCGCTCTTGCGTTCTTGCACCGCCCCATTTTCGGGTTCGTTTCAATCTCTTGACGCATGCCCGATACAATGAGCTTTTGGCGCGAGTGACCTCAACGCTTGACAAAGCGCTAAACTGAAGGATACACTTTAGTTGTCTGAATGTTCGTGATTTCTTGAGACGCTTAAATTTATGGGCAAGTGTCTTCATGTATCTCGATATTCAGACCGAGCGATGCATTGTGCATCGGGCGTTGTGTCCAACGGGTGACGACCGGTTGGAGTGGGCAAGGCCCGGAGTGCTCCGATCACTCAGGAGCATGTGAGGGGTGACTGCCCTTTGAAAAGGAGGTGATCCATGCCGAGTGAGAGTATTAAGCTGCTGTAGGTGCAGCGTACGTGGCTGCACGACAGCGGCCTACATCGAATGGACCCGTCGATGACATTTTGTCTCGGCGGGTCTTTTTTTTGCCTTTTGTTTGAATAGGCCCACGCTCTGATGAGGTTGGAAAGCGGGCCTAAGATTAGCTAGAATGCGAGTTTAGTGGCCATTTTTTCTTTCAGGAGTCGGAGACTGTGGAGACGACTCGTCCGAGCCTGCTCCTTCGTTTGAAGAGCCCGAGCGATCAGGGTGCCTGGTATGAGTTCGATCACATCTATCGCCCGATCCTCGCCCGATTTGCGCTGGCAAGAGGCCTTGGTGCAGAGCAAGCCGAAGAAGTGTCGCAGGAATGCATCACGGCGATCTCTCATTACATCAAAAGCTTCGAATACGATCCCAACAAAGGAAAATTCAAGGCCTGGTTGCGGACGATGGTCAACAATCGGATCAAGAATCTGCATCGCGGTCGCCGGGAGATCCAGGCGGGAACGCAGGACTTTCGAGATCTCCAGCACAATGACGACGCTCCGGACGAATTGTTTGAAAAATTATGGCGACAGGAGCATCTGAAGCACTGCCTGCGACTGATAAAGTCCGAAGTTGAAAAGTCGACGTTCGAAGCTTTCGTGGCTTATGTCCTGGAAGAGAAGCCGATCGAAGAGGTTTGCAAAGAACACGGCATGACGTCCAATCAGGTCCATGCGATCAAATCGAGAATGATCAAACGTCTCAGTCTGCGGATGGCCGAGTTGTCGGGTGAACAGGAGTGAACCGGTGTCAGGCTGCCCGGCCGAAACCGAACTCGAACGCTACTACAGCGGCGAAATGTCCGAGGAGGAATCCGTCGGACTGGAAGCACACTTGAAGACTTGTCATTCCTGTGTCGAAAAAGATGCCGTCTACCGTCACGAGCAATCCTTGATTGACGAACTTCGACGCCTGAGCCCCGCTGAGATTGCTGATCTGAACACACCTTTGCCGGACGGCAAATCTTTCCCCTGGGAAAAGCAAGCGGCTCTGAAAGAGTCTGTCGTCGCCGGATCAGGCGGCGACGGCTTCTCGATCGACGGTTACGAAATCGTGGGCGAGTTGCATCGTGGCGGACAGGGCGTCGTCTACCGGGCGTTGCAACACCACACGCAGCGCGACGTCGCCATCAAGGTCCTGATCGACGGCGCCTACGCTTCCCCTTCGGCTAAGAGGCGCTTCGAGCGCGAGATTGAACTTGCTGCCCAGCTCAGTCATCCGAACATCATCGCCGTCTTCCATTCCGGCCTGTCTTCCGAAGGACGGCAGTACTGCGTCATGGACTTTCTGGAGGGGGTTCCTCTTGACCGGTATGTTCGTGAACAGAAATTGACCCTAGAAGACATCTTGTGCCAATTCGCGAAGATCTGCGATGCCGTCATGTATGCCCACCAGCGCGGGATCATCCATCGTGACCTGAAGCCGTCGAATATCCTGGTGGATGAAGCCGGCGATCCCAAGATCCTCGATTTCGGGCTTGCGAAGCAGATGCTCGATGGCGCCGAAACGACGCTTTCGATGACCGGACAAGTCTTCGGAACACTGCCCTATATGTCGCCTGAGCAGGCGGGCGGACGGCCCGGTGAAGTCGACACTCGGACTGACATTTATGCGCTCGGCGTCATTCTCTATCAACTGCTCACCGGACACTATCCCTATCCGGTCGATGGGCAGTTGGTGGATGTGATTCGACACATCGCTGAGACGCCTCCCACGCCGCCGAGTCGGCGCTGGACCGTTGACAGCGGCGTGACAAAGCGCGCCGCACGGACATTTCGCTCCACCGGATGTCCCATTGACGACGAGGTTCAAACCATCGTCCTCAAGGCCCTGGCCAAGGAGAAGGAGCGTCGCTATCAGAGTGCCGCCGAGCTGGCTCGTGATCTGCGGCACTATTTGGCGGGCGAACCGATCGAAGCCAGGCGTTCCGGTGGTTTGTATGTGCTAAGAAAGGCCGTTCGCCGACATAAGCTGCCATTTGCGATGGCGACCGCATTGTTTTTCCTTGCCGTGGGAAGCACCCTGATCGTATCTGTGATGTATCGCAGGCAATCGGCTCTTAATGTGCAGGTCATCCGCGAGCGCGACCGTGCCGTGAGAGCGGAAAAGAAGGCTGCGAATGAGCGCGATGTAGCGATCGCGGCGAGGCGCGAGGCCGACGATGAAAGAGATAACGCCAAGCGGGCCGAAGCACGGGCAAGCCATCGTTTCAAGCAGGTGCGCGAGTTGGCCGGATCACTTGTTTTTGATTTTCACGATCAGATCAAGAATCTCAAAGGCGCGACACCGGCCCGCGAGTTTCTCGTGCAGACGATGCTCGAATACCTGAACAGTCTGGCGGCCGAAGCGGCGGACGATCCGTCGCTTCAAAAGGAATTGGCCATGGCCTACCTTCGCGTCGGTGACGTTCAAGGAAATCCGTTTGACGCCAACCTGGGTGACACCGACGGGGCGATGAAGAGTTACCACGAGGGGTTGAAGATTTTGGAGAGCCTGGTCGAGTTGGAACAGGACAAGAACAGCTACATGCGAACGCTGGCCATCAGCTATGACAAGGTCGGTCGCGTGCAATTGGTCATGGGGCAATCCGCGGAGGCACTGACGAGTTTCAAAAATTGCCTGAAGCTCAACAGGGCGATCGCGAAGAGCATTCCTGACGATCCGTATGCGCTGCGTGGTTTGGCGATCAGTCATGATCGAATCGGGCGAGTCCATTCCGCCATGGGAAACATGCCCGAGGCGTTGGCCAGCTTCAAGAGTGCGCATAAGACGTTGGAGGCCTACGCCCGAGTCAGTCCCAAGAGCGCCGATGCCAAACGCGGTTTGGCGCTGAGCTATGTCATGCTCGGCGACATTCAGAAAAAGCTCAGCCGGACGGAGGAAGCGCTGACCAGCTTCAGGTCCGCCCTGAAGATCAATCAGGAATTGATCGAAGACCTCCCGGACCACGCGATCATCCAACGCGATCTGGCCGTCAGCTATGAACGGCTGGGCGATCTGTTGGCGGGGGCGCCTGACGAAGACGACCAAACTGAAGAAACGATCGCTTGTTACAAAGCCTGCTTGAAGATACGAGAGTCGTTTGTCCATGCAGATCCGAACAACGCCGATGCGCAGCGCGGCTTGGCGGTGATCTACAATAAGCTCGGCGACTTTCAGTCTGCGCGGGATCAATGGGACGATGCGCTGGACTATTATCAACGCAGTCTGAAAATTGTCGAGGCGCTAAGCGATGGCGATCCTGAAAACGTCAATTATCGACGGGATGTCGGTGCCACGTATTGGCGGCTGGGTAACATTCATGTCGCGATCGCGAATGACCAGCAACCCTCGGATAGGCAGGTTGAGCGCTGGCGGAAGGCTCGAATGTGGCTTGCAAAGTCTCAGACGCTCTACGCTGCGATGCAGGATGCGAACGTCGCAGGTCCTTCAGACCTGGAGATGCTTGCGATGGTCTCCGACGGGATCGTGAAGTGCGACGACGCGATCGAGGAACTTGTTCTTAGGCCTTGACGATCTTCTTTCGACCGTTTCGAACTTTGGCGGTTGCGTTGCGCGTGTCGATGATCAACTTGCTGTGCTTGACGATCATGTCGTAGTCGTAGTCCGAATGGTCCGTGGCGATGAGAACGGCATCGTATTTCTTCAGTGAACCGGGGGTCAACGGAACTGATTTCATGCGAAGGTCGTGCTCGCGCATTTGATGCGTTTTGGGAACGTGCGGATCATTGTAGTCGACTTTCGATCCATGCTTGCGAAGAAGTTCGATAAGCTCAATGCTGGGGCTTTCGCGAATGTCGTCCACATCCTTTTTGTAGGCCAGGCCAAGGACGAGTATTTTCGACTCGAATAGCGGCTTTTTGTGGCTGTTCAGGGCCAGCGCCAGGCGATTGATCACGTACTCGGGCATGTCCGTGTTGATCTCGCCGGCAAGTTCGATAAAACGCGTCGGTTCGCCATATTGCCGAGCTTTCCAAGTGAGATAAAACGGATCGATGGGAATGCAATGTCCGCCGAGACCCGGTCCGGGATAAAAGGCGGAGTAACCGAACGGCTTCGTTTTGGCCGCGTCAATCACCTTCCAGACGTCGATGCCCATTTTGTCGAAGAGTATCTTTAGTTCGTTGACCATCGCGATGTTCACGCAGCGATAAACGTTTTCGACGATTTTGGCAGCCTCGGCGATTTCACAACTGTCAACGGGCACGGCATCCTTGATCGCATTGGAATACAACGCCATGGCAAGTCGTCTGCTCTTGGGATCGTGTCCGCCGACAAGCTTGGGAATCGTTTCCGTCGAATAGTCCGTGCGGCCGGGATCTTCGCGCTCCGGGCTATAAGCCAGAAAAAAATCCCGACCTGCCTTCAGACCGCTCCCCTTTTCGAGAATCGGCTTGATCAGTTCTCGGGTCGTGCCGGGATAGGTCGTCGATTCCAATGCCACGAGTTGACCGGAGCGAAGTGTCTTGGCAATGGCATGTGCCGTCGATTCGACAAAGCTCATGTCAGGGTCGCGGGTTTTGGACAAAGGTGTCGGCACGCAAATGATGATCGCGTCAGGTTTGCTGAGTTCCCGCATATTGGACGTTGCACGAAAGCGCTTGGAGCGGATCAGTGTTCGAATTTCGGAATTCGGGATATGTTTGATGTAGCTCTTCCCGGCGTTGAGCATGCGCACTTTGCTAGGGTCTACATCGAAGCACAGCGTGCGAAAGCCGGCGCCGCCGAAAGTTCTTGCCAGGGGCAAACCCACATAGCCCATGCCCATCACGCCGATCAGCGCGTTTTTGGCCTTGATGTTTCGTTCCAGCTTTGTGATGTCCAAGCCTTTGTCTCCCTAACGGTCTTGATGGAAAACCGTGTGCTGTCGTTCACACGGATCGGGCATTAGAAACGGCCACGCCGCCATCGGCAAGGCCTGCGACGGATCGCAGTGTGTCATGCAAGCCTCAGGCGACTGATACGGCGGACCATCCCCGAAACTCACGCTGATATCCAACGTCCGCAAAAAAGACCCCTACCAGCAGAATCCCGACAAGGCGCGGAACTGAAGCAAAATGTTGTTTTTTTCCCCGAAACGACTCAGGTTCTTCCCCTATGCGCCGCCGATCTTCTGCTGAGTCAAATCTCGGTGCAATTGGGCAAAACTTTGTGACAGGAGGTGCAATGATGAACATGCACCATCATCCGGATGTTCGCGAGCCGCCGTGGCCGGACTCGTCAGGCCATTTGTTGAGGGCCGTCGGGCGTATGGGGCTCGCACTTTTCGCGGGTGGTCTGTTCGGCGTGCTGGCGTGGCCTCCGCGCTCGCCGCCGTCAACGAGTGATCCCGGCGGTGAGGGCGAAATCGCTGATGCGGCCTTGTCCGCCTCGGCGGAACAGGAGGGCTCGCCCTCGGTATTGTTCGATCGCTCACAGGCGCCGGCCGTCCGTTCGTTTTCGGCAGAAATGCCTGCGATCGGAGCGGGAAAAAAATACGATTCGACGCGTGAATTCGTGATAAGCGCCGAATCGACAGCGGGCCTGCCCCCCCGGTTTACTGCAGCAGCGGAAAGTCTTGAGAAATCCACTCCAATTGAGAATTCGCGCGGGCCGCCCTAAGCATCGTTGCGCCGTCGGGAGGGGAGAGTTGACGCCTTAGCCGGGCAGGTCGGGATTGTCCGAGTTTTTCGTAGACGTGATCACGAAGATGTCGTCATCCTCCAGCGTCATCATTTTCATCGCCACCGCTTCCGCCGCTTCCGGCGCCGCTTCGAGCATCGACTTAAGCAGGTCTTCGCGCAACTGGAATGAGATGGTCTGGCCACTCGTTTTGTTTGTAAATTCCGATCGAAGCGCCGCTCGGTCATCGCTGGGCACGCTTTCCAAACGGAGACTCAATTTGCCAACGGTCACTGCGGTCGCGGCCTGAATACCGTCGGCCATTGAGGAATACGGCAATTCCAAGGGGGTTTTGTGCACGACAAGCAACGCACGGCTTCCGCCGGGCAACGACAATTCCCGTAGAGCACGTTTTCCCATTCGATATCCGGCGACAACCCAGGGTGTCAGCTCACCGTGGATCGTCTTCATGGCCTGAATGTCGCCGCTGATGTTCAGGCTGCCTTGCACTCTGAAGGTCAGAGTTGCCCAGAAACTCTCCCATTCGTGGATCGCCAGTCCGCTGCTTGGACGAATCAAGTGGGCCTTGATGAACCAATGGCCCGGCCGGGTCAGATTCACGGCCACGATGCCTTCGTCGTCCGTGCGCGATCGAGCGGCGTATGTGTGTTCGTTGGAACGATTCGATGCAACCACCGTCGCGCCTTCGTGTCCGACCGAGATGGGCACGTCGGGCCAGGGGTGGCCGTCCAGGAGCACCTTGACCCGAACCGTGGAGTTGGAATGCCATGCAATCGGATTCGACAGCGGAATGATTTCCAAACGATGGCCCAATGGCTTCTCGTAGCTTGTATCGCCGGGATTCGCCGGGAGAACCTCTACGATCGTCTTGGCGGATTTTGTGTACTGCTCGACGACGCGCTGATTCCGATTGGACGCCGTTTTGCGGCGCGCGATGGCCTTCTTGGCCTGTTCCTCCTCGATGTATTCATCGAAGGCCGCAGCCTCCAGCTCGATAAGCCGCGGCTTGAGTTCGCAGCCGATGATATGAAGGCCCCCGCCATCAAGAGCACCGCGGACCGACAAAGCGTTGTCTTCCGGGGTCAGCCCGGTGACATGGGTGACTGCATTACCGCGTTGATCGACGAATCTCGCCACGCGTTTGGGATCGGTCGCGGCATCACCGAACGGAAAGACGTCACCGGTGACAAAAGAGAGCCAGATTTCGTCGTTCTCATTCACGGAATGGCGACTGGCGACAAGCCATGAATCATGGGCGTGCGTGAAGTCTGCCGGCACCAAGCAAAACAAGGCCCCGAGGACGGCGCGAAATGCCAAGTTGTTAATATTCACTTTATTCACCCTGTTGCGTTCGGCTGATTATACAAATGACGGACCTGCAAGTCGCGGGCGGGAATTTGACGGGATAATGCCGGTCTATTGACATCCCGACGCCGGTCTGAGTCGTTTCCATTGTCGGCTCGACAGTGATCGATCCAACACCTTGGCCATGCCGTCCGCAGCCGAAACCACGGTGTTGAGGTCGACGTTCGATCGAATGTTCATACGATCCAGGAAATAGATCAAATCCTCGGTGGCCAGGTTGCCGGACGCACCGGGCGCGTAAGGGCAACCGCCGAGACCTCCGGCGGAGGCATCAAACGTTTTGATTCCCAGTTGCAGCCCAGCATAGACGTTGGCCAACGCAGTGCCGTAGGTGTCATGAAAATGAAGCGCGATTTTTTCAGTAGGAATTCGCTCCATGACGTGGCCGACGGTCGAAAGCACGTCATTCGGCGCCGCGGCCCCGATGGTGTCACTGATTGCGACTTCGTCAATGCCCATCGTGAGCAGCCGTTCACTGACGTCGCGGACTTTCTCTTTCGGAATCTCCCCCTCATAGGGGCAGACGAATGCCGTCGAGACGTAGCCGCGAACACTTATGCCCTCTCTTAGCGCCGATTCGACGACGGGCTGGAAGACCGCGAACGATTCTTCGATCGTCATGTTGATGTTTTTCTGAGTAAACGTTTCTGAGGCCGCGGTGAACACGGCAATTCGTCGGACCCCTGATTCGATGGCACGCTCCAGACCCTTTTGGTTAGGGACGAGTGCAGAGAAGATGACGTCGGATGCATCGGGCAGGCCGCTGATCACGTCCATTGCGTCGGCCAATTGTGGCACCGCCTTGGGATGGACGAAGGAGGTCGCCTCGATCTGCGTGAGGCCCGCCTTGGCCAGGTGGCCGATGAAGGCCAGCTTGTGCGCCGTCGTGACGTTTTCCGGTTCGTTTTGCAATCCGTCACGCGGACCCACTTCGACGATTTGGACTTGCTCAGGCAGTTCCGGCATCTTTCTGCTCTTCCAGTTTTGCCAGCACCTTGCCCATTTCCACCAATTCGCCGACCTCGCAGGAGATTTCCTTGATGCGACCCGCTTTCGGAGCGGAAAGCGTCATTTCCATCTTCATCGATTCCATGACAATCAAGGATTGATGCGCCTCAAAGGAATCACCGGCGCCGACGTTGATCTTCAGGATCGTGC
Source organism: Phycisphaerales bacterium (assembly GCA_022360095.1). Classification (GTDB taxonomy): domain Bacteria; phylum Planctomycetota; class Phycisphaerae; order UBA1845; family UTPLA1; genus JAKSDK01. The sequence continues at coordinate 96,892 of JAKSDK010001621.1, forward strand.
CCGGCATCGGCGCGGTCAAGGCACTGGCCGACGGCCCGCCCCCGATGTCGGAAGCCCGCTTTGCCGTTCGGTCGATTGTTCGCAAAGAATAGGTTCGGCCATTGATCCAGACCTGAATGGTGTCGTCGCGCGCGATCGAGTAATAACGCGAGATGTGACCGTGATGTCGAATACGGCCCGATCCATCCGGTAGCGATTCGATGTCGACCTCGGTCCGACGATCATTCAGTTGGACGTGGTAGGAATCACGGTTCTCCTCGTTCGTTCGTTCGAGGAGGACTTCAACCGGATCCTCGGATTCTGGTGAACTTAGAACTACTCTGATCATCAGAATGCTTTCCATGCCCCCGCAGTCTGCCAGGGGCCGCCATGGTCACCGTCTTCAGCAACGATGTCGCCTCGCGTACGCCCTTTGCCCGTACCGTGTCGGGCGGTCAACGCCGCTGCGATAAGTGCTTCGTCGGGGATGTCGGTGTCCGATGAAATCGTTTGCTCCTCCAGGAATTGCGTATGAATCTTCCCGGCGACGTGCTCGGGATGTGTGAGGACCTCATGTAGAAACTCAATGTTGGTCGTCACGCCCAGAATGACATAATTCCTCAAGGCCCATGCCATCTTCTCGATCGCGCTCCGGCGCGAGCTGCTCCAGGTGATGAGCTTGGCCAGCATAGGATCATAATGCACGGTGACTTCGGAGCCCTGCGCGACACCGCTGTCCACCCGGATGTTGGGGCCGACCGGTGGAACATAACGGTCGATGGTTCCCGTCGCGGGCAGGAAGTTTCGACCAGGGTCTTCCGCGTATATCCGGCATTCCATGGCATGGCCGTGCTGTCGCAAATCTTCCTGGCGGAACGGTAACGGTTCACCTGCCGCTACGAGAATCTGTGCTCGAACCATGTCCCGTTGGGTGACCATCTCCGTGACCGGATGCTCCACCTGGAGTCGCGTGTTCACTTCGAGAAAATAAAACGCCCCGGCGTCATCAACCATAAATTCGACTGTCCCGGCGTTGGTGTAACCGATGGCTTTCGCGGCTCGAACGGCTGCTTCCCCCATTTTTTCTCGAAGTTGCGGCGTCAGTGCCGGCGACGGGGATTCCTCGATGATTTTCTGATGCCGTCGCTGGATGGAGCATTCGCGCTCGAAAAGATGGACGACGTTGCCGTGCTCGTCACCGAAGATCTGGAATTCGACGTGCCGAGGGCGTACGATGAACTTCTCCAGAAAAACTCTTGCATCTGCAAATGCGGCCTTCGCTTCGCGTTGGGCGGCCTCGAGACCGGACTCCAATTCCGTCTCACGACTCACGACACGCATGCCTTTGCCGCCGCCTCCCGCCGCGGCTTTGACAAGCACCGGATAACCGATGTCGGCGGCGATTTTTTTGAGTTCGTTGAAGTCAGGTTCAGCCGTGTCTTCCGACCAACCGGGCACCGTGGGAACCCCGGCCTCGGTGAGCAGCTTCTTGGCGATGACTTTGTCACCCATTGCGCGAATGGCATCCGGCTTCGGGCCGACGAATGTAATCCCCGCTTTTCGGCAGGCTTCCGCGAACTCGGCGTTCTCCGAGAGAAAACCGTAGCCCGGATGGATCGCGTCGGCGCCGCAACCTTGGGCGATATCGATGATCTTGTCGATTCGCAAATAGGTTTCGGCCGACGTCGTGCCGTGCAGCGGATAGGCTTCGTCGGCGCTTGAAACATGCAGGGCTTTTCGATCCGGGTCGGAATACACCGCGACCGTGCGAATGCCCATTTCCTGGAGCGTCTGGCTGATTCGAATCGCGATTTCACCGCGATTGGCAATGAGGATCTTCTTGAACATTCCTAGATCGCGTCTCTGAAAGAACCTAACCAAGCTACATTCTAAACACGCCCACACGCCGCTCCGGCAGCGGCGCATTCAGTGAGGCCGAAATGCCCAACGCCAGCACCATCCGCGTGTCGGCGGGATCGATAATGCCGTCGTCCCACAGACGGGCCGTGCTGTAATACGCGCTGCCTTCCTGCTCATATTTTTCCAGTGTCGGTCGCATGAATTCCGTTTCTTCTTCGCCCGTCATGGGATTCTTCCCTTGACGAGTGATCTGATCCTTCTTGACGGTAAGCAAGACGTTGGCAGCCTGCTCGCCGCCCATGACGGAGATTCGAGCGTTCGGCCACATCCAAAGCATCCTCGGACTGTAAGCTCGACCGCACATGCCATAGTTGCCGGCTCCATAGGAGCCGCCGATGATCACGGTGAACTTCGGCACGGCGGCGTTGCTGACTGCGGCCACCATTTTTGCTCCGTCCTTGGCGATGCCCCCGGCCTCGTACTGCTTGCCCACCATGAACCCGGTGATGTTCTGGAGGAAGACCAGGGGAATACGTCGTTGGCTGCAGATCTCAACGAAATGCGCGGCCTTGAGGGCGCTCTCGGAGAACAAGACGCCGTTGTTGCCCAAAATCCCCACGGGATAGCCCCAGATATGAGCAAAGCCCGTGACCAGCGTCTTTCCATAAAGCGCCTTGAACTCGTGAAATCGACTTCCGTCCACAATTCGGGCGATGATCTCTCGCACGTCGTAGGGTTTGCGAACGTCCTTCGGGATAATGCCGTAGATTTCGGAAGGATCATAAAGCGGGTCTTCGTTCGGCAGGGTGTGCAACTTCGCCTTGGGACGCTGATTCAGATGCTCAACGATGTGTCGGGTCATGGCCAGCGCGTCTTCGTCATTGACGGCATAATGGTCGCTCACGCCCGAGGTCCGGCAATGCACGTCTGCCCCGCCCAGCTCCTCGGCCGTCACTTCCTCGCCCGTGGCCGCCTTGACCAACGGCGGACCGCCCAGAAAAATCGTCGCCTGCTGGCGAACCATGACCGTTTCATCGCTCATCGCCGGGACATAGGCGCCGCCCGCGGTGCACGATCCCATGACCACGGCGATCTGCGGAATGCCCATGGCCGACATTCGGGCCTGGTTGTAGAAGATTCGGCCGAAATGCTCTCTGTCGGGAAAGACTTCGGCTTGCAAAGGCAAGTATGCCCCGCCCGAATCGACAAGGTAGATGCAGGGCAGATGGTTTTCCTCGGCGATCGTCTGGGCGCGAAGGTGTTTTTTGACCGTCGTCGGATAATACGTTCCGCCTTTGACCGTCGCGTCATTCGCGATAATGAGGCACTCCCGACCTTGAACGCGGCCGATGCCGGTGAGGATCCCCGCGGCCGGCGCCTCGTTGTCGTACATCTCCCAGGCGGCCAGGGGGCTGAATTCCAAAAAGGGGCTGTCGGGATCGATGAGCCATTCGATCCGATCACGAACGAACGCCTTGCCCCGTTTCTTGTGTTTTTCAACAGAGGCCGTGCCGCCGCCCTCTCGGACGACCGCGAGGCGTTTCCGCAATTCGCCCAGTATCGACTCCGTGTGAGCCTTGTTCTCAGCAAAAGAGGCGTCCGAGGTGTTGATCTTCGATTGAAGGATGTCCATGACGGACCCAATTTAGCGTTTTTGGGTGTGGATGGACAGTCGGTCGGCGTTCAACTTTTCGAGATAGGACGTCCCGGTCATTTCGGATATAATAACGAGTTGTCATGTCAGATGAACCGATTATCGAGATCCGGCCGCACGAACGGGCGTTGCTCATCGGTGTTCTGAAAAGATCGCTTGATGAAGACGTCACGCATCGTCTGGTGGATGACGTTCTGACCGCGGCGGCCGAGAAGCACGGTGTCCCGATCGTGCTCGATCTGAGCCAGGTCAAGTTTGCCCCCAGCGTCGCCATCGGTGCGCTCGTGCAGCTGAGCAAGAGTTTCCAGCTCGATCAGCGCCGCATCGCCTTGATCGGTGTTCAGCGGCGCGTCAACGAGGTCATCCGAGTCACCCAACTCCATCGAGTGCTTGAAATCCACGACACTTTGGAGAGCGTCCTTGATGGGCCTGGTGACCGTCGTTGACGTGGCGTCATTTCCCGACGGCGCGCCTCTTTTTTCTCAGATTTCTGTCGACCAGCGGGCGGCGGAGTTGAATCCGCTCGTAACCGTCGGCAAGGGGTTCGCGCCGATCAACAAGGTCGGGATCTGTATTTAGCACACGGCGCAAACGAGGCCAGAGAAAACGTTTCGTCTCCGGCGGTGTTTGGCCGGGCCAGCCGCCGTGAATCCAATCCCATGCCCGGTCGACGGTTCCCGTCTCAACGACGTAATCCATCGGCCGGTCATTTTCCAGAAGTGGAAAGTAGTGCCCCAGTCGCGGCCAGAAGGATTCGAACTCGATTGTACGACAGCGCTGCCGCGTAAGATAGGAAAGCAGGTGCGCGTCAAGCGGTTCGGCGACGACGGGATCGATGCCCTGTTCGACCAGGATGTTGGCGACGTTCCGAAGTGGATGCGGTGCGCCGAGTTGGCGGTGCATGGCGATCTGACCCGTTCCCCATGCGATGCAGAGGCAGATGGGGGCGGCTTTGGCGGCGAAGCGAAAACGCCGAGTGACGAAAGCCGCCGCCAGAATGCCCGGCACAAAGACCCATAGCGGAATCAGGTATCGAATCGTGGTGAAATCCAGCGTGCAGCCGCCCATGACGTAGAGCGCCAACGTTGCGCCAACGCCGAGTAACAGCAATGTGCCCGGGCTGTGGTTCATCGGCTCCAGTCGGAACAGGCGCGAGAGCCCGTCGCGCTCGGAATAGAGCACCGCGGCAAGCACCGATACCAGGCTGCCCAAAGCGAGCCAGCCGGCGCCCATGACAAGCCCCGAAGTTGTGATATCCAAGGGGAGCGTGACCGTATCCCGTCCGACGCCCACCAGCTGCAGGAACGGTCGCGGGTCAGGATTGAACAACATCGGGAGGCCGTTCACGAGATAGACCAAGGTCTCACCCGCCAGCCAGATCGGCCGAAAGCCGAGGGGCAACGACGGGTCCATCGCCCGGGCGCCGGTGACGGTTTGAAGCATATAGAAGGCAGCGGGTCCGGCGCCGACGAGGATGCCGACAATCATGATGCCGTTGCGGGAAATCAGCGTCCGTGCCTGCTGAAGTAGGGTTGTTTTCTTCGACAGGAAGAAAAGCACGGCAGCACCCGCGGCCCCCAAGATCGCCATGGCCACAGGCTTGGGCACGAGACCCAGCATCAACACACTGTTGACCTTGTGATCCTTCACCCAGACCGCCCACGTCAGATTCAACAAAAGAATGCCGAGCAATGCGGCGATCGGCAATGTTGCGTGCCGGGCGCTGCGCGAGACGCGCTCGACATGGCCGCCGATCGACGGTGATTCCCACAACAGGGCCAGGGGACGATTCAACATCGCATGAACGACGATGGGTGCCAGGAACAACACAATCGAGGGATTGATCCACATTCCGGAGCCGACCAACGCACCGAAGACGAACCGTGGCAAGGTCCGGTTTCTCAATTCTTCATTCTTCGTTCGCCATTCCGCTTTCTGCACGAACCATTCCGAATACGCCCACAGCAATGCGGAGCCCCAGAGCATGATTTCGATGTAGCCGCCGCGCGCAGAGATGGACCACTGCATGAACATCGGAGATGCGGCCAGGAGCACCGCGACCCCCACCATGCCGCCCCGGCGGCCGAGCCAGCGCGTCAACATGCAGAACTGAACCACGACCATGAGCGCGAAGAAGCAAGCGGGGCCGAAGCGAAGCGCATGGATGGGATTATCAAACAGCGGGCTGAGTGCCGCGATGGCGTAGGCTTCCAGTGCGCCCATGTAACGTTGTCCGTAGAAGTAAATCGGAAATCGTTGACCGGCCGCGATGTCCTGGGCCATGAGCCCGACGATCGCCTCGTCGGAGTGGAGCAGCGTTTCCCCTCGTTCGACAAACGGCCAACGGGCCATGAGCGCAAGCGCGAAAAATGCAATGGCCAGCACCGCATCGAGACGAGTCAGCCTGTGACATTGCCAGCCGTGGTCCGCGGCGTTGACATCTTCGCGCTGCCTATGATGCGTTTCGAGGGTAACAAGTGTTGTTTCATCCTGAAGCGATGTCGTCGCCGTGGCATCCTCGCGTGATCGTGAAGGAGCCACGATCTTGGTATGACGTTTCGCGTTTTTTCGATCCATGAATCCCCCACGTTGGCGCTTCGACTCTCAGACTGACTCGGCGCAACGACTCGGAACGGCTCCGCCGTCATTTAGACTCAGGAAAGTTTGCCGCTGCGCAGGATCGCGACGACGAGCCAGACCGCCATGAACGATGCAATGGCGTAGCCGACAAAACCGAGGTAGCGAATCGGCACGATGCCGAAAATCTCCACATCGGCTTCCATGCTCAGCAGCATCGTGCCGCAAATGATGGTCGAGGCCATGATGACGGCAGATGCCAGCCGGTTGCTCGAGCGATCGAGTTCCTTAGCCAAATAATCGAGATTTTCGTGCTTGATGTTGACCTGAAATCGGCCGCGGCCCATCCCTCGCATCAGTTCGCGAATCAGTCGTGGAGCGTCCCGTAATATGCTGGCAATGTGCCACGTAGAGACACCCGCGGTTCTCAGCAGGCGACGAGACGAAAACTGTTCCCGGATCAGCTTGGACAGCCGGGGCTTGAGCAGCTCGAACAGATTAAATTCCGGATCGAGTTGCAGCACCACACCCGACACGACGGCGAGGGATTTGAGCAAGGCAACGGACTCACGCGGCAAAGTCACGTCGTTGCGCCGGACCGTTTCGATCAGCTCGCGGAAGATCGTTGACATGTCGAGCCGGGACAATGGAAGACCGTAATACTTATCCAGAAAGGCGCGAAGGTCACGGTTCAGCAAATGCCGGTCCGTGTTGGGACCGAGGGCGTTGACGTCGGCAAGGACGTCGATGACGACGTCGATCTCCTTTCGGACCGCAGCCACGATGCCGATGACGAGCCGTTCGTTGAGACTTTCGTCAATATGGCCGACCATGCCGAAGTCGATCAGCTCGATGTTATCCGGCGAGCTGATCTGAATATTGCCCGGATGCGGGTCTGCGTGAAAAAGACCCATCTCGAAATATTGTTTCAGAAAGCACTCGGCGAGATTCTGGGCCAGGGAGCGGCGGTCATACCCGGGGCCGTTGTCCGCGGTCACTTCGCGAAATCGAAGGCCGTCCATGAATTCGAGCGTGAGGATGTCGGTGCCGGTCAGATCCCAGCGCACCTGAGGCGTTCGGATGTGCGGATCATCTTTGAACGCCTCATGAAATCGCGACGTGACCGAGGCCTCGTTGATAAAATCCAGTTCACGCTGGAGAGTTTGTGTAAACTCCTCCACCAGCATGATGGGCCGATAGGGTCGCAACTCGGGAAAAAGCGACTCAGCCTGTTCGGCCAGAAACTTCATGACGTAGATGTCGAGACGGATCGTCTGGTCGATACCCGGGCGCTTGACCTTGACGACGACCTTTTGACCGTTTTTGGCGACGGCCTGGTGAATCTGTCCGATCGAGCCGCTGGCCAAGGGGGCATCCGTGAATTCCTTGAACGCCTCATCGACCGAGGTGCCCGTGTCTTTTTGGAAGATTCGCTTGACCTGCTCCGTCGGAAACGGTTGAACGTCCGCCTGGAGATTTTCAAGCGCGGTCAAAATCGGCGTCGGTAGAAGGTCCGCCCGAGTGGACGCGATCTGCCCGAGTTTGATGAAGGTCGGCCCGAGTTCCTCGCACACTTTCACCAGTCGTGTCCCGACGGCCTCCATGGGATCGAGCGATTCCGTCTCGTCGACCATGGCCTTGCGTCGGCGGATCAACCGGACCGGGCTGTAGCTGCCCAGCTGCATTCGATCGACGAAGTGACCGAAGCCATGCTTGGTCAGAACCTGCGCGATCACCCGAAGACGGGCGAAGGTCCGGACGGTTTTCGGCAGTGTGGCCAGCGACATAGGCGTTCACCCGGTGCGGATGCAGGAACAAAGCGCATGTCTCGACGGCAGGGACCGAGAATGATGACTCAGTCCATCCTTTTCAGAGACGGCGCGGCCGGATTCAGCGCACCGAATGTAAATCGAGTTCCTACTTGGACGTATTCACTTTCGTACCGGGAATATTCCGTCTTATCGGTTAGCCCGTCAATGCGTCCGAGAATCGACACAGTCGAGCGGCTGTCCATTTAGCCGTGCTTTTGGTAGAACTGCACGGACCACGGTGGTATGACCTCGCCGCGGCGGCCGCTGCCCGATGCTCCGACGTTTTTCTCGATTTATTGGATGGTTCTCGAATTGGAAGCGGTATTGTGCGCTGTTGACCTTACTCTTCATCGTACGTGGCGTCTTTGTGCTATCGGTGTTGCCTCCCTACGAGGGCTGGGACGAATATCAGCACGTCGCCTATATCGAGTTCCTGTTGGAGAACGGCCGCTCACCGGTCCTGCACAAAGACAGCAACATTCCAAAGTCGTTCTATGCTGACCTGGTCAAATATCCTCACGCCGAACTTGCCCTGGATCAGATCCGCGCGATCGGGGCGATGTCCTACGATGACTTCTGGGCGGCGGAGCAAACGCCTGGCGTCAGGCCGAATGCACCGGATCGCCATCTCTACCAGGCTCAGCATTCTTCGTTTTATTACCAGTTGGTCGCGCCGCTGTATCGACTGTTGTCAAGGCACGGGGGAATTCTCGCGGCCGTCACAGGACTCCGATTTTTGAATTTGCTGTTCGGCGCGGCAGCGATCTACATCGCATTATGGTCGATAGGTCGGTTGGTTCGAACGGGCTCACATCGCTATCTGATGGGATTGCTGATCGCTTTGCAGCCGTTGTTTCTCGTGAACTGCACGCGCGTCGCCAACGATGCCATTGCTTTGTTGCTCGGGACTGTTGCCGTGTCGTGGCTTCTCATGATGTCGCCTCGTCGATATCTCATCGCGGCGCTTGGGGCCGGAGCCGCTTTGGGGCTCGGCGTACTGGGCAAGACCATCAACCTTGGACTGATTCCCTTCTCCGTCATGGTCTTCATTTCGCTTGCGTGGCAAAAACGGATCAAGGTCGGGCAGGCGGCCGTCGGTATCGCCGTTTTGCTGTTCTCAGTGACGGCCATCACATTTCACTATTTCTCGTTCAATCTTCGAGAGTTCGGCCTCCTGACGCCGATGCAGGAGGCCGTGAAAAATCGCGCCAAAGGAAAGACGTTCTCCGATTCCGTCGCAGCCGCCAAAGAAGTGAACTGGGGCCATGAAATCGGACGCCGATACCTGCGGCACAGCCTGTGGTGCAGCGGATGGAGCTGGCATACGGCGCCCGGGATTCTTAAGAGGGTCCATGAATACCTTATTTATGCGTCCGCGATCGGGGCGTGTTTTTTTCTGAGCAGGCGAGCGCGCGAGCGAAGATGGCTTTTTGCACAGCGCGGAACGGCTGTTCGAATTTTCATGCTGTGGGCCGGCATGACGGCGGGCCTCTGCTATCACATGTTGCATACGTCGATGGCGTTGCCGAACGTGGCGACGAACATCTGGTACGCGGCCGTTGCGTTTCCGTGGCTGCTTTGCCTGCTTTATCAGGGGTTTGCAGGTTTCCCACGGCCTTGGATCACCGCTTTTTTCGCGATTCAGATGCTCATTGTTTTTCTGAAAGCCGAACTCTACGGCGTGTTGTTTCTCATGGTACCCACCTATACAAGCGGCAGCAGCTGGGACGCAACGACCTGGCAGCGGTTGTCGAAGTTGCATGTGCCCGGCCTGGGACCGGAGATGACGTTTCCCGCCCTGGCCTTCTTGTTGGTACTGGTAGCGATGGCGATCACCGTCTGGGTCAAATGGATCCCACCCCAAGGGCGGACAGCCGCAGCTGATGCGAGCGATTCACAGCGAGATGAATGAGAATGCGCAATGTATTGCGCCGCGTACGAATGACGCGCCGAGTTTTCGATGGTGTCGAAATGACCTGTTGATCGTCGCCATTGCATCGTTGCTCAGTCATCTCTACACGGGGATCCATTACGGTTTGTGGGCGCACGCCACGCAGCTTCCCACGGTATTCCGGCTGATGGAGTCGGGCGTGTATCCCGGAGATCTGTTCGTGGATTCCCTGGAGCAGTATTGCTCCTGGTATTGGATCGCCGTTGCGTGGCTCTCCCGAATCGTTGACACGCAAGGTGTCCTGGTTGCGAGTCATTTGCTATCCAGGTTCCTGCTCCTGGCCGCCGTGTATGAACTGACGGGGCGGATGTGTGCGGAGAAGACGGTTCGATTCGTGGTCGTCATCATCATGATGCTCCGGCTGCAGGCCGTTCTCGCCGACGAGGTATTGTATAGCGCGCTGCCGACACACACGACGTTTACATTTCCGTGGCTGGTATGGGGACTTGTGATGGCGTGGCGCGGTCGGCCCGTGACCGCGGGGGTCTTGTTGGGTATCGGGTGCAATTTCAATGTGATGACCGGATTGCCTGCGACGTTCGTCGCCGTAGTGGGTTACCTCGCATGTTCCCGTCCCAGCTTGCTAAGACAATCGCTGGCTGGCGCTCTCGCTTGGTTGTTGATCGCGGCTCCGGTTCTCTGGTGGGCCTCAAGGTCGCCCGGTCCGGATGATACGGAGGCCTATTTCCGTACGGTTCGCGAAATATTTTGGTGGCACTTTGATCCTCTTCGCTGGGGCCCACGAGTCTATGTTCAGTTTGCGGGACTGCTCTTGACGATCGCGGTCGGCATCGTCTTCAAACCCGCCACGCCCTTTGATCGACAGGTACGATGGTCTCTGGGAGCGATCGTCCTGACATGGGGAGTCGCGCTGGTGGCAAGCCGAGTTCCAATGATGGAATCGCTGATGCGTATGCAGCTGGGACGCACGGCGACCCTGGCCGTCATCATGTCGGTGCCGCTTATCGCCATGGCAGCATGGGCGGCATGGCAACGTCAGCGGCCGGTGGATGGTCTGGTGATCGCGCTTCTCTTGGCCGGGTTCGGCGCGGCCCACGGACGGACAACGGCCGTCATCCTGTTGTCTCTCGGCGTGTTCGCGGATCTTCGATCAACTCAGAGTTGGCTACGGTCGCGCTTAGGAACCCCTGTCAGGATGCTGGCACCGATCGCATTGGGCATTTCGGCGTTGCTGTTTCTACGCCCGGCAATGCTGCAAGTGTTGGATCGATCTTCTCGTGGACTAATACGATCATTTGAACCGAATTGGCGAGCGGTTCAGGACTGGGCGCGGACGAATACGCCGTTTGACGCTGTTTTTCTTGTGCCCGTTCACGAGCGTGGCTTTCGAGTCTTCTCTCGCCGTGCGGTCTGGCTGGGCTTTGATTATGACGCGATGCTCTGGCGGCCGGATCTGATCCATGAGATCCAGCGACGGCATGACCGTGTCTCCGCGACAGGTCTGTGCGACGTGCCGGTGCGCTCGGTCGATTGGCGCAGATTACGTGAGCTCGCAGACAAAGAAAGTATTGACTTTGTCGTGATGCCGGTTGTCGCGGTGGCGGACCAACCCACGGTGTATCGCAATCCGGATTGGGCCGTCGTTGCATTCCAGACTAACGGAGAAGCACGGGTTCCTCGCCGGCCCTAGGTCTTGATCCCGTCGAGCAACAGGACGGCGAACGGCGTGAAGATCAAGATCGGAAGCCAGGGCGGCAACGCGGGTGACAAACCCAGGACGCTTAAATCAACCGTATTGCAAAAGAACGTCGTGACATAGCAAATTCCGCAGGCCAGCAGGCATTTGCCTCCCTGAATGACGACGGAAGGTCGCTCCCGATTGAGGAAAAAGGGAATTCCGATACACAACAGCGCCATGTTCATGATCACGGTCGTGATCCTTGTGTGTTTGACCTTAATGAATTCGCCGGTGCCGCGATCTTTAAAATAGGCCAAAAGTTCGTTGATCTCCGGCAAGCTCAGGAACATCGTCCATTGAGCAGATTGCTGCAGGGCCAGTTGCTTCGGTGTGAGGCTGGAGGCATAGACCGCAACCGACTCGAGGTCATCGGCGCCCGTCTCGGCGGTTGTTGCCTCAAGTTGCCGTCGATACCCGTTTTTCAAATGCCAATGGCCCCGTTCCTCATCCCATTTTGCCTGATCCGCCTGGATCATTCCCGTCATCTGGTCGTTCTCGTCACGCTGGATGATGATGACACCGCGCATCTCTTCGGCCCCTGGATTGAACATCGTGGCGGAGACGAGGGCATTGTTTTGCTTGGGGTCGGGCAGAAACCAGATCGCGAAGGTTTGTCGCCCTTCGATGTCGCCGTGCTTTCGGGCCAGTTTGCCTGCGATATTGGGAATGACGAGTTCCTGGTCGATCAGCCACAGGGTATTCATCGCGAGGCCGGCCAACAAGACGGGGGCGGCGACCCGATAGAGGGATGTTCCTGTGGCCAGGATTGCCGTTAGTTCGTTCGTTCGATGCAGTCGCCCGAGCGTGAAGCAACCGGCGACGAGTGTGATGACGCCGGCCAATTGCGCGAAGTAGAGAAACATGTTGTGGCCGTAGAAATCGGTGATCATGAACACCGTTTGAAGCGTTGATGCAGCCTGAATGTTGGTGAATTCGTCGAGGTTGACGAAGAGGTCGAGGATGACATAGAGGCCGATCAATACGCCGAGCGCAATCATGTAGTTTGTGAAGAAGGCCCTGAGAATATACCGGTCGAAGGTTTTAATCATGTTTGACTCGAGTCTCGGGCCTTGGTCTCTAGCGTTTTAGAATTCGAACGGCCACGAAGGTCGTGGCCAGATACATGAACGCAGTGGCGCCCCACATGACAATGAGGCTCACGCTTGCGAATTCAGGACGGTCCGAAAGGTTGCGACCTACGATGCTGGCCACGATGACGAATAACATGGGGACGCAACTGATGCCAAAGGCGGTAAGCACCTGACCTCCCCGAACGATGATGCCGAGGACTGCGCCGATCACGATGATGGCAATGGCCACGAGCGAATAGGAAGCGCGAAAGTGGATCTCGCCTTGAACTTCGGCGTTGTATTCGTCGAATTTTTTGGTCAGTTTTTGGCGCGTCTTCTCCTGCTTTGGGTACAGTGGAAGTGTGGAGTCTCCTTTGATCAAATCGACAATATCAAAGGACGTAAATCGCCGGTTGAGCTCCACCTGATCAGAAAAGGACACGCGCGGCAGAGTCTCCCTGGGTTTTTTGACGACGCGGTCATCCCGGCCGGCAGGCTCGTTCCGGATCTGCACGTTATCGCTTAATTCCACTGCAATGACGTGCTGATTCGTCCTCATCCCTTTTCGCAATTCGATCAGGGCGTTGTCAGATGTGTAAACCTGAGCCGGCTCGCCGGGAACGGTGGTTTTTCTGACGCGGACATTGCGCAGGCGACAGTCATTTTCGTCAGCACGGTATTCCTTGGCGGAAATCTCAAGTTGGAAATCCGATTGCCTGACACGGCCCTTCAGAATGTACGGCCGTCCCTTGGCCATCTGTTCTTCGATGTGCTGGTTGAGGAAGAACACCATGATTTCTCGGCGCATCCCGTGCATCAGGTCTTCCATTTCAGGAATCGCCATCGGGTTGTGCTTGAATTCGAGAAGCATGTCGAGGTTCTCGAACTTGATCTTTCGTCGGATGGGAAGAGGGATTTCCCACGGTCCTAGGATTTGGTGCTCAAACTCATAGTATTGGCGGTGCACCGCGTCAAAGCTGCGGACGCGTTGCAAGTCGGTTTTGACCCGAGGCGTGCTTCCGGAATGGTTGAACTCGATGAGCGTATGGTCCGCGGTGCCGAATCGAACGAGTTCATGATTCTGGAATTCCAGGAACGAAACGCCTGTCAATTGCATCAAGGTGTTGTTTTTCCAATAGTCAGCGGACGTTTCCGAAACGGCGTCCTCCGGGAAATCGTCGGGGCCCAGAGTGCGGCACTGATTGGCCATGATGCGGTATTTGCCGTAGGTCAGCGGCTTACCCTTTTGGAACTGTCCGGTCACGATGGTCGGAAGATCACGACGCGTAAACTCGTTGATGCCCCACATCAGGCTGGGCACCAGGTAGTTCCACGAGAAATAGGTGAATATGGTCACGAGCAATCCGAGGACCAGAGGCGGGACCAGCAGCCAATGGATGTTGATGCCCGCGGCACGGCAGGCCAGGACCTCGTTGTCGGTCGCTGCCCGGCCGTAGGTGATGGTCGCGCTGAACAAAGCGGCGACGGGCAGAATCAGCGTGACGGCAATGGGGGCCAGATAAAGGAGAATCTTCGCCAGGCCCTCCGCGCCGATGCCCTCGCTGGTGAAAATATTGCCGATTCCCCCACCCATGATGATCAGCAGCGACAAAGCGGCGGATGTCATCAGGAAGGTCTTGAGCAGTTCGCGTCCGAAATAGAAATGGAGTGTCCGCATTCGTGGGCTCACGGAGCGCTAGCAAGCGAGGTCAGACTCTGGCATGGGTCGTTGCGGTATTGACATAACGAAGCGTCTTCGGTCCATGAGAATCAATCCTTGGGCGTCTTGGATACGTCAAAGAGATGGGGTCATCATCCGTCTTGCCAAGAAACGGCCTTTCCACTCAGGTCAGTCTAGCGCTTGTGCCTGATACGTCAAGGATCGCCTTGACGAAACGTCTAAATCGTGGTCTCATAAAATGTTCTTGTCAGGCTGCGGTGCCTGGGTTCAACAGAAATTTCGTGTTTCCGATGCCCCTGTCGCCTCGGGAATCAGGGTCTGAGAGTCCTTCTCGGCCGAACATTTTTGACTCAATCAAGAGGTACGGCTTTACCATGGCGAACGTGACCAGAACATCAACATCACGCGCCGACCTGTTACGCAAATGGACGGTCGCCGACTCGATGGATCTCTATAACGTTCGGCAGTGGGGAGGCGGCTTTTTTCATGTGAACGAACGGGGGAGCGTGGCCGTGACGCCGCGGGGCCGAGAGGGGCCCTCGCTTGATCTCAAAGAGTTGGTCAACGAACTTCGCGAGCGCGGCATCGAGTTGCCGTTGCTCATTCGATTCTCCGACGTCTTGCGAGCGCGCATCGACCAATTGAACCATGCGTTTGCCAAGGCGTTCAAGGAACATGACTACACCGGAAACTACATGGGCGTTTATCCCATCAAGGTCAACCAGCAGCGCCATGTTGTGGAGGAAATCGTAAAATACGGACGACCGTATAAATTCGGTCTTGAAGCGGGCTCGAAACCCGAATTGCTCGCCGTCCTGGCCATGTTGGAAGAACACGAGCCGCTCATTATCTGTAATGGCTACAAGGATGTGGAATACATCGATATGGCCCTGTGGGGAACGAAGCTGGGAAAGACGATCGTCATCGTCGTCGAGGAGTTCGGCGAATTGCGCCGCATTCTCGATCGGGCCGCCGTCCTGCAAGTTTCTCCGAAGATCGGTTTTCGCTTGAAGCTGTCCGCCCGCGGGTCGGGACGCTGGCAGGAATCCGGTGGTGCGACGTCCAAGTTCGGTCTCCCGGTGACGGATATTCTTCGGGGTGTGGAACTTCTCAAGCAGGCGGGCATGTTGGAGAATCTCGTACTGACACATTTCCATCTGGGCAGCCAGATTACCAACATCCGGTCCATCAAGGATGCGCTTGCGGAGGCCACGCGTATTTATCTGGAACTCACCAAGCTGGGCGCCGGTCTATCCTACTTTGATGTCGGCGGCGGTATGGCCGTGGATTATGACGGCAGTTCGAGCAACTTCGCCTCCAGCGCAAACTACAACATGGATGAGTATGTGGCGGACGTCGTTGATTCCGTGACCGAGGCCTGCAATTCCGCCGATTTACCCCATCCGACCATCGTGACGGAGTGCGGCAGGGCCATCACGGCTCATCATTCCGCTCTGGTCTTCAACGTGCTGGGTGTCACTGAGCTGGCACAGAGACCGGTGCCGCAGACGCTGCCGGATGAATCCCACAACGTGCTCCATAACATTCTGGAGACGCACGACTCGATCACGATCAAGAATTTTCAGGAGGCGTATCACGACGCTTTGGCGTTTCAGGACGAAGCACGCAGTCTGTTCAAGTTAGGCTATCTCACGCTCGAGGATTTCGGAGTTGTGGAGTCGATCTTCTGGTCCGCGTGTCGAAAGATCGTGCGGATCATGCGCGAGAAAGACTATGTTCCCGATGAACTGAAAGGTCTGGAGTCACAATTAGCGGAGATTTATGTCTGTAATTTCTCGCTTTTCCAGTCCCTTCCGGATTGCTGGGCCGTCGGACATCTCTTCCCTATCATGCCGATCCACAGACTTAATGAAATGCCCACGGCACGTGGCATCCTCGCCGACATCACATGCGACAGCGACGGCAAGATCGATAAGTTCATCGATTTGCGAAACGTCCGGGACACGCTGGAACTGCATCCCATGAACGGAGAGGACTACTATCTTGGCATCTTCATGACCGGCGCTTATCAGGAAATCCTGGGGGACATGCACAACCTGTTCGGGGATACCAACGCCGTGCACGTCACGATCAAGGAAGACGGCCAGTATTTTGTGGACCACGTTGTCGACGGGGATACAATTCAGGAAGTGCTGCATTACGTCCAGTTCTCCACGGAGGATCTGATCGCCCGTCTTCGACGGACGGTGGAGCGGGCCCTTCGTGAGCAGCGGATCAATTTCCGAGAATCGGCCGAACTTCTTCGGAGCTACGAGCACGGTTTGAAGGCTTATACCTATTTGGACGGTTGATAATCGGCTCCGGGGCGGCGGACTCTTTGCAATTGTCACGGTGGGTGTAAGGTATAAGACTGTGGAACCCCTGGTCAGCGGCGCGTTTTTGCCGATTTGGAGGGGCTAGTTTCTTATTGTTTAAGGGCTTATGTGCCGATAGACGCCGTGATTCCGGGAGAATATTCGGACGATGCCGAGTTTCACCTACACCGCGCGCAACACCGAAGGGAACACCGTAACCGGTGTCGTGGCTGCCGATAGCCAGCAGCATGTGTTGCGCACCCTGGACGAGCAGGCCCTGTTTCCGATTGAGATTCGCGAGGGGGGCAAGGCGTCACGTGTGGGGGGGGGCAAGAAGAAAGTCCGCTCGACGGTCGTCTCGGTCTTTTATTCTCAATTCTCGGACTTGCTCCGGGCCGGCGTCCCCGCGCTACGGTCGCTGGACGTCCTATTCAAACAGACGCATAACCCGATTTTGAAGGAAACCTTGAAGGAGGTTCGCGAAGAGCTTGCCAGCGGCCAGACCCTCGCCGATGCCATGGCCAAGCACCCGAATGCTTTCAACCCGTTGCATGTCGCGATGATTCGCGCAGGTGAAAAGGGTGGATTCCTTGAAGATGTGCTCGCACGGATTGCCATCTTTACGGAACGCCAGAACGAACTCCGCAGCAAGGTGATCGGCTCACTGCTCTACCCGGCGGTGCTGATGGTTGTCGGAACGGCGATCGTGATTTTCCTGCTTGTGGTCGTCGTCCCGAAGGTCCAGCATTTTCTGACGGGCGAATTGCCGGTCTTGACTCAGTTCGTGTTCGCTGCCTGTGATTTTCTGAAGGCGCGTGGTTTGTTGGCGGGCGGCATCGCGGCCGTCGTTCTGATGTTGTTGGTGCCGTTGTTTCGCAGCGAGTCGGGGCGTGTTTTTCTTGACCGGTTTCAAATGAAAGTCCCGATGCTCGGAAATATCCTCCGATTGATGGCGATTTGTCGCTTCTGTCGCATTCTGGGCACGCTGCTGCACAATGGTGTGCCGATTCTGCAATCGTTGAAGATCGCCAGGGATTCGGCCGGCAATCGGATGTTGGCGGAGTTGATTGAAGAGGCCACGGAGAGCGTTCGAAAAGGCGCTTCTCTGTCGTCGCCGTTGGGTAAGAGCGATCTGTTCCCGCTGGATATCGTGGATATGATCGCGGTCGGCGAGGAAAGCAACAATCTGGAGAACGTTCTCGTCACCATCGCGGACTCGTACGAGGCCCGAACGTCGCGGAAAATTGACCTGGCGGTACGATTGTTGGAGCCGTTGCTCCTGGTGGGGATGGCGAGCATCGTGGCCATTATCGCCATTGCCTTGTTGTTGCCGATTTTGACGATGAGCGCGGGCGGCCTTTAACCGTGCCCGGTGAGGACTACAATAGTAAGGTTCGTGTTTCTCAATAGGAGACGTTTATCATGTACGCTGTAAAGAATCGTGTTCGCAGGAGTCGTAGGGCGTTTACGCTGCTTGAGATTCTCTTGGTCGTCGGACTCTTGGCGCTGTTGGCTGCCTTTGCAATTCCGGCCGTCGTCGGTCGAGGCGAGCAGGCCAAGATTAAAATGGTGGAAGCCGCGATCGGGCCCAACGGCGCCATTTCCAATGCGATCAAGATGTTTCATTTCGACATGGGATCTTACCCCGAGGAGCTGAAGGATCTGGTCGAGAAGCCGAGCGACAGTGATCTCGCCGAAAAGTGGAAGTCCCCCTATCTGGAAGATGTCAAAGGACTGACGGACCCGTGGGGCAGCGATTATCAATTCAATCCTGACGGCGACCATAACGAGGGAAGGTACGACCTTTGGAGCATGGGGCCGGATCGTATCGACGGCAACGAAGACGACATTACGAACTGGGAAGACGATCGTTAGAGCATGACGGTGTCCGGGCAGACCGACAAAGCGATTCGCCGGCGTTGCGCTTCGCCGGGAGTGCGACGCAGCATGGGGCGCGCGCCGCGCCGCACACGAGGTCTGCGCGCATTCACGTTGCTTGAAGTTCTGGTCGTCCTGGGCATTTTGGCTTTGTTGGTCGGATTCTCCTGGCCGTACCTGGAAGGCCGGATCACGGCGTCATCATTGCCTGAATCGGCCGATCGAATTCGCGATATGCTGTTCATGGTTCGGGCGGAAGCGGCCATGGAACATCGGCGCCACCGTATTCGCTTCGCTCCCGAGCAGCAGCATCCCATTATCGAGTACGAGCCCGATCCGATTCGTGAGCCGGGTTTATGGGAACCGATCGATTCACCCTGGACGAAGGAAGCGATTTTGGTGTCCGACGTGCAGGTGCATGAGATCAGGCTCGGTCGGCCGAGGTACCTGCGGCCGATCTCAGACGACGAAGACCCGACCGAGGAAGAACAGCAGGAGTTCGAGGACGAGGGCCTGGAAACGGATGAGTTCCAGTTCCTTGATACTGAAGCGAGCGTGATGGACGACGAAGAAGAGGCGATTGATGAGGATCGGCCGCTCATCATTTTTGAGGCCGACGGCTCGACCGAGTGGGCCACGTTCATCCTGGCGACGAAACCGTTGGAAGAGGTTTTGGAGGAAGAGGATCGTCAACTCTGGGTGGTTCTGGACGGGAGGACGGGGCTGGCCAAGGTACGGGAAAAGGTGACCGAAGCGCAATTGAGCGATCCGGAATTCTACATTCAGCGCGAAAAGCTTGAATTGCCTGACGTGATGAATACCGACGAACTGGCGCTTCAGATCGGCAACAATACGTCGGGAGGGAATGGTCTCGGCGGTGGAAACGCGAGCGGAAACGGAAGTGGTAACGGCGGCAGCGGCGGTAATGAATCAGGCAATCCCGACGGGAACGGAGCAGGGGCTGGAAACGGTCGCAATGGTCCTGACATGCTGAATGATGAGCAACAGGGCGGCCAAGCCGGCGTTCAAGGTTTGAACGACGGAAATGATGATTCCGGCGAGTTCAAAGAGACCGATCTTACCGAAGAAGAGCAACTGAATATTCTACGGACGCTCGAAGGCAACCGGGACGGCTGACATTAGCAGCGATAAGCTTATATAAAATCATTTCTTACAATCTCCGGCCGGCCGCGGGGAACGCGTCTCGAAATCAAGAATCCGATTGCGACAATCGGCGGAATCAGGCGTAAAAGATCAAGGTACATTCGTTCTGTGGGGGGGACACGGTCTAACTCAACCTGGGCGAGGTCACGGTGGTCGTGCCATGTGTAATAAACTGTCAAATAAAAGATTAGGTGATCCAAGCAGCAACTCCGCATCCATGACTTTGACGCGGTCAGCCCGTTGGGGGCGTTCTCGTCATCGACGAGGCGTCGCGCTCCTCGAAGTCGTGGTCTCGCTTGGAATCCTCCTTGTGGCCATGGGTGTGATCGGCATGACCTTCCGAAACGGACAGCACCATGTGGAACTGGCCGAGCGGATGACCCGCGGAATGCTGATGACCGAAAGGTTGCTCGTGGAGTTGGACACCAACATCCTCGACATGCAGGAACGAGAGCAGTCCGGGTGGTTCTACGACGTCGAGCACGAAATTCATGAGACCGTCCCGGGCATGTCCTGGCGGGTTGAGATCAATCCCTCGGAGCGGATTCAGGGGATGCTCGAAGTAGATATCTCCATCTATATGGGAGATCCCGACGACGAGGAGCAGCGTCAGAATATCCTGTTCACGCGGGTTTTCAGAGCGGAGCCGCAGGGGATCGATTTCGAGCGCGATTTCGGTCTCGACGAGGATCAGATTCAGCAATTGACCGACGCCATTCCCGGTGGAGAGCAGTTGTTCGATCCGAATAATTTTGATCCTCGGTCATTGGCCCAACTTGATCTCGATACGCTGGTCGAACTGCTGCCTACGCTGATTCAGGCATTCGGCGCCAACATCGCGCAAGGACAATTGGACCAGATCATTCAAGCGGTGGAGTCAGGCGATATCGGTGCCTTGCAGAACATGGCAGGGCAGATGGGAGGCGCAGGTGTAGGAATCGGTGGTTCGGGTGGCCGTTCAGGAGGAGGGGGCAGCCGGTGAGCGCGCATCCAAGACGAAAAGTGATGCGACGGGGCCTGACGCTGCTCGAGTTGCTCCTGGCTTTGGGATTGATCGTTCTCGTCTCGGCCATGATGTTCTCATTTTATGACGTGATCATGCGGTCTCGAGAGCGCGGAAAAGAAGCGGTCAGCTCCGGTTATCTTGCGCGCACCATCGCCCATCAAATCGCCGAGGAAGTCCGCTCCGCGAACGGTTTCGTCACGTCGTTCGGGCCCGGCATCATTGGCTACGAACGACGCATCACCATTCAAACCGTGTCGAATCCGGACAAGATCCTTTTTCGCCCTCGCCAGATCGAGGACCTGCCGCCGCCTGCGCAATTCGACGTTCGACAGGTGCAGTACTACCTCGCCTATGACGAGGAAGAGACCTATACGTATCCCGACGGTACCGAGGCCGATGAACCTCTGGGCCTCGTGCGCCGCGAGATGAAGACGCTGTTCCAGACCCCTGAAGTCCCTACGGGTACGACGGACCCGGCCGCAATTCAACAGGACGATAGTAATCCGTTTGCACCAAAAGTTGATCTGGACCTCCTCGCGCCGGAAATCAGGTATTTACGGTTTCGCTATTTCGACGGCGTGGAATGGGTGGACGATTGGGTCATTGCGACGGAGCCGGAGGGCAGCCTCGGCAACTCATTGCCGCAGGCGGTCGAGATCACCGTGGGTTACATCGAGTTGTTGCCGCCGGAAGAAGAGGATGAGCAGGATGATGAAGAAAAGGAAGAAGGGGAATTCACGGATTCGGAACTAACGCCTTCGAGGCCGGAGCCGTATTCCCGAGAGACCTACACCGTGACCGTTCGGCTCCCGCAAGCGGATTCTTTTTTCGGATCGCGCATGATGCGGGCACAACGACATGGCCGCTCAAGCCAGCGAGGTGAGCCGTAGTATGTTTCCAATGAATCGTCAGTGTTTGCTTTTGCGTCCGGGGCCATGTTGTCAGCGAAGACGACGTGGTCTGATTCTCGTGGTCGTTCTCATCATGATCGCGTTGCTGTCGTTGCTCGCCGCAAGCTACACGTTCATGGTCCGATCTCATCTCGACACGGTGCGGGAGAGAATGCAACGCTTTCAAGTCCGAATGGCGGCCGAAGCGGGAATTCAGCATGCCGTGGTGACGCTGCGTACAACGCGTGGCGATGTCGATTCCTGGTTTGACAATGAAGAAAGCTATCGAGGGAGCCTGGTCCTGGGCAAGGAAGGCGAAACAGAGCTGAATGTCAACCAGGAGCGTCCCGAGGCCCGAACCTATGACCCCACCGCAGTGCCCGCGGTTCGATACAGTCTGATACATCCGAACAACGATGAGCCGGACACGGTGCTGTACGGTTTTACGGACGAATCCGCGCGGCTGCACTTGAATCAGGCGACCGACGCGCAACTTCTGCGCCTTTTTGAGATGGTGATTCCCGAAAGTACGGATTTCGATGTGGACGTCAACGTGCTGGTGGATTCGTTGCTTGATTGGCGATCGTCGGGCAATCAGCCGAGGCCCAATGGCGCGAAGAACGAATATTACCAAACGATGATTCCGCCCTATCGCTGTAAGTCAGCCCCGTTTTCCACGGTTGAGGAACTGTTGCTGGTGCGCGGCTTCACTGCTTGGGTGGTTTTTGGAGAGGACTATAACCGGAACGGTCTGCTCGACCCCAACGAGGACGACGGAGATGAGTCGTTTCCGCCGGACAACAGCGACGGGCTACTCTTTCGCGGTGTCTCGGCTTATCTCACGCTTTGGTCGGAGGATGCCAACGTCTCCGGTGACAATCGCACGCGCATCAATCTGAACATGCAGGATCTCGAAAAGCTTCAGGAGAAGCTCGAGGAGGAGGAACTCGATAGCGACATTATCAGCTATATTATCCAGGTTCGCTCCAGTGGAGTCATGTTTAACAGTGTTATGAACCTGGTTCCGGCGCCGCCTCCGCCTGAAGAAGAGGAAGGAGGAGGAGGAGGGCCTACTTCGCAGCCGACAACACAGCCAACGGGGGGCGATCCGACATCTCAGCCTAATAACGAAAATCCTCAGGGTTCCGGAAGCGATTCGACCGATCAAGACGGTGAAAACGGTGGGTCCGAGAATCAGGGGACGGGCAGTGTGCCTGTGTACCAAAATCTGACTGCGGAAGAGCCGCCCGGTACCTATGACGACTTGCCCCTGATCCTGGACCGGCTGACGACGAATCCGAGTCCCGTTTTTCAAGGTCTGATTAACGTCAGTACTGCGCCTCGGGAAGTACTTGCAATGATCACGGAACTGACGGATGCAGAACTGGACTCCATTGTGATCGCCCGGCAGGAATTGCGCGGCGAGGATAAATCGTCACCGGCCTGGTTGCTGACGGAGGCTGGATTGAGTGAAACGAAGTTTCGGCAGATTTTGGACAAGATCACCACGAAGTCGTCGGTGTATCGGATTGAATCGATCGGATACGCAGACAACATCGGTGTGGTCGAGCGCATTATGAAGGTCATTCAGATGCGCGGTCCGATCCCGCAGGTGCTTTACTATCGCAATCTGAACGCTCTGGGCGCCGCGTATACGCCGCACGGTGATGAGCGGCGGGATCTAAGGAAACAATCAGGTTAATGATGGCGATCGCGATTCGAAACAAGAAGTTACTCACGATCGATTGGGACAAGAAGGACCTGCGCCTGGCAATGGTCCGTCCCAAGGCGAACGGCGTCGAATTGCTGAAGGCGGTCTCGGTGCCGATTCCTGCGGATGTGGTCGTGGATGATGCCGAATCGTTGGGGGCTTTTCTACGGGAAGCGATGCGGCAGTCTAACATCGGCGCCAAAAGTGCGATCATGAACATTCCGCGCGAGCAGGTCGTGCTGAACACTTTGAACCTGCCGCCGACCCCGTCGGAGGAAATGCCGGCGCTTGTTCAGTTCCAGATCGTTAAAGAGCTGCCCTTTTCGGCGGATCAGGCCACCATCGATTTCGCATGTGGCGAGCATGATGCCAAATCTGCCTGCACGGTTCTGGTGGCGGCGGTTCGCCACGAGGACATCGAGTTCTATCGCAAAATGGCCAAGGAGGCGGGACTGACGATCGAGCGCATCGGTCTACGGCCTTACGCCAATCTCCTGGCCGTACAGACCAACATGCCCGACATGCGCGACAAGTCGCTGCTCATCGTCGAAGTGGGGCCTCAGTTGACGGAGATCGACGTCGTGCAGACCGGCTCGCTGACGTTCAGCCGTGCCGCCTCCGCGCCCTTGCCGGATTTCAACAAGCAGTCGACGGAGAATATTAAAGACAGTCGCATTACCTCATCGCCCATTCAGAATCTCGAACCCGACGAATCCAGCCGTGAAGCCGTCAAGCAACTCATGGTCGACGTGATTCGTTCCTTCGAGGCGTATCGTGCGACGGCCCCTTCGGTGAGTATTGATCAGGTGGTTGTTTGCGGTGCCACCGGCATCGAGGCGGAATTGGCCGAGTCGTTGGCGGCTCGGTTTGCCGTGCGCGCACAGCTTTTTTCTCCGGATCGCGCATTGGATCTGACGCCTCAGCGCGCCAAGGAGTTACGCGGATTCAGCGCAGTGATCGGCCTGGCTTTGGGGCATGGTCAGGAAAAGCTCGAGACGTTTGATTTTCTTAATCCCAAGAAGCCGATCAGTAAGCGCACGCTTCGGATGAAGAAAGTCCCGACGGCGATCCTGACGGCGGCTTTTCTCATCGGTGCAGGACTCACTTTTCACTTCAAGTTCGTAAAACCCGAAACGAACAAGCTCGAAAACCTGATGGGGAAAATTCGGAAATACCAAAAACGCCAGAAGCCCATTAAAAAGTTCACAAATCAGGTCACGGCTCTGGAGAACTGGATCAACTCCGAGCAATACTGGCCGGAAGTCTTGGTCGCGTTGACACAGGCTTTCCCGCCCGAGAAGGAAGCGTATGTGACCCACTTGGATTTTGAGACGCGAGCCGAACGCAAGTCGACGAGACGCGTCAGCGAGGTCACGCTCAGGCTTCGTAACGAAAAATTAGGGGCGGTCAATCAACAGACCGAGTCGTTGAGGAACCACGGGTTCCTCAACGTCGTGCCGGGGGCCGACACGAAAAGTGAGGGGAACGATCATTATTCCTTCGATTCGAAGGTGGACGCGGATATTCCCAAGCGCCCCGAAATTGAAGAGGAGTTTCCCGGCATTGAAGAAAAGACGAATGAGGACGACGACAAGTCCGGTGAAACGGCCGAGGTCGCCACGGAGTCGTCGGCTCGCGCCTCCGAGGACGAAGGGGGGACGCAGCGATGAATGAACGTGAGCGAAAACTCGCGATCATTGTCGGCTCAGCCGTTGCCATGGCCATCGTATACTATGGCATCAACTTTCTGTTCATATCTCCTTTGACAGAGGCAAAAGAGCAATACGAGAGCAATCTAAAGAAGAAAAACGATCTGAAAAAACTGGTCGACAGTGAAAAGCCGCTCGCGGAAAAGTGGAAGAAATATGCCGCCAGGACATTATCCGATGATGCCGTCAAGGCTCAGGATCTGTTCGGACAAGATTTGAAGCAGATCGCCAAACAGCATGGCTTCGAGGGGGCGAACTTCAAGAAGAAAAGCGGGTGGGGGAAGATCGGCAAAAAGACGGGAATTGTCACGGTCGGCCATCGCATCTCGACCACGGGTGAATATTCCAAGATCATCGAGTTTCTCCGCGCCATTTACCAGACGCCCTATCTGTGCCAGATCACGAGTCTCAAGATCTCACCGCTACGCGCCAAGAACGGCAAAGGCCGGAATCGAGTCAAGGTGGAATTTACGGCGGAAACGCCGGTCTTGCCCAAGATCAAGCGCAAAGATATTCGCGAAGCATCCAAGGCGAAGATCATGCCTGAGGTCTCTGAGATCCCGATCCCACCGTTTCGCCGGGACCTTCAGCCGGATTCACATTTCCTGGTGCTCTCCGAACGCAACATCTTTCGAGCGTTCATGCCGCCGCCCCCCAATTACTTCACGATCGATAATCAGGACCTGAAGGGTGTCGGTGTCGATGTGCAGTTTTTCTGGGATGGCAAACCCGTTAAAGACAAACGCATGGTCGAGATCGCAGGCAAGAGTCAGAAACGCGTGTCGGGCAACGGAGATGTCGTCGAGATCTACGGGTCTTATGCAGACGGCAAGCCGTTCGGCCCGAAACGAATCGAGTTCGTGCCCAACAAAGATGCGCGTTACACCGTGGCGTCCCACACGCCCGAGCCGGCGGACACGGTCATCCTTGTCGTGAACAACCAGGATGAGCAGGACATCTTCGTGGATGTTGTGATTACATCGAAAGACAACAAGAAGACCACACCGCCGCCGATGCTGATCAAGACCAAAAGCACAACGGAGCTCGGCGAGTGGAAAGCGACACAGGTCAAGGTGACCGCACGGTATAAGTCGGAGAAAGTCGCGGTGGAAAAGACGTTCAAGCCCAGCAAGTCCAAGCAAACGTTGCTGGTTCCGAAAGAGCCCGTTGAAATTGTGAAAGAGGACGGGCCTCCGCCGGCGCCCAAAGATCCCGATCCGGACGCCAAGTACACCGTGACCGGTGTTCTGACCTATCAGGATCCGGAGACGTACGAATATGTTCAAGAAATGATCGCCACGAACGGCGAAGAGCGGAAAGTGATCAATCATAAGGATGAAGGAGCGGTTGATTCCGGAACGTTATTGGCCGTACATCCTTTGGGCGGCATCGTGAAGATGCCGAGCGGGAATTTTTACATTTATCCGTTGGGAAAAAGCTTCACGGAGCGCGTTCTGCTGAAGGTCCGCGACGAATCCGAATTGGCAACTGCAATCGATGAATGGACACGACAGTAAAACATGGAGCAGAGGCGGAGAGCGATGACTGATGTAAGTCATTCCGCCCTTTGGGGCGATCATGACGACTGCGAGTGTCGGAATCAACTGTTGGCGCTCCGGAGTCGAATTGGGAGGCGACGACGATGAGTTCGTCAAGTAATACACACAAGCGTTGGTTGGCTTCCATCCTATGGGGCTTCCTGGGGTTGGCTGGTTTCGTGGCTTTCGTCGATACGGCCTGGACGGTGCGTGCCGACGAAGAGGATCCTCCGCCGAAGGCGAAAGAATCCGACGACAAGAAGTCGGAATCGGAAAAGAAGAAGGAAACCAAGGAGGAAGCAAAAGAGGAGTCCGATGCAGAGGAAGATGAAGAGGATATCGAGGCTGCGTTGAAAAGACTTCAGGAGTTGGCCAAGCAGTCTCTCGAAAAAGAAAAGAAGGAAAAGGAAAAAAAGGAAAAGGAATCCGCAAAGAGTCCGGCATCCAAACCCGCGCCGAAGCAGCCGGCGGTGAAAAAGGGTCCCAAGCCTGCGAAGGTGACGCCGAAACGTATGCCGAAAATCCCGACTGCCGGCAAGTCCGGTAAGCCAGGTGTCAAGAAGTCACCTTCCCCAAAAACCCCTGACGTAAAAAAAGGCAAGAAGTCTCCGAAGAACCGTCGTACAGGGAAAACGTCTCGTCCTGTCGGTTCGAACAAAACCACGCCGACCCGCCGGATGGACCGTCCCGGTCGGGCGACCGGTTCACCGGCCGCAGCCAAGCCTGCCGCAAAGAAGGTCGGAGACAATGCCAGCAAGCCGGTGCTGAAGAACGTCACGACGACGACGCGTCCTGCCCCGATCTTTGACATGGAGCCGCCGGATCCGGAGAAGCGTGCCTACCGTTTCAATTACGTTGACGAGCCCTGGGATGGGGTGTTGAAAGACTTCGCTCGCATGAGTGGTCTTTTTTATCTTCCCAAACTTCCCGAGGGGGGGATTTCCGAGAAGCTGTCCTATCTGAGCCCCAAGGAAATGTCGTTCGGCGAAGCGTTGCATACGTTGAACGATCTGCTATTTGAGCAGCGCGCTTTCAACAATCTCGTCATTTATCGAAGTGAGAGTTATCTGATCGTCGAGCCGTTGCCGGACCTGATGAGCAACGTTCCGCTGGCCAAGATGTTCGAAACGTTTGAGGAGTTCGAGGCAGCCAAGCTGGACCCGTATGACGTTTGCAAAACATACATTGACCTCCCGGATAAATGGACTCCATACAAGATCATCGATGAGTTCAGAACCATGTTCTCGGACAACTACGGGGTCGACGCCGTAGGCGATCGGATCGAACTGACCGGTCTGGTGAAGGAGCACTATGAGTTCAAGCAGGTGATCAAGGAACTCGCTGAAGGGAAGGAGCCTCCGCCGGAGGATCCACGACCTAAGGTGACGTTTGAACTGAAGGCGCAGAAAGTCAACGACGTCTCGCAGATTCTCCGCGGACTGTATCCCGTCGAGGGGCCGGCCCCGACGCCGCGCCGCGGTGGCCGTCGCAAGAAGGTTGCGCCGGAGTCGATCGATCCGAACGCAGAGAAGGCCAAGAAGTTATCCATCTTTCCCGATCTGAAGAACAATCTTCTCTATGCAAGGGGCCCTCAGTATCTGCTGGATGAAGTTCGCGAGACCATCAAGAAGCTTGACATCGGCGGCTATGCTCCACCGAAGATGGAGGTCATTCGACTCAAGAACGCCACCGCGGCCGTCCTTGCCAGTTTGTTGAAGCCGATCCTCCAACAGCAGCAAGCCGAGTTAAAGAAGACCACCTATTGGGTCAACCCGGCCTTGATCGACGCGGTCCGTTGCAACATCTACCCGGACGCGTCCGGGAATTCGGTCATTCTCTACGGTGGCGACGAAGGGATCGCACGGACCAGGACGTTGGTCGAGCAATACGACGTTCCTCCGGATCGGGTGACCGAAGTCATCGAACTTACACATGCCGATGCGAATAACATTATTCCATCCATTGTTCAGAATCTCCCGGCGCCGAAGAGTAAGGGCGCTCCTCATATGCCGCAGATCACGGCGTTGTCGAGTAAGAAGCTGCTCGTGGCTTGTGCCCGGCAGGATTATCAAAAGGTCTTGGATCTGGTGGAAAAGCTCGACGTCCTGGATGTCGAGGAACCGCACGAGCACATGATGGAACTGAAGTGCGGTGAACCCAGTGTCATTTCGCAAATCGTGCAGCAGATCGTAAGCGGTGTCTCTTCGCCGGCTCCGAGAGCGGCGGCTGTCGGAAAAAATGCCAAGAGACGTTCTCGAGCCCGGGCCAAGGCAAGAGCCGCCGCCGCCGCAGCCGACGGTGATGGACCGAAGTTTTTCCCGAACGACGAAGCGGGGACGATCCTCGTTTTTTGCGCGGATGGGGATTGGGAGCGCATCGAAGCCCTCATCAAGGGGCAGGACGAACTGGCATGTCAGGTCGAGCCGGTTTTCCGAAGTGTCGTCCTCGAGAAGGCCAATGCGGTCGACGTTGCCAGAACGATCAATAACATGTTCCCGCCTCCGGCGGGCGCCCAACAACTGGTCGAGGCAGACGTCTATAATCGCACGATCAATATTTTCGCCAGGCCGGCGTTCCTCGACAAGGCCCTTCCGCTGATCGAGATGCTCGACGTCAACGCGGAAGCGGAACTGACGGTGATTCCCCTCGAACATTGCAAGGCCCAGGACATCGCGCCGATTTTGTCACGCAGCTTCGGCGGCGGCGGGCGGGCGCGGACAAGATCGGTCCCGAGAAAGAAGGGCCAGAAGTCTGCGCCACCCTCTGTGATCACCGGAAACACATCGGTCAACATTGTGGCCGAGCCGGTCACGAACGTTTTGCTCGTGACCGCTCCGCCGAAGGAATTGGAGCAGATTCAGGAGTTGGTGGCCGGGATGGAAGTCGAGGCCGAGAAACTCAAGCCCGTGCAGATCATCGTCGAAGCCGTTAACCGACCGGCTGAGGAGATCGCGGCCATTTTGAACAGTGTGATGGTCGGCGGCCGCGCCGCGCCGGCAAAATCAAAGAAGAGAGCGCCCGCGCAGGTCGGCAGCGGCAACCCGGTGGCCGAGCCGCTCAAGATCGTCGTGGCCAGCGGCGAACGCATTATCCTCGACGGCCCTCAGGAGGAAGTGGCCGAGGCGATTCAGCTGATTCAGAACATTGACATTGGTGATCAGCGGCTGACAAGAAACATCAGAGTCTTGGACGCGGAAGAGGATGAGAAGAAGCTCCGCAGGATGCTGGGCATGGGTGGGGGCCCGTCCCGGCCGACGGCCCCCAAGAAGGGAGCCGCCGCCAGGCGAGTCCGTGCTCCCGCAGCGACGAGTGACGGTATCCAGATTTACGCGGACATCTATAACAACTCCCTCCTGATCAGCGCCATGCCCAAGGACTGGATTGAGATCGATAAACAGTTGGAGATCATTCTGGGTGAGGTGGAGACGCCGGTAGCTCTTGATGATGACGACATCGGGGATGACTTTTTTGAAATCAAGCTCAAACACACGACGGCTTGGGATATGTCCTTCACCTTGGAGGATCTCATCAATACGGATGAGCGCAGCAAAGTCAAGTTCATCGAAGGCCCGAATGAGAAGACGCTGATTGTTCAAAACTGCAAGCCGATGCAACGTGATAAGGTGATGCGCTACATCGCCATTTTCGATGTGTCTCCCTATCCTGAAGACGATAACATCATGATTTTGGACCCCGAAGGGAAGATGCCGCCGGGGCGGCTCGCCCAGATGCTCATGGAGCAATGGCAGATTCGAGAGGGCGATGACATCAAGCTCGTCGGCATGGATGAAGCGGATAATTTGGTCGAGGTCATCGACATTCACGCGGATGAGGAAGAGGAGAATGCGAAGGACGCGCAGCCGGTGTCTCCTGTGAGCCCATGCGTTTTGCCGGCGAGCATGCTGCATTCGCTACAGGCGTTGTCGGTCGGCCAATCCGTCGGTGCCGATCAATCCGGGCCCGTTGCGGAGGAGGTGAATTGCCCGGTCTGTCATCAGAGTCCTTGTGTCCTTCCGGCCAAGTTGATGTCGTCGTTGGATGCGATTGTAAAGACGTCGGTGGATGGTGAAGAAGTGCCCGAAGCGACGCCGGAACATGTGCATAATCATGTCGTGACTGCGGAGGTTTCGGCTTCTGATGAAGAATCTGACTCCATGACGGATGAGGATGACGAACCGAGCCCACCGCGCTCAAACGTTGCTTCTAAACCTCGAGAGAAAGTTTTTCCGGAAGTCATGCCTGGTATTACCCTCAGACCGGATCCGGAGACTGGGAATATCATTGTCATTGGTAAGCCGGAGAAATTGGAAAAGCTTCGCGAGATGATGGAGGCCACGCTTGCGACCAAGGCTCCCACGGTCATCAAGATCTTTCCGTTGAAATACGCCGACGTGACTCAGGCCGCGCAATTATTGAACAACATCTTCAATCAGCCAAAGGCGAGAGCAGTGCCGCAGCAGCGTGGTCGGCAGCAGGGCGGCGCAAAGGGCAAGCAGCAGCAACCTCAAGGAGGCAAAGGTCAGGCCGCGGCCAACGCATTACCGCAACCGGGCCGACAGCCGGGAAGGACGACGTCTTCGGGAAAGGCTCGCATCAAGGTCGTGCCCGATCCTCGTACGCGTTCGCTTTATGTCGTTGCTCCGGCGCCGGACATCCCGCTGATCGTTAATGTACTCAAGAACATTGACACTCGAATTATGGTGGAGGGCGAGTTCAGGATTTTCAAACTGAAGAACCTGGAAGCGGAACAGGTCGTGCAGAGTTTGCGCGAAATACTCGGCTTGAACAAAACGACCGCACCAACAGGGCGACGTGGTCAGCAGCGAGGCGCCAAGAATCAGCCTCAGCCCAATCAGCAGGTGGTGCAGTTGCAGGGTCAACAGGGCACCGTCGTTTCAGCCGACAAGGTCAAGCTCACGGCCGAGACACAGACGAATACCGTGATGGCTCAGGCTCCGCCGGACACGCTCGATCTGATCGGCACGATCATCGACCAGCTCGAAGAAGAGACCAATTTCGGCGAATACATCACGCGACGTGTTCCCCTGGTGCATGCCAGGGCGACGGACATTGCGAGCGCCGTACAAGATCTCGTTCAAGCCATGACGAAAAACACGGCGAAGGGAGGAGCGAAAGGTCGATCCTCCGGTGTTTCGGTGAGCGCCGATTCGCGAACCAACAGCGTCATTCTCGTCGGGACGCTCAAGGAGCTGGAAAAGGCCGAGGGACTGATTCGCGAAATGGACGGGGAGGGTCCCGCGAACACCATTCAGCAGTTCAAGGTCAAGGGCGAGGCCAAGGCCATCGCCGAAACGCTCAAGAAGCTTTACGACAGCGGTCCAAAGTCGGACATCGTAATCACTTGGAATGAGCCGACGAACACGCTCATCGTCAAGGCCCCGCCGCCGCAGATGGTCGAGATCAAGCAACAGATCGAAGACATGGATCAGGAGATCGAGACCATCACGGAACTGCGAACGATCAAGCTCGCCATCGCCGACGCAGGCTCGATGGCGGAAAAACTCACCAACATTTTCGGAGGCGCGCGCGGCGGCCGCAAGAATCAACAAGACATCACCATCGCAGGCTACGACGACACGCTCTTCGTGCGATGTTCGGACGAAGATTTCCCGCGGATCGAGAAGATCGCCAGGGATATGGACAAGGTGGATGAGAGCATTCAGGTCCACCGGTTCGCCTTGGACCACAAACCCGCCGAGGAAGTGCACCAGGCCTTGCAGACCATGATTGCCGAAGCCATGACCCGTGGCGGCGGCGATCTCAATCTCGATTACGTCAGCCTCGTCCCGGACCCGCGCACGAATTCGCTGGTCCTCGTCGGTGGTCCCAAGTCCGCGTTGTTGCTGACGCAATTGCTCAAGGAAGTGGACGTGATGCCTGATGGCGATGCCAAGGACAGGAAGCTTATCCGACTGAGACATGCCAAGGCGGATGAGATCGCGCCCTCCGTCATCGAGGCGCTGAAGAGCAAAGTGCTACCCATCGGACCAAACGAGTTCCCTTTCTCGATCGTTCCCGACGTCTCTTCCAAGACGCTGATCGTCACGGCTCGGAGGAGTTTGATGCCGGAGATCGAGTCGATGATCGAGGGGTTGGACGTGAGCGGTGAGGGCGATCGCCGGGAACACGTCATTGAAGTGGCCAACACGAATCCCGAGGATGTCGCCAACAGCCTTCAGCGCATCTTCAACGAGAGCATCAAGGGTCGTCGTGACACGACGGCCCCGACGATCCAGGCCGTTCGCGGTTCGAGCAAGATCGTCGCGCTGGCCACCGAAGAAGAGTTTACGCAGATCAAGGGACTGGTGGAGCAGGTGGACATCGGCGGCGGCCGTGTGGTGCACACGGTGACGATGACGGAAGATGTTCCGGCTCAGACCGTGGCGGACAACATCAATAAGATCTACGGCGAGCGCGGCCAGGACGGCATCAAGGCGGAGCACCATGAGCCGACCAACACCTTGCTGGTCTCGGCCACGCCGACAGAATTCGAAAAGATCTTTGAGCAGGTCATCCAGCCGATCAGTGATCGTCCCGCCGTTGCCAAGCTGAATTTCTACAAGATTCCACTCAAGTATGCCGTGGCCGATGAGGTTGCCCAGACGTTGCAGGACTTCTTCGACAAGAAAGCGGGGAACAACCGTCGCGGGACACGCTTGCCTCCCTGGATGGGTGGCGGCACGACTGCAAGCGAGATTCGCGAGAACCAGGTCACTATCACCGCCGAGCCCACCAGCAACACGCTGCTGGTCTTCGCCACAGCCTCGACGAAGGAATTGATCGATGAACTGATCACCGACATCGATGCTGATCTTCGAGGCGACCGTGTCTTCGAGATGGTGGAGCTGGCGTACATGGATGCGTCGGAGATGCTCGAAATCATGACCGAGATTCTCAAGGTCTCCAAGCGTTCGGAGCCGGAAGAGGACCGTCGGTTCGTTCCCTGGTGGGCCGATCGCCAGGAAGAGGATGATGACAAAACCGTTCTCGCCGGCGACATGAGGCTTAAGGCGATCGAGTCGACGAATTCGATCATCGTCGCCGGCCGGCCGGAAGGCGTGGCCGACGCGGTCACCAAGATCAAGGAACTGGACGTCCCAACCAGCGGCACCGAACCGCAAATGTTCACGTTCGCCCATGCTCGAGCGGCCGACGTCGCGGATGTTCTCAAACAGGTGTTCGCGGAAGGACAGAGAACCGGAAGCAGCGGCCGTGGCGGTCGCGGCCGCTTTGGCCGTGGAGGCGGCCGAGCGACGAGCAGTCAGCCGTTGGCCATCGTTCCCGTCGATGCGAGCAATAGCATTCTCGTCAGCGGCAAGAAATCCAAGGTCAATGAAGTGATCGCCATGGCTAAAACCCTGGATTCACAAATGCAGGACGAGCCCGCTGGCGTGCGCATCGTTGCGATCCCGACGGGCCACAATGTGGAAGAGCTGGCAGAACTCGTGGAAACGCAGATCAACCAGGCGGAGAACAGCATTAAGGACAGGCGCTCGGACTATCGCCCGGATCGCGTCACCATCGGGGCGGACCGCCGAGCCAATGCGTTGTTGGTCTCCGCGTCCAAGAGTCAATTCGAAAAGGTAAAAAAAGTCGTGGATGACCTCGTCGCCATGGGGCCCGCCGGTCGCGATCGAATCATGATTAAGCTGGACAAAATGTCGCCCGAAGAGGCCATGGAGTTGATCGAAAAATTGAGGCGCGGCGGCGACAGCGGTAGCAACCGCGGGAACACGCGAGGCCGTTCTTCAGGCCGGCGCACAAGTGGTCGGCGTGGGCGCCGAGGGGATGCGAATTGGACTCAGGATCGTCGTTATGAAGGGATGCAGGAGAGAGGGATGAAAGGCAATACGTTTCAACGAACGACGGTCGCGGCTTCGATGCCGGTGTTGATGATGCACTTGGCGCTTGGTACCGCGATCGCGCAGACGAAGACCGACGAGCCCAAGAAGCGGCCGGTGGTGACGACAATACGGCCGCGCACGACGACGACACAGCCCGCCGAACGTACGCCGTCTCGGTCGACCAGTCGGCCGGCTCGGAACATGACGCCGGACGAGTTGATCCGCGCTGCGAATCAGCTTCGTGCGAACGATCGCCGTGCAGCACGCTCCCCGGAAGATCGGGCCCGTGCGGCTGCCGGGAAAGATAGGTCTCCGTTTTCGAAGGAGGCCGAGGAGATCATGCGTCGGCAGCTTAGCGGCGGGGACGTCGATGTGGCGATTGTCGGTGATGGCCGTCTGATCCTTGAGGGCGCACCGGAAGACCTGCGTATTCTCGGGGCCATGATTGAATCGCTCGACAGTGAAATCCCGGACAAGATCATTGAATACATTCTTCTCAAGAACGCGCAGGCGGAGACCCTCGCCAGCAAATTGCAGGAGGTTTTCCAAAAGAAAATAGAGGGTGACCGAGAGATTCTCCCGCGCGAGAAAATCGACCTCATCGCCGATCCGCGGAACAACGGACTCTACGTCGTGGCCACGGAAGACAAGATGCTCGATGCGCTCGATTTGATTCAGCGAAGCGACATCGACGAGGCCGTGGATAAGAAAGTCAAGGCGTTCCAATTTGAGAATCGCAGAGTGAGCGAAGCCGGCGAGGTCTTGAAGAAGATCGCAGCGACCTATCTCAAACAAAGGAAACTGCCCGCAACCATGATTTCGATCGAACTCGATCCTTTCAGCAACAAGGTGTTCGTCACCGCGGGCGAGTCCGATCTCAATTTCATCGAACAGACCGTGAAGACCCTGGACGCCGAACTTCCGGAAGAAGTGCAGGAGAAAGCAAAGGGGCGCATCGGCGAAGCGGACATCATGGTCGTGCCGCTGCGGATCGCCGCCGCCGATACGCTGGCCCAGATTCTTAACACGCTTCTTGAACGGGCGGCAAAGGGCGACACGCCGATGCAGGATTTCATTCGCCGGTTCCGCCTGCTTGACGAGAACGGCAACCCCTTGGCATCGGTCAATTTGAATCGGCCCGTCTTCGTCTTCGGTGAGCCGGACAGCAACTCGATCATCATCGCCAGTTCCCTGGAGAACTGCCTGATCATGAAACAGGTCGCGCTGGCCTTCGACAAGGAGCCGGCCAAGATGCCGGTGGAGTCGAAAGTCTTCACACTGAACTACGCTGACGCGACCAATGTCGCGGAGAAGCTGGACACGATGTTGGCCGCGAGTGAGGATTTGACCGCGCGCCCTGGTAAAGGCGACAAGGGCGGCGTGCCCGAAGGCGATGCCGGTTCGTTGGTCTACAAGGCCGTCGTCACGGCAGATGCCCGGACGAATCAGGTGATTGTCGTCGGTCGGCCGGAGGCGGTGCAGACCATGACCGGTCTCATCGAAAGCCTCGACGTGAGGGGGATCGAGGTGATGCCGTTCGACATCATCAAACTCGAGTACGCGAGCGCGACGGGGCTGGCCACGGCGTTGAATGAGATGATGGAAAAACGCAAAGGCGCACTCCCGGAGACTGGCGGAAATTCTGACAAGGCCGAAACGGTCATCATTACGCCGGACTCGCGATCACAATCGCTCATCATCGCCGCTCGTCGCGAACGAATGGAGGAGCTTCGAGACTTGATCAAGAAGCTGGACATCAAGGCCACGGCCTTGATCGATAACATTCGCACGATCACGCTTCGCAACGGCAACGCGACGGAGCTTGCGGAAAAATTGAAGGATCTTTGGCAACAGACCAAGGATCAGCGCGGCGGCGAGAGCGGCGGCTTCGAGTTGGAGACGCCGGCCATCGTGGCCGACGAGCGCAGCAATTCGCTGATCGTGGCCGCCAGCCCGAGCGACTTTGATGCGATCAAGGAGACGGTCGAGAAGATCGAGGACCTTCCGTTGAATCCGATGTCAGACATCTACATCGTTCGTCTCCAGCACAACTCGGCCCAGCAGTTGCAGTCGGCCATGCAGAGCCTGTTTGATCGAAGAGCCGAGATGCGTGCGCCGAGCGGCGACGCGCGCCCGGAGGACAAGGTCACGATTGAAGTGGACGAAGTGACGAATTCGCTCCTCGTCGCGGCCTCTCGCGAGAATTACGACGTGTTGATGCAGAAGGTGCAGGCCCTCGACGTCGAAATCGGCGTGATGGGGCAGATCGAATTCTTTGCCTGCGACAACGTCAACGCCACTCGCATCAAGACGACGGTAGACGAACTGTTTCAGGAAGGGCCGTTCAAACCGGGCACCACAGGAGACAGCCCGGTGGCGCAGGAACGCGAGAAAGTCACGGCCGTGGTGGATGCAAGGTCCAACGTTCTGATCGTGTCTGCGAGTCCTGAGAATATGGAATTGGTCCGCCAGGTTCATCGGCGGATGAATAGCGTGACAACGCCATGGGACGCCGCCATCGTGAAGCTCGTCGACTTGAAGCATGCCGAGTGCATTGAAGTCGCCTCGAAGGTCAACACCTATTTCGAAGAATTGGACCAGAAGATACGAGAGGGAGATGAATCGGATCGAGCCGCCCTCTTCGCCGTGGAGGTCATCACCGACGACCGCAGCAACCGTCTTATCGTCGGTGGGACCAAAGACGGCATCGATCGCGCCATGGCTCTGATCGAGCAGCTTGATGTCCCTCCCGGACGGAGATTCGAGGAGGTACGGGTCTACAGTCTTAACGAAGCGAACGCCCAGCAAGTCGGTGAGATCATCACCAATATCTTTCAGGAGCGAAATCAGGCCCGCGGTGGAAATGAAGGAGGTGCCGCCCAGCCGATCCCTGTGACGGTGGAGACGGATGCATCCGGCAACGCACTCGTGATCAACGCCTCGCGCTATGATCATGTCATCGTCACGGAACTCATCACAATGCTTGATCGTCCGACGGCGATGCTCAACATGGTTCGGGTGCTCCATCTCAAAAAGGCACGGGCGGAAAAAATCAAGGAGATCATGGACCAGGCCTATCAGGCAGGTGATTCTCAAAACCAGACGATCTCATTCGTCGCCGACGAACGAACAAACTCCATCGTCGCGGCGGCCCCTCCGGGCGAGCTGGACAACATCGCCAAAATCATTACGCGGCTCGATTCGACCGAGAGCGTAGAGGCGTTTGAAGTCGGCATTTTTCAATGCTCCAACGAAGATGCCAGCAAGATGGCGGAATTGCTCAATGAGATTTTGAGCGCTGAGCCCGCCGAGGGCGGTAGCTCGAGCGATGATGAGATGTTCCGTGCCCCAAAAACGTACATGATCGACTATGTGGACGAGGATGAGTATGGAAGGAAAGAACTCGTCCGGGCGATTCGCGAGAACGTTCAGATTACGTTCAATGAGCGCACCAACACGGTGATCGTCGCGGCCTCGCCGTCAACCCTCCGG
The DNA here is from genome assembly GCA_022360095.1 of Phycisphaerales bacterium. Lineage (GTDB taxonomy): Bacteria > Planctomycetota > Phycisphaerae > UBA1845 > UTPLA1 > JAKSDK01. Next base: position 134,742 of record JAKSDK010001621.1, read on the forward strand.
CTCGTGGAAAAGTTGGTGAAAAAGCTGGACGGCATCGAGAAACAGGAAGTCGTGGTCAGAGTCTTCGGACTGACACACGCCGATGCCACGCGCATGGTCGAAGTACTCGAAGAAATGTTTGCCCAGGATGAAGGCTCTCAGCAACAAGAGGAGTTTCAACAGGACCGGGAGATTGTTGTCGAAGGCGGCATGAGCGGCGGTGGCGTGGGGCCGGCCTCAGAACAATCGGGTACGTTCGGCAGGCCCCGGACGACGTTTGTCGCCGACGAGCGGACCAACTCGGTCATCGCGGCCGGCTGGTTCAAGGACATCGACGTCGTGTCCGACATTATCGCACAACTCGACTCGCGGGATACTCAGGATCGGGTGAGTTTCATCTACCCTGCCGTCAACATGACGGCGGAGGAAATGCAAGGCGCATTGGATGAGTATTTTCAGGCTGAGAATGCCGTCTTTGAGCAGCTTGAAGACGTCTCACCCCAGCAACGGATGGCGAGGGAAGTGTCGATCGTTGCTCACACAGAATCCAATCAGCTGATTGTTTCCGCCAGCCCGCGTCGACAATCGGAGGTACTACGACTCATCGAGGACCTCGACACCCCACCTCCCCAGGTCATGATCCAGGTCATGATCGCCGAAGTGACGCTCGATGATAACTTTGAAATGGGCCTCGAGTTCGCTTTGCAGCAGTTGCGATTCAGTGAAACCGCGGTCGCAGGTCCGAACGGCGTGCTGCAAAGCTCGAGTTTTGACGTCGTAGGCGGAACCGATCTTGGTGCCGCGGGCAGTGGACTGGGAGGTTTCAGCTTCACCATTACCGGTGAAGACTTCAATTTCCTGGTTCGCGCCCTGCAGTCCGACAGTCGTCTCGAAGTGATTCAGCGCCCGATGATCATGTGCCAGGATAACCAGGAAGCGAACATCACCATCGGCCAGGAAGTGCCGACGATCACGGGTTCGCAACAAACGGATTCGGGCCAGGTCAACTCTCAGGTGCAGTATCGGGACGTCGGTATTATTCTGAACGTCACGCCCAACATCAATCCGGACGGGTGGGTCTATCTGCAGGTGGCTCCCGAAGTGTCCGCGATTGCAGACTCGACCGTTCAGATCTCCCCCGGCGTCTTTGCCCCGATCTTTACGGAACGGTCCGCCGACACCTTCGTCGCCGTGAAAGATGGCGAAACCGTGGTCATCGGCGGGCTGATTACCACAACGGAATCTGAAGCAGAGAGCAAAGTTCCGGTTCTCGGAGACGTTCCGGGTGTCGGGAACCTCTTCCGCACGACCACGCGATCGAAGAACAAGACCGAGCTGATCTTCGCCCTCACGCCACGGATCGTTCGAACGGTCGAGGATGGGCGTCGGCTCAGCATCGAGGAGCGTGACAAGTCGGGCATCATCACCGATCAGATGAAGCAGAGCCCGCTCTTCGAAAGGCTTCGCATTGCGCCGGAGACGAACGACGAGATCGAGACAATAGAGGATTTTCCCGATGAATATGCGCCGGGTCGCATGAAAGAGGTGGAGCCTGTCAAGACCCGACCTAAAAAGAAGTACGGCCCGAAAGCCCCGCGCTACGGACCGATGGTGCCGAGCGATGATGTCGTGGCACGCCGCACGAGCCGTTTGAATACGCGATGAGGCTGCTGCGATCGAGGGGAAGAGGAGGAGTCATGGTCAAAGTTCAACGAAACATTTCAATTAGTGCCGTCCTGATGTTCTGCGCGCTAATCAGTGGTTGTATGCACCCTATCGTGGCAGAAGACTGGGGGGCGCCCCCGAAAAATGAGACGGTATTGACGTCGGATTTGGGGCCCGTGACGATTCCGGATGAAGATGCCGTGTCCGACATCGTGCGCGTCAACAAGATCTTCGGTCAATTTCCCTGGTTGAGCTTCAATTCCGATGGCAGTGATCGAATCAACGGCTTCAAATGCTCGATCTACCTGGAAGGTTCTCAGAGCAATAGCAAGGGCGTGTTCGGCAACGGCACGATCGTCGTTACGATGTTCCGACTGGACACCGGACCTAACGGCGAAGTCGCAACTCCGGTGTTTGAATGGATGCTTCCGCCGGACGTGGCTTATCAATTTCGTGCGAAAGAGCCGACGTTGCTGGGGTGGGGTTACGGCCTTCGCCTAAAATGGGACGACAACGTGAAAGTCGTAGGCAGCAAGATCGCCATTCTGATCAAATACGTTCGCGATGACGGCAGTGTCGTTCGTTCATCCAGAAAAGTGCTTCGCGTCCCCATGACCGGTGACGCCTGGGGGCATCGCATTACCAAACGACCGCGCGCTATTTCTCATCGCCGATTGCAACGGAATCCTGGATGAATCAGTTGGATGCGACACGTCGAGAAACGACCCGTGAGCATGTGGCGGCTCTGGAAGTGTTCCGCGTGGCGAAGAACGCCTTCTTCTGGCTGGCTTTCATTGCAGTCGTTTTGCATCTGGCCTCCTGGCTGGTTGTCCAATACGGAGACAAAGCGGAGTTTTCGTCCGCGTCCAGTCTTGTGTCAGATCAGGCCGGGATGGAAGGCGACGCGGCCCAGCGCTGGGTGGAGCGGATGGAATCGTCTTTGGTCGTTGCCGGTTTTGTCGCTTTTGCGGCGGTTCTGGTCGTCCTGGGCGCCTTCGTCATGTCCATGTTGATCAGTCTTTCCGCCAGACTCGGCGGTGCGGCAAGTCTGGCGAAAGCCTGCGTCTGGTCCCTGGCCGCGCTGGCCCTTGTGATGCCGTGGATTCGCATCGACCCGACGGAGCTGGATGAGTTTCATTCGACGGTCGAATCCGTATTGTCTGTCGTACGGTTCGCCCTTTGTCCATTGCTGGTCATTGTTTTTCTCCTGTTCGGACAGATCCACTTTCGCCGCGCCCACCGAAGGATCACCATCGCCCCCGCTGCCAAGCTACCCATTCACGAAGTTTGACGATATTCTGCATTTCGTTTTCAGGCGATTCTCCGGATAGTGCGAATACAATATTCTTTTGCGAGTCGCCGAAAAAATTGAAGGCAGGTTCAAGTGTCAGACGCGCCGCCGATCGCAAGACCGACTTCGTCGCCGGGTTGGCCCAGGGCTGTCCTGGTTTTGCTTGCAATCTCAGGGTGTGTCATGAGTGGCGTGCTTGTCTGGATGAGTTCACCTGGACAGTCCGGCGTCGTTTCGCCCGGTGCCAATTTGTGTACGCCCGGCGAAGGCGTGGATTGCCACTATGTACTCGGTAGTCGTTGGGGCAGAATCGGTCCGATCCCGACGGCCGTTCTTGGCTTTGCCTACTTCGCAATGGTGGCGTTCTGGTTTGCCGTCATCGGCATTCCCAATCGCATCGGCCGACGGTGGCATTTCGTTCCGTTTGTGCTGACGTCTCTGGGTTTCTGCAGCTCCCTCTGGTTTACGTACGTCATGGCGTCGGAATTGCCGGTCTGGTGCACGTGGTGTGTCGCCGCCCACGTTGTGAACGGGCTGATGTGGCTTTTGACGACGATGATGTGGCCTCGCTCCGCCGGAAAAGAAAGTGGCACGTCCTACCCGTCAAATCTTCGGGCCGGCCTTGTTCTGGGGATCTCAGGAACAGCCGTAGTGATCATCTTTCTGTCGGGACTGTCCTATGCCCAGGCGGTCTCCGCGCACCGCCTTCGGCAAAAATACCTTGAAGTGACGAGCGACATCGAATACATCGCCTGGCGTCATTCGCAGTCTACCGTTCACGAGATTCCGATTCGGTCCGATGATCCTGTCATCGGTAAGGTGGATGCCCCGTTCACTTTGGTCGTTTTCAGCGATTTTGAATGTGTCAAGTGTGCGGAGTTTCACCACAACATTCACTCTCTGGTATCCCAATTCTCCGGGACGCTCCGTTGTGTCTTCAGGCATTATCCCATGTCCACGAAATGCAATTCGAATGTCGAACGGGATCTCCATTATTTTGCTTGCGCTGCCGCCTTTGCCGCGGAGGCTGCCCGTGTTTCGGGTACGCGAGAGCAGCATCAAGCGTACGATCGCCTCCTATACAAGAACCGTAAACGGTTTGATGAAAAACCTTATCCGTTTCTCGCCGCTCAGACGGGTATCGATCCGGAGAGTTTCTCCGCGGCCTTGTCGAGTGATGCGACTCGTCGGCGTGTTCTGGAGGATGTTGCGTTGGGAGGTCGGCTGGGGGTCGAGGGAACTCCCTATCTCTTTCTCAATGGCCGACGTTTGGCGGATTGGCGCATCTTGACGAAGAAAACCTTTCAGCCACAGACGGATGTACAGCAGACCTTGCTGTTGTGGGAGCGCTTACTGGGAAGGAAGGCCGTGATCAACCGCGGACGAAAGTCTGAAGCGTCCGGCGGTGATGAGCGCTGAGTTCATTATTCGAGATAGCCCAAATCACTGAGCCGATCGGCCACTTCCTGTACCTGACTTTGCGACAGGACGGGCATTTCCTCGTCGACTTTCCGGTCTTGAGGCGGCTCGTACTGAACCGTCACCGGATTCTTGAAGATGCGGCGCAGCACGAGGCCGTCCATATCTTTGGGGACCGGTTCTCCAAGCCCCGCCAGAATCGTCGGCGCCAGGTCAGCAATGTGGGCACGAATCTTTTGCCCTGATTTGACAGCGGGACCATGGGCCACGAACACGCCGTCCAATCGGTGGGTGCCTTCGAGGCGATTGAACGGGACCCAACGCACAGGCGAATTCCCTCGGATCTTCTTAACCACCGCCAGTCCGTCGGCCGGTGCCAGTACAAGGTCCGGCATCCAGGGGTGATCCGTGCGATCGCAATCGTAGAGTTTCTCGGTCACAAAGACGTCCGTAAAGATTTTGATGCGGCGGCCGTCTCGGTCTTTACAGGTGGCCTGAAGGAGCTTTTCCCGAACCTCTGACCGGACGGCTTCATACTCGGAGGGCTCGACAATTCCCTGAGGTTGTCGGCCTTTCAGGTTGATATACAAGAAGCCGTAAACCCCGGCGTGCAGCACGCATGCTTTCGTACGTGACCAGTCAACCGCCAGATCATGGTCCGGTGTACTCGATTGGCCCGCTTGTTCCGCGAAGCTGGGCTTGGTCAGGCGGCGCAGCCAGGTCGCGGTCCGCGTGCGCGCCTGCGCGAATTGACTCCGAAGCGCCAAATAGCCCCATTGCGACAGCAGCAGATTCGGTTGGGCCTTGCCGTCAAGGCTGCCGTGACCGTGATCGGACATGACGACGATGTCAGCTTCGTTTTCGGCGGCGAGTGTTCTCAGTTTGCCGATGACACGATCCAGCATCGCGAAACATTCCTCGGTCATTTTTGCGCGAGCAGGGTTCTTCCCCTTGGTTCGTTCATCGATGTAGCGCCAGGCCTTGTGCTGGAGATTATCCACCAGCTTGTAAAGCACCATCATCACGTCCCAGCCATATTTGTCTCCACAAAACCGGGCCAGTTCATAGCCGCGCTCAAAGCTCTGGTTGATGTACTCAAGGTTCTTTGCAAAAAGATCGTCCCCGCCCATCGCTTGACGTTCCCACTTTTTCTCGTGGGTGTAGTCAGGATACTTCGCAAGGATCTCAGACTGCAGTTCCTTGGGATGTGTGAAGTCTTGACCCTGTGGTGTATCAAAGCCGCTGATCATGAAACCGTTGACCGGTTCGGGTGGAAACGTCATCGGCACATTGATCGAACCGACGCGGTAATCCTTGTCACTCAGGATTTGCCAGATCGTCTTGGCCTTGGCGCTGATCCTCTTGTTGTTGTTGAACGAAAGCTGATTGGTTTGCGGGTCGTAGCGCAGGAAATCGATGATCCCGTGTTTGCCCGGTCCCTTTCCGGTCATGAAGGTGGTCCAGGCCGCCGGCGTGATTGGCGGTCGCGTGGACTCCAACGGTCCCCACGTGCCGTGGTCCACCAGTTCCTTCAATTCCGGCATGAGGCCCCGATCCATCAGCGGACCGAGCACGTCGAAGGTGGCTCCGTCAAGTCCAATCAGTAACACACGGTTAAAGCCGCAGGGAGTCTCGGGATTTTTTGAGATCACAATAGGAAAAACCTCGAATCCGGACGGTTTGTTGGAGTGCCCGTCGCTGAATCCGCAAAACCGCGCTCAAAAGAGAAACATGCTACAGGCAAATTTAAACTTAGTCAAGGCTAATAATTGTCTCTAAGGCATTTGCTTGCAAGTGGTTATGGTCCGTTGTCGGCGGATGGAGGGCCCCAATCGCCGATCTTCTCAAATATCGTCAGATAGGGTTGTTTCTCTTGTTGTTTTGACGGCGTCTGGTAAACCAATCGAAACGAGGGGCTCTCCTGAAACTCACTCAGCCTGAGACGATGATCATCGGATCCGGCGAACTGCCGCTCCCAGGCGAAGAGCGTTCCGACCGGCGCGTCTTCCAGTTGTTCACGAACGGAGGGGCGATACGGAGAAAGCGGCCGATCATTGACAAGATCGATCCACGCGTTGGCCGAAAGGATGATGCGATCACCGAGTCCCATGGTCGCCAAGCGACCTCTCGCCTCATCGATCAGGAGCGATTCCTCCGGCGGTTTGAGCGGGCGACAAAGCGCGTAGCACGTCAACAACACGATGATGAAGATGCACCCGGGTAGTAAAGGCTTTGCGTAGGTCTGCCATCGCGGCTTGGCGTGGCCGAAGACCGAAATCATCGCCAAGGCCGTGACGATCACCGTCAAAATTCGGATGATCAGCGTTGCAAGATAGATTGTCGGCGCCTCTACGGCGATGTCGCCTCTCGTTTGATGCAGATCAATCTGTCGTTCGAGGGCCAACCAGAGCAGAATCATGGAGGCGGCCGCCAGCATCACGGCGCGACGTCGCGTGCCTGTGTCCTCGTGCCATAACTGCTGCCAGCCCACGAGGGCCGCGATTGCAATGAGCGGGGAAATGGGCACAAGAAACCGCGCATAACCACCGGAGCCGTACAGTCCGAGTGCACGGATCACGGTCTGCGTTGCGAAGTAGGCCAGAATGCAAGTCGCGACGAACATCCCGTTCCGTTGTCGGCTCATTTTCCATAGACCGGTCATCGCCAGCATGGCGACCCCCGGCCCCCACGCGTGCAGACCTCTTGCGAAAAACGTCAACCAACCGCCACGGCCGTATTGTGTTGTCGGTTCGGGATCGAAAAGGCGCTGAACGATTGTCGACAAGTTGAAGGCGGAGGCGCCGATATTGGCCACAATCGGTGCCCACAAGATCGGCCATAGTCTCCACAGCTTCGTGCCCCGTCGCCACGCGAAAAACGTCCAGACCGGAACGAAAAGGATTGCTTCGTGACGCGTGATCATGCAGAGTGAAATCAACGCGGCCGACCACGACCAGCGATCGCGCAGCGCCAGATAGAGGGCTACCGTCAAATAGAAGGCCAACGGCGTCTCCGTCAGCGTCGTTTGGGAGAGTTGAAAGAAAAGAGGCTGGACGTAGGCCAGCGGGACCGTTGCCCACGGATGTCGTACGTCCAACATTTGGGCAATCCGAAACGCCAGCCAGGCACTGCCGGCGGTCAGTGTTGCCGAAAGCAAGCGGCACATCGGCCATCCAAACCACGCGGCCAGCGAGTAGGGCGCGGTGAATCCGGGACGCCCCCAATCGTCAAACAGGTAGGCCGGCCATGACCAGACCCATTTGGCATAAAGATAGTGCATCACGTCATCGAATTGAGCGACGCCGTTCGGAGCAAGGAGTGCACAGATCGCGGACCAGCTCAAACCCGCCAACACCAAACCCAGAGCGATCCTTGTTTCTCCCGACGTGGGCGACTGTTCTTCTTCGAGGCCTCTCAGACCATCTACGCCGTTTGGGGCTGAGGAGTCGGTTTCATGGGGGGGTGTTTTCCTCATCGAAAGAGCATCATCTCCGCTTCGTCGACGGTGTAAACTAGGCAGCGTCGAATTCTAGCCATATTCGGGAGCGTGGCATGGATACGTTGACCGTCGATGTCGGATCGAAATATGTCGGCCTGTGCAAATGGGACGGCCGGTCATTGCACGCTGAAAGGCAGCCCACGGGATCGCCTGTCACGTGTTGGTCGGGCTGGATCGAAGCGCTCAAGCCGTCCGAACCGTATCAGCTTCTCTTCTACAGCACGCACTCGGGTTCTTCAAAGATGCCAGCGACAGATGACGTAGCCCGATTGGCGAGAGATCATGGCGCGCATTGGGTTCGGGTGATCGCTGAAGATGTGGCGACGGACCCTGCTCTGGCCGCCGCTCGCTACTTGGCTGGCCGCCATCGTCTAAGCATCATCGCGGTAGCCGAGATCGGCGCGCAACATGCGACGCTTGCCGTGCAGGATGCGAGAGGTGGCCTGCTCGCGTTTGAGCGATGTACTTTCAAAGCGGGACTGCACGAGGACCTTCCCGGTGTGGCCCAATCATTGCAAAGCCTTTTGTATCAAGCCGCGAGCATGTCGAAACCGATCGATTTGCATCAGATTCCTCTGATTTGTTTCGGCGGTGCCGGTCCCGAAGTCGCCGTTCGTCTGGCGCAAGACTGTGACCTCAAGACGATCCTGATCCCCGACGACGCCGGTGTTTTCACGGCCGTAGGCCTGCTCATGACGGACATTGTGATGCGTTTCCGCGAACAAGTTAAACCCGCGCCACTTCATCTTCCCGATTTGCGCCGCGCGTTCGGTCAACTGATGGATCGTGTATGCACCTCGGTCACCATGGAAGGCTACGATCTCGACGACACCGTCTGTGAACGGGTGGCCGAAATGTCCTGCACGGGTGATGCGGAGGCCATTGACGTCGCTTGTGATAACCTTGCCGACGAATCGCAGCTTGTGGCAAGGTTTCAGGAAGGCCGCACGACAAAAATCGGCCGGGACGACGAGGCGTCGTCCATCGAGGTTCGGGCCGTTCGCGTTCACGCCACGATCGAAACATTGAAACCCGAACTGCCCGTCCCACCGTCGGCGGACGGAAAGCTGGATGATGCAGTCCTGAATGTGGGTGATGTCCGGAGGTCCGATGTTTTGCGGGATGCTCCGGTTTATGGTCGCGATAAGTTTCCCGTCGACGTCGAAGTCAACGGGCCGGCTCTGGTTCAAGAACGTTACACAACGACCGTAATTCCGTCCGGCTGGTCCGTCCGACTCAGTCCCGCGGGCGGTCTTTGGCTTTTCGATGAGCAGTTTTCACAATTGCGCCGTCGCGGTTCTGATTAGCACATTAGTGATCGTTGAGTATTGCATTCACGAACGACGGCAGATCTGCCATGTCGACAAATGTGTTGCCGTCGAGATCTGCGGCGCACGTCTCCCTGGGGCCCGCAGGGCCTTCCACCAAGATGCCCACGAATCGTTCGATGTCGCGCCCGTCCATGATTCTGTCGCCGGTGAGGTCGCCAACCACGAGATCGTGGCAAGGATCACAAAGGAGTCCAAGGTCTTTCGCGCCATAGATGGTGATGGTGTCGGCATCCTCTCCAAGGGGCGCGAGATTGTCTCGGAAGATATGAATCAGTCGGATGTCTTGGGCGTCAAGCTCGTCAAGGGTTCTCGGTGAGAGCCCGGGTTCATGCATGGGCTCGAAGATCATTGTTTCGCTCCAGTTGTGTTGGCCTGAGCCCCAGATATGGCTAAACGCGCTTTGTAAAACGATGGGCTCGGTTGTGAGCCCTTCAATGATGGTCTCTTCCATTTCACCGAGCGGCGTTCGAAAACAGCAGATCCCGATGTTGTTCTGCCCGACGGTGAAGTGACTCGTGATCAGCGCCCCCCCCGGCAGGAGGATTTGTCTGCTCGCCGGAATCACGTCCAGGCCGATTTCACCTTTCGGCGCGATCACGGTATTCGTGCTGGAAACAAGCGTCGGGCCGCCGGGGGTTTCGATGATGGGGGTTGCGTAATCGATTTTCAGTCTGAGACTGCCGTTGAAGCCGAGATCACGAAGTGTCAGGATTGGACTCTCGTTCTCAGCGACGAGTTGGCCGATGTTGTTGACTTCGAGCGTGAAGTTTCTGGGACTGGAGATGTCCGAGATTGTCCACGTATTGGTCGTGAATTGCCCGGGTTCATCATAAGCGTGGCTTGCGCCGGGCAAAGCGGACATCAATCCTGACAAGGTCACCGGACGGCAACCGGTCGAGACTTCAAGCGTGACATTCGAGAAGATGGTTTCTGCGGCGAGATTCTCCGGCGTCAGCCACATGTTTTTCGATTCGAGACGCCATCGGTTGGATGTGCTCTTGTAGGAGTTGCCGTCTCCGGCTTCGTACTCCGTGGGTTCGTTCACGAGGAAAGGCGTGATGGACGGTGTGCTGTCTCCCTGCGGTATCTCGCGAACCTGTTTGACGACCAGGCCGCCCGCCGGGATGGCCGCACCACCGGGAGCGAGCTTCTTGTATTCGAAGTCGAGCACATATTCCGTTTTGCCGGTCTCCAACTCGAATCGTTCAGCAACGGTAGCCAGGAGATCGGCCAGATCCGTGTAGTCATTCGGCCAGTCCATGACTTCTTCGCCGAGTAGAACCAGATTGGATGGGGCCAGGAACGTCGGCGCAATTGTCCCTGAGGCAGTAAACACGGTGACTTGCACCTCTTCCGGGATCGCTCCGTTGACGGGATTCGTGACCGAGACCGCACCGTCCTGCGTGACCAGCAGCATTTCATAGCGACCGGGTGTTCTTCTCACCGTCGCCACGCCGTTGGCCAGTTCGAATTCGTCCGGAAAGGAATGATGCACCAGGACGGCCATGCCGACCTCGGACTCGTCGACGCCGTGACGAAGCCGTTCGATGAAGGCATTGTCGTTGTAGAAACTTGCAAACACGCGTCGAATGGCTCGAAACACGCCGCGTTCGTTATTCTCCGTCGGGTCACAGAAGCTCGGACCGATGTCGTCCGCGTCGAGGTCATCGGGCAGGCATCCGCTCCTGCTGTCGTATAACCCGGCCCCGGTAAACTGCTCGCTGTCCTCGACATTGGTTGAACTTCGAAAGCGTATTTTGGCGCCGATGTCGAAGCCGAACTGAGGGTCCTGGAGCATGTTGATGACCTCGGTCCGCAAGGTGGGGGCGAACAGCGTGTCATCTTTGATGATGTCGCGGATGGCGTCGAGATCGTTCGCGAGCATCTGGAAGTCGGGCGGATAGGTGTAGCCCGAGAGACGTTGGTCGATTTCCTGGCGCAGCGTGTTTCCGGTGATGAGGACTTGATCCATGAACGCGTCCCACAGGTCAAAAGAAAGCGCGGCTGCAACAGGAGAGTTGGCCGGGATGGCCCGTCGGAGCAGGCCGAAGTTTGACGCCTTGCCCCCGAAGAATTGGACGTCCGAGGCGTCCAGCGAGTCTGTGGACGCGCTGAACCCGCCTAATGTTGTTTTGGCGGCGATGTTGAGCGCAGGCGGCGCCTTGAGAGCAAGGATCTCCGTGATCTGCTGCGGTGTCAGTTCATCCTGAACGTCGATCAGGCGGATGTTACACTCGCCGAACCTTAAAAAGGCCCTGAAAACGACTGTTCGGCCCACGAGCGCTTGCGCGCGATCGACGTCTTGTGAACGCGCGAAATGCGCGAACGGTAAATTAAACGTCTTCGCCAGGATTGCGACGTGAGAATTCGGCGTTGAAGGGGCCAGAGAGATGACGCCAGCCACGGAGGGGATTTCCGCCGGCACGCCGTCGGTTAACAGGATGTCGTCCGGTTTCAATGTGCCGGCAAGAAAGGCCTGATCGATCTGGTCGGCAGGAACAAACTTCAGTTCTCCCAGGGCCCAGCCTTCCGCGTAGCACGCGTTGCCCTCGACCCATCGGTTCGTCGAGCTGACTTGAATACCGTTGCTTTGGAAAAAATCGAGATTGGCATCCGCCACGTCCCTTTGCTCGAAGGTTGGAAAATAAAAGGCTTCGATGCCGAGGTCGGAGATGACGTTGGCTTTGACCACGTTAAACAAGTCCACGATCTCTTGGGCTGTAAAGGCGTCCTGGCGAGTGAACTGAATGCCATATTCCGGAAAGTCCGGGATCGCCAACAATTCGCTCGTCAGCGGTGGAAAGAGGACCGTCCCCAGGATGGCCTGCTGTCCGGCGGCGAACAGAGAGACGTCGTTGTACTGTTCGAGCGAGAATCCGAGGAAAGGGTCCAGCACTTCGGTCGCGAAATCATAATGGAACGGATAGGTCGTGCTGTTCTGAAAATAGACGGTCGTCGGGTCACAAGTGAGTATCGTGAACTTCACCCAGCGGATTTCGTTCATGCCGGCGCCGGCATTGCGGAAGCCGTCGTTCGGAAACTGGATCGTGTTCTTCCAAAATGGCGAAGGCGACACGGTGTCGGCCGACAAAACGCCACGAGATGTGAATGCGGACATAAACACGACGATCGTCGTCACACAGGCCTTGAGGGAATTTTGCATGATGGCTCTCCACGGTTGACGGCAGGTAGGCTCGCCGGCGGCAATGCCAAATGCGCTTAGCTGGTTGAAGCGCGATCAACCCCGGACGTGTTCCCCCGGTACACGTATTCTCCACCCATGGGCCAGTATATCACCTACGCCATGGTCCTTGAACTTGCCGATGACAGACATCGACCTACTCCAAGGAATCCTTGTCCGGCGGGCGGTTCATTCTGAGATAAAAAATGATGAAGTTTGCCTTTGACGTGACTGTTCTTGAACGGTATCTTAGTTGATCGTTCAACTAATAAGATGTCTGAATCCGACACCCGCGAAAAATTGCTCACTGTTGCTGCAAGGCTTTTCCACGAACAGGGTTACGCCGCGACAGGCATTTCGACCATCCTTCGTGAAGCCAAGGTCAACAGCGGCAGTCTGTACTATTTTTTTCCGACCAAGGAGGCCCTTTTGTTGGGCGTGCTCGATCAATACCTGGACCGACTGGAGCCCGAGGTGTTGCGTCCGGCGTTCGAGAAGACCAATGATCCAATCGAGCGAATCTTTGCCGTGCTTGGCGGCTATCGGCAGATGTTGCAGATGACCGGGTGCGCCATGGGGTGTCCGATCGGAAATCTGGCGTTGGAGCTGAGCGATTCTTATCCCGGAGTGCGCGAAAAACTGGCAGGGTTGTTCCGGGCGTGGTGTGACGGCATCCAACGATGTCTGGATGAGGCGGCGGACCGGCTTCCGGACCATGTCGATCGTGGAATGTTGGCTCAGTTCGTGCTGACGGTCATGGAAGGGGCGATGATGCAGGCGAGAGCGCATCGCAGCCTCGATCCTTACGACGCGTCCATGGCTCATCTCAAAAGTTATTTTGATCGTCTTTTGGCCGGAGCGTGAGGCACACAGTCGCCAAGCGGCGGGTATCGTCGCGGATGAGGAGATTTGTATGAAGATTCGGAAAAGCCTCGGCCGGACCGTATGGTCTGCGATCCTGGTCAGTTTCACTTCACACGCATTGGCTCGAAGTCCCGGGGTTAAAGATTCCTCAGAGCGAATCCTGCAAAAGGAAGTCACGGTCCAGGCCTCACTCGATGAAGTCTGGCACGCTTGGACGACATCGGAGGGAATCGCCTCGTTCTTTTCGCCGGAGTCGAACATCGAACTCCGGATTGGTGGACCTTACGAATTGTATATGGGGAAGATCACGGATGCCTCCGGAAAGCGCGGAACCGAGGGCTGCAGAATCCTGAGCTATGTTCCGAGGGAAATGCTGTCGTTCGAATGGAACTTCCCCCCTAAGGTCATGAAGCTCCGGAAGTCAGGTTCGAAGACGCACGTCGTTTTAAGATTCGAGGACTTGGGCGAAAATCGGGTGCGCGTCAGGTTCGCTCAGTTGGGTTGGAAGGAAGGAGAAGACTGGGACACGGGCTATGCTTATTTCGACAAGGCCTGGGATGGGGTGCTTGATCAACTGAAAGACAAAGCGAAAGCCGATCGGCTCCCGTCGGCTGATGGCGAAACGAGGGGCAGCGAAACAAGAACGTGGGTTGACGGCAACGTAACCGTCACGGCCGTGAGCGGACCCGAGAAACGGCAGGACTTCGAGATGCTGATCCCGATTCCAGTCACAAAAGTCTGGAAGGCGCTGGCCACAACCGAAGGCATTCGGGAATGCCTCGCTCCCAAGGCGGAGATCGAACTGAAACCCGGCGGGACCTATGCCATCTGGCCAGGGTCGAGTAACCGTGTGCTGTCCTATCTCACACATCGAATGCTATCGACCAGTGGGAGCGCACCGCCTCAGTTCCCGAACGTTCGGAAGGGCGGAACGTGGAGCGCCTATTTTTTCGAACAGCTTGGTGAGAAAAAAACGAAGTTGCGTCTCACCGTTGTCGGTTGGAAACAAGGGGAGGAATGGGATCGCGCCTTTGACTACTTTCTAAAGAATAATCCGGTCTTCCTGAATCATCTCTACAAGAAGCTCGCGGGCAACGGTGCGGCTCAAGCGAAGGCGATGCAGAAAAAAGAGGATGTCCTTCGGCAGGAAGTCGAGATTGATGCGCCTTTGGAGGCAGTCTGGCACGCATTCACAACCAAGGAAGGCGTCGAATCATGGATGGTGCCGCTCGCCGAGATCGATCTGAGGGTCGGCGGAAAAATGCGAACCAACTACAACCGCAATGGGGCCATCGGAGATGCTTCGACCATTGAGAGCACCATCATCGGCCTGGAGCCGAAACGTATGCTGTCGCTTAAGCTGACGAAGCCTCCAAAGGGGTTCCCGTTTCCGAATGCGATCAAAAACACTTGGGCGGAGTTCCATTTCGAAAAAATCGGTCCAACGCGGACCAGAGTCCGTGTCCTGGGCTACGGTTATGTCGAAACCGAAGAATCAAGGAAAATGCAGGAGCATTTTCGCACGGGCAATACCTGGACGCTGGAACGGCTGCGAAAGAGATTTTCCCGAGGGCCTGCCGGATCCGAATGATTTTTTTTCGGGATCCCTCTGCGAAATTGATGCCGCGCGTGAACCTGACAGGGCGGTACATCGATCTTGTCCGCGACGAGTTTTGAAAAGAGGAGATTTCGTATGAAATTCAAGACGATTTTTGGAATGGTGGCACTATTGGGAATCGTGGCGATGCTCACGGGTCGCGCCGTATCGAACGAAGGAGGTGACGGGAAGATGGTCATGCCGGACTCGGAAGAGATGAAGAAAATGCAAAAGATGATGCAGGAAATGATGGTCCTTCGGTCTCCGGGCGATCATCACAAACATCTTGAACCCATCATCGGAAAATGGGACGCGGTCATGCGAATCTGGATGTACGGTCCCAACATGCCACCTTCAGAGTCGAAAGGCACGAGTGAAAGCAAATGGGTTCTGGACGGTCGGTTCGTGCTGACGGAATCGGAATTCCTCATGGAGTTTCCTGATCCCGCGAATCCCGGCAAGATCGCAAAAATGAAGTCGAGCGGGATGGGGCTGACGGGCTACGACAATTTCCGAAACATGTACGTCGGAAACTGGGCCAGTTCAATGGCAACCTACATTCTCGATTTCAAAGGCACTCGCAACCCCGCGACCGGCGTATTCACTTATTATGGAGAAATGGACGAACCCAGTGTGCCCGGCATCGGCAATGTTATCGGGCGATACAACCGCTATGTCATACGTGTCGTCAACAAAGACAAGCACGTTTTGGAGTGTTTCGACCTGCACGCGGGAGAAGATTACAAAGCCTTTGAGATCGAGTATACTCGCCGAAAATAGGACGCAGCGCGCAAACGTTGTGACAGTTGATTTCAATTTGGTTACAGCAACGGAGAGAACACGATGGCAGCCAAACCCATTCCCGACGGATATCGATCCGTCACGCCTTACCTGATCGTCAACGACGGCAACGCCGCGATTGATTTCTACAAGAAGGCCTTCGGCGCCGAGGAAGTGATGCGAATGCCGGGCCCCGACGGCCAGAGCGTCATGCACGCCGAGCTGAGAATCGGCGACTCGGTTGTCATGTTGGCCCAGGAGTTTCCCGGCGCAGGCTGCAAGGCGCCGAAATCACTCAACGGGACGACGTGCAACATTCACCTCTACGTCGAAGACTGCGATGCGGCCTACAGCAAGGCCACCGGCGCGGGAGCCACGGCTACGATGCCGTTGATGGACGCATTTTGGGGAGATCGTTACGGCAAGGTGACGGACCCATTCGGACACGAGTGGTCCATTGCAACGCACAAAGAGGACCTGACGCCCGAACAGATTCAGAAAGGGGCGGAAGAATTCTTCGCCAGCATGGGATCGGGCGGTTGTCAGTAATCGCCACCGATCACGTTGACAGCCTGGATTTGCGAAAGGCCCCGCATCGTCGAAGCGGGGCCTTTTTTTGTTGGGTGTCAGGACCGGGAATATCGGGATTGACATTCTCTGCGTTCAGTCTACTTTGTCAGCCTCGATGATGTCGTCCGTATGGAAACCAAAAACGTCTTTGAACACGGCTGCGTTTCCTCCCGGCACGCCGATTGATCGGATGCTGACCGACACGGCCGAAGCGGGTTTTGACGCCGTGGAATTCGTGATTTCAAGCGACGGTCCGCTCACCTTCGATCTCCCTGACACGACGTACATCGAAATCGCGAAACAGGCCCGGGATGTCGGCCTTTTGATTTCGGGCCTTTTTTTGCGAGAGGCCTTGGAAATCAATGTGGCTTCGCTCCGTGACGAAGCCCGTGAGACGGCGGTTGAACATACCGTTGCAGCGCTGGATCGTGCGGTTCAGCTTGGCACGAATGTCGTGATCGTCATCCCCGGCGTCGTCGGGCCTCCTGGGTCATCATCACCTTGGGTTTCCTACGAAGAAGCCTACTTGCGCTCTCTCGATGCCTTGCTCCAGCTCCGGTTTGAGGCCGAGCGGCGGGCCATTCAGATCGTTTGTCTTGTCGGCAGTAACCGATTCCTGCTCTCCCCCATGGAGACGCGGGAATTCATGGATCGCATCAATTCGCCCTGGGTTCGCGTTTGTCTTAATACGGCTGAAATCTTATCGATCGGTTATCCGCAGGATTGGATTCTAGGCCTCGGCCACCGCCTCGCCCGTGTTTACCTCAACGACTGCAGGCTCGGTTCGGCTGACGGCCATCAACCTTGTCATCTCGGTGACGGCGACATCCACTGGCCTGAGATCATGGCGGCGTTGCGAGACATCGAATACCGCGGTTTGTTCGCATATAACGGCGGAGGGTATGATTTGAACGATATCGAGTTGCGACTCGAGCGCATTTTGGAGATGTGACTTCTTTACGGTCTGATTCTTGCGACGATCGTGGAGATCTCCATCGTTGTGACCTTTTCCACTATAATGAGTGCCGAGCCGAGGTCGCTGGCCTGAAGGGTGTTTTTGGATATGGTCGACACGAACGAAGAAATTGATTTGATCGAGGAAATCGATGGCGATGAGGTCATGCCGGACAGCGTTCCTTTGGCCGGGTCTATCGCGCCCATTGGCACGCCTTCTGAAGATGACGACAAACCGCGAATTCCCGAGTTGCTGCCCGTCCTGCCGGTTCGGGATACCGTCGCTTTTCCCGGAACGATCGTTCCATTAACGGTCGGGCGTGAAAAGTCCAAGAAGCTCGTGGCTCAAGTGTTCGGCGGCTCCAAGATTCTCGGCGTCGTCGCGCAGAGACGCGGCGAGACGGAGGAGCCTCAGCTCGAAGATCTGTATCGAGTGGGCACCGTCGCCACAATCCTTAAACGTCTCGAACTGACCGACGGCACCCAATCGATTATTGTCCATTGCCTGACCCGGTTTGGTATTGAGTCGCTATCGAAGACGGAACCTTTCCTTGTTGCGAAAGCACATCCGCGAGAGGACACCTTCGTGGAATCCACCGAGATTCAGGCCCTGATCGAGACTGCCAAACGCCTGTCCGCTCGTGTCATCGGACTGACACCCGGGGTCCCCGAAGAAGCCTTGTCGATTGTCAATAATATCGAGAAACCAGGTTCGCTTGCGGACTTCCTTGCGGCGAACCTTTCACTGGGGCTTGTTGAAAAACAGGAACTCTTGGAAACCTTCGACGTTCGCAATCGACTACAGAAAATCAACAAGGCCCTGGCTCGACAACTGGAGATTCTGGAGCTTTCCAACAAGATCCACAGCCAGGTTAAGGAACAGATCGATCAGACGCAGCGTGAGTACTACCTGCAGGAACAACTTCAAGCGATCCAGAAGGAGCTTGGTCAAACGGACGATCGAGAGGCCGAGATCAGCCGCTTGAGAGAGCAGCTCGCCAAGGCCGGGATGCCCGAAACGGTTGAGAAAGAGGCCCATCGCGAACTGGACCGTCTCGTCCGGACAAACCAGGCATCGCCTGAATACAGCGGCATCGTCGATTATCTGGAGTGGCTTTGCGAATTGCCCTGGTCCGTTTCGACGGAGGACAAGCTTGACATCCCGGCCGCCGAGAAGGTTCTCGATGAAGACCACTATGATTTGGAAAAGGTCAAGAAGCGCATCATCGAGTTTCTTGCCGTTCGCAAGCTCAACCCCGAAGGGCGCGGCCCCATCCTTTGTCTCGCCGGGCCGCCTGGTGTCGGGAAAACGTCTTTGGGCCAATCCATTGCTCGCGCATTAGGGCGTAACTTTATACGCATGTCGGTCGGGGGCGTGCGTGATGAAGCCGACATCCGCGGTCATCGTCGCACTTACATCGGGTCGATCCCTGGCCGAATCATTCAGGAACTCCGGAAAGCCGGTTCGAACAATCCTGTTTTTATGATCGATGAAGTGGACAAGATCGGCAGCGACGCCCGCGGAGATCCATCTTCGGCCCTGCTCGAAGTCCTTGATCCGGCACAGAACAATTCGTTTCAGGACCATTACCTCGGTGTGCCGTTCGATTTGACTCGCGTGATGTTCATCTGCACGGCAAACTACATGGAAGCCGTGCCGCCGGCGCTTCGAGATCGTATGGAGGTCATCTACATCTCCGGGTACACGCGTCTGGACAAGCTTTGGATTTCGAAGAAATATCTTGTGCCGCGCCGTCGCAAACAGGTCGGTTTGTCCTCAAAGCAAATTAAGTTCACCGACTCTGCGTTGGAGTCCATTATTGATTCCTATACGGCCGAGGCCGGTGTGCGAAACCTGGAACGCGAGATCGGTGCCGTCTGCCGTGGCGTGGCTTCCGAAGTCGCTCGTGGTAAGAAACCGCCGAAGTCCATCACGAAGACCCACGTTGAAAAGTATCTCGGTCCCGAGAAACACCAGCCCGAGCCGGCTTTGCGGACCAGCCAGCCCGGCGTCGTGACGGGTCTGGCATGGACGCCCTATGGCGGGGAGATCATGTTCATCGAAGCGAACGTGATGCCCGGCCGGGGCTCGCTTCAACTGACCGGACAGCTTGGCGACGTCATGCGCGAGAGCGCACAAGCCGCACTCAGCGTCATCCGGGCAAAAGGCGAAAAATATGGCATCAATGCGGAAGACCTGTTGAGGCAGGACCTGCATCTTCATGTGCCCGCCGGGGCTATCCCGAAGGATGGTCCTTCTGCAGGCATCGCGATGTTCACCGCATTGAATTCGCTGCTTACAAATTGTCCTTGTCGCAGTGACGTCGCCATGACGGGTGAGATCACGCTTCGTGGCATGGTTCTCCCAATCGGTGGGCTCAAGGAAAAGGCACTCGCCGCGCATCATGCCGGCATCAAGACGATCATCATCCCCGACCGTAATCAGAAGGACCTGGTTGAGATACCGCAGGAAATTCGCAAACAGATCAAGTTTGTTCCAGTGAAGACCGTCGACGAAGTCCTCGCCACTGCATTGGCTTCCAAAGTGTCGTCCAAGGCAAAGCGAAGCCAAGCGGCGTCTTCTCGAGGCGCGAAACCAAAGAAAAAAACAGCCAAGAAAAAGACGTCGAAAAAATCAACCAAGCGAGCCGCCAAACAGGCCGCCCGGGCCCTGAGCTGATGAAGGCCGAGTTCCGCCGGGCGCCTCGATGATCGAGGGCCCGTGGCAGCGGTTCTGGGTGCCGCTTCGTCGATGAGAGGCTCTTCTATTTCGACAGCAGCTTTCGAATGTCGAGCTTGATCGATTTCTGGCTCGCCGCCGACTTCCCGTTCTTGCAGAACGCGACATGCATCGTGTGAGCGTTCGGTTCGAAGACCACGCTGTGATAAGTCAGAAGATGCGGGACGTCTTCCGACGGCCTTCCGACATTGCGAAGAATCTTCCAGGCATCAGATCGTTGCAGCTCCCGACCCTCCGCCGCGAGTTGGGTAAGCATTTCGTGGATCGTTTCGTAGCGGTCGCATTCGGACGGTTCGTTTCGTTTTCGATAATGGTTCGTACACACTTGAAAGACGGCGCCGCCTTGAACGGCCGGCCTGTTTCGACGACGGTGGTAGGTGCTTCTGACCGTACGCACGGTGACGCCCCCGTCTTTTTCCGTGTTGCCGTCATATTCGAAGACGGCGAAAGGACCCTTGGCGCTTCGGTGGACTCGCTCACGGACGAAATCAGTGACCACGGGAACGTTGTTGCCGATGACGACGGTTCTATTCCGAAAGATTTTTGTGATATCCTTCGTGGCGGAATCGGCGCGCGCCGTTTCGATCGCATCGCGGAGGGCCAACACGCGAGGCGTGAATCCAATCGCTTTTGTCGGCGGAGCTCCGGCGGCATCATGCAGTGAAACACAGACGCCTTCTTCGTTCATGCCGGTGAAACAACCGATGGAGCCGGGCCACGTGATGGAGACCCAGCCGAGCTTTTTGCCTTCCGGCTCGGGCAATTGGACCACGATCATCTGGCTGTCGACCAACGCATCGAAGATGTACCAGTCGAAGTTACGACCGGCGATGGTGTGGCCGTTGGGCGTCATGGGGCCCCAACCGGCAAAGGAGGAACAGCCGAAGCGAGAGGAATCGGCCACGCAGTTTGCGGCGACGAGGTCCTTGACGTCCAGCTTTCGTCCCAAAGCCTTCACGGTAGTTTTGTCGCCAAGCCTCGCTTGGATGCCGGCAAACATCCCGTGCAGTTCCTGTTGGTACTTGGCATCGAAACTCATGGTGACGGAAGCAAGCGTCAGTGCCGCTTCATACATTTCAGGGCCGCCGATCGCGTTTTTGTCGGACAGATATTTGTCGAGCAGATCGATGATGTTTTGGGCCAGAAGATAGCCGTGGGCATAGCCGCGTTCTCGCGGCGTTCCCCAGACGTGGAGGACCGGGACATTGTCGATTCGAGACAGCTTGCCCTTGATCTTGGGGTTGTCCGGTGTCTCGGCGCGAACCAATGAGGCAATGAGACTCAGAGAAAGGGCAGCAATGCTCACACACGAAAGCCCGCGACGCATCATCACCTCCCGCGCGGTTCGGCGCAAAGGATGAGAAACCGGTTTCACGATACCTTCATTATACGCGGTATGCGTTGGGTTTTTTATGCTCCGGCTCTCGCCGGTTTCTTCTTGGCCGGCGTCTTCGCCTTGGGTTTGGCGACGGGAGCCGATTTGCTGACGGCGATCTCGTCCTTGGGATGACCGTTTCCACTTGCGTCGGTCGACTCGCCCTGGGCTCCGTATCCGCAGATGTTTAGAATCTTCTCACGAATCTCGCCAAATAAGCCGGAGTTGTCCTCCAGGAAACGCTTGGCGTTTTCGCGGCCCTGACCCAATTGGATGTCGCCGTAGCGAAACCAGGCTCCTTGTTTGTCGATGATCGTGTATTTGACGCCCAGTTCAAGCAGATCGCCGGACTGGCTGATGCCGCTGTCGAACATGATGTCGAACTGGGCATCTCGAAACGGCGGGGCCACCTTGTTCTTGACGACCCGGGCACGGACCTGATTGCCGGTCACACGGTCGCCTTCCTTGATGGATGCAATGCGACGGACATCGATTCGCACGGAACTGTAGAACTTCAGCGCACGACCGCCGGGCGTTGTTTCCGGGTTGCCGAACATGACACCGATTTTCTCACGGATCTGGTTGATGAAAATGACGATGCACTTGCTTTTGGAAATCGCCGCGGTGAGCTTGCGCATGGCCTGACTCATCAGTCGCGCCTGCCCGCCGACCTGGGATTGTCCCATTTCGCCTTCAAGTTCGGCCTTGGGAATGAGTGCGGCGACAGAGTCTACGACAATCACATCGACGGCGTTGGACCGTACGAGCATATCGGCGATCTCCAGCGCCTGCTCGCCCCCGTCCGGCTGGCTGACTAACAGCGTTTCGGGATTGACGCTGTTGCGTTTCATCCATGCCGGATCGAGCGCGTGTTCGGCATCGATAAATGCGGCTACACCGTCGGTCCTTTGCGCGGCCGCGATGACATTCAACGCCAACGTGGTCTTCCCACTGGATTCAGGTCCGAAGATCTCCACGATTCGCCCGCGTGGAATGCCATAGCCGCCGAGGGCCATGTCCACCGACAGCGCGCCTGTGCTGATCGCGTCCCTGGAGGCGCAGAAGTCGCCGTCCATCTGCATGATGGCTCCTTTGCCGTAGGCACGCTCGATTTGTTGAAGAGCCCGATCCAGGGCCTGCTGGCGTTTCTTCTCGGTGGAGGCGGAAGCTTCGGTTGTCTTGGCCATGCCGGCAACTCCTTTGGTGATTCGTAAAAGCCCGGGGGCTTTGGCATCGTAAACCTCGAAACCTGCTCAATCGCTTATCATGCCACCAACATCGGTCGGAGGCAAGGGAAATTTTTAGGAAAATGTTAGGATTTTCCCGAACAGAATCAAAGCTCTCGACTGACCAGGCAAACCGCCACGCCTTGAATCGAGAAATCATGTGTCTCGTCAATAATCATAGGCGGCACCTGCGGGTTGTCGCCGCGGAGGATGACCAGTCGACGATGCGCCTGCGTCTCGACACTGACCCGTTTGAGTGTCGGCCGACCGTCGACGAGGCAGGCACAGATTCGCCCCTGAACAAACGCCGGGTCGACGCCGGGACGATAATCCACCAGGATGATGTCACCACGTTTCAACGTCGGCTCCATGGAGTCAAATTCACAACGAAGGCAGTAACGGTCCGCGTGCCAAAGGTGCCGAAGGACAGGGAACATTTCGAGCTGTTCCTGCGACTGTGCCGGCGGTCCGTTGGGAATGCTGCCGAACAAAGGAAGTTCGCGCGTCTCCAGCGCCTGTGGTGCGTCATGGCCTTCACCCTCTCCGAGCAAGACGGCCTCCGGCACGCCCAAGGTCACGGCAATGGCCCGCAATGTCCCGGTCCTGGGCGTTCGCTGCCCGCGCTCGATCGAGGACAGATAGCCTTGGTTGACTTTGGCGGAATCCGCCAGCTCCGTCTGCGTCATCCCACGATCGCGACGGATCCGGCGGATGCGCTCGCCGACTGTGTACATCATGTCGTTTTGCTTTCTCTCGGCCATTGTCTATCCGCACCATTATACAAGATCCGAAGACATTGGCCTGTGATAAAGGAACATGCCGGCACCCACCCCCAAAACTTGGAGCATTTGAGGGCGCGTCCCACGTTTGTCAGAACTTGACGGCTGCGATAGCTTTCCGGCATGGCAAACCCCGGCAACAGAACCGTATTGCCAGGCGCCACCGGACGACCTTCCGGCGCCTTTTTCATTTGCGCGGTGCCGGCGATCGGAGCGGCGCTGGCTCGCGAAGCGGGTGGGAGCAGCGTGTCGTCGGGATTGTTGGAGGCGGTGCTGCAAACCCCTCTGATTCTCATCTGGATATTGCAGCGATGCAGCGGATTCGGGCGGCGAGCGGTTCGAAACGCTGATCGATGGCTGACGGCCATCGTATTGACCGGCGGCGTCGGTGTTTCGATCTACCGCGGAGACGTCGCTCTCTTCTTCCTGACGGCAACCGTTTTCATTGCAGGCAGCCTGCTGCTCGAATCGCTTGAGCGAACCTATCAGCGAATGGACGATCTTCTGGACCAGCCGCTCGCGCTACTAAGCTTCTTTTGGAAGCGTTGGCTTGCGCTGGTTCTCATCACGACGATTCTGCTGTCAATTCCGTTGGCAGTGCAGTCGGCCGTGCCGGATTACACCTACAATTTTTGGAATCACGTGCTGAACAGTGCGTTCGCGGCCGTCGGCGCAGCCTGCCTGGTCGGAAGCAGCATTTACAGCCTCGGCGAGGACTACACGCACTTCGGGTTGGGTGTGCTCGTCGTGACAAGTCAACTCGCAGGGCTTGGCTTCAGTGCGATCGGGCTTTCCATCATCCGGCCGTTTTTGTGGAATCGTATTCGATTACGAACCGTCTTGGCTGTGGCGATGGGGTTGCAATTGCTGGCGGTTGCCGTCCTGGCTGCCCTTTGGCACGAGACCGACACGCCGACGATTTGGCAGCGCTGTGGGTGGGGATTCGTTTATGCCGGGGATGCGATTTGGAACACGGGCCTTATTCTTCGCCCCAACGGGCTGGCGTCTTATGTTTCGAACCACGCGGTTTTCGTGTGCATCACAACCTTGTCCATCGTCGGGTCGCTCGGAATACCGGTGATACTGGACCTCGTTCAGGGGCGATCCGGGGCCGACCGGGAAAATCCAGGAAAGCAAACCGCGGCACGAGATCCGTCGCCTTTGCAACTGTTGCCGCGATTCGAGGCTGCGGGCGCGTTTCTGCTCCTACTCTTGGGCGCGATCCTCCTCTTTTATTTCGAGACGCCCATGGCGTTGTCGGCAAAGTACGTCCCCGAACGGCCCTTCGACCTCGGCCAACAACAAGTGGCTCTGCGAGATGACATGGACAACGGTCAACGCTGGTCATTGGCGGTCTTCGTGTCGTCCACACTCCGTTCGGCCGGATTGCAGAGCATCCCCGTGTCCGAAGGCGCCGTTTCATGGCCGTCCTACGGTGTCCTGTTGATCTGGATGTTCATCGGCGGCTCGGCCGCAGGCGTGTCGGGGGGAGGGCGCATTTCGTCTTTTGTGCTTCTGGCGATCTGTCTATTCTGCGGCAGACAGTCCTGGGGGACGAAGTCCGGTGACGCAGCGTTGCGACGGTCGATCATGCGTCGTGTGCCAATGTTCATCCTGGCCTGGCTCGCGATCAATATCCTTGCATGCTTCGGGCTTTTCCTGGTGTCGTCAGGGAGTTCTTACGAACGGGTTTTCGAAAGCTCGGCCGCCGTCAACAACGTGAGCCTGACGACGGGGCTCTCGATTCATTTGACGCCGCCGGGACGATTGGTGATGATCTTTTCGATGATCGCCGGCCGATTGATTCCGGTGTTCTTTTGGTTGCAACTGGCGGATCAAATACGGCAACGGTTTCATTCGCGATAGGCCGGCAGCCGGAATGAGTTCAATCCTGATGATCTTTGGAATGGTCTAAAACTACGATCATGTCTCTGACGAATCGTCTTACCCTCTCGGTCGTTCTCTTCTCAATGTCGTTGACAGGCTGCCAACAGCTCTCGAGCATGTCCTCACGGGAACGCTCACGACTCTCCCAGGAACGCGACGAGTCCGGAACGGTTCGCCTCGTGGGCATCGGTCCGATTCGTGGGTTTGCCAAGGACCGCGATCATACGCTGATGCACTGTCTGGAGCTGGTCCTCGAGGCGATGGGACGCGAAATCGGCTATGACGAACTGATGGGCATGAGCGGCATGGCGTTCCGGCTCCAGTTCCGCGTCGATCGATGGGGCGTCGGTAATCCCGATCCGCTCGTCGGTGAAAACTGCGTGGATGTTCTGATGTCCGCCATCGGTCTGAAGCACGAAGTTCTCATCGTGGAGCGAAACGAACTGGCCGAGGCCGCTGCTCTCCGCCGCCGGATCAAGGAGAGCATCGACCTTGAGATCCCCGTGTTGGCCGCGAACATCATCGAGCCTGAAGATTGGGGGATCATCACCGGCTATCGGCCGGATTTCAAATGGTTATGTCGCTCCTACAACGGCGGCGCATTGGAGTCCGACCGGATGGCCAGCGGATGGCCGACCGCGGTCATTCTGTTTGAAAAGCAATCTCGTCCTCCCGCGAACCAGGCCTATCTTGCCTCGGTCCGTCGCGCGGTGGATCTGTTCGAGAAAAGGCGATCGGGTAGTTACGCCTTGGGCGAAAAGGCGTTTGACTACTGGTGCCAGAGCCTTCAGACTGTGCAGACCCGTCAATACATACACCCCAATGTCTGGACCTACATCGCGTTGATGGACGCTCGGGCGTCCGCCGCGCGCTACTTCCGCAGGATTTCTCTCGAGTTCGGCGCGAACGAACATTACGCCCTTCAGGCGGCGGATTATTACGATCAGGAGGTCCGGTTGCTGAGGGACGGTTACCAATACGTGCCCTCCGAAAAGGACTATCCGGGTACCCTGCCGCCTCCGCATTTTCGCCAGCGTCAGATCGAAGTTCTACGAAAGGCCAAGGAACTGGAAAAAAACGCCATCGACGCGTTACGCAAACTACTATAACACTGCATAAATTGCCTCTGCGGGCGGCTCTGACGAGTGACTCGACTTCTGAGCACGTTGGCCGTTGTTCAACCATTGGAGAGCGCCTTTGACGCAAGGTCATCAAGACGATCAGACACCGGCGCGAAACAGCCGCACCGTGGGAATCTACCTTTCCTACGCCACGGCCTTCGTCGCATATGCCTCCGTGATGACGATCGAACTCCTTGCCGAACGTCTGACCGCCCGCCATCTCGGCAGTTCCATTTATACGTGGACGTCGATCATTGGAATCGTCTTGTTCGGTCTTGCGGTCGGCAACTATGTCGGCGGGCGTCTTGCCGATCGATTCCGTCCGCACGCCACGCTGGCGATTCTCTTTATCCTCGCCTCAGCCGCCTGCTTACTGGTCCCTTGGCTCAACAATGCGGCCGGCGAATGGTCCGCGCTCTGGTACCTCACCTGGCCGCAGCGAATCGCTGCGCACGTGACCCTGACATTCGCTCTGCCGGCCATCGTCCTGGGCACGATCGGGCCGGTGATTGCCAAAATGGCACTCGACTACGGACGACAAACCGGGCGAACGGTCGGGAGTGTTTACGCATGGAGCGGAATCGGCAGCCTTGCCGGCACCTACGTCTCCGGTTTTTTTCTGATCGAAAGAATGGGAGCATCGACGATCATTTATCTCGTCGCCATCGTGTTGGCAGGCATGGCCATTCTGTTCGCCGCACGTCATTGGTTTGCGTATGTATGGGGTGTTGTGACCATCATGGCGATGACCATCGGAATCGGGCCGTGGACTTGGACGAAGTCCTTCGCCGCAGAGCTGGGTTTGCGAGAACATGAAGAGACGAAGGTGCTGTTTGATCGAACCAGCCTTTACTCGCGCGTTCGCGTAGAGACTGTGCCGGGTCGGCCCAGCCAGCGCGTTCTGAAACTCGACAAGCTCGCGCACAGCTATTACGACACCGCCAAACCCGATCAACTGCTTTACGGCTATGAGCGCGTCTACGCAGCTGTCACCGATCATGTTGCCGGAGAACGCGATGGAATCAATGTGCTGATTCTCGGCGGAGGGGGATACACACATCCTCGCCATATTCTTCGGCGCCGACCCAATAGCCGCGTCGACGTCGTTGAGATTGACCCCGTCGTGACCGAGGCCGCGCAAACCGCGCTTGGTCTTCAGCCGGACGCTCGGATGAAGATTGTCCACATGGATGCCCGGCAGTATCTCGTGGAATTGGTCCGCCGAAAAGAAGGCGGCGAAGATGTTCCCGAGTTTGATTTTATCTTCCTCGATGCGCTCCATGATTACAACGTTCCTTTTCATTTGACGACACGGGAGTGTCAACGACTCTGTCGCGACTTGCTCAGTCGCGACGGTGTTTACATGATTAACCTGATTGACATTCTCGACGTTGGTGACTTTCTCGGCGCGCTCTTGAACACGACTCGACAGACTTTCGATTTCACGGCCTGCTTTTATGCAAGTGACGAGGGCGACGAATTTGACAGCAACGTCAGAAACACGTTCGTCGTCGCCGCGGGAAACCACGATCTCTTTCTGGAACGCATGGGCGGCTCCGAGTTGGCGGACCAGGTTTCTCCGCTTCTGTTGCCGAAAGCCCTGTTGGCACCTGTTCTCGAACGAGCGCGCGGCCGAATTTTGACGGATGACTATGCGCCCGTTGAATACTTGTTAGCTCGTGTCGTTCAAAGGGCAGGTGAAGACGCTTTTCTGGATTTCTACAATCGGGGCAACCGTCAACTGGAGGCCGGGCTGTTTGAAGAAGCGGCCGACAGTCTTGAACGGGCGATTGATGGTCGTCCGGATTTTTTCCCGGCCCATATGGACCTCGGACGAGCCCGTGCACAGCAGCGACGGTTTCAGGAGGCTGCGGCCGCATTTCGAAGTGCTGCGTCATTGGCACCCGAGATGCCTGAGCCGGTCTTCAATCTCGGATGGGTCTTCATGCAAAGCCGGGATTACGGGTCCGCTGCTGAAATGTTCCAGGCTTCGATTGCGATCGATCGGAGCTTCACCATGGGGCATAATTCGCTCGGCATGGCCCTGGCCGAATTGGGGCGTTTTCAAGAGTCCGTCGCCGCGTTTGAATCAGCCCTGGCGATCGATCCGGACTATGCCGACGCAAAAAACAATCTTGACCGAGTTCAGTCCCTGCTTGATGCGGCACATTGAGCTTAACCGCCAACGGGCAGTGTCAGGACCGGAGCCGCACTCTTGGCGCTGCCCGCCTGGAGCGTGAACAACTGGCCGAGCAGTGAGAATGTGGACTTGGAGATTTGATCGTCGTCGCGGATAAAAAACCAGTGGCCGCGATGGAAAACCGAAACGGCGGCGCCGATCGGCGGTGTTTTCCGTACATGGACGTTAAACAAGTCGCCGAGCATGGCCGACCAGTCGAACGGTGAGCCGTCTTCATCCACGGTGTTGGTCACCAGCCGGGCCTCCCGATGAGACAGTGGCACGGCAATGCCCTGTGAAAGATAAAACATCACGCCCAGCAATGAACGCGTGTCGATGGCGATGCTCTTCCGTCCACCCTGCTTGTCACGGCCGTGGCCCCCGCCTCCGCCCGTCCTTGCGACGTCGAGCGCATATCGGGATCGATCGCGATCAAGTTGCAGCATGTCGCGCAACTGAAGCGATTCGGGTGATCGCCTCCCTCCGTTGATGAATCGAAGGATCAGCGCCTGACTGTCGCGTGTGAGAACATACGATTCGCTGTCATCGCTTCGTGCAAAGCGTACACCTGATTTGGCGGCTTCGACGACGGATTCAGCCGTGATGAGCTCAGCCGGCAGGTGGCCGGACACTTCCGTGGTGCGCGTTTCATATTCGAGGTAAAGCTGCTTGCTCCGTTGAAGCCTGCGGAGCAACCGAGTCGCCATGGCGAAATCCTGGTATTCGGGCGCCTCGGTCGGCGTCGGCCCTGACGCGCTCTGGGCGTTGTTCAGGCCGTTCATCTCCTGCACGGTCAGGCGCAACACTCGATCGATCCGCCAGCCGGAGTGGGTGAGCAATACGATCGTCTCGATGCTGATCGGGGAAAGTACGCGCTGGACGAAATCGTCACCGCTCAAAGGGCTGTAGGTAATCGTGGGGCGTTCGGTGTAGCCGATCCGGCCGCCGATTCGGAGAGCATCGGGATTACCGCCCGCTGCGCCGACGTTTTCGTTCAGCGTCCCTGCAATGTCGCCGGACTGATCGAAAACGAATTGCGCAGAGACGCTGCCGACCTCAAGAAAGACGGCGGCCTCCCGATACTTGAGGCGAACGAGATTCAGCAAGAGCTGTTCAGCCCTCGTGTTTTGGATCGCCGTGTTGTATTGCGCATGGCTGATTCTCAAGGCTGCCGGTCCGAATTGGCACCCGGTTGCGGAGACGGCGATCACGCAGATCGCGAGGGTGTGAGCACAAAGAGTCGGGGCCTTGGGCATGCGATTTCCAAACCTCCATGTTCGGGCGTCGGGTGTACATTCCATTTCCTCTTTAATCGGCCCAAACGTGATGCGCTCGCCAGCATGAGAGAGCGTCCCCGTGCCACTGGCATTTGCTCGATAAAAAGGTTACAAATCGCACTTTGCCGACCTGGCAAGCTGTCCGGGTGGCCTTCCAGACGAGTTGGGTGTGTCTATGAAGCCGGGGCTTGAGCCGGGCATCTATGAGGAAGTGTCTTTCGAAGTGACGGAGCAGATGTGTCCCGCGTTCGACGGCGAAGTCGTGCATCGGGTCTGTGCCACGTGGACGCTGGTGCACTACATGGAACTGGCGGGCCGCAAGATTCTGATGCAATTCCTGGAACCTGAAGAAGAAGGCGTGGGGAGCCATGTGAGCTGCGATCACGTGAGACCGGCTCAGGTCGGAAAGAAAGTTCGAGTCAAGGCGACGGTGGCGCAAATGAGCGATCGAGAATTGGTTTGCGACGTCGCCGCCTATTGTGGAGAGCAGCTGATCGCCTCAGGCCGGACGGGGCAAAAAGTGCTCCCTCGTGTCGTGCTCAAGAGGATTCTGCACGACGACTAAACTTCGAAGATGGAGCCGAGGCGTGACGGCACTGCAAGGAAAACCTGCGGACTCATTCGAATTCAAGAAGATTCGCTACGAGAAGTACGATCTCAGGGCGATCGTGACGTTTGATCGGCCCGAAGTCCTCAATGCCGTCGACGGCGAAATGCTGATCGAGTTAAACGCGGCCTTTCAGGATGCGTCGTGGGACGACACGGTGCGGGTCTTGATCCTCACCGGCAAAGGCGACCGGGCGTTCTGCACCGGCGCGGACGTCAAGGAACAGGCATCCGAATTCATCGGCGAGCCCGATCTCTATTGGAAATGGATGGGCTTGTTCATCGAGTGTCACGAACGCCTGCGCAACATCGGTAAGCCGACGATTGCCCGACTCAACGGGATGGTGGTCGGTGGCGGCAATGAATTCAACATGTCATGTGATCTTGCGATCGCCGCCGATGACATCATCATCAAACAGGTCGGGGCAGCACGAGGCTCCGTGGCCGCTGCGGGAGCGACACAGTTTCTGCCCTTGATCGTCGGTGATCGTCGCGCTCGAGAAATCCTTTTCCTCTGCGAGGAGATCCCCGCAGCGAAAGCGCTCGAATGGGGCTTGGTGAATCAGGTCGTGCCGAGAGCGGAGCTGGACAATGCGGTTGACGCCATGGCCGCAAAGTTGATCGACAAACTGCCGGAATGTCTTCGATACACGAAGCAGCAATTGAATTTTTGGCGTGACCTTTCCTGGCACCAAACCATCGGACACGCTCGTGACTGGCTGAGCATTCACAATTTGTCGCCGGAAGTGGCCGAAGGTATGCAGGCGTTTGTGGAGAAGCGGGCCGTGGATTATGAGGGAGTTAGGAAGAAGCGGGGTGATCGTTCGTAAAGGTGTACGAAGTCTCTTCGTCGATCAGAGCACCCGTCAGGAAGTGGTGGGCGTGCAAAAAGCGAAAGTGGAGCGGATTTTGCCCGCGTGACGCACGTTGTGAACCGAGGCAGGCGGAACCTGCCTTTTAGGCTGAAGAAAGGCCCGTTTTTGAATTTTGCCCGGGTCGCCTCCTAGAATCAGGGAATCGCGAAGTTGAGGAATTGGTCCATGCGAAATGTAACGTGGTTTCAAGGTCTCGGGGTTGTGTTGTTCGTCCTGTCGGTCACAGTCAACGGCCATGCACAGACTTCAGCGGACGTCAAGCCTCCGAGTCGCCCTACCGTCAAACCCGCTCCTCGTGGCGATGAGCAAGGGGTCACGAAGAAGAACGGTGGAGATTTCAAGCCTTCATCCGGGATACCGACCGTCGACGCGATTCTGGATCGCCTGGAGGCCAAGGGCAAGGCGATCAAGGGGCTGCAATGCAAATTGATTTATACGTACGTCATGGTCGAGGTCGTCGAGGACCGGCAGATCAAGGAGGGGACGTTACGCTTTGCGCAGGGCAAGCCGAACTCAAGGTTCTTCGTGGAATTCGATAAGAAGATTGCCGGCGGGACGGTGGATCGGCAGAAGGAATATTTCCTTTTCGACGGTGAGTGGTTGATCGAGCGCAACGATCGGCGCAAGAACGTCATCAAGCGACAAATTGCCAGGAAGGGCGAGCGAGTGGATCCGTTCAGGTTGGGCAAAGGTCCGTTTCCGTTGCCGTTCGGCCAGAAGCGCGAGGAGATTCTGAAATATTTTAAGGTGACCCTGAAGCCGTTTGAATTGGGTGATCCCCTGCGAACCAAGCATTTGCATTGCGTGCCGCGGCCGAATACCCAAATGGCCAAAAAGTATCGTCGCGTGGAAATCTATGTGGATTCAAAACTGGACCTGCCGGTTCGGATCGTGAGCGAGCGATTGAGCGACAATAATCGGATCGAAGTCGATTTCAAGGAAATCGATGTGGATGCCGCCCCGGCCGGCTCCTGGTTCCGGATGGACGACATTCCCGGCGATTTTTCGATTGCCGAGGAACCGTTG
Source organism: Phycisphaerales bacterium (assembly GCA_022360095.1). Taxonomy (GTDB): domain Bacteria; phylum Planctomycetota; class Phycisphaerae; order UBA1845; family UTPLA1; genus JAKSDK01. The sequence goes on from JAKSDK010001621.1 coordinate 166,963, forward strand.
CCGGAGCAGCCGGAGATCAAGGCTCCGCACCCTTCGAACCGATAGAGGAGAGGGTGAAACTTTCATGCATCTACGGCATTTACCAGGTTGGTTCATGATGGCCTCGGCCTTTCCAATGCTGACAAGCTGCAACTTTATTCCCCGTGCTTCGACGGAGAAAAACGACTTGTCCGCGATGAAACTGGTGACGATCGAGATCGTCGGCCGGACGTCTTACACGTCATACGTGGCGGACACGGACACGACCCGACAACTCGGGCTGATGAACGTGACTGAGGATGAGTTGCCTGCCGATCACGGAATGATTTTTGTTTTTGGTTTTGATCAGCTTCAGAGTTTTTGGATGCGGAACACGATCATTCCGCTGGATATTGCCTATATTCGATCAGACGGCACGATCGTCAAGATCCATACGATGGAGCCTCTAAACGAGATGGGATATCCTTCCGTCGAACCGGCACGCTTCGCGCTGGAGGTTCGTGCGGGCCAGTTTGCCCAGTGGGGAATTACCGAAGGCGATCAAGTCATCATCCCTTCGGATCTCTAAGACAACGTCGAAAAGCAGAGTGACTGAAGCCCCCGATCAGGTCTGCCTGATTGGGGCTCTCCGCATTGGCAGGCGCGGCTCTGACCGTCAGAAAGCACACGACCGGCGGGGAACCGTCAGAGAAGTGTCGGCGTGATCACGTCCTGACGGCAAATCGGGCAGACAACTTGATTTCCTGGAGACGCGTAGGTTGCGATCGTGCCCTCACAGCAAGGACATGAGAAAGTGCTCAGATCGTTGATCGGTCGCGCTTGAGGAACGCCACTTCGGGGCATCGGGAGTTGAGGAGGCCCCGCCGTTTGCTCGTTGGTCCGCGATTTGTAATTGATCGTTTCATAGTGAACCGGCAGATCGAGTTCGGCCAGCAGTGTCCGTGCTTTCTTGCGGATTCGAGCGCGGCGGATCGCACTGATGGGCCAGGTCATCCCCCAGCTGCCGTAAAGGGCTCCGATCAAAGTAACGCCGAACGCTTGCCCCTGATCGATGGTTTTCAGGCAGCCGACATCGGTCTGTGCCTTGTATTCCCTTAACGCCGTGGCGACCAAATAGGACGGCCATTCATCCGGGATTGGATTTTTTTTCTTCGTCGAGCCACCTTCACGAATCATGTGAGCCTGGTGGATTTGATAAAGCAGGCCGAGGTCCTTCATGGCCGGAAACTTCCACATTCTTTTCCAGGGCAGTTGAAAAAGACATTCAGGATCATGGGAATTGTTCGTACTGACACTCATCCCATCGGTGTAGCTTGTGCAGAATTCGATGACAAAGGCCATCGTCGCTGGAGCACCGATCTTGGTGACGACGACCATCGCGGCTGCCGTATCCTGAGCGGACTCGTTTTCGAACACCGCCAGATAACCTGTCATATTGGGAATCGTATCGGGATTGACAAGGTACGTTGCCAGTTCGAATCCAATCGGCTGCATTTGCTCGTATACGTCTCGAAAAAAGAACATCGCCTCCGGCGGAAAACGGCCGTCTTCGGGGCTGATGACCGTGAACTCAGGCCGAGCACTGAGAGTCAGCATGGACTTCACGGCAATGGGCCCTAGCAGAAAGGGAATGGTCGCCAAGAGGAGGACTGTTAGAACGATGTATACAAACATGATGGGTTGGATGAGCTCGCTTTTCTGGCCTGAGTTCAATTATATCATGGTGAAGGCAGAAAACGAATTCGTAGACACCGTCAGACGGGATGCTTTATGTGCCCGGCGTGTGTGACGTGCGACATCCCTCAAGGTGGCGTTGCCCCCAAATGCAGATGGCCTCGATCACAGGGCCGAGACTCCGGCCGTATTCGGTCAACGAATACTCGACCCTTGGTGGAACTTCCGGGTACTCCTGCCGATGCACGATGCCGTCGCGCTCAAGTTCACGGAGTTGCTGCGCCAGCATTTTCTTGGTGATCTGCGGGATAGCTCTTTGAAGCTCACCGAAACGTCCCAGCCCGTGGCTCAGTCGCCACCAGAGGATGCCCTTCCACTTTCCGCCGATCACGTTCCACGTGGCCGTCCAGGGGCAACGATCGGGATCATAAAGAAATACCTGCGGGTCAGGTCCGCTTGACATCATGCCCTCCTCGGTCAGTCCTGCAAAAACGGGTTGGACCGCTTTTCATCGCCGATGGTCGTGACAGGGCCGTGGCCGGAGTGAACCTTTGTCTCATCCGGAAGCGTGAGCAGCTTTTCCTTGATGTTGCGAATGAACTCTGCGTGATCGCTATGGTGAAAATCAGTTCGGCCGATGGAACTTTGGAACAATGCATCTCCGACGATCACGATACCCGCATCCTCGCAGTAAAGACTTCGGCTTCCGGGCGCATGACCCGACGTGTCAAACACCTGCCATGTGGTTTCGTCAAGTGACAGGTTCTGACCGGGTACGAGGTCCACCGTTTCAACATCGCCGATCACGATGGGCATGCCATAACCGGCGGAGAGGTTTTCCTCGGGATTCGTCAGCGCTTCTTTCGCGGCGTTTGCCATATGAACCGGCAATCCGTCAAAAGCCTTCAGAATGTCGGGAACGCCCGCGATGTGATCAAGGTGGCCGTGTGTGAGAATAAGGGCTTCGGGATGGAGTTCGCGTTCCTGGACGTGTGCGAGAATCTGCTCAGGAGTAGGCGGAAAGCCGGGGTCGATAATCCAGCAGGGCCCTTGATTGCCGTGCCATACCACATAGGCGTTTTCACCGAATTGAAGATCTGTGAACGTGTCGATTTGCATTGTATGCATGAATCTCTTTCATCGAAAAACACTGCCTAGTCACTACTTTCATCTCCAACGTAGCCGATCAGGCGATGGCCGTCGAGTAACAGAAGGCATTGGTTCCGCACGAAGAGTCCGCCGAAGGACTCAAACGGTTCGGTCAACAAAGGGCCGTCTTCAACGACACGTTTCTCCTTGCCGTCGCTCAAGGCGAACCGATGAACCTGGTATGATTTTGTGCCGGGGGGCTTCAGCGGAGGAAGCCTTGACGCACCGGGAGCCTTGACGTTCGGCTTAACGGAAGACACGGCAAGAACGGCATCATCCACAATGACCGGCGGTTGTAGGCGCAGACCCGGTGGGTTTCTGACCCGCCACAACTCGCGACCGTCCGCCGTGTCGAACGCGATGAATGCGTTGCGGGAGGCCGCCAGGAGGCGTCCTCCGACAAGCTCCGCCCAGAGCCCGTCACGGGAATCCGTCCCGATCGGGGGCGATTGCCATTGTTTCTTGCTGCTGTGCAGATCATATTTGGTCAGTCGTCTTCCATCATCGCTGACGAAGACACCGTCGGCATTAACGTTCAGGGTGGACAGCAGGAAATTTTCCGGAGTGTCGATCTGCCAGCGAATCTCCCCTTGATTCGCATCGATCGAGAGGATTGATCGTGAGCGAACGGCGAGCAGCGTGCCCGAGGGTGCGGGAACCAGCGCCTGCCACGGGTGCGCTTCTTGGGGCTCGACCGTATGGACGGGCTCGCCGGTTTGGGCATCCACAATGTGAACGACGTTGCGGCGCCCTTGCCATTGGGTGAAGAATAGATGACGGTCGTCGGCCGCAAGATGATTCGCAGCTCCCCCGCCGGTTTCGCGCCGCCAACGAAGATTGCCGTCTTGCAGGTCGATGCAAATCAAGTCCCCGCGCTCCGACGTGGAAAACAAATGACGGACGGTCATCGCGTGGTAAGGCCATGCCGCAAATGATTCCGGATCGGTATCGGGGTCGTCCGGAGGCTCATCGCCGAACTGCCACGCCAATTGGCCGCTCGTCCGTGTGAGTGCGAAGAGACGATGGGCCGTCGCGAAAACAAAACGCCCCTTATCCATGCCCAGTAGAATCGGCTCTGTCGGACAATCCACGGACCGGGGCCACAAGTCGCGGCCCGTCGCGGGGCTGCGAGCCTCGAGCTGGCCGTTGGAATGGGTGATGATCGCGTCCCATTGGGTGTCGGGAAGGTCGTCGAACCTCGGATTCAGGACAACAACGTGGTCTGAGAATAGACGTTGATAAACTTCATTCGTAGGCCAGGTCATGTCAGGATGTGCGACATGGCGAAATCGCTGATCACCGAGGAGCACGCGACGCAAGGTCTCGAACCCGATGGATCGGCCGTCATGTTCAAATCGAAGCGATGGATAGTCGCGGATGCCTCGTTGCAACCATTGATCGGCCTCTTCGCTTTGACCTGCATTCAGAAGGCAAACAGTGAATTCGTGCAGGAGGGTCGGACGAAGATTGTCGTCCGCTCCAGTCAGCGCGCGGCGATACGAACGCAGGGCTTTCGCCCAATGATTCTGTTTTGCCGACCGCCGCGCATGGTCGATCAGGGCGTTTACAGCGGTGAGGCTGTTGGGAAAGGCTTCGGCGACCTCAAGAATCTCGGACAAGTTCGAATCAGCCCGGGCAATTTTGAATCGATTTCGAGCCTGTCGTTCGACGTCTGCATAGATATCGCGGCCGTGCTGCGAGATAAGCTGGTCCACCCATGCCTCAATTGGAATCGCGATGGCGATCCCGGGCCGAATCGGCTCCGACGTGGTTTTCTGATGGGGGGGATAAAGCTCAGCCCGAACCTCCAACTTGATTCTTCGAAGGCTGCGGTCACGTAGAATTTGTTGATAGACGCCCACGGCTGCCGTGGGGCGTTCTCGATACAGCTCCGCTCGCGCGAGGGCCAGCCGATAGACAATCTGCTCCTTGACCTCAACCGCGCATTGGCCGGCCATCGTCAAGAGTCTTACGGCTGTGGCGAGTCGAGCGTCCTCAGGCGCCTGTGTCGACGCCGGACCGGCGGGTTTTTTGTGATTAGGATCCGCAGATTGCGCCTCGATCGTGGAGATCTGCTGTGAAACCAATTCTTCAGAAAATCGACTCAAACGATCAAAAAGTCGGCGACGAGTTTCGTCACCGCCGATACGAGCGAAGCCGCCGAGTCTCGAAACGGCTTGCTCGACCGCGGAAAGTCCGCGATCGTATTCGCCCGTTGTGAACGCAAGATCGGCAACGGCCAAAGCCGCTTCATGATCATCGGGCCGCGCTTTCATCCTGCCGGTCAAGCGAACAAAGGCGTCTTTTTTACTGACGAGGGCGTAGTGGGCTTTTGCGGAGGCGACGACGATCTGATCGCTCAGCGGGAGCACGTTGCCGGCATCTTCAAGCTTCCAGGCGTGGATTTGCGCCGGTCCGCCGTCGAGTGGATAGTGAAGCAGCGCGCGATCGGTCGGCACGAGAAGACCGTTGTTCGTGACGCTTCCTCGACCAAAGAGTTGGCCTTCGATCAATGGACGTTGCCAGGCAATCTTGTCGTCGGCGAGGTCGTAACATGTGACATGGCTGCCAACGGTGAACAGCAGATTGCCGTGGAGCCCAAGTATCGTTTCGGGATTGGACAGCTTGTCCAAAGGCAATTGCTTTCTCAGATCGCCGTCATTCTGATCAAGAACGAGAATCTGATCGAGGTCCAACGGCATGCACAGGACGGCATCGCGCCAAACCATGGACGGCTGGTATTGCCAGGATCGGATTGGACGCCCAAACCGAGTGGGCCATGCGCTTTCGACCTCGTCGGTTGTTTTCGAACGGTAGCGTCTGAGCCAGATCACTCGGCCGGTCGTCGCAGATACGGCCGCGATGGTTCCAAGGTTTGTGTGAGCGAAGACAAGATCGCCGCTGGCGGCCGGGTGCGTTCGCGTCGGCCGATAGTAGCCATAGCTGCCCGTCGCAGCTTCTCCGACATGCGTGTGCCATCGCAACTGACCTGACTTCGGATCAAGGCAGAGCAAAAGGCACGATTCAAAACCGAAGGCCTTGCGACGGCGGGCGACGGTGAAAAGTTGGCCGCGATGTAAGATCGGCGCGCCGTCCAGGCGCAGGTCCTCGAATTTCGATGCAATGGCGTCAAACGAGTTTTTCCAAATGAGTCGGCCTGTTTTCGCGTCGAGACAGACCAGCATTGACATTTTTCGGGTGTCGTCGACGTCGGATTTCGGCGCCCTATGGTCAAGATGAATATAGAGCCGATTGTCCGCCAGAAGACTGGTGAATTGATCGGGCGGTTCATCCTCGCTAATCCAGGGCGTTTCCTTGGATTGACTCGACGAACGGTCGAATTGCCAGACGGGGCTGGTGGTATCCTCGGGATCGACAGCCCACACCATTCGAGCATCGTGGTAATAGAGCAGGCCGTGTCCGAAGACTGGAGCAGAAGTCAACAGGCGTCCGCTTTGCAGCAAACGGATCATGGTGTTCCGTCGATCGACGTGAAAGTCAAGATCTTCATCACCATCAGCTTGACGAACTTTGTCGAAATGCGAGAACTGCCAGAGTCGCGCTTCGGGAATCGCCGTTGTGTGAAAAAATGCCTGACGATTTGTGTTCCCGCAAAAAATGGAGGATGAGCTTAAGGCCGCAGGCGTGGTTTTTTCGGAGTTTTGCGTTTCAAGTTCTTCGAGCATGTCGCGAACGAAGTCGCCCAGGCTGCGCTCACGGTCGCCCCAGTCGACAAGAGGCCCGGGTGCCTGCTTCGGAAACGTCGTATCCAGTTCGACAAGGGGCGCAAGATTGCCCAACCAGGCTGAGCATAACGCAAGCTTGGTCCGCCAAAGATGCTCAAACTCTGCTCGATCAGGATGAGACGCAAGCAAGAGCGCATACCATTGGCGCGCGGACTGGAAATCGCCTTGTTCGATGGCCAGTTCAGCGGCAGCATCGAGGGCCAAAGCACCCGCACGCGTGGCGTAGTACGTATCCGCGATCTTGACCAGCGTTTTGAAATCCGTCTTACGACGTGCTTCGGTCAGCGCAACGTCGGCGGCCTTTCCAAACGCGGCGCGATAGGCGCCGAGTCCTTCCGCAGGCCAACGGGCGATTCGCTCGTTGACGTACCTTCGAATATTGACATGTCGGTTTTCATCGAAGGCGATGAGATAATCGCTGTATTTTTCTCCAATGGCCTGATAGGCCGAGACGGCCGACGACCATCGACCCGATTGGATGTGTTTTTCCGCTTTGTTCAGCGCTTCGTCGGCTTCGAAGCTGGTGTGAAGGTATGAGGCCGTGGACGCGAACTCGTTTCTCTCCGGCGCCGGAGGTCCTTCTCCCGGTTGGGCCAGAACCCTCACAGCGTTCCCCAATATCATGACGGCGATGGTGAGACATCGCATGGGCGGCACCTCAGAATACACGGTCATCTTTCAGACTATATCGGTCCTTGACCCGTCCAGACTATCGACGGGGCGCCTGCATACTTAAGTATAGGGCAAAAAGGCCGGAGGCCGCGATCACCTTGCTGAAGGTCAGTGAATAGCCGTCCGTTCCGACAGGCTACCATGAGCTTGTAGTTCCTGCGGCAGGAGTGCGCCATAAATGAATTGATTCACAGGCGTCGAAACGCCAATGTCGACGCCGAGGCGCACGACGGCGCCTGTTTGAGCGTCGAGTTCCGACCGGTGTCCATTCATGATGTCGCGTTGCATCGAGGCCGTGCCGTCGGCCGGTAAAGAATCAACGAAGGCCATTGTTCGTTCTACGGTGTCTTCGGGGAGTGCGACGTTTCTTGCCCGTGCGACCGTGTGAATCTCGTGCATGGCGCCTTCCAGCATCCGCCGTGATTCGGGCAGGCTTCGCAATACTCCGACATTCGCACGCGTCACGGCACCCACACCGCTCAATGAAGCGATGAAGAGGAACTTGTCCCAAATCGCGACGTCGATATCCGGTGGAACCACCACTTTGATCCCGGCATTGGTCAATCGTTCACGAAGTCTTTTCACGCGATCACTCTCAGAACCACCGATCTCGCCGATGGTGATCTCAGGGTTGACGCCCGCATGGCGAATGTGGCCGGGGCCTACTTTGTAACTGATGATTTTGCACAAGCCCCCCACGACACAAGATTCCCCCAGCGAAGCGGCAAGCTGCGATGCCGCCTCGACGCCGTTGCAAAGCGAAACAACCGTCGTGTTGCGGCCGACGATCGGTTTGATTTGTTCCGCAACGTCCGGCACCTGCCAGGCCTTTACGCAAATCAGAACAAAGTCGACGATTCCGATCGTCGACGGATCATCCGTTGCGCGGGCAGGATTCACCACGAAATCGCCGAGTATGCTGTCGACACGAAGCCCCTGATCGCGGATCGTCGCAAGATGATCTCCACGCGCGATGAAGGTCGTCTCCTCACCGGCGTTGGCCAGTCTCCCTCCGAAATAACCGCCCACTCCTCCTATGCCGACAATCGCGATCCGCATATCATCACCAAGATCATAATATCATTATTATCTTTCTAGATAGATCAGGATTCACCAAATACTGGGTAGACCATGGTCTGGATGACTCCCTCCTTGGCGACGTCGAGCTTCGTGCGTAATAGCGCGATAGCCAATTTTGCTTTGCTTGTGTAGATGGACGTACGGTAATGTTTGACGGCATCGCCGTGCTCACCAAGGTGCACCAAGACGAGCTCGACGCCGATTAGGTCTCGTAAGGCATCTTCATCGATTAGCTTCTCAAGAATTGCGGTCACGATTTTTCGCGGCTTGTCTCCTCTGAAACATGGGCGTTGTAAGCATAACCAGACGATAACGTATTCGTGTTCGTCGCGTTGCAAATAGGGTAGAACATAGGCATGAACAGGCTGGGATATGCTCTCCCGCACAATTGGTATGCGCGTGATAATGCGCTCATGGATCTTGGACGTGTTCGGGTATTCGGGACTCACATGCCGCCTTCCGTTGTTCATCGTTTCATCATCGCACGAACCTCGACCAGAGTAATGTGTGTGACGGTACGTGTTCGTGGTGCATACCATGATTGTATGCCTCTAAGAAGACAATCTGATGAAAAGATCGTGAGTATTCTGCCCGGTTTTTGGCCGGAGTTCGGGCATCAAGCTATGGAATGCGGCCCAGCTTCGTGAACTTGTCCTTCTTGTCTGAAAACGACGGTGCATCGAAGCCCATGTTGAGTTGCAACTTTGCGGCCTCGGACATCCGCTCCGGCGTCCAGGCAGGCTCCCAGACGAGTTCGACCTTGGCGTTGTTGACGCCTTCGACGGCCTTCACCTTGGCCTCGACCTCTCCCGGAAGCGTCCCTGCGACGGGACAGGCCGGCGAGGTTAACGTCATGCGGATATCGACCATGCCGTCATGGCCGACCGTAAGATCGTAGATCAAACCCAGTTCGTAAATGTTGACCGGAATCTCCGGGTCGTACACCGTTTTCAGTGTTTCGAGCACCTTCGATTTGATGGAGTCCGTGTCCGTCGGTTCGTTTGTTTCATTCATAGAAGTCATCCTTCCGCAGCAGCTTTCCTTTTCGATGATTCGCTCAGCGACAGTTGCAGATACCTGACGCCCGATAGGGGATTGTCATAGTAAGCCTCGGTTTCTTCAAAACCGAGGGACTCATAAAGCGTCACGGCCGCCTTCATGGACGGTAGCGTGTCCAACCGCATTTGTCGGTAGCCGATCAGTTTCGCTTTTTCAATGATTGACTTGGTCAGCGCGATGCCGATGCGCTTTCCTTGAAAGGCGGGTCGAACGTAAAGGCGTTTCATCTCACAGATTCCGTGATCCATGGGGCGCAGGGCGACACATCCTGCGGGTTGATCATTTTCACGGGCCAGGAGAAGGAAGCCTTTCGGTCGTGCATAGCAGCCGGGCAATGAGGCGAGTTCCTGTTCGAAGTTTTGAAAGCAAAGGTCAATTCCGAGGCCATCGGCGTATTCGACGAACAGCCGGCGGATCTCTTTAAGGTCTGAGTCGGTTTGTGCTTCGGATAACTCGATCATGACTGCTCCACCTCGGAAAAGGTGGACACGCATTATTCTGTCGACACGATGTCGTCCACGTCTCCCTCCAATGCAGCGTTGACGGTGTGCCACGCCAGTGTTGCACACTTGACCCGAGCCGGATATTGGCAAACGCCGGAGAACACTTCCAGCTTACCCAACTCCGGGCCGTTCTGAATTTCGCAGGGTTCACCCGTGATGAGGCTATGAAACTTGGCAAAGAGCGCCTTGGCCTCGTCCAGAGTTTTGCCCTTCAGGCTCTGCGTCATCATCGACGCCGAGGCCGTCGAGATCGCACAGCCGGAACCCTCGAACGTGACTTCCTTCACCAGATCATCTTCGAGATCGATAAAGACCGTGATCTTGTCGCCGCACAAGGGGTTGTAACCGTCCGCACGACGGTCGGCATCCTCCAGACGGCGGCGGTTACGCGGGCTCTTGTTGTGATCGAGGATTTGCGCCTCATACAGCTCGTTCAGATCGGTCATCAGGCGAACACCTCGGTCACTTTATGAAGTCCCGCAACGAGGGCGTCGATCTCTTCCTTCGTATTGTAGAAGGCCAGTGAGGCGCGGGTCGTGGCCGGAATGTCGAAATGGTCCATCACCGGTTGGGCGCAGTGATGGCCCGTGCGGACGGCAATGCCTTCCTGATTCAGGATTGTCCCCATGTCGTGGGGATGAATGTCCCCGAAGACGAAGGAAAGGACCGCAGCTTTCTCCCGCGCCGTGCCGATCAAGCGGAGTTGCGGAATGGATGAGAGCGCTTCGGTCGCATAGCCGAGTAGTTCGTGTTCGTAGGCGGCGATGTTGTCGAGGCCGAGATCGTTCACATAATCAACGGCCGCACCAAGCCCGATTGCGCCGGCGATGTTCGGTGTGCCTGCTTCGAATTTGAAAGGGACGTCGTTGTAGGTGATCTTGTCAAAGTGTACGGACTTAATCATTTCGCCGCCGCCTTGATACGGAGGCATCTGATTCAGAAAGTCATATTTGCCGTACAGGACTCCGACGCCGGTCGGACCGAAGAGCTTATGGCTTGAAATAGCGTAGAAGTCGCAGTCGAGCTCCCGAACGTCGATCTTCAAGTGCGGTGCCGCTTGGGCGCCGTCGAGAAGGACCGGTATGTCATGCTGATGGGCGGCCTCAATGATATCGCGGACCGGGTTGATCGTGCCGAGAGCGTTGGACACGTGGCCGATGGCCACCATGGCGGTTCGCGGGCTCAGCAGGTTTTTGTAGTCGTCCAGTAGAAGTTCGCCTTGGTCATTGATCGGCGCGACGAGGAGCTTGGCTCCGGTTTGCTTACACAGGAGGTCCCACGGAACGATATTGGAGTGGTGTTCCATCTCCGAGATCACGATTTCGTTGTGGCCGGCCTCGATTCTCTGGCGACCGAACGTTTGGGCGACGAGATTGACCGCCTCAGTCGCACTTCGCACGAACACGATCTCTTCAGAACGCCCCGCCCCGATGAAACGCTGCACCTTCGCCCGGGCCCGTTCGTAGGCGTCGGTTGCGCGGACGCTCAGCTCGTGAACGCCTCGGTGGATGTTGGCGTTATCGGTTTCATAGTAGCGCTGAATCGTATCGATCACGCACTGCGGCTTCTGGCCGGTGGCCGCGTTGTCCAGATAGACCAGCGGCCGGCCGTTTACTGTTTGATGCAGGATTGGAAAATCCCGCCGTACTCGCTCAATCTCAAGTCTCGCGCCGCTTGTCTGCGGATCGGACGATTTTACTGAAGTCGTCATCGTATTCGAACGGCCTCCCGAACCGAAGAGATTGCCCGTGGGGCAACCGGGTGGAAAGTAAATCCAAAAGTCGTTCACGCAGGGGCTCGATGCGAACCTGCCCCAGGCTCTCGCCTGCGAAAGCGTAGGTCAACAGGCTCCGCGCGGCCTCTTCACGGATACCGCGTGATCGTAAGTAGAAGATCGCGTCTTCGTCAATTTGGCCGATCGTCGCCCCGTGTGTGCACTTGACGTCGTCAGCCAGGATTTCGAGCTGAGGTTTGGTGTCGACCAGAGCGTCCGGCGACAGCAGAAGATTCATGTTGGACTGCTTCGCATCCGTCTTCTGCGCATCTTCGCGGACGATGATGCGACCCGTGAAGACGCCTCGAGACTGATCGCTGAGGATGCCTTTGTAGTATTCCCAACTGTTGCAGTGCGGCTTCGCGTGATCGACGCGGAGATGATGGTCCGCGTGTTGCGAACCGCGTAACACATACAGTCCGTTGAGCATGCAGTTGCAGCCCTCGCCGTCCAACACGGTGTTGACGTCGTTGCGGATCAGGCCGCCGGAGTAGGTCACCGTATGTGAAGAAACGTTGCTGTCACGCTCCTGATAAATCTGTCGCGTCGTGACGTGGTACGCGTCGTCGCTTTCCTGCTCGACCTTGTAATGGTCGATTACGGCGTTTTCGCCGGCGACGAATTCGGTCACCGTGTTCGTAAAGTACTTGCCGCTGTCGAGTCCGGCATAGCTTTCGATGACGGACACCTGACTGTTGGCTTCGCACACGATAAGATTGCGCGGGTGCGAGATGATGGCCCGGCCGTTCGCCGACGATACAAACAACAGGTGAATCGGTGTTCGAACGATCACGCCGCGCGGGACAAAGACAAACGTACCGTCTTGCATGAATGCCGTATTCAACGCTGTGAAGGCCTGGTTTTCATAATCGGCATACTTGGCCAGATGAGTTTCAACGAGCGTTTGTTCAGTTTGCATCGCGTCCGCCAGACTGCAAACTTTCACGCCATCGGGCAGCGCCGCCGCGGATGAAAGTTCCGCAGAATAACGACCGTTGACGAATACCAGCCGACAGAAAGTTGCGTCAAGAAGGTAATCGCCGATGTCCTCATTGGTCACGCGCGTCTCGACCGTCCCGGCCTGCTCGAATGCCGTTTTCGCAATCGGGGCGACATTGGTGTATTTCCATTCCTCGTCACGCGTTGTGGGGAACCCCAAGGCCAGGAAACGATCGATCGCGGCCTGGCGTCTCGGCAGCAGCCACGACGGTGTATTCTCGGCCTCTTTCAACTGCTGGAACTCTGATTGGTAGATGTCCCGGCTTTCTTTCACATCAAGCATCGCAGAACACCTTCCTTTCAAACACCCACCGGCTGTGATGCCGGCGGAGCCTTCTCAAGCCACGCATAGCCCTTCTCTTCCAGTTCAAGGGCCAGTTCCTTACCGCCGGATCGGACAATCCGGCCGTCGATCAGCACGTGAACCTTATCAGGAACGATGTAGTTGAGGAGGCGTTGATAGTGCGTGACGACGATGAACGCGCGGTTCGGATCTCGCAGTTTATTGATGCCGTCCGAAACGATCTTGAGCGCATCGATGTCCAGACCGGAGTCCGTCTCGTCCATGACGCAAAGCGACGGCTCCAGAACGGCCATCTGAAAAACTTCGTTGCGTTTCTTTTCGCCGCCGGAGAAACCCTCGTTGATGGCGCGATTCAGCAGCTTCTCGTCCAAATCGACGAGTTTGACTTTCTCTTTCACCAGGTTGAGAAAATCCATGGCGTCCAATTCGTCCTGACCTCTGTGTTTGCGGATCGCATTCAGCGCGGCCTTCAGAAAATAACTCGTGCTGACGCCGGGGATCTCGACGGGATACTGAAACGCCATGAAGATGCCTTCCAGGGCCCGTTCGTCCGGTTCGGTGTCCAGGAGGTTTTTCCCTTTGTAGATCGCCTCACCGTCCGTGACCTCATACGTGTCACGGCCTGCAAGGACTTGGGCCAAGGTGCTTTTGCCCGAGCCGTTGGGGCCCATGATCGAATGAACCTCACCCGCCTTGACGGTGAGGTTGATGCCTTTGAGAACCTCGTGGTCCTCGACGTTTGCGTGCAAATTCTTGATCTCAAGCATGTGTAATCCTCATGTTGTGGACCGCCGGGACGGCTGTCCCGGGGCTTTTCGCATGTTTATCCGACGCTTCCTTCCAGACTGACTTCCAACAGTTTTTGCGCCTCGACGGCAAATTCCATCGGCAGTTCTCGGAAGACTTCGCGGCAGAAGCCGTTGACGATCATGCCGACGGCATCTTCCGTCGAAATGCCGCGTTGGTTGCAATAAAACAACTGGTCCTCACCGATCTTCGAAGTCGTGGCCTCGTGCTCCATCTGAGCAGTGCTGTTCTTGACTTCAATGTAGGGGAATGTGTGCGCGCCGCATTGATCGCCAATGAGCATGGAGTCGCACTGAGTAAAATTGCGTGCATTGGTCGCGCCTTTGAGCACTTGAACGCCGCCTCGATAGGTATTTTGTCCGCGCAGTGCTGAAATACCTTTGGAGATGATGGTGCTTTTGGTGTTTTTGCCAATGTGAATCATTTTGGTGCCCGTATCGGCCTGCTGGCGCATGTTGGTGAGGGCGACCGAGTAGAATTCGCCGACGGAATTGTC
>JAKSDK010001443.1 GCA_022360095.1 Phycisphaerales bacterium
CAAGTATTGCGGTGCTACAAGCTAGAGTCACACGCCTGGTAGAGCCCCAGATTAAGGCCTGTCTTCACTAAAACATGTTTGCGCGCAATAAAAATTGTAAATTGTAATTTGTTTACCCACGAAGCACTTAGGAGTTCTTAGGAACTCGTTTAAACTTGTCCGTGCGTTCCAGATCGAATTGGAATTTGGCAGTGTTGGTTTTTTGACGAGAGCAGAAAACTGGAGTACCCATAGAAAAACCTCATGGGAGCATTGGAGAGAGCCAACAACAAAATACGTGTGGCTTCGACGCTGGGATTTGAACCCTGGCCACACTGGTGGGAGGCGGATGCCCCTACCACTGGGCCACCCTTGCTACCCATGAGGTCTTGCTTTGAAGTGGTTCAATGGCTCCCATTAGATGCACCATCCCTAATCTCACATTAAACGTTATTAGATAGTAGCCGTGCGTCAGGTTCATTGAGTGATAAGGTGATGACTAGCTATGACTGGATCACATGTCAAGTGGGTTAGAAAAAATAGTACCGGGGTCAATTTCATAAAACTTGTACAAGTGTAATTTACAAGTGCAGCTTTTGTTTTCAGACTGTAAAACAAGGCTACAATCGTAAATTACACTTGTAAAAGTTTTATTAAATTAATCCCAGGCCTTGTAGGTCAAGTAGTAGATGTGTAGTAGATCAGATCTATAGTAGATCAAACCGTGTCTTACCACTTTTTCTTCTTCCTGTTTCAGTTTGGGCAGTAAAACCAGCTGTTAAAACAAGGTTTCTTGGGGTAAGTAGAATTAGTGGAAAACGTTATACATAAATAAAGAATGATATCAGTACATGTATTGGCCCGTGGAACGGTAGCCTCGCGCTTAAGGCAACAGACCGATACATCTCTAATACTGTATTGATGTATTAAGTGAATTTTTTACTATAAAGGCGTGTCATTTATTTCTTGTCATCTCCTGATTTATTATTGCACCGTTCAAGTGGTTGATATTTTCAACACGTACCATATTTTCGTTACAATTCAAAATTTTAAACATAGACATTAAATAAGCTCCTGGCACAGACAAGTAATTGAAATAATTTCATTACAAAAAGAGATGGTTTGAGGTACCTCATAGATTTGATCGCTCTCAAGCTCCTCCACGCTGTCTAAAAGAAGGGAATTTAAATACTCAAAACGGTAAAGTCTTGATAACCTTTTTAAAGGCGTTCTTCTTTAAGGCTTTGTCCTCCCTATGCATTAGTAGTATTCTTTGCTTAAACTGTTTCCTTGTGTGGTCTATATCTTTCATTATCATCATGAAATGTTTGAATGAATGTAAGACTAACTAAAGGATACAATATGACCTACCAAACACCTCAAGCCTAGCTTTGGGGTATTCTGCCTGTAACAAAGACGGAGATGTGACCAGTTTTAAATTATTGAAAAAGAAAGAAGGAGATCAACTTTTCTTAAAGATGTACCTTTTTCTTGCTCATCCAGTTACTGAACGGGACATTGGTACTGATTGGAGTGTTTTTTCCCCGGAGCTTCAAAACAATAAAGAAATATTGTTCTAGTTATCTTATCAATGCGGTTTAACAGGGACAATTACAGATGTATATCTTACTGAGAACATATTTTACGATGACTTTGTTAGAAATCCGACTACTGGATAGCAAATTGTCCATGTCAGTCGCTTTTTATTTTCTTTCGAGTGTCGTGTCTGAGAATTACTTTGTGCCCGCTTGTGAAAGCGAAATATTAAGGCAATGCATTATGTGTGTAGAAAGAGCTCCCTGGAAAGTGGTCCTTCTTTCAATATCTGAATTTACGACGAAAATGGAAATGGCTGTTTTGCTTGAAAATTTAAATTTTGAAGCTGACGTGTAGGCGGAGGTCCCCCGTAGAGGGGTATTCCTCGTGCGTACCAGATTTGTATGCAGGACATGACTCACATGGCCTGTTTCTAGTGCATTTGCCGTAATACTG
>JAKSDK010000416.1 GCA_022360095.1 Phycisphaerales bacterium
TTCAGTGGGATGTCATGATTTGTTCCCTGTAAATAACAAAATTTTTAAATAAACATAATAACTGAGATACACAATCAAACATGGGAGATTGAATAACTTAGAAATGAGTGTTACTGGTGGATAAAATAAATTTTATTTAAAAGAAGTGAATGGTGATAGAAAAAAATGCAATTTATTACTCTGCCTGCCACATCAATATTAATTTGCAGACCACAAATTTAATGTATATGTACTATAAGAGAGCAATGATTGCTCAGTATCTTATAGTTAAATAATATCCTTACGCAGGTATGCAATGTTTTGACGAAGAGGAAGGGGGGTACAGGCATATGTGTGGCATTTGAACACTTTTTTTGTCTCCTCTCTGGGGATTTTGATCACACATTTTTCCCCAAACTGTGGTTTTGTTGATCACAGTAAGAGATATAATTTGATCAGATTTTAACAATTTTCTAGTCCAGAGGGTGTGGAATTTCACTGGAAAAGTGCTAAAAAAATTTAAAAGTCACACCTTTGCCCGTACCCCCTCTGTGTCCAAACATTGATACCTGCATAGTAGTTAAGTTCTAGGTTTAACAAGATTCCATTGCCCCCTATAAAAGTCATGGGGAGAAGTTGTTAAAATATCAAGCAAATTCATCTTGTTTATTCATGTTGTTAATCTTTATCACATTTTTTTTGGAATCAAAATTTAATCTTGATTGTTAGGTTCTGAAACAATAGCACTGATGAGGCCCAGTAGGTGATCTCTTCCATCACGTGAGGCCCTCTTACAGAACATGGGGAAGAGTCCCTAGTCTAGCCTGAAATTCATCCAATTGCTTTGATTTGTTTTCTCCTCTCTGCTGAGTAATAACGACTCGAAGCAATCGGATGAAATTCCGGCTATCCCTAGTCTGAATTTCAAAACACTTTGTTTCACATTTTGAGGAGGAAGTCATGCTCCCATCAGTTTGCTACTGCTACACTTGCACTTGTCCTCCTTGGCCCAGTAGAGTTTGGCATCTCTGCTGTCCTATGTGGCTGTTTCAAGGATATGTCGCATGTTGGAATTCTAGGCTTTGTCTTAAAGGAACACTTACCTGTGTCCAGCAGAGGAACTGAGTAAGACCACTGTTTGACAGCTGATAGCAGGAATATAAGTTCAATGACTCTAAATTAAGTAAGAGTCTCTTAACACTTGACAA
>JAKSDK010000319.1 GCA_022360095.1 Phycisphaerales bacterium
GGCTGACCATTTGATGCACGTAATATTGATTTACGAATTCGTAATTCTGATGAAAGGTGCTTCTATGATGTTCGTTGGTAGGAGATCATTTGCGTCCGGCAGAACCTTCATCAGAGGTAGGGCTCGGTGGCGAAGCGCGTGCGTATCTTTATCCTGTCAAAGGAGTTAAAGTAATAACAACGGGATTCTATTTTTTAACTACGATCCTAAGAAAACATGAAATTCGGGCGAAGAGCGATGTTGGCGCATCCTGCTTCTGCGGCGATTCGGATCCTCGGTGTTGGGATGACGTGCTGGTTGTCCGTAACATCAGCGCGGGCCAGCAATATCGATTGGGGCGCTTTTTGGAATTCCGGAACGGGAAGCGGCACCACAGTGATCGACGGTACGACTGTCACGATAACCAATGGGAACTACTTTGTCACCAGTGCCACGCAACCGGATCTCGATGTCAGAGATTTCGTTCCCTGCACTTGGACAATCACCTTTTCCACGCCGGTCGATTTCACTCTGGGTATCGCCCACCTCAATGCCCTGACCGAGCGCGTTGAGAATTTTTCCGTGGCGCCGACCTCGACCGTTATCGATCCCGATCACAGTTGGGACGGCATGACTCTGGAACAGAGTTCTTCGGGACGTGCCGATACGAGCACGTTCACGTGGAACGCCATCTCCTGCCTTTCGTTCACCCATGACTGGAGCAACGGCACCATTGCTAGCCTCGTGCTGAAGGATGCCACCTTTTTCGCAACGCCTTCGTTCACCGTCACCCATACCGGCGACTCGGGGGCGGGTTCGCTACGACAGGCCATCCTCGATGCCAACGCATCCCCCGGAACGGAGGTGATCGATTTCAACATCCCCGGTGCCGGCCCCCACACCATCCAACCTCTCACTCCGCTTCCTACGATCACGGATCCGGTAGTGATCGACGGAAAGACACAGCCGGGATGTACCGGAGTCCCGTTCATCGAGTTGGACGGCTCGCTGGCGGGCTCCGCGGACGGGCTGCTGATCACCGCTGGAAGCAGCACCGTGCGCGGGCTCATCATCAATCGGTTTTCCGGTGACGGAATCGAACTCAGGACGAATGGTGTAAACCGTATCGAATGCAACTACATCGGCACGGATGTTGGTGGAACGGTGGATCA
>JAKSDK010000302.1 GCA_022360095.1 Phycisphaerales bacterium
ACACACCACGGTCACCGTCCAAGACCCTGCCCATTTGTTTACTCTCATCTCCGATTCAGCTCTCGATATCAGCACTTTCCGATTGTGTACCGACGACATCTTGGAGGCCGTCTACACCAGTGTCAAAGAGAATGCGGTCAAAGGGACCAAGACTAACATCTTCATAGCGGCTTTCACAACGAGTCATGCCAGGCTGAAACTATAAAAGTCCCTCGACACCCTTCAAAAGCAAGACCTTTATTAAGATACCGACAGTGTGGTGTACAAGTGGTGTCCTGGCCAGCCTTGCATCGCCATTGGTGATTTTTTTGGGCGACATGACCGACGAACTGGATGTAGATGTGATCACTGAGTTTGTTTCCGGTGGCGCTAAGAATTATTGGAACCAGACACGTGCTGGCAAAGTCGTTTGCAAAGAACGCGGTTTCACCTAGAACGTCCGCGGGTCGGCCGTCTTAAAATTTTGACACCATGAAAGACAATATTTTATCGGAATTAGAGACTCCTCAGGACTCTCGTCCTACCTTGAACATAGTCACGCCGAAGAGATTTAGAACAGAAACAAATTCAAGTCGTTCCGCGCGCAAAAGCAGTATGGGTTGGTTTTTGATAAGCGGGTGGTAGATGTTGAAACCAAATCGAGTCATCCCTATGGCTACGAGAGGATTGGGGATGAAGTAAAAATCTTTTGTTAGATTTGTAAACCCATTCAAGGGCGTGTCGTCACTAGGACGTCGCACATGTCCCGACTGTAATTAGGAGATTTTCGAGAATCCATTAAACAAAAAATAATATGATTTTGACCTTAATACAGTGTGTTATTACTGACTTCCGGTAATGCAAGGGGTCTGGGGATTCTTTAAAGTGTTTGCGCATGCGTAGTAGGTCTATGCGGAAATGTGCTCATACTAATGCAGGGGACCTGGGAAGTATTTTGGCGGTCTGCGCATGTGCTACGATCCCGTTCACGTGACTGCGCAGGGCAAAAGCATTTGGGAGAAGTGCGCATGTGTACTAATTCCATGTACGTATGTGCCTTTATATGAATGCGAGGGGCCTGGGGAGCAGTTAGGGATTACTGCTTTCTGGATGGTCGAAATGGGTCACGTGAACAACGATGAAGTTTTTTCTATACTAATGAGTCACGTGACCCTCAAAAACAATACTCCTATTGTCTTGCTCGCGCTCTGATTGGTTAAGGCCGCTAGTAGTTATATGCACTACTTCGGACGTACACGCAAATTCATCACCCAAAGTGGTACAAGGGAAGGGGGTGTGTGTGTGTGTATGGGGGGGGGGGGGGGGGGGTGGAACCCAAGGGTCG
>JAKSDK010001704.1 GCA_022360095.1 Phycisphaerales bacterium
AAAAGCTATCCGGCAACGGAATAGCCCTGGAAAAAGGTTGTTTCAGATCAGTTACGTTGTTTGGGTACTGCAAGAGAAAATGACAGGAATCTCACTCTTAATTTACCAAACTACTGTCTAGAAATAGCAACACGAGCAAAAATACAACTTGACGAATGACAACTGTTATTTAAAGAATGTCTTCAAGGCTAAACATCCATTTAAGTCCTCATATTGCCGAATAACACACTGATTAACTTTGATCGAGGTGAGAATGATTTTGAATAAATGATAAAACTGGCAACTATTGCAATCGGCTCTTGTATGATGTGAAGAATTATGCAGATCTCGGAACTAATTCCGCTAAATACCTTTCGTACCCATTAAGGTGCAACCCCTTGTAGTGTCAGAGCAGTAAAATCACAGGAAAAATATCTGAGTGAAATAGGTCTGCTGCTAGCTAAGCTCGCAGCAATTATACAGAATGTTACAGACATATATTTCGTTTTATAAACTCGCTTTATTTCTTTCGACAATTTACAAGAAAATTTAGCCGTATATTGGCCGTGAGCCGAGATTAAAACACTACTGTAAGAATGAAAAATACAACGTTAAATTTGGACTTGCTAACAACTAAAGATTAACCTTCTTATGGTATATAGCAAATAATGTTACATATTATAATTTCTGTAAATTTGACATTTACTTGTATTGTTTTGTGTATTTTTTAGTTATAATAAATAAATAAGTATATGATAAATAATAAAAAAAAGGTAACCTTTTTAAAATACACCAGTTTACTTAAGCAATGTTTTGCCTGAGATTCATCAATTCATATGCTTCTCATGCATGAAAAAGTTCCATCAGTTCCGCGGTGGAATTCAGTAACAGCTACTGTAACTTCAAATAAAATTTAGAAACGTAACCTCCCAGTAGCCTGTTCACAGACCCTCTTTCTTAGCACAGGCAGCAGAAACACGTGACAATATTATGGAAATACACCCAGGTTGATAATTATTAAATACTCATGATATCTCCCGGGAAATATGCCTTAAAAGTAATTTGATCCTCATCATGATATTTAAAATTTGAAAAGGATTGATAGTTAATATATGTTTGAAAGATTCGTGCAGACAGTGCAATAAAATGGAAACCCGATAATTTGAGGCAATTACTGGCCTTAGAACTAAATATTACATTAATTAGCTGTGAATGGATAACTTATCTAGCATGTTTCGTTTTACAACTCTCTTCCATATTGGTGGGAGAAAATGTTTTAAGAATAAGCGTTCTCTTGTTCGCATGTAAAGAAACGAGCAAACACGATACTGATCCCGCTTACACATTCTTCTCGAACTATACGTATTATTTTTCAACTTTGAATGGATGAATCTTGACAATGTCTTCTTTAGTTTTACACGAGCGTTAATATTTTATTGATTATTGTTTTTTGGCTTGCTTCCAGAAAACACGATAGTTTACACTGTCTACTCTGTGTATTCCTCAACCTCCATACGATCATTATTAGGGTTAGTAAGCCTTTGTCAGTCCTGTTTTTTTGTATTCTCAATAACAAAGTTCCTTTTAATATATTTATATCTGTCCAGTTTATAATTGGCTTAGTTTTCATTGCCTCCGGGCAATAAGAATATTGT
>JAKSDK010000455.1 GCA_022360095.1 Phycisphaerales bacterium
AGTGGGGCCGGCGACAGATAGATCGTGTCATCGCCAAATTCATAAACGGTCGACAAGGCTTCCCGCAGCCGGTCGTCCTCATATACCTTACAGTCCATCAAAGGGCGCTTGACGCCCTTTGGCCGGCCCGTGGTGCCAGAGCTATAAAGCATCATGTCACCGCGCCATTCCTCGGCAATGTTGTCCGCGCTGTGCGCCGCAATCGTGTCTTCGTAGGAAGCATAGCCGTCTATGGTGCCGCGCATCATTAGCCGGATGGAACAATTTGGCGTCAGCGGCGGCAAGTCCTTCGCCACATCGGCACGGCGGAAGGAGGTGATCAGCGCCTTGGCTTCACAATCATTGATGATATAGGCCGCTTCGTCGTCGGTCAGATATCGATTGATGGCGGTGATATAGAGGCCCGACCGCATGGCTGCCCAAAGACATTCGAAGAAGCGCACATCGTTTTCGATGAACAGCGCGACATGATCGCCCCGGCGCAAGCCCTCCGCATGCAGATATTGCGCAAGCTGGTTGGAACGGGCGTTGAGCTCTTTATAGGTAACGGTTTCTTCCGTCGCCGCGTTGATGACGGCGGGCTTATCCGGAAATTCTTGTGCGTGAAATCCTGGGTACATTGTTTATCCCTTGGCCCGGCCAGCCCGCTCCCCCATCCCAGCCACCCGACATGGTACCCTAGGGGTGGTTGGGATGGGGGAGCGGGCTGGCCAAGCAATCAATTAGTCCAACTCTTGGCCGTCCATGCCCGCATTCTTGCGTGCCTTGGACATCATCTCTTTGACGATGGGACCGAGCTTGGTGGGATCTTGTTGATGATCATGGGTAGGGCCGCGGTGCCAGCTTTCGGCAATCGCCAACAGCCCGCCACCCGCTTCGAAGACGCGGCCCGAAACCTCCTTGGATTCCTCCGATGCCAGCCAAGTGACAATCGGCGCAACCCGATCAGGCGCGCGCTCCGCTTTGTCGTCTTCCGAATATTCCCGCAGATCGTCCGTCAGCCGCGTATACGCAATCGGCGCGATCGCGTTCACCGTAATGCCGTAGCGCCGCAATTCGCGCGCCGCGATGAT
>JAKSDK010001818.1 GCA_022360095.1 Phycisphaerales bacterium
CCAGGATGGAAAGTCGAAAATGCAACATTATTTCTTCGGTCATTCTACTGGAAAATTTTCGGGAGGAAATGAAACTTGATGTCTCTCTTCCTTAAACCTGTTCTTAGTAAATGGGAATGATTTATGAAAATAAAAAACCGCTGTTCCTGAACTAAATTTACTAGTCCTAAAAAGGTTTCGTTGAGTCTTTTGTTCGATTTTCGTGTTCTTGTTACTAATAATGTTTATTATGTTTTGTACTGAGCTTGTGAGCAGTGTTTTGTTGAGTTTTCTTAGATGACTACTGTTTTGCCTATTATGAAGTGTCGTATTTTTCCAGCTGCCAGTTTTTGCACAGTTTTGATGACTAAAATTCGTCCTGAGCAACAACGAAAATGTAAATTTTATAATTTTTTCACTTAATGTTCGTGGAATTAGATTGCTTGAAAAAAGAAAAGCTCTCTTTATTTCGTTAAATAAACAGAGAGCAGACATCATTTTTTTCTACAGGAAAGCGAACTTTTTAAGACGCTTGTGGAAGAAATATGTCCAAAACAATAAACCTGGCAGCCGGATTTCATAAGCGTAATTTTGAGCTTCTAAATATCAAACAAATAGCCTTTTAATAAATCTTTGATTTGACACAACAATCAATTTTTGTTTTCGTTAGTATCCTTTTTCGCTAATTCGTTTAGTGTGATAGGTGATAATTGGTATTAGTAGGTAATATTGTCTTTTTTTTGTGAAATAATTTTATTTCCATTTAACGTTATTATCATTTTTTCTTCTTCTTTCTTCCTTGAGTATAGTTAAGGTGTATGGTTATTGTAGTAGAGTTAATGGTACAGTTATTTAAACAAAGTTTAGCCAGTGTTTAACAAAACTGCGTTCTAAATAATTAGCCATTTTGAGTTTGCCGAACGCTTTAACGTAAACATCATTTATCGTGACCAGTTTCATGAAAGCATTAAGCGTAGACTAGAAAGGCATTTGTCTTCTAATCTGGAGGTCCAAAGATTTCATAAACCGCGGTTTAAGTAAGACTTCGGCGTTTAAATAACCGACCCAGCCTTTAATGATTTGTTTTGCAGATCACATTTTGATACAAGCCAGTATCAAAAGAATGAAATGA
>JAKSDK010001528.1 GCA_022360095.1 Phycisphaerales bacterium
ATATTGAAAATTTCTTCAGGAATATGTGGAAACTCGTCGGCAACTATAGTAAAAAAACGGGAACCTCTAATCTTAGTACCATCTCCTAAAGGGATTGCTTGAATTAAAGATCCAGGTTGTCCAGCTACTGATTTAAATCTAATATAACAATTATCAGATTGTTGAGTAGGTTTGCGCTCTGTGGCGGCTTGAAAAATAGTAGAGCGTTGCCATAATCTATTGCACTCATCAAAAATTAATTTAGACTGACGAAAAGTAGGCGCAAGAAGACCTATACGGTGGCCAGGATAAAGCATTCCTTTTAGACAAGCTACTACTGCAAGGAGAAAAGTTTTTCCGGCGCCACGACACATGATGGCCATTACATAGTTCTTAAACCACATAGACCGCAAGACTACCTTCTGGATATTTGAGAGTTTTATTCCCAAAAGGTCTTCTGCGGCTATTTCAGGATATTCTCTATAAAAGCTGATTAATTTACCAGCTGATTGTAAAAACTCTGGATCATCTTTTTGAAGCAATTAGTATCCGTCCTCGTCGAGAACTTTATTGAGCTCCTCTGCTGTGCCTGCTTCTTCTTTAAGCATTTCTTCAATTCGCTGTTGGTTAGCGGCCTTCTGTTCTCTATCAAAAAGTACAACTAAATCAACTATATTAATGTCCTGAGAAGCTCTTGAGTCCTTACGATCGGCACGGCGTGCAGAAAGATTTTTTTTCGCTTCTTGCTTACGCTTATACAGGCGTTCTAATGATTGAGTGATTGTAACTAAAACTGCTTCATCTGATTTGGAAGCTTTCAATAGGCGGGTTTCTAATATCTCCACCTTAGCTATTTCAAAAATATCATCAAGATCAAAAGCTGTAGGTTCCTCATTTTTAAAATCAGAAAGATATTGAACTACTATTCCAGTAAAACGCTTCTTCTCGGCCGGAGTAAATACTTCTCGTTGAGGAATTAGTTTCTTAACTGATTCGGCACTAAGTTTTCGTCCTACAACAATTTCTTGTGCTTGTGCCTCCCCATCATTTTCCTCTGAATCTAAAATTTCGGGGAGAACAGGCTCTTCTTTTTTATACTGTCTTAAGTTCTTACGACTATTAACATTATTATAATTCTTAGTCTTAGGATCTTCTTTGGCCTTTTTTTC
>JAKSDK010001074.1 GCA_022360095.1 Phycisphaerales bacterium
GGGTTCCAAATATAAATTTGTCCAATTTTGCGTGTCTTCTGGTCCATTTTGGTGAAGTGTTGTGTTCATCTGCCAACCAGCTCCAGCAAAACTCAAATGCTTCTTCCAGAGAAGATTACATTCCAGAAATATTGACTGTTTTGTTAGAGATTCTTCACGTTTACATTTGACCTTTGCGGCCTTTTGTCTGTCATTCGTAAACAATAGCTAAAACAATGTAACTACTCTGTCGACCAATCAGCGCTTCTGACTGGATTCCGGACAGATTTTACGTCATCAGTATGGAATTTCTGTTGCTGAGTCGCAGACGTTGCTCCTCGGTAAATGTCCCCAGCGGCGAAGAGCGAGGAGAAACGGATGTTCAGTTTCGCAGGCTATGGCCATATTCTTGAATTTTATTGTTAAAACAGCTATAATCTGATTGGTTCTTGGTTCTTTTGTATTTTCATCCAATCAGAAACCATTTGTAAATTGCACTAGTGTTACAAGTTTAGCACTCGCGTTACAAATTTGCACTCGTGTTACAGAAGAACTGCACTCCTTTCTCAGCCAATCAGAATTGCGTTATTTTTTTGTGTATATTATTAAGTGTGGTAATAGAATGGATAAACAAGGACGACCTTGCCCTCGCTCAGGAGGTTTTGTTATTGGAACGGTATCGTCTAAAGGCGAAGACAGTTGAAAGAGGAAAAGTGTGGCAAACAACAGCGGACAACCTCAATTCACACGCTACATTGAGGTTTCTTGTCACAAAGATGTTACGTATAAATGTAATAAGACACCGAACACGTGTAGATCTTGTGTCAGATTTCCCTCCATGTGTAACTGCTCCTCAGTTGATGATCTGTTCTAATAAAGACTGATCAGAGAACTTAACATGGTCGCGGCGGTAAATCAAACAGAATGAGCGATGCAGAGGTTGCAGAACCAGCCGCAGAGGCCCAACTGATTGCTGAACAACCAGCTCCTAATGCTGGACAACAACCAGCGGTGCCATTGCAAGGTATACAACGGCCGAGAGGATTGAATCTGTCCTCGAGAAACAAGTGCGAGATCTGGAAGTTATAAGCAACAACAGAAGAAGTATGAAATCGTGGCGCAGTTAAACAGACAAACAGAGGAATATACAATCACACTATTTCTTTATTCGATAGGCCCACAAGCTGTGAAAACCTACAACGGCTTTGATTAAAGTCAAGAAGACAAGCGTAATCTCAATGCGATCATCGCGGGCTTTGACAGATACGCCATTGGATAGACAAATGAAACATTCGAGCGTTTATGACGAGATCCATACGACTTTGAAATTCACCACAGGGAGGAAGTTTCCTGTATCCTTGTAAAAACCTAATTAGGATCCAGTTTATAGCCACTAATCTGTCATGACTTGTGTACTTTGCGTCACTGATGGAAGAGGAGCTGAGACGAAAGACAGATACTATTAGTATCACAATGCGATCTCGCACGAACTTTCAAAGCCGGCATGAAAGTAGCACGTTTGTCGGGAAGAGCATCTTCAGTCTTTGGACCGTCGCTTGCCAAACAAAGGTAATCTCGTATGCAGTATGAGTGATGAAATGGTTTTACCGACAGAGATAATTCATGGCAAGTCAAAATCTTATGCTTTTTGCGAAGAGATGATGTTTGGAAGTAGCAGGGCCGATGATTTATAGCTATTTATGATTTGGTCAATAGTACAGATAGTACTGGAGCTCGAGTCAACCCATCCAGGTTTGGTTTTTCAAAGAAGAAAGATCATGTTGTTGTCGTTCCAACCTTAGCACGAGCCTTTAACTTGCGCAGATGAAATGCAGACGAAAGCGGGTTTA
>JAKSDK010001191.1 GCA_022360095.1 Phycisphaerales bacterium
CAATATCATTATTATTATTTTAACAGTGCTGTATGTTTACCTTGGGCACAAAGACCAAACACAGGGTCACAGTCGTACAGAAAAGAACAAACACAGCTGCAAGGGCAAAAGTAGCGTTCTGTTGCTTCTCAATCATTAGCGCCGCAGGCACACCAACAACGCTTAATATGACGACATTGTACACAGACATCCCAACATAGCGTGAGTCATTGAGGGCTGGTATCTTCACGTGTCGTGTTTCCCAAGCGAGGAAGACTCCAAAGAGTAGAAGAAGCCCTTTAGTAGCAAATAAAACCCCGTACCAGATGGTTTTGTGGTTGCAATCGCAGTATTCCCATTGAGGTAAAGTGTCGAATTCCTCTCCATGCTGTAAAAGACGAATCAATAAGAGACTTCATTTTCCTATGCCATGAATACGTTCATTGCCTTTTGGAACTCCCACAAACGCCAAAAATACCCACGAAATAGCCGACAGGTTACAGGCGCAAAAAACCACTGGACAAATACTCTAACTCGGAAAAGCACTTATGCGCGTCTTTGACAGCGGAGCTCTCGCGCGCCAAGCGCGCCCAGCGGAGCAGCATGGGTAAGAAAATGTGGTAAATTACTCATCCGAGAAAATTGGTAATCACGTGACCGTACACCGACCGACCGACCGACCGAGAGTCCGTCCGCACCACAGGCATGCCAATGTAAAATAATTCAATCAACAGGTATGACTACCGAAATGCAACTCAAGGTTTTATTCGGAAAGAAATCGCATGGCCGCCCATAAGAAAGAAAAAACAACGGCAAAGTCGTGTCTTGTTCGACGTTATTTTTGATGTTTACACTCACGTGGATAACAGAGAAAGAGCTAGAGCGAGTGATTGAAAACAAAAGAGACGAATTTTGTAGGAAGAAAAACATCACAATTCAAAGCGGCGGTGAGACAATAAGCCCATTTATACGAGGAAAAATAAGACGCGAACTTTCCGTATGAACGGCACATTTCGTCTAAAATAAGAGGCTATTTAGCTAAGACGCGTCTTATTTTAGAACAGCCCTTAACACCTGTTCTTAGATAAGACGCGTCTTAGCGAAGACGAGAAAAACTTCCTATAAATGACCTTCGCGTCTTACATAAGACGCGAACGCATGGTGCGCATGCGTTAATTTTTGG
>JAKSDK010001180.1 GCA_022360095.1 Phycisphaerales bacterium
AAACAATTTCCGCTTTTCGTTTTCGTCTTTATTGACTCTTTAGTTGTCTCTGCTTTACAAGACGCGGGTGGCTATGCGATTTCCCGCCAAAATAGCCTCGCGTTGCATTTGGGTTGCCATACCTGTTGATTGAGTTATTTTACATTGGTATGCCTGTCGTACGGACGGACGGTCGAAGGAGGTCGGTGTACGGTCACGTGATTACCAAATTTTCCGGGATGGGTACATTTACTTACCCATGGTGGTCCGCTGGCGTGAGCTTTGTGCGCGCGAGAGCTCCGCTATAATCTATGAAACTTTAATGCTAGCGTGACTACAATAGAACAAATAGTCATTAAAATAACTTGTTTTGGAAAACCAGGTAATTAGCTGCAACTTGATTAGGATACCCACCGTTTCAAACAACTGAAAAGGCAAAGTCGGACAAGAATTTTGAAGCGTATTTGCTTTTAATTGAACATAATTTTTCTAATTTCAAATTATTAGGGACCAAGTGTAAAATAGCGCGCATTTCTTAGAAATTGCATAAAATGGATTTTTTTTTCTATCCCAGTCTTCCGCAAGTTTTTAGAATTTCATGCTACACGCAGTCAAATGTGCTGTTAACTTAGAAATCCTCAATTTCGCAACTACTCAGCTACTAAATAGTTCTCATGTACTGTAACTTCACTGAACACTGAACTGTGGAAGAACACATCAAAACAGTTCGAAACATCAAAGGCAAGGAAGACTTCTGCTGAGGTTTATATCCCTGGTCAATAAATTAAGGACCACTGAGCTGGTTTACACTGTCTCACTCAGCAGACATTAGTTTTAATGATCTCGGTTTGGCGTTCACTTGCTTAAGACATCTAAATTTAAAGCGTTATTTGATGTGTATTTTCTCTGAGTTTCAGTTTTAGAGAGCACATGTTCACTTCTCAGAAACTGCAATAAACGGACTTGACCTGATACTTCTTGCACTATTATTCTCGGAATTTCCCTTTACGTTCGTCCGTAAGCCATGACTCAACAATCTTTTTAAATCTTTTAATTCTTAGAAATTCCTCTTTATTTCTCCACTGGTGCTTGCTTTTCGGTTAACACTTCCGTCGAAACCTTCGTTAGCGGACATCACCCGCATGCGGACACCTTCGTAAAGGCGGACGCCATTTTAATGAAATGTCCGAAGAAGCTATAATTTCAAGAGGCATATCAAGAAATGCTTTCATGTGTGTTATATTTGAAGCAAAAAAGCACGGTTTAGAGGAGCAATGTAGTATTTTCTTAATATACGATAAAAATAACGAGCCAAACCCTTTTTACCCTGGCCTATTATAGTGCGTGACTGTACGCTACCGAGGCTTAAATACTAGGGAACTTAAGATAGAGACGTTTTCGGGGCGACGGCAACTTCAACCGGACGTGACATCATCATTTGTTGGATATTGCGCATGCTCCTGCTCACCACCTGGCCGTCGTGGTCCCGTCGGCGACGTGAAACTGGTCTGTTTGGCGTTGTGGCGAAAACGTGAGTATTTAACTTTCATTTCAATCAGGTTTGTTGCGTTTAGCA
>JAKSDK010001878.1 GCA_022360095.1 Phycisphaerales bacterium
ATCGGACGACAATTTAAGCCTTCATGCGCAGGATGACCTTGATGATGAAGATCTAAAACTGCTCACCGAGCAATCATCGGCCACCGGCCAAGCGCGGGAAACTCCCATCCTGGACGCTAAGATCCTCCAAGATATTGCTAATGGTTTTGAGGATGATGACGCCACCAGCGATCAAACCATGCAGCAACTGGCAGACATAGCCACAAAGCGTTGGGGGAAGAAACTCTTTTCAGACAAGTTGAAAAACTTGCTCGACAAATATAAGCGACCTGAAAATTGTGAAGACATCAAAGGCACAAAGGTCAACCTCAAAATATGGAACCAACTTAACCCCAGTAGAAGGAAAATTGATCTCCAGTTGTCAAACATGCAACAGGTAGTGCGTAAAGTTACTTTTGCGACCCTACAGACAACTAATATTTTGCTGCAAAAGGCCTCTTGTTCAACGAATTCCAATTTAATCACGCAGTCTGTTGATGTTATTCCCTTGTTGGGCCACGTCAACACCCAGTTGGCTCAGTTCCGAAGAAAACAGATCAAGCCTCTTTAAAGCAGGAATACTCTACCATCTGTAGTGCTGAAGTACCCCTGACTAGCCAATATTTATTCGGGGATGAGCTCGCCAAACAGCTGCGGGATGCTAGGGAATCTAGCAAAATTAGCCACTCTGTGGGTCACTCTTCACAGCGACTCCCCTATACAGGGAACCACCGTTCTGGCCACCAGGAGCTTTATAAGAAAGGGCGTAACAAAGATTTTTTATGGAAAGGTCAATACACATCCGACAGACAGAAAAAGCCTCAGATCAACGAAAAGAAATAATTGACCAACTGTTATCAATAAGAGATTCGTTAAGTGATTTTACTACATTTTACCACAACTTTAAGGCGGGGCGAGTCGCTGCTCATTTTGCAGCATGGAAAGATCTTACTAAAGATCGTGTAGTTTTGTCTGATATTTTGGGAGCCAGTATTGAGTTCTCTGCCGACCCTAATCAACATAGGCTTCCTGGCCACGCCTTTAATGAGCACGAATATTCTGTCTTTCACCAGGAAATACAAAAATTGATCCAAAAAGGGGTTATCATGAAAGTGAAATACTCTCCGGGTCAGATTGTATCAGGAATTTTCTTGCTTTCCAAGAAAGATGGAACTTCTAGGTTCATACTTAACCTCAAAAGTTTTAATGAGTTTGTGACGCATCATCGTTTTAGGATGGACTCTCTTCAGACCATAATTAAGCTGGTAACACCCAATTGCTTCATGGCATCCAAAGATATGAAGGATGGTTACTATTTCATCCCTGTTAAAAGAGAGGATCGAAAGTACTTGAGTTTTTAATGGAAAGATCAATTTTATGAATTCACTTGTCTTTCCAATGAGTTGTCGTGTGCCCCCCGCCAGTTCACACAAAACTTCTGAAACCCCCTTTAGCCACTTTACACAAACAATGGCATATATCTATTGCACATCTGGATGACCTTTATTTACAAGGTCAGACTTACGACCATTGTGTCAAAAATGTTATAGACACCACAGTCTTGCTTGATAAGTTGGGTCTGGTTGTCCACCCTGAGAAATCCAGTTTCATTTCCTCTCAGGTGCTGGTTATTCTGGGATTTATCATTAATTCATTAAC
>JAKSDK010001141.1 GCA_022360095.1 Phycisphaerales bacterium
AATAAACCGGCTTGTTCTGAACTTTTATTTCTTTGTTGTTCCAGATTATGGTTTTCCAATCTTCTTCGGTGGCGAACGTTTCACGAAATTGTTAACTTATTACGTTTTAACAAGTAGAAGCAATAAACGCTGGCCCTCTGTTGATCAAACGTTACATTAAAGAATAGTGTCATCCACAGCGGATAAATCACCATCCGGTGGATGAGAATTAGGGGGTACCGTCCCGCTAGTTCCGTTATTCACAGGATAGAGTTTTATCCACGTGCCGCGTTATCAACCCTTAAAACTGTGACCAGGAAAAATAAAAATAAAAATAAAAAATCTAGAATTTCTAATATAATATAATATGCTAATCAAACCTTGACAAATCTTAGTGCTATTCTCTAGCAATCGGCTAAAGCTATCATCATGATCGACTGCTTTGCATTCGTTTTTACACAGTTGGTGCTGAAATTGAGTGAAACTACAGTGAGGTCTGAAATTGCATTAAAAACACCCGTTTTCTGTAGATGTTGGCCCGATCATACCGATCGTTCAGTTTTGAAAGATTTCCGTGAACCATAAAAACTTTATAAAGAATTACCTCGCAAACGCTCTCATAGATTGTGCTAAAGGTGATGACGTTATTACATTACCTTGTTATGAAAGCATTTACTTACTGATGATCCGATGACAAATTTACGTTTTTGTCTGATACAGCTGTGATAATCGTCTTCCTTCATATCTTTTTTAAAATACCCCTCCCCCTTTCCCTAGGAAGAAAGTTATTAAGCCCTGGTCTCTTTTAAAACCTCTTAAATGATAAACTGTATTAATCACAAAATTTGTAACACTTCACACAAATTGATCCTGCAGAGCGGGAAGCTTATTTAAATGGAGGGGGCGCTTATTTCATTCTTTCTTTCCTTCTTCTATTTCATTTCAGCCTCAAATTAAAACTCGTCTTTGCTTCAGTTAAACAAAACCTGCAACACATTCTTTTGTAAGTAAGTTTGGTGCTCTCCGATTGGTTCAGCTTCGTCCCAGGGCTTTCTCTTTCAAAAATGGGAAGGGGGTAAGAGATTAAGCCTTGCGTACGAGGTTATGATTGGCTGTTAAGCTCGATCTGCTGTTATTATCTTGTACAAGTTACTACCATTTCGGTCAATAATTGTTTAGTTTTGTTATTCGTGGTCACGTCCTTAACATCCGATCGCGTGATGTCCCCTAATG
>JAKSDK010000105.1 GCA_022360095.1 Phycisphaerales bacterium
ATTGCCATATAGGTTTATATACCCTGTATTGCTCAATCAGTTCTAGCGAGCCCATTCCTCCCTTTGAAGTTTGCTGCATGTAGCATTGCGATACACTATAATTTATTCATACTGTCTTGCCAATATCACACATATCTTGGCACGATTACTGAGGAAAGGGATTGTGGGATCTTGCCGAGATCAAGCCTTTCGCTTAACTATTTGGTGGAAATGAATACGTATTTCTTGTTAATGGTTACTTAACAAGTAATCTAGAATTGTAAGTTGTGCATGTGAAATTGCTCTGTATGTATTTGATCAATCTTGATCCTCAGGTGTAATATGCATGCGTAATGTATGCGAGTTGGCAGATATGCAGAACTGAGGAATTTGTCCAGATTTTTTGAGTCTCAAAGTGAGGTTTTCCAACTAACTATGGACTTGTACAAAATGACCAGTTTGAACATGTCATCACTTTTATGAAAATCCGTCTTCTCAACTCAAAAATTTTATGAGTAACTCGTTTAAGACTAACAATCTAACTGATATGCATCCCTAAAGACACAGATTTTACAGATGTTTGTAACTGGTAACAAGTTTATGCTACTCACCAACTTCCTTGTCAAAACACTGTAGTTAGATTCTCTTATAAACAACAAAGTAATCTTAGAATTTTGGCTGATAGTGTTCTGTCATCCAAAATGATACTGTACTTTGTTTTTAGGTAAAGTCTAACTAAAATTTTTCTCTCCAAGATAACTGACACTCAGAAGAATATAACGTCATATAAAGAACAACAGGATGAACACTCTGATAGAATCTATGCCATGAGTGAACATCTGAGAAATGTACAGCAAGAACTACAACACACACAGGTAACAAAGCTCATTGCACTCGCCAAGCTAACAAAATATGATATAAGTAATATATTATCATTTGACTGTTAGCAATAGCCGAAAACAGTAAGGCTGAGAGGTGATGAGTTTTTTCAGTATATTTGTTTACTTATTTTTATGCACAGGATTTGCTGAATGCAAGAAAGAGAGAAATAGAGACTGAAAACCACATGAAGCAAATTGGTATGTACATGTATGATGTGATATGTTTTTTCAAACACAAGGGAACTGCCTAATCATATTCTGTTCTAATTATGGTAACCCTTATCCACTTTTGTTTCTCATTTAG
>JAKSDK010000879.1 GCA_022360095.1 Phycisphaerales bacterium
CAGGAGACGTCCGGCTCGCGCGCCTCAAATCGACAGATTTCGATCGACTCCTCAGGCTCGTGCCAGCGGACGCCGTCGAATTCGTCGTAAACGGTCATCGCCAGATGCAACGGTGTGTCGCCCTCTACAAAAAGCAGTGCATTTGCATCCACCGATTTAGAACGATCGTGTTGCTTTCGCGTCTGGCGATAAAGTGAGAATTGCCGTCCCGCCTCGCCGAAATCTGGCGCTTTCCCGCCCTGCGGATCCAACATCTGATCGGGACTAATGGAAATCGAGCGAAACAAGTCCTTTGCCGTGAGCGGTTCGCCGTAGGCATCCGTCAACACGTCGTACATGGATGCCAGATCGGATTCCAGGAAATACTCCGAATCGACCGCACCTGTTCCACGAGCGTTTGGACCGGTGACAGCCCAATCACCATCGCCTGCGCCCAGAAGCGCTGCAGAGTTCGCTCGCAGGCTCCCTCCCGACGACGGCATCCATTCGCCCCACGTCTTTGCAAGGCCGCCGCGAATGCCTGAAAAAGCGGCGGACACACAAACGAGAAACACGACGAAACAACCCAACGCAATGATCGGAGGATGAGCATTGTCGCCATTCGACGGCGGCGCCGACGAGTTTCGCCAATATCGATGCGCCAGCCAGGCGGCGCAAAGACCACCGAATACCGTAGTCAACGGTGCAATCGCGGCATGATCTCCAAGCATCAGCGCCGCCAGCGCAAGCGAAAACGAAACGGCAACCGCCGCACTGTCGTTACGGCTGATTCCAGGAAATGCTCCCAGGAAGAACGCAACGTTTGTAAGGGCCGCGATGGCTGCTTGTTCCAGTGGAAGAAAACGCGTCGATGTCGTGAATCCGAAAACGCTCCACGCAAACGGCACGAGAAGCAATCCGATCCCGATCGCCTTGCCGGCGCGTGAATAGACGTTCACGGTATTACGATGCTTGATCATCCAACTCGAACGACAACCAATGGCTGCCAGGAGCAATGCGCCGACGACATAGCCCATAATCATCGTCGGAGGCCAATAGCGAGGCGTCCCTGGTTCGGTAATCGCATAACGGGCGGAAAGGGAGCCGGCGCTGACGATCGATAGCAACAGCAGATGCGTGTCAAGTCTTGGGGGGCGGCAGTTACGCGACATCGATAAGTCCCCGCTTCACGCCCATCAGTGCGGATGGAACATCCAATGGACTCTCCACCGTGACGACGCGGTCACCATAGATCGGAGGCATAGGGCGATCACCGCCGAAGCCCTTATTCGCGAGGGAGAAACCACGCCACCAGCGGGATCGACCCTGGGGCAGACCACGCCATCCCAAATCCGTACTGATGAACACAAGCGATGTGTCTCGCGGGGGATTCAGCGGTGCAACATCCGATTCGCAGAGACTGACCCTTGCAAGCGTATCGAGGATAGACTTGCGCTGGTGCGTTCCGCCTGCAACGGATATTCGCAACGGTCCCGCCTGGATTTCAACTTCTGCGCCACAGTCAAGCCAGCCGACCGCCAGGCTCGCGGTTATTCGAACCGCCCACTCAAATGAACAGTCAGTCCCCATTCCTACATGAGCATCGATGTTGCAATCCAGTATGATCAACATACGCGGCGTAGCTGTTGCCTGGAATTCCCGTACGATCATCCGATCGTGTCGTGCCGTCTGAGGCCAGTGAATCCAACGCATTGGATCCCCGCGCCGGTAAGCGCGCACCCCGCATGTTTCGCCATCCGTACCGGCGCGACGGGTGTCAATATGTCCCGTCGCCATATCGGTGCGAGCCCAATCGGGCGGCGGCGCCACAGGGAAGACCCTTGGCCAGACGATGAGAGGCGATGCGACGCGTATCGCCTTGCCAGCGGTCAATAGACCGAACGGGAATCCTGTCAACACGCGGGGCTTTGTAAGTGGAAATTCGCCTCGATGCGGCGGTACGAACAACAGTTTGAGCGTCGTCGTTTTTAGGGGGAACAAGGTCGGCAATCTTCGCGAATCTGCAAGCCCGGCTTCCATCACGACGCCCCATGCAGGGAATAAAGATATTTGTCGCATGAGCAGATGCGCGGCGAGTTGCTCCTGTTCGTGGACGCGATCAGTCTCAAATCGTAAGACGCCCCGTAGACCAAAAACGGTCAGCCAAGGCCACGCGATTCCCGCCACAAGAACGACGATCAGAGACGGCAAGAGAAGCAGCGTCCGCGGGTGCAAGGCGGATCCGATGACGCAAACCACGACGGTCGCGATTATCAAAGCGAACAAGCCGCCGCTGACGCGCGACCCAATCCCCGTCCTACCTGGCGTTGGTCGAGTCATGTGTTACACGCGGTACAATCACCATAGATCACGATGTCGTGGCCGGTCATCCGAAAGCCCTCGGGCAGCAAACTCTGCAGGCCATCGACGCAGCCCTCAAGGTCATAGACCAAATCGCACTTGCGGCACCTGAAGTGATGATGATGTTGGTTGGCCGCCGCTTGGAGCTCGTATCGCGCTGACTCGCCGGGCAGCTCGACCGGATGGATAAAATGATCCTGGATCATCCGCTTCAGCGTTCGGTACACGGTCGCGAGGTTCAGCGTTGGAACGTCTGCACGCGCGGCCTCCAGTACCTCGACAGGGGCTAACGGGCGCTTCGCATCCTTAAAGGCCGCCTCGATCGCAACTCGTTGTAGTGTCTGGCGTTGCATTTCCACGGCCTCCTCGAACTCGTGGGTTTCGTTGAATAGGGGCTCTAATTTTCCATGATATCTCAACGCCGGACCAGTTGCAAACGCATTCGCATTTGCTATATTACCTGATTTGCATATGCAAATGCTTTTGCAATAAGAATCGCCGCTGGCCCGCTTATCAACATGATGGAGATCGCCCATGCCTGCCTCAACAATCACCCATTCAACCGATCTTCAATTGGGTGAAAGCCAGAACGACACATCGACCGCAGTTCTGACGCAGGCCGACGCCACTTCGACGCCCGGTGCGCTGCGAGATGGGTTGGGCGTTGTCGCTTCGCTCTTGTGCGCAATCCACTGCGCCGCCATGCCCTTTGTGATCGGATTGTTGCCGCTCATTGGCTTGGGATTCCTTGCGGATGCCGCATTCCACCAGTGGATGGCCGTCATTTGTCTCGCCATCGCAATCTCTTCATTCGTGCCGGGGTGGAGGCAGCATCGCAGGCTTATCCCAGGAATGACCGCATTCGGTGGAATCGTCTTGATCACTGCGGCGGCATACTCGGGCTCGACCCATTGCTGCCCAACCGCTAACGCCGCCACAACCGGGTCGAGCGCCGGATCCGACAATCCACATACGAGTGCCTGCCTGGTCGAAGGATGCAATTCGGCTTGTACAGGGACTCAGGCCAACGATGAGAATTCTGATGATCAGCGCGTATTTGGAACTCACACAGGCGTACCGACTGTTGCGGGTTTCGGGGCTTGGCTGACGCCCTTCGGGGGACTGCTTCTGATCGCGGCGCACTTGCTGAATCGCTTCTTGATTTGCAGGTGTAGCTGCGCATCGACTTGTAACACGAGATAGGTTCAATCACACCGAGTGTCCTATGCAAACTACGCTGGGAGTTGACAACGACCGGCGACGTATTACAATGTAATACGAATTGAAAGCGATTCTTTCGGTTGTCGACAATGATCCGGCGTGCTGTCACCATCTTGTTGCTGATCTCGTTGCTGTTGCTGAGCATGGGCACGGTCGAGTTGCTGCACGCCATGCACGGGCACGGGCACGGGCACGGGCACGGGCACGGGCATGAGCATGAGCACAAGGATCATGCCAGCCATGATTGTCAGATTTGCTACTTTCTGAACACCGCCACGACCGTCCTGGTCGCCTTTGTGGTGGTTCTCTTCTGTATCGGAAACCTCATACCGCGTTTTTTTACCCTTCATGAAGTTCCGTTGCTTCGGCAGGATTGGGTGAACCCAGCCGCCCCTCGCGCACCTCCCATCGCTTAGAAGCCTCTAGCAAAATCAGAGCGTCGGGGCGTCTCTGCCTGCCTTGTCTTAACGGCAGGTTGAGTTTTGCTAGACCCCAATCATGAGTCATTGATCTGGATATCAACGCTTTGTTGTTGCCTGCGCAATAGGTGCGTTTTGTAACGTGCGCTTGCGCACAGGTGAATATCGAATTGTTATTTATTGTGGATAACGAATCCGCGAGGTTCAAGCCATGAAGCGACGCGGCTTTACATTGATCGAACTGCTCGTCGTGATTGCCATCATATCGCTCTTGCTGGCAGTCCTGTTGCCCGCATTGAGCAGTGCGCGATCATCGGCACGGAAGGCGAAGTGTCTAGCGAACATGAAGAATATGGGGCTCGCTTTGCACGCCTATTTCTTCACGAGTAACGATGAGTTTCCCCTCTCGCAGGCGCACGGTGGTGGCCAGCCTGGTTGGGCATGGCTGGACACGCTTGAGCCTTACTCGGAGAGCAAGCTCCAATACCAATGCCCGGACGACCGATCCCCGCGACTGGGACATGCCGACCCGGCCCTGCGACGCGTCACGAGCTATGGGATCAACATCTTCACCAGTCCTTTGCAGCATGGGTGGTTCGAGGGCAATCCACTGGGGATTCCGCCGTTCGGACATCGTTCGCAAACGCGGATGGGGGCCCAATCGGCCAACATCGTGTTCGCCGCGGAGATCGCGGAGAAGGATGCGTGGGGGAACCCGATCGTTCCCGATCACTTCCATCCCGAACAATGGCGGACGAATGCAGGTCAGGGAGGTGCGGGCGACGATCCGATCTTCAGCCTGCAGATTCATCGACATCTGCGAAAGGCGAATTACCTCTACGCAGACGGTCACGCCGCCGCGCTTCGATTTGAGCAAACGTTCCTCGTCGGCTCGAGCGGCATTCGCTTGGAAATCAACCAGTATGACCCCGGCTTTCCGCATTCGGATGCCGGTTGGTACAAGTAATCAGGAGAATCATGATATGAGTATAGACAGTTTCAGAATTCTGTGCGGAGTCTTGGTGGCATCGATGCTGGCTGTCAGCCCGCAAGTGGCCTGGGCTCAGATCGAAGCCTGCTGCCTCCCCAATGGCACTTGTCAGTCGATTGCGGTCGCTGACTGCCTGGCTGCGGCCGGCGAACCTCAGGGCGTTTCGTCCTGCGTTGATGCGGCTTGCAGGCCGCACATTGTCGCGGGCGTTTGCGGTGGTGAACCGACACAACCGGACGCCCTCTGTCCGGACGGAGATGTGAACTCGCTGAAGCTGTTCTCGGCGGGCGGGACTCAGGGCATTTCCCTGGACGGGCCGGGGATATTCGAAGGTGACGTTGTAGGCGTTCGGCGCATCGATCCCGGAAATAATACGGGGGCCGACACCTTTAAGGCGCCCGAATTCGGCGGATTTTCGTTCGGGACGCGCTCACTGGCGGATATCGGAACGGACTACGCGATCACGCCCTATTTCCCTTCGTTGAGCAAGCTGCCTGTTCCGGTTTCGTCATTCGAGATCTATACGCGCCGCCTGTCGTACAGCGACCCGGCCGAATTTGCCTACTACAGCGTCTTCGGGCAACCGCTGATGACATTCGATGGGGACACAGCGTTCTTTGGGGACGAAGGTGACGCCCACTTTCATCCCTTCTGGCTGATGCGTCGGCCCGGGCTGGTGAGTTGGACCTTTCAGTTCACGTCCAACGTTGACTTCGAGGATTCCGATCCTGTGACTCACTTCTGGACGACCGTGCCGGGTCGAGGAGCGTACGTGCCGTTCGACATGACTTCGGTCTTCAATGCCGATCTTGTGGACAGCGATTTGTCCGACACGCCGGTGTCATTCGACGGAGCCGGACATTCCTGGTTGCTCAACGGACTCTACGGCACATCGGCCGGGTTGCCGGTGGACGGTGCGCTGAACGAGTTTCAGCTGGGTGGCGCCGATGGATCATTGCTTTCCGGCAGCAACGCCAACGCGCTCTTTGATGACGGATCTTCGTCGTCCATGGCAACCATTGATCTCATTAGCAACGGCCAGGAGGATCAATACCTGAGCGTCGAGTTTCTAATTGCCGGTTCCGGCAACTTCACATCCGGTGATTCACTGAATGTGACTCTGGAATATGCCGACGGCACGATGCAGGCTGTTCAGTTCAAGCGGCATCCGTTCACGTTTTGGCTCGACTACCTCATGCTCGCAGACTGGCAGCA
Source organism: Phycisphaerales bacterium (assembly GCA_022360095.1). Classification (GTDB taxonomy): domain Bacteria; phylum Planctomycetota; class Phycisphaerae; order UBA1845; family UTPLA1; genus JAKSDK01. The sequence goes on from JAKSDK010000879.1 coordinate 6,187, forward strand.
ATCGTCTTCACCCCTCCCGGTGTTGGCCGTGGGGCCGAACGGAGACGCTTCGGTTGGATTTGCGCGAAGCGACGGATCAGCGGTCGACGTATCGGCAGGGCAACAGTCGTACTTGTTCCGGGCAACGACCGTTGCTTTCGGTCAAAAGACGCTCAACGCCGTTCATGTAGACGACTACACGGGATCAGGCCGAATTGCGATTTTTGGAGCGCTGGGCATCAAGAAGGCGCCACTCGAAATTGTGACGCAGGCACTGCCGGACGCGACGGAGGGTGAACCTTATTCAGTGTTCCTGGACGCTGAGGGTACGCCGCCGTTCAAACAGTGGGCCGCATCCGGATTGCCGGCGGGCCTGACGTTGGACCCCGGTACCGGCGAGATTTCAGGAACACCCGATCTCGGCTCGTCCTCGAATTCTCCGTATTCGGTCAATTTCTCAGTCGAGGACAGCATCAACGATTTCGATTCGAGTTTTCCTCCCGAGACGGCGATGACGACGATCTCGCTGAGTGTGGTTCCCGGAATGATTCCCGGCGATATCAACGGCGACGGATTGGTGAATGACCTCGACATCGGATTGTTCATCGGTGTGTTAGTCGGCACGGAAACAAACCCTGACTACGTCATGCGAAGTGACATCAACGGCGTCGATGGTGCGAATGGCGCCGACATTCAGCCGTTCCTGGCTACTCTCGGGCTATGAAGTCGTGAGCGAGGGATGATGGCCCACAGGGGCAGGAAGGAAGAAGCATGTGAGAGGATAAGAAGTAAGCCAACGGTATAGAAGAAGACCAAGTAGGAGTAAGAATGTTTGAAGCAATACTAAATAGGCGATGTTCTTTGTTATCGCTCGCCACCACCCACCGCCGGCGCAGTTCACAGAACATACATATAGGAAGGACCGAAAGATGAAAACGACACCAATGACAAGGCGCGACGCCCTGAGAGCCGCCGCCGCGTTCGGCGCGACGGCGGCTTTGGCCGAAGTCGCGAGCGCTGGTCAGAGCGCAATCGCGCCGCAGGTCGCGCGACCGCAATCCGCCACGACATTGATGAAGACGATCCCTCGCTGGTTCTGGGAACCACAGGACCTTGCGATGATCAGATCGCTGGGGCTGGCGCGTGACGCCAGCGTTCTCGATGCAGGGTGCGGCAAGGGGAATCACGTGCAGCTCTTCGCGGAGCGCTGCCGCGAGGGGCGCGTCGCCGCCTTGGACATCAATCCGAGAGCCATCCATGCTGTGAAGGCGCGCTTTGCCGCGTCCGATCTCAAGGACATCGTGACCACCTACGAGGCCAACGTGCTCAGAACGCCGTTCGAGGCCGGCACTTTCGATTTGGCATGGTCGAGCCACACCATGCACATCCTTGCCGATCCGGTGGCGGGTGTGCGTGAACTGGCCCGCGTGGTAAAGCCGGGCGGGCGGGTGGCGATCCGGGAGGACGCGTATTCGGTGCGGTTCTTGCCGCTGGACATCGGGATCGGCGAGCCGGGCATCGAGAGCCGCATCCATGCGGCGTCCACCAAGTGGCTCGCCGCCGATCGGCTCAAGCGCGGCCGCGTGCCCTTCGGATGGCCGCGCGTGCTCAAGAACGCGGGTCTGCGTGAGATCAAGGCGGCCTCGTTTACCTTCCAGTTGTCGCCGCCACTCTTACCGATGCAGACCGAATATCTGCGCAAGTACCTGCGCCGCATGGCCGATCTCGAACATCTCGACGCGTCGGACAAGGCGACGCTTCTTCAGATCACCGAGCCAGGCGCTCCCGATGACGCGCTCGCGCGCGATGACCTGCATTTTACCGACATCGCGACCATCTTTGTCGGCGAGGCGTAGAGGGCTCGCCGCGGCCTCGCGGGCGACAAAAAACTGTGCCCTAGGCTGCAGCGATGAATCGAGGGGCATATGCACTTGCGATGGGGGAAACCGACCCACGACATCGACAACGAATGGCAGGAGAGGGTCATCGTGCTATTCCATGGTGTCCCTCATGGCCGTTGGGGCCGTCAAATCGGTGGCTGGCCAGTTTTTTTCCCATTCTCGTGGAATTTGACAATGACCGGCGATGTATTACAATGTAATATGAATTGAGAGCAACTATTTCGGTTTTCGACCATGATCCGGCGTTCTGTAACCATCCTTCTGCTGATCTCGTTCCTGTTGTTGAGCATGGGCACGGTCGAGTTGCTGCACGCCATGCATGGACATGAACATGAACATGGGCACGGCCATGAGCATAAGGATCACGGCAGTCATGATTGTCAGATTTGCTACTTCCTGAACACCGCTGCGACCGCCCTGGTCGTCTTTGTGGCGGATCTCTCCTGTATCGGCAATCTCACGCCGAGTCTTTTTACCCTTCATGAAGTTCCGTTGCTTCGGCAGGATTGGGTGAACCCTGCCGCCCCTCGCGCACCTCCCATCGCTTAGAAGCTTCTAGCAAAATCAGTGGAGCGGGCGTCTATACCCCGCCTTGTCATGACGGCATGTTGAGTTTTGTTAGAGCCCAATCATGGGTAATTGATCTGGATATCATTGTTTTATTGTTGCCTGCGCAATAGGTGCGTTTTTGTGACGCGCGCTTGCGCGCAGGTGAATATTCTGGCTGTTATTTCTTAGCGGATACTGCATCCACGAGGTTCAAGCCATGAAGCGACGCGGCTTTACATTGATCGAACTGCTCGTCGTGATTGCCATCATCTCATTACTCATTGCAATCATTCTTCCGGCGCTGAGCGGCGCCCGCCAGTCCGGCCAAAGCATCAAGTGTATGGCGAACCTGCACAACGTCGGCCTGGCGCTGGAAGCCTATTTCAACGTAAGCGACGGGATTTTTCCATTATCACAGGCCCACGGCGGCTACGTTCCTGGAACGGCGTGGCTGGACACCTTGGAGCCGCACACCGAATCAAAGTTGCAGTATCGCTGCCCCTCGGATCAAACGCCCAACCTCGAACACGTTGATCCCAACCTCCGGCGCGTGACCAGCTATGGGATCAATATTTACACGGGACCGCTTCAGCATGACTGGTTTCCCGAAAACCCGCTCGGTCTTGCGCCGTTTGGGTGGCGACAGCAGACGCGTTTATTTAGAAACCCCAGCCAAGTGGTCTTCGCCGCCGAGATTGCGGAGAAAGATGCCGGCGGGACGCCGATTTTCCCGGATCACTTCCATCCTGAAGGCTGGTTAGTCAATCCGAACGAGGGGGACCCGTACGCGGATCCGCAATTCAGCCTCCAAATCTGGCGTCACAACAGAAAGGCCAATTATCTCTACGCGGATGGTCATGCCGCGCACTTGGATTTCAAGCAGACATTTTTCATCGGCGCCGACGGAGCCAAGGTCGTGAATCAGTACGACCCCGGCTTTCCCCATCCTAAGGACGGATGGCACACACCCTGATAGGAGAAAGAATCAGATGAAAGTCACGGTCACTCAACTCGTCCTCGTATTGGCGGTGCTCGTCGCCTTTGAGGATCGATCCAAAGGCGCTGTCCTCACTCACATTCCGATTGGTGAAAACCAGGACGGGAGTTCCCCCCTCAAGCTCTTCACGGCCGGTCCGCCGACGATAACGATTACCAACTCCGGCCACGCTGGGATCAGTCCGCCGGGCTCAACTTTTGGCGTCACGCGCCTCAGTGTGACATCGAACTCCGGCGTGAACGGGTTCAAGACACCGCAGTTCGGCGGGTTCTCCTTTGGCACAAAGGGCGTAAGCGATATGGGACTCGACTTCGCACCGGCAGCCGGACCATTTGGTCTCACCTTCGACAAACTGCCGGGGCCGCCGCTCTGTTACACCCTGAACATCAAGCGGCTTCAATACAGTGACCCCGCCGAGCTGGCCCTTTATGGCACGACCGGTTTGCCGGAATTGTTGGAAGACGACGATGAATACGATTTTGGCACCGCCGGTAGCTTTGCCAACTGTGGCGTATCTCCCAACTTCGGCCACGTCCATCCGTTCTGGTTGATGCGAAGGCCGGGCGTCGTGCAATGGGATATTCAGTTCACTTCCGATCAATGGCTGCCTTCCGATCCGTACACTTTCTTCTTTACCACGGTGCCAGGTCGAGGCGAGTTCATCCCCATCGATATGTCTGCGAACTTCAACGCGGATGTCGTTGACAGTGATTTGGCCGATTCGCCCACGTCCTTTGACAGCGGCGGAAGCATGTGGCTCTTGAACGGCCTCTACGGGACCAGCGCTGGTTTGCCGGTCGATGGGATGTTGAATGGTTTTCAGCTCGGCGGACCGAGCGCCACCGGCTTGCAAGGGTCAAACTTCAACGCGCTCTTCGACAACGGTGCGCTGTCTCTGGGTGCAACCGTCGACCTGCTCGCGACCGGGCAGGATGACGAGTACCTCAGCGTCGAGTTCTTAATCGGCGGCGCGGGCACGTTCACCGACGCCGACGTGATCGACGTCACGTTCGAATACAGCGACGCGAGCACGCAGACGATCGACATCAAGCGAACGGTGTCAGCCATTTGGCACGCGCATCGTCCTTTGGGGAATTGGGAGCAAGCTGCCTTGCCGCGGCCTCAACTCGCGATCGGACCCAATGGAGACCGGACCGCAGGCTTCGCCCGCAGCACGGGCTCGGGCGTTGACGCGGGGGCCGGTGAGAACCTCTTCTTCTTCCGGGCTCCGTCGATTGTCGATCACACCAAGACACTCACAGAGATTCAGATCGCCGATTACACGGGGACAAATCGAGTCGGAATTTTTGGAATCGTCGCGATCAAGCAGGCGCCGCTCGAGATCACGACGGCAAGCCTGCCCGACGCGACGGAAGGCGAGCCGTATTCCCTGGCCGTTGACGCCGAGGGAACGCCGCCATTTAAGAACTGGTCCGCCACCGGATTGCCCGCCGGGCTCAGTATCGATATGGATACCGGCGTAATTTCGGGGACGCCTGATCCAGGAACGAGCGCCGGCTCGCCTTATTCCGTCATGATTTTCGTAGACGACAGCATCAACGACTTCGACCCAAGTTTTCCTCCCGAGACGGCGATGACGACGATCTCGCTGAGTGTGGTTCCCGGAATGATTCCCGGCGATATCAATGGTGATGGGCTGGTTAACGAAGTCGACATCGGATTGTTCATCGATGTGTTGGTCGGTACCGAAACAAACCCTGACTACGTCATGCGAAGTGACATTAACGGCGTCGATGGCGCGAATGGCGCCGACATTCAACCGTTCCTAGCTACACTCGGGCTATGAGGGCGTGAGCGAGGGATGATTGCCCACAGGGGCAGGAAGGAGGAAGCATGTGAGAGGATGAGAAGTAAGCCAAATGTATAGAAGAAGACTAAGTAGGAGTAAAAATGTTTGAAGCAATCCTAAATAGAATAGGAGGATAACGAGAATGAATCTTTTGCTGCGAACGTATCTTCCGACTCTGGCGCTTGCGTCGGTCCTGTTCGGGTCCGTCACGACGGCGTCAGGCGGAGTTCACAACGATTTCGAAGTCGGCCTTGAGCCGGGAACGAACAAGCTCCTCGTGGAGGGCGATGAAGACCTCCTCAGCGGTGCTGAGAAGATTGAGTTGTTTCCCGGCGGACTGGTCGCCGATCCGACCCTCTTCTTCGCCCAGGAACCCGGCTGGGAAGCTGTGGAAGCGGATGAGCCCGGCGAGATCGATGCGATCGACATTACGGCGGCGCATGAAATCTCCCTGGAGCGCGTCAACTTTGACGCGGGATTTCGCATGTTTCAACCTCCGGGTTTTGCCGGGGATGAGGTTCTTACGAGCAACGGCGCTCAATTTGAGTTCATTCAGGAAAACCCGCCGATAGAGACTGGTTTTCACAACGACTTGTTCTTCGCGGCCAACGGCAACCTCGGCGATATGTTTTCCGCGACGTATCAGATCACGGATCCGTCGGGAATCTACACGGATTCCGACCCGTTCACGCTGAATTTCGTGATCGTACCCGAGCCCACGGTGGCTGCCTTGGTGGTCCTTGGCGGACTCGTCGCGTTCCGGCGCCGCGCGCGCAGGGCATAGCGCGCTGACGCAAGGAGGGGGAAAGCGCGATGGGTCGCAGCGGGCGCGAGCCGAAAGGCTCGCGACCCGCTGCTCTGCGCTTGAGACGAAGCAGCACGCTTACGCGTATCCGCCCCGGCTCAATAAACGACAAACACTGAAACGACAATTGCCTATCCTGTCACCGAGGATACGTTCCGCCAATAAGAGCTTATTTATGATAGAAAACGATGTCAATCCAGACACCGATCATCCGCTTCGTAATTCGGTTCTATGAGGTCCAATCTCCGACTACAGCTCAAGCTCCTGTACGTCGTCTTCTTACTCTCCGGCATCGCCGGCCTTGGCTACCAGCTCGTCTGGACGCGCATGTTCGCGATCGGACTCGGGCACGAGATGCCGAGTGTGCTGGCGGTGGTGTCCGCGTTTTTCGGAGGCATCGCGCTGGGAGGTTGGTTGCTCGACCGTTCGCTCGCGGTGGCGCGATGGCCGGGCCGCTGGTATGTCGGGCTCGAACTTCTGATCGGTTTCTGGGCGCTTGCCTCCATTTTCCTGATCCCGCTCGCCAATGATCTGACGCACCGTCTGATTGGGCCGGCCCCGTCGTTTGCCTGGCATTGGTTGATCGCATTCTCGGTGCCCATGCTTGTGCTGCTGCCGGCAACGTTCGCCATGGGAGCGACGTTACCTGCGATGGATCGTCTCGCGGCCCACATGGCGCCGGATCAACGCATTGTTGGCGGTCTCTACGCCGCCAACACCCTGGGCGCCGTTGTCGGGACACTGGGATCGGCATTCCTCGTTATTCCTGCGCTGGGATTCAGCAACAGCCTCTTGTTGTTCGCCGCACTCAATCTGCTTTCTGCCGGCGCAGTGTTCGTTTTCTTCGGGCGCGTTGAACGCGAGGAATCTGTAACGCGTCCAACCGAACATGAGGGGCATCACAATCTGACGCGGATCGCCTTCTTTACCGGGTTGCTCGGTATTGGCTTCGAGGTTCTCGGTGTGCGCGTACTGTCCCACGTGTTCGAAAACACCGTCTACAGTTTCGCAAGCGCGCTGTCTGTTTTCCTGGCTGGTACGGCGTTGGGCGGCGCGATCTATCAGCGCCTCCTGAGAATGCGCGATGCAAACCGAATCTTACGAGCCTTGCTGATCACCGCGACGGCCTCCTGCCTCGTCGGAGTCGTGGCGATGTCATACGCGCACTGGATCTACCTCTATGCCCGCCAGGTCGTCGGCCCCATCGCGTCCGAGATGGTTGTCGCGGCGGCCGTGTTCGTACTGCCGACCATCGCCATGGGGGCGACCTTCAGTCACCTCGCGCAAAATGCGAGGCGCGCGACCGGCGGTGTCGGAGCGGTACTGGCCACGAACACGCTGGGCGGCGCAGTCGCGCCACTCGTGTTCGGAATCTTGTTGTTGCCGGAGTCCGGCGTAAAGTGGGCGCTCTTGCTGATTTCATTTGGGTACCTGGCGTTAATACCCGCGGACCTGTGGCCGAAGCGGCTCATCGCGGCAGCCGCATTGGCCTTCTTGATGATGCTCCCGCTCCGGTTGGAACATGTGGTTCTGCGACGGGATGAAGTCCTGCTCAGGCAATTGCCCGGCGTGATGGCGTCTGTCGCAGTGACGCAGGACGAGCGTGGCCATCGCAATCTGCGCGTCAACAACCATTACGAGATGGGCGGGACCCAACAGCCAACCTTCGAGCGTCTGCAGGCGGTGCTGCCACTCCTGCTGCATCGTGAACCACAACGCGTTTTGTTCCTGGGTGTCGGCACGGGCATCACGATTGGCGGAGCCAACATTCAACCGTCAATCCAGGCGACCGGAGTCGAACTCGTGCCCGAGGTGATCGAGGTGTTGCCATTCTTCGAGCCGCAAAACGCGCTCGCGAGCCGAAACGACCAGTTCGACATTCGGGCTGCCGACGCGCGACGGTTCATCCGGTCCACGGGACAACGCTACGACGTGATTGTGGCCGATTTGTTCCACCCGGCGCGCGACGGGGCCGGCTCCTTGTACACGGTTGAACACTTCACTGCGATGCGGGCTGCGCTTACCGGCGACGGGTTAGTCTGCGTCTGGCTGCCTTCCTATCAGCTTGACTCGCCCGTGTTCAAGACAATCCTTCGCACTTTTCTGAATGTGTTCCCGGACGCGACTGCCATCCTATCGACCTTCCAGATCGGCAATCCCGCAATCGGCCTGGTTAGCCGGACACCCGCTTTCGATGCGCAAGAGGACTGGTTTCGACAGCGCGTGGCTGACGAGCGTCTACAACGACGACTGAGCGATCTGCGGCTTTTCGATGGCGTAAGGCTGTTCGGGCATGTCCTCGCCAGAGCAGAGATTCTGAAGACGTATGCGGGCTCCGGACCGCTCAATCGGGACGACCATCCGATCGTGACTTTCGCAGCGCCGAGCTACACCTATCGCCGCTATCCGAAACCCTGGCAGCGCCTGGTCGACTTGCTCGACGCGCATGGTGACGGAAACTCCGAGCCTCAGACGGCCACGGAGGTAACCGGAGACGCATTCGCCGAGCGAATCCGGGCCTATCGGAACGCCCGAGATGTGTACCTGCGCGGACTCGTACTTTGGAAAACCGGCGACACGCCTGCAGGACTGGAAGCATTGGTCGAGAGCACACGAATGAGTCGGGACTTTGACCACGGGATCGGACGCGGTTTGGAAGTCGCCCGGCGCTACGTGCAACAGGGAGACCGGAGTGCGGCACGACTTCTGCTCAAGCGACTTGCCGCGGCGCAACCGGATCGAAGTGAGGCGCTCGACCTCACGAGAGCACTGGGCATGTAACGCGGGCAAGCGTGAACTGTTTTGTGGCCGCTCGAGGCCTATGAAATGTTAAGCTGGGTAGAGGACCGAGAAAGGATTCTCGGTCTAGCACGAGACCCCGGCAGGGCGGCCCGGGGCTTCAAGGTTTTTTTCACGAAGGTCTGCCGTGACTCGACGACTACGCGGCCTCAATTCGCCGAACGGCCTCCGCCGTATCAAGTGATTCACTTGCGAGCATGCGGAAGTTCGTCCGTGCTGCCGCCATTCCATCAAGCTCTGGAAGCACCGCCGCCGCCGTACCATCCACAACGACGCCGACCTCGAATCCCTGCTCGAGTAGTTCCCGTAGATGCGATTCAACGCACAGATTTGCAGACATCCCTGCAAGCAACACCTTGCTGATGCCTCGTTTTCGAAGCTGCAGGACAAGGTCGTTGTTTTCGGGTCCGAAGACCTTGTGCGGGCTCGTGATGACGGTCTCGCCATCCTCGATATAAGGCTTGTATTGCTTGAGCCAATCAGCACCGGAATTCTCAAATCCCTCGAGATTCAGAGGTCCACTGCGGTCGAACATCTTGATGTCGTGCATCAACCGTTCGAGCGCCCCTTCAAACTTCCAACCGTGGTCGGACGGAAAGTAGTAGTGCGGCGAAATGAACACCGGCAGGCCCCTCTTCTTTGCCGCCAGGAACAGCGACTCGATGTTGGCCACGGTGTTGTTTTCCGTCACGCTCTGGCCGACAACCCCCCAAGTCACCCCTTCGGGACTCAGGAAGTCGTTCTGCGGGTCGGTTACGACAAGGGCGGTCGTTCCTAGCTCGATTTCAAATCCTGGGACTGGCAGTGACATGATGGCATCCTCCAAGCTTTGTTCTGTTCTGCTTGAAAAAACTGGCCCCACGCGCTACTGCGGAGCGGGTGAGGCCTAACTCAAGGTTCAATCGTACCAACTCGTCCTTGTCGATTCCACGGAGAATGGCCTCCGTCGCGATACTGAAGGCGTTTCTGAAATGATGGCTTTTTAGTCGATTTGTGCAATTCGACGACGACTATAGCGTAGTGTCGAACAGCGACAAAACGCCTTTGACAGCCGTTGTTACTGGTTCGACCATATCTGCAACGGTTTTAGCCGCGTCAACCAGTCTTTCCCATTGAATTCCAACGATTCTTTGTCGGGGCGCCCGACGTGTCAGACGAAGGACGAAGTCATCGCTCGATGACAAGAGAGACGCCGGGCAGGGCGGCCCGGGGCTTCAAGGGCTTTCCGAATCTCCGCCCCAGAATATGATCTTTCTCGCCGTGATTCTTGCTCGGCTTACCTGATGGATGATTGATGCCCTGCGCCGAAAAATAGACTTCAGACTGATTGGAGCAATGATTGAATGACAAAGCCGTAAACCGACGTCTTCGGTTGAACCCGGGCTCGCAGTCGCGTTGTGGAAGGCTTGCCTTGACTTTTGACGAATGTAGCGTTATCGTTTTCATTGGATCAATCACATTTCTATCTCACTGCACTTCGGTGTAACCCTGTGGTTCGCGGTCGTCCGTCCGTGAGCGCCGAGGATTCCTAGTTTTGTCCTAGCTCGTTGAAGCGAAGGCGGTGTTTCTGCATTGCGTTCGGCGAGCAGTTGTGTTCAGCGTGATGGCTGTGCTCAACAAACGCGGCCATCGCGAACGTGGGCTTTGCGCGCACGGAGTCTGGTGGTCAGCGCAAGTCTTCATGGCCTCGGCGCCAGCCAGTCTCAGTCTGAATCAGAGTTTGCGAATCAAATCGTCCTGACCGGTTCCTGTCACCGGTTGTTCAAGGAGACCTGTCATGAAACGTATCGGAATCACAATCATAGGTGTCGGTGTCCTTGCTTCATCCGCTTCGATCGCACGGGCCGATCTGAGCGGTCTTTCCAACTGCGAGTTCGCGAAGCTGTTGCGACAGGCGATCGGCCTGGGGCCGTCGGAGCTGGCGGCGATGGCGGTGAGTACGACCGATTGCAACACCATCGCGGCCGCGGCC
>JAKSDK010001012.1 GCA_022360095.1 Phycisphaerales bacterium
AATTAGGGCCTGGCACCTGCTTGAGCTCCAGGGGGTTCTCTGCTGCAAATCACTCCTTCCTTTCACTGAATATCAACTGAATCCATACTAGATTGATCTCAAACCACCCCCTACAAAAGCTTATACTTCCTTCAACAGTTATTGAAACCCCTGCTTCTCTTTCAGTGGCCTGCAGTCACCACAAGGATAAATGACTGCACTCATTAATTCCAGTGCTGGGTTAGACAAAATTAATGTTCACAGATAAAAATTCGTTCTCTTCTAGTTGCTCTGTTCATCTCCATTATATTCTCAGGCATATGGTAAAGCAACTTCTAGTTACCGTTAGGATCTCCACTACATGTATGTACTGTACATATTGATCCTTGATTAATTAACATGACATACAACAAACACCTACAAGTAGTATGTAAGTACAGTACCTGTATGCTTTGGTGTAATCAAAGTCCTGTTTGTTGTGAGTTGGTTGAAGAAAATCACATTCAATAACACCCACTACACCAACACCAAAGTTATTAGCCTGACAGAAAAAAAAAAACTTGTCAGTCAATGAAAGGAACTGTTTCCTTTAACTATATATGTTTATACCTACAAATAACACATATCACTAAGAACTTTGAACTAAAATATATACAGTGAAATCTCTATTAAGCGGACCGCCAATTAAGTGAACACCCTCTTTTAAGCGGACACTAAGCCGGGTCCCGAAACGAGTGTCTGATATTTCCCTTTACAACGAACTCCTATTCAGTGGACACCTCTATTAAGCGGATGAGGGCATACAAATAAGTTGTACTTGGCTAATTTCTATTAATTGTTAAAAACCTCTATTAAGAAGACACTGGACTGAATTGACAATAGTAGTATTGGATCAGCGTCCTTGAAATACGTACTGAAGTCTGTTAATGTTTTTGCATTCACAAACTATTAGAGTTGGTAATAAAAGGTAATGAACTTGAACTCTGGATAGCTTATTTAACAACATGCAACTTTATAACAGTACAGAGTAACCATTGAAAGTTGATCGTTAACAAACATGTGCAATTTTTACAACTTGGGAAGGTCCTGCAGGTGTCCGCTTAATAGAGGTTTCACTGTAATAATTTAATTAAAATAATAATAATAATAATAAAGTATCACTGACTACCTGTAAGTAATATAGACTCTGTCTTGATAAAGTTATGACAAATAGCCAAAATTTGCTTTTAATATCAATGACTTTCATTTCTGCCAAGTACAACTTTGTGAGGTATGAAAGCTTAGGACTAATAGAGGTCAGTTTTATAGCAATCAAGGGAACTAATTCCAAAGCTTTGACAAGTGGCTTCTTAATACAGGTGTGACATTCATACTTTATGTAATAAAGTTAATGTTGTGTAACATCTAATGTACTCAAATTCTAATTAAAGACAAGGAATATGTGACAGATGGTGTTCACTCACCCGTAACTGGTAGCCCACACGCACATAGGGCTTAATAAGCCGGTTTCTGTGGT
>JAKSDK010001505.1 GCA_022360095.1 Phycisphaerales bacterium
GAGACCTTGAAACCCTTAGCCAATACTGGATCAACTTTAGCTGAACTTTGCTACCCTATACTAGTGAACAGAACAAAAGAAAGTCGGGTTTGATAGCCCGGGGCCAGGGCATTTTTCCCTTAGGCTTTGTGAACTCTGATCTTAACTATGCCCAGTGGCTTAAGGTGAAGTTTCTTTGGCAATGTGTATTTTCTGGAACTCATGCTCATTTGCAGGTGGTTTCTATTTGCAATTAAAGATCCATGATAAAAACTTTTAAAATTTCATCCACAGACAATGAAAAACATGATTTCTCACCAGAGAATTAGCTGCAACTGAGTCTGCACCAGCTGAGAGAAAAGAGATAATAAAATTAGCTAAAGATTAAAAATTGACCTTAGAGAGGTTATTATTTTGGCATTTTTTGTAATAATTACAATTGAACCTCCTTAAGAAGAGTTACTGTTTGCTTATAAGTCAAACTTCGGGAGGTAGGTCTTATATGAGGATAAGTCCAGACACATCTACTTTTTAAGAGAACGTACTGCATGCTATTTTTAGGTTACAACTAGGTGAATCCATGTTAATTGTTTCTAAAAGTTTTTCTCAAACTGACAGTGGTGGTGTACTGTACAAATAGCAAACACAAAGATCAGAAATTGTATCAGGTGTCCGCTTACAGGAGATTTAAAAAATAATGAAAAATTTTAAAACCATCATACTAAAAAGTGATCATGGCTCCGTCACAAGAGGTGCTGACCTATATGAGAAGTTCCAACACTATAAGGCTTTGACTGAGAAAATTTGGTGCTTTGGATAAGTCATGTAATACTTATGGGAGCCATGGTGGTCTACAAGAGGTGGTTGCATTATTATTGGAGGTACTGTATGTTCTGTATATTTCTCCAACTATTTCAGAAATATTTCTTGTACGTCATTGTGTTGCAAAAAAAGCCAATCAGTTTGTGGTTTTGTAGCTTTAAGTTCATGTGTTCTGATCTTTGACATGATATTTGGTCATAATACAATACATCACCGACCGCACACAGAAAAAATCCAACTTGAACTAACCTATGACTCAACAAGGTTGAGATGGGTGGGGGAGGGAAATAGACAATCACAGTCACCTTACATTCACACTATTTTTACAACCAGTTGCAAACTGAGATAGAAATCTGCTTAACAAAGCTTTCATAACTTCAGTGTAACTAAAGGCTGAATTCTCAGAAAAACTAACTGTACTTCTTGCTCCATGACTAGCTAATAGCCCAAATTTCTGAGCCACAGTTCAGGTGTTTCCCACCCACGCAATTTTTATGTTGGTTATCACCACACGCTAAAGCC
>JAKSDK010000227.1 GCA_022360095.1 Phycisphaerales bacterium
ATATACATACTCACATTACATACATTCTCACGCGTGTAAAATCATCGTTCGCGATTTCGATTGGAACAATCACGTGTTTTACTTTTGAAAGACATCGTTTGTGCCATTGATTCGCTAGAACTCTTTGGCGTATGAAAATTTACCACATAGTTTTTCAGTAAGTAAATCTCAGTCTGTCTTTAATAATATGTTTTATTACTTTGATTCAGATTTTGATGAATGCAGCAACGGAAGTCATGACTGCCACGAGAATGCAACATGTACAAATACCGCTGGACACTTTGAATGCATATGTAACCCAGGGTTTACTGGAGATGGGCGTATATGTGCAGGTAATATATATTGCGTTTTTTTTTCACAACTTTTTGTTGAAGCAAAGCACATCATCTATTGTTCAGGGTAAGAAATCAATATTCCTATCAATAACTTGCACCCAGACCGACAAAATACATCGCATAAAAAAATTGTTTCCATATAATTTCTTTAGTATGAGAAGAGTCTGAGAAATACAAAAAAAGGAAGATAATGAGAATCACCGCATTTTGTTCATGAGATAAATACAAAAGGCTGTGACGTCATCAGCATTACTGTATTCCTAAGCAAGTTCATGAGATTTCTGCGCAAAATAGGGGAGTAAAACATCCCCACTATCTAATTTCAATCTATCATTGCACATATTAAGCACATATCGACCTTCTAGTCCTAGCAGTATGCATGATGTTTGTTGCATGAACCTAGTTTAGTGGCTTAGCTCAGAGTCTTCTGTAGCTTAGTAAAAGAGCATGTGGACTAGCCAACCTAACGGAGATGGTTTGGAAAAACGAAAGGTTTGAACAAACGGAGGTTTGCTTGCTATTGGGCAGTACTCGGATTTCTTCTTCCGAGCCGCTAATGTCAGTGACTGAAAAAAATCATCTCTCTCAGCCTAAATATATGATAGTCTTAATTTGTGCTTACAAATTGTCATATATCCTGTATGAACCAGCTGTTTAGGCCATAAAATACA
>JAKSDK010000789.1 GCA_022360095.1 Phycisphaerales bacterium
CAGTCCTCACTTACCGATCTTCTGAAGGCTGAGGCGTCGATTCTGGATCCTATGGTGCCGAGAGATGTCGACGAGGTTCTGAACTACGTCAATGCCATGAAGCACGGCCTCGCGCGGCTCGATGCGCTTCCGTTTTCGGTTCGGTTAATTCGTGAATTGCATGAAAAACTGATGGAGGGGGTACGCGGTCAGGAAATGAGACCCGGCGAATTGCGGACGTCTCAGAACTGGATTGGACCGCAGGGTTGCACGCCGAACACGGCGGCGTTTGTGCCGCCGCCTCACAATCTTTTACCTCCTGCACTTGGTTCGTTCGAAAAGTACCTGCATGGAATCGGCAAGCATCGCCGACTACCGACGTTGATTGAGATTGGGCTGGCTCATGCTCATTTCGAGACACTTCATCCGTTCCTCGATGGCAATGGTCGCGTCGGTCGGCTGCTTATCACATTTCTCTTGTGCCAGCGTCGAGTACTGGAGCGGCCGGTTCTTTACCTATCTCACTATTTTAAACGGAACCGAACTCAATACTACGAGATGCTACAAGGCGTCAGGGACAATGGAGCTTGGGAAGCGTGGCTGCGCTTTTTCTTGACCGGGGTCGCGGAGGTTTCCAACGAAGCGACGGAAACCGCGCGACGAATTGTCGATCTTCGGGAACGGCACAGAGCGCATATTGCCATGAACTATGGGAAGGGCGCTGCATCTGCCATTTTGGTACTGGAAGCATTATACAAGCGGCCAATCCTCGGCGTCGCTGACGTGAGGGAGATAACGAGTCTGGGATATTCCGCGGCGAATGATCTAGTTTCTAAAATGGTTTCCTCGGGCGTGCTTCAGGAGACCACCGGTTTCAACCGGAACCGCCGGTTCATGTACGCGGACTATGTTGCGCTCTTCAAAGAGACCTAGCCCGCTTCACCAGCCGCACCAGCTCTACCCGCGCGCCTTCCGCGTCCGTCGCGGGCTTGTCGAAGGGCAGGCGTGCGACGGCGCCGCCGCGCCGCAGGTCGGCGCCTTCCCGGTCCACGCCGGTC
>JAKSDK010000586.1 GCA_022360095.1 Phycisphaerales bacterium
ATGCTAAATCCTGTTGTTCGTGCGCTTTGAGACTTTTAATAATGGATGTCGTCACTGGCATCCCATGCAGGCTTGGCTTACAAGAAGTCCATCGTACGAAGGACCACAACCTTACAAATTTTAAAAGTTGAGAGCATGGTTAGCCTGTGGTTCCAACAACAACAACAACAACATCTTTTGTTTAAAGACGGTGGGTTTTAAAGCTAATATAGCTTATGGGGCCGAGTAAAAAATGTTAATAAAATAATAAACATTATTAAAATTGAATGTAGTCAATAAAAGGTGAAATATGTACAATAAAGGATATGAATAGAATTAAAAAGACGAAGACGAAATCACTGTCACTTTGGGGACGGCCCATTTGCGGTGACTCTTCATTAAAGTTAAAGTTTCTGAGGGCGTGAGACTTTTTTTGCCCTTTTGGCATAGTCCCTGGCGCTGACAGCTGATGGTTCTAAAAGATTCCAAACAATGGATCCTCTTTAAGAAATAGAGTTTTTCATATAATAAGTTTCAAAACGTTGTACGCTAACACGATGTCGATGACGGAGGTCATACTTAGACTCTTTCATTTGGATTATATGTTCCAAGCATGATGGGGTTATGCAGTTGTAGACATTATAAATTAAGGTGGCTATTTTGACCTTATAAGTGTCGAATAAAGAGACCCAGTTAGCTGTTTTTCTTACATCTTCAGAGGGCATGTCGCGCTGGAGGTTATATATAACTCTAGCAGCCCTACAATGTATGAATTCCAAAGAATTTAATTCGTTTTTATTTGTACGACACCCCCAAATTGGTAGCGCATATGTAACCGAGGTAAATTGACTGTAAAATATAGGTCTAAAAGAGAATTCCTGGGTAAAAAGCGGCTGCGTTTGATCAGATTGAGCTTGTTAACGAACCCTCTCTTGAGCTCTAATATGTGTTTTGTCCAAGTAAGCTTGTTGTCAATGGTTACACCTTACAGCTCGGAGCTTGAGCACCATTTTATGAGATGCTGATTAATTTTTAAACTACCTAAGGGGCCGATAAAATG
>JAKSDK010000120.1 GCA_022360095.1 Phycisphaerales bacterium
CTGCCGGGTGACGCTCCACCCCAGTACGTCATCTTTGCGGAATCACGTGACACCCACCAGGCAAATCCATGGCCATAGAATATCATTGAATTATAACACTCGTACTTGATAAACTGCTCACAGTGTGAAGAGACTTTGGTGAGACGCGCCAGTTGAGACAGACTCGCTCCTGTGTAATGAATGTCACGTGAGTAACACCTGGCCTTTTCACATCCAGAAACATGTGTTCTACTCTCACTGTTGTGACTAATGACTGTTACGCCAACTCCACTTTTATCAGTCATGTCGCAGAACACCGTGAATGGTGCCAGACCTCCCTCGCCATCAGGGACAATGACGTAATTTTCGCTTACACTGCTGGCGTATTTTTTAATCACAGAACAGGAAGTAGCCATAACAGGAGAATTGATTTTGACTTTAGCTTCTATTGTTGCCAGGGCATTACTCGCTCGACAAGTGTAAGATCCACTTTGAGTTTTCTTGATGTTCTTAATAACTAGAGTGTTATTTTGAAGAACACGAGCGTTTACAGGAAGTACACTAGCGCCATCCATTGTCCACGTAAGTGTAGTACTCAGCTCACTCCCAGCCACACACGGCAAACGGAGAGTTAAACCAATGACAGGAGTCACTTCTTGTGGAGGGCGGACTTTGAACCGCAGAGGAGAAAACACCGTGAGTTGGGCCGTGGCCAAGGCTGATCCCAGAATATTCTCTGCTTTACAAATGTATGTTCCACCATCTTTTTTAATGACGCTGTAGATTTTCATGGTTCCAGCTTGCTCCTTGATTCTTTCTCCAGGTAAACTGCCTACTGCCTTGGACCACGTGATCTTAGGTGACGGCTGACCACTTGCAGTGCAGGCCATGGTGACGTTTTGTTGCTCTTCAGCCATCAGTCGATTGGATGACAATGAAAGTTGCGGACCAACTAGCAAAAAATAGAAAATCAGGGCCGGTTGTTAAAGAAAAACTGAGTTAGAGCGCAGAAAATCAGTGTCCCCTCAAAATGTGTTTGCAAGTAGCGTATTTTAGGTAGATAAATGGTTTTGTAGCCTGCGTTACGTTGTTGCCCTTCTTGATACTATTAGCACTAAACGATATCCAGATACAGATCAGATTTAGCAAAATTGAATACGACAAAAAACATGTCTTTTGTTAAACACTGTCTATGTTTTAATACCATGAATTGAAGTTTAACATCCAGTTGTAACCGATGACATAATATAGGAGTTTGTTTATAATGTTCTGTTTAAGGACCTTTTTTACCCCGGTATATGCAACCAAGTTAAATTCAAGAATCCGCTGGTAATTATCGATCAATAAAATTTCTAGTCCACTTTAATTTTTAAATAAAATGACTAGGTCGACCTACACTGTATAGTGAGTTTCGCTGAGGCGTTAACGCTCCCCAGTAAATTTTTAGCTTCACAGCTGTAGACTCCCTCATCCTCAGGCCTCACGTCCGTCAAAATCAGAGCACCACTGGACTCCACCTTGTTACGTCCCACAGGAAGCCGCGAGTTCATCTTAGACCACGTGATCTGTGGAGTTGGATTACCATCTGCTGAACATTTCAAGATGGTCGTCTGGCTTTGATTGACAGTTGTTTCAACAGGACTCTGCAGCAGAGAAGGAGCCGAGATGGACTGGCCCGGCTCCCCCTTGGTTCCCTTTTGACCTGGTGGGCCTCTAGGACCCATGGGACCAGGAACCCCCGGTACACCGAGATCACCTTTAATGCCGGCGGGTCCTGGAGGTCCTACTTGCCAGTGTTTCCCTGGGGGGCCTGGTCTCCCTTGGGATCCACGTCTTCCCCGTCGCCCTGTTTTACCTCTTGGACCTGAGCGGCAAAGGGTTTGATCTTTAGCACATAATTGGTTTTGCAGCAGACGAAGCTCTTGTTTGATTAGCAGCTTTACTTGAGATGCAGTTTGAACGGATTTTGTTTGTGAA
>JAKSDK010001309.1 GCA_022360095.1 Phycisphaerales bacterium
CTCCACAAAGCGTGGATGTCGGCCGGGCGCGATTGGTTCTACAGCTTCCCGCCGGTGGAGCCGGGCGACCGGCAGCTTCATGTGGGCCCCATTAGCCACGGCTCGGGCTATCAATATCTGCCGGTGTGGATGGCCGGCGGCTGCAACGTGCTAATGGATCATTTCCATCCGGCCGAAACACTAGACCTGATGGAGCAGGAGCAAATCGCTTACGCCTTTTTGGTGCCTACCATGCTGAACGCCATGGTGCATGACCCCAGCATCAAGGGGCGCGACTGGTCGAAGCTCAAATGCATTTTGGTGGGCGCTGCCCCCATTTCCAATGCAACGGCGCTGAAGGCGCGGGAAATTTTCGGCGATGTGCTCTATCAGGGCTATGGCCAAACCGAAGTCTTGCCGGTGACGATGATGGACCCGCGCCAATGGTTCGCCACCGATGTGGAGGGGTCGACGCCTTTGCGCGCTTGTGGCCTGGCCCTTCCCTTTGCCCAGGTGCAGATCTGGGACGAGGACAATAATGAAGTGCCGCTTGGCGAGGTGGGGGAAATCTGCTGCAAGGCGGACGGCCAAATGTCAGGGTTTTGGAACAATGAAGAAGCGACCGCCGAACGCATGATCGACGGCTGGGTCAAGACCGGCGATATGGGCCGCATGGATGAGAACGGCTATCTCTACATTGTGGATCGGGCCGACGACATGATCATTTCCGGCGGCTACAATATTTGGCCGCTGGAGCTTGAAAACGTGATCGCCGATCACCCAGCGGTGGTGGAAGTAGCCGTGTTCGGCGTGCCTCACGACAAATGGGGCGAAAGCCCTTACGCCATCTGCGTGACCGACGGCACCACAAAAGTTTCAGAGGATGAGATCATTTCTCTGTGTGCTGAGCGCTTGGGGTCCTACAAAAAACCGGCGGGCGTGACGTTGCAAACCGATCCGTTACCCAAATCGCCCGTGGGCAAAATCAAGCGCAAGGATTTGCGCGAACCCTTCTGGGCCGGCAAGGACAGGCGGGTGGCGGGGAGTTAGTTTAGTCCATGCACTTGGATGTCGCCCCAGCGAAAGCTGGGGCCCATAACCAC
>JAKSDK010000170.1 GCA_022360095.1 Phycisphaerales bacterium
AATAACGATAATGTTTTGTCAGGGAGACTGGTTTTAATTAATGTTTTCGTCTGCAGGTAAACTGTGGATTTCCAAGCTATCCAGTGCGGTCACTTACCTCAGTGACAGAGTTGGGTGTAAACCTTCAACACCTGCCTATCAACAGGGCAACGAAGGATGCTGAGTGGCTCAATCACAATCAGTGCATCCTGGATATTAAACAGTAAGAACAGAGAATATTGAGCGATACACAATAGACAAGCTAGTTCAGCTAGCATACAGGTGCTTAGTTAGCATGAATGTGGACAATCAATAACTTTCGCAAATCAAATTAGGCCACAGGAGGCAAGGTTCTCTATGTTGAGACTCATTTAAAGAATATGTCGCAAAATGGTATTCGCAATTCTCAAAACATAACTTTATAGGATAACACTGTTTGTCTAATTATGACTGAGTAGACGTTCGTAGGTATGTAGGTAAGAAGAAAACCATAAGTATCTTTTACTACCTGTATATGTCAAAAGTCATTTGCCGTCCTTACGAGCACTAAGCAAGTTTATCAATAGCGGGAAATCGATTGAGAATTTCAAATATATTTCTGCGAGAGGAGAAAATACTTATTCAATATTGCACGTAATGGTTCATAAAATACATGAATAATTTGGGGAAAAAAGCGTTTTTTAGTACTGAGTTTTCAGCCTTTAAACAAGAATTCTTGCAGAAGTCAGAAACACTATGCTTAATTAGCCTTTTATACTCCTGGTTTCAGTTCAGTTTGTTCAACGCCCAGATTCCTGCCATAGATTTCTTGACATCTACATTAAGGCCATAAGTTTTTTTTTCTCCACACTGATTCAATTCTTCAAATATTAAGTTTTATAGGGATCGTTCGTTTTCTATCTATTTGTTTTGTACACATCTCTCCAAGCTATGAAGTGTTAATAGTGTGCTAAAAAGCCGTTTTGTTTGTCTTTTCTAATCTGGTGACGCGGTTACTAAGCTGTGTTTGTTTAGAGGGGCGGAAACTAAGCCTAAAATTCTCTCTCAGGCCAGT
>JAKSDK010001901.1 GCA_022360095.1 Phycisphaerales bacterium
ATCTACCGTTTGAATACTAAAATACGCTCAACAATGCTTTGTTAAGTGGTTTTGAACTATATCCTCGTTGGGTGCCCCTGTATTGTCGTTGTCGATCAAACTTTTTTGTTAACCGTAACTGATAAAAATTAACCGATAGCCGTAAAAGAACCAAACTTTTAGCCGATAAACCGTAAAAGCCACCACCCCATTGAGACCCTCTTCTAATTGCAATCATGTTTTAGTTCCTTGTTACAAATAGGTGAAAATTTACAGAAATTAAATTGTTTTTAAAAAGTATTTTTGCGCAATTATGCTAAAAGACTCTAGGGCAAACAATTTACAGATTGTTGACCAAGCTCTGGGTGTAAAATAACAAGGTTTTTTTCTCCAGTTCACCATTTACACATAGCCAGCTGAATTACTCTGTTAAATACCAAATCCCGATCATGTATTTTGTGAAAGTACACTGGGCTTTTGTTTCATCTCTTGTATGTTTCAAACTATTATTTGCAGTTGGATGTTCAGATCAGTTAGGTAAGTGATAATTTTATCCAGTTAATAGATTTGCCCTTTTTAACCCACCAAAATAATAATTTGTTAGATTTGATTAGAAAGTTGGTTCGTACCCTGAGGGACCTGACATTTTCGAAATTGTAATGCTCTATAATAGTCTTGGAAACAAAACCTGTTGTTGTTTTTTGATGCTCAGATGAGTGTCACTCGGTAAGTTTAGCGTGAGTTACAGAGTCTGCACAACAGCATGGAGTTGTACCCGAAGAGCAACATATTGAATACGCCTGCTCCAAAGGGAAATCCTCTACAGCCGGCAGTTAATTCCTACGACACAAGCTTTCATGTCAGTTCTTTTTTTATCGCACCCATGAAAACTTTCTAACTAAACCGATTTTCTTCTTGCCGGGCTCGAAATGCGAATGCTTTCAACGTAACAGTAACTGAAACAAGACTAAAAGTAATTATATTGTCCCTGAACTGGCCTCTAGACCTTCGTTTTAGTATACTGGTTACAAGCGCAACTGTCAAGAATGGTGGGTTAAAGAGAAATTGAAAGTTACTCTCAGAAAAGAAAGGACAATATATTAAGTTAACATAGAATTCGAAAATTTAAAGTATTTATACATCTGATATACGGTGATCTGAGACTATAGACAGCAGAAA
>JAKSDK010000132.1 GCA_022360095.1 Phycisphaerales bacterium
CTATACATAACAGGGCTGTCAACCCCCAACGTCTTCAAATATTTGGAATTGATAGGGAAGGGATGATAGATGATGTCATATCACAAGGTATATGATGTCATTTGTGCAAAAAATACTCGTTGACCTGATCGTCTTAAATTTGCGATGTTTCACATTTATTGCGCACATTGCATATTTATGGCATAATATAAGATACCGAAGTTTATGAGGAAACATTCGATGTTAAAGTAAAATAGCTCAAACAATGCAAAATATTTCAAAGTTTATTGTTGGAAAGTAGAGTCTACAACTGAAAGGCAAACTTCGGTGAATATCAGGAAGATTTCATACTCTAATCTGAAGACCGGGAGATGTGGTCCAAAATCTGGAGTCTCCTGGATTATCTGGGAGAGTTGACAACACTGACATAATCATCACCCAACCATGCACCTTTTGTATGACTTACCATGTTTAACACAAGACTGCTCCCTAATATGATAATTTATTTAGGGTTTTATATTAACATGCGGTCCATCAATTAAGCTGATCTGTTTATAGTCATATCAGTTTTGATTGCTATTAAATTATAAGATTTGCAGCTTACATTGTGCAGCAGCTTTATCAGTAGTGCTCACATATTCCTTGATCTCTTGCTCCAGCTGTATAAAAATACAAATAAAAAACATTAATTCTGTATCTGCAGAAGTATGATCACCACCACCTCCCAGGAAAGAGGTAGTAGAAAGGTAGCTTTTGAGGCAGGACCTAACTAAGTTATTTATGGTACTAATTTAGTTGGTTATGATCTATCCCACATTACTGTTGATTTCAGGTTTACTACTGCTTGTTAATATGGACAGTACTTGAGATGATTTTGCAAGAAAATGGGACATATCCTTTAATATAAGCCTCATTTTAAAAGTGAGGGCTCACCTTGAATCCACCAGTCAACTCTTTTGTCGACGAAGACCTTGGACCTTTCTTGACAGAACCTCATTTCTCCCAGTCTGGCCACCTGTTGGTCAAGAAAGGTCCAAGGTCTTCGTCGACAAAAGAGTTGACTGGTGGATTCAAGGTGAGCCCTCACTTTTAAAATGAGGCTTATATTAAAGGATATGTCCCATTTTCTTGCA
>JAKSDK010000404.1 GCA_022360095.1 Phycisphaerales bacterium
CCCCCTATGACGAAAGCTATTTTATCAACAGCCAGACGCGTCACCTGTCACATACGGACGCACAGGGGACGTAAATAACTATTTTTCAAAGCAATGCTTGACATAGACCGTCTGGGCTAAAGGACGTAGTCCCGTTGGGGCATGAGAACACCGATGGCCGTGAAATGACAAATCGCGCGGGTGCTCCATCGTTTGCGTCCGCGCAAAAGGTGGGGAATCTCATGGAAAGAACAAAGCCGATCCTTCTCAGCGTTAACCCATTATTGATGAATGTGATTCACCAACCTTGCTCGGAAGCAAGGATAGGGCACCCGGCACTGGCTTCAAAGTCGTAACAAACTAGTGAAGTCTAAAGTCGGCACTCAAAACAGCCATTGAAATTCGGTTTATCCGCACGATAGCTGCGAATACGCCCGCCGGAAATCTGCTTAGGCTCCACGTTGACTTGCAAGGTCTTCTGGCCGCGAAGCACATCGATAAAGGAACCCTCTGTCTCCGGCTCAAACTTGTTTAGACCAAAACGGAATTTCGTGTCCACGCTTTGATCGATATCCGGGCGACTTGGCCGCGTCGGAAAATAGCCGCCGATTCGATCACCGACCTGAATTCCGGCGGTCGCCGCCGGACCCTGCGGATCCAGTTCCAACACCGTCGCCACGAGATCATCGCGATCAGCTCGTATGCCCAAGTAGGTTAATGGTACTTTTTTCTCGTCCAGCGCGTAGCCAAACGAAACAAGCGCCTCATGCACATCCATTCTCTGGGATCCGCTAACATGCCGATCATAAAAATTACCCAAGTCATGGGACTGCATCCACGCGCGGATCGTCTCCTGCGAATATGTCTTGTCATCTGATGCAATGAAGTCGCGAATCATATCGAGCAGGCCGGCATGACCTGCCTTGCGCAACCTCGCATCCATGCAAAACGCCAACAACGCACCGCCTTTGTATGCCAGCGTTTCATTAGGACCGTCCCCGTCACGCCATTTTACATCCGGATCAGCAAAGGCGATGCGTCCGTACGACTTGCTTGCTTGTGCTCTGTCATCCAATTCCGTGATGCGTTGCGCGAACCACTCCTTGCTAATCAAACCAGCGGTCGCTGCGTGCCACAGTGAAAGATAGTCTGTAAATCCCTCAAAGAACCATACCAATGAATCGTCAGCAGGCTGAAGATATCCGCCAAGCCAGATGTGAAACAGCTCGTGGGCGATCAACTGCGTGAAGTAAGGCGACATGGTCTTGGGCGATTTCGAGCCGTCAAACCCGATTCGCAATCCGTACATCGTGTGCGTACCCCCTGAGTACGTATCTACGATGAATGCGCGCACCGGCCGATCGAACACCCGACCTGTGTTTCGACCGTAGAGCGGAATCAACTTTCGGACGATGTCCAACACTGACTCCGTAATGTCACCGGCCTCTCCAAATTGAAAAACTTCGCAACGCGGCTTCACCGCAGTCTCGCGCACGTTGCTAGGCTTTCCAAAAACAATGATCGCGTTTTCACTCCCGACCGCCGCTCCCAGTTGCACCGTTTGGCGACGATCACCCAATCCGCCCCATCCCGTGACCACCTGCCAGCCCGTCGGTGCGACCAGTTCAATCGTCCGAGCCACGGCCATGTTCTCGTCGCCGCGAACCAACCGGACCAATGTATTAACGGCATATCCAAACGAATATGTGTTTGCCAGGACCGGCAACAAATGATGCTCGTCAAATGCGCGCGAGCCGAGTCGGCTCAGCGCAATGTGATAGGTCAATTGAATCGTCCCATCCCAATCTGCCGGGTAATCAAATTCAAATCTCTCGGGCTTTCGGGCGCTGCGATTGACCACCGGACGACTCTCCAAACCGGTCAGGTAATACGAATCCACGTCCGACCAACTTCCCCAATCCTCAAGCAGCATTTCCACGTCGCGATGCTTCGGATCAAGTCCGCTAACCGTTACATTGATCTGCCAATGCGGCGAGGCCGATGTGGGATGACACTCTACGCGATAGCGTACGGTCACTTGCTCGGCCGATGCATTTGCGACGGACGCCACGAAAATGAGAAAACCCACCCACGAAGCCACGCGATGCAGCACTATCAAACTCGTATTCAACATAGATACCCCAGTTGGGTGATGTGCTTGAGTTCTGATCTTAGGTCTATTTTGTCCTTCGATCCGTCAGCCTGTCATGTTTGCATGACGATTCGCTATTTCTTTTTCTTTTTGCCTGGCGTTCCCAAACCCTTTTTAGCAAGGGCCGTTTTGATCATCTCAGGCGGCTCCTCAATGGTAGCGTGACCTTCAGCAATGGCTTGAGCCCAGGTGCGGTATATCCACTGTGTTTCCTCGTCACATGCAAAATACATTAGCAGGCCCGCGGCGCAAGCGAGTTGTTTGTGACCATGCTCCAACTCGGCGTACTGCTCGTGGACACCTTCGGGAAGACGGGACGCAATTTGAACGTAGTTTGCCATAGAACTTTGTATAAGCAAAAAGCTATCTCAATACTAGAAAGCAAAAAGATAGAAAAATAATAGTAAATTTGCTTGCAAATCGGCCGGCTTGAGGTATTCTTTTTTTGACAACGCTTTGGTAGGCGAAACCGCTAAATGGTGTTCGACATCGAATACCATCTTTTGCCCCCCACACCAAAGCATCTCGCCCGGGTGAGGGTCCGCGCTTATCATGCGGACGCTGCCCGCTGCCCGCTGCCCGCTGCCCGCTGCCCGCTGCCCGCTGCCCGCTGCCCGCTGCCCGCTGCCCGC
>JAKSDK010001662.1 GCA_022360095.1 Phycisphaerales bacterium
ATAAATGACACTTAAGGTTTAAAGTTTTATTGAATTGGCCCTTTAATAACTGTTTACCCTTGTAACAACTTAACAGGCACAAGTCTAGCTGAATCACTCTGACAAAGGCCCGTTGTAGTTCCTTTTTTATCCTGACTGGAGTTGAAGGCTGTCAATCTTACTCATTTAAGTTTTAGTTTTCCATCAGTAAAAATCCAATTCGCTACAAAAACTATTAACATATTTTCCATTCGGAGCCATGGCGTAATAAGGAAGTCAACTTTTACACTAAAGATTCACATAGGTCCAGTAAATGGCCAGCCAAAGCAAAATAGTCAAGAGAGATATAAAAATTACAAGAAATGTTTGTATGAAAAAAAATCATCTATATGTACAATACTGTTGGTCATTTCGCGTTCAGTACTAAGATTGTCGTTTGAAACCTTGTAGGAATAATGTGACATTACGGATAAATCCTGCCTTTTTAATGCATTAAGTCAAAAGTTCCTTTCAAGTTTGCAAGGAAAAACCAATTAGCTAAGAACATAATTGCATGGACATCTAAGAAGAGATGTTAACAACTATCTCACTTAAACCAAATCATGGTTAAATTATGCTTAACGAAATAAAGCTAAACTATTTGATTGACAGACTCCGATGGACAGGGTTTCCAGTCTCTAAAACACAGGCTAGCTCAATAAAAGCCTGCCAAACAAGATCAAACAAAACAGACTGGTAAAAGCCGTTTTTTCCTGATCGAACTTAACTTATCTGGACAAATGGGCCATTTACAGAATACGTCACACGGTTCAAAAACACTTTGTATTGCTGGATGGCAAACGAAGCAGTGGGACCTTGAAAAGAAAGGATGCATCGTTTTCCATCCAGTAAGGTGATTTTTGTACCATGTGACCGTATTCTGCAAAGAGCCCATTTGACTGGTCAAGAAAAAGGCAATTGTTCCGTTGTTTGGTCTCTAAGATTCATAAACAAAAGATAGAAGTTACCAAATTACATTACGGCACGTGCGCGTTAAAAAAAAGCCAACGGCCAAAAGGAGTGTCCCAACCAAGTAACAAATTTAAGCAAAGGACTACTAATAAGCCTAGTATTTTGAGTGTAACTTATCCCAAACCAAAACAATAAGTGGTAAATACTTCACAAGTCACAGTGTTTGACAATTACTTTAATAAAAACATGCAAAAACATACAACAATAGTTAATAGGTTTCTAAATTCACAGGATTCAATAATATCACGCCACAGGCCAACTCCAAATGGGGCAAAAATTATTGTTTAACACTGGAAGCATGTCAAAACTCTATCGATCTGAGTTGAAACAAAATAACTACAGCCCATAAATGAAGCCCATAGATGAGCGGCATCAGGTCTTCAACCTCCGGAGAGCGCTAAGGCTGCCCTCGCACGAACAGCCTCCGACTAGAAGCAGTAGAAGAGTTAGTACCAGCTTCAAAATGGTGGAGATATTAGGGCAGAGCGGCCCGGCACAACAGGCCACCGACCA
>JAKSDK010000950.1 GCA_022360095.1 Phycisphaerales bacterium
GCGCAAGAGATGCTCGCCACGGCCATCGAGGCCGAGGTTGACGAGTGGATTGCTGATCGCCAGCATCTCAAAAACGAAAACGGCCACCGCCAGGTGGTTCGTAATGGGCGTTTGCCCCGGCGAAAGATCACTACCGGCGTCGGCCAGGTCGAGGTCGAGCAGCCGCGCGGTCGCGACAACCGGCCACCTGAGCAGCGGGAGAAGTTCAGCTCAAAACTGCTGCCGCCCTACCTCCGCAAGACCAAGAGCATCGACGAGTTGCTGCCGTGGCTTTATCTCAAAGGCATTTCGACGAGCGATTTCAATGAAGCACTGCAATCGCTGTTGGGCACCGAGTGTCGAATGGCACGTAGATGTTGCCTAAAGTTTTGCCCTGAATTGGTATAGGTAAAAAAGGCCTCTCTCGCATAGATGGGGTTGCCACATAACCCATCTTCGGCAAGGAGGCCTGATGATGCGATGTTCTAACCACGGACGGTTCCGGCAACAAGTACGGTTTCTCCAGCGTCAGTTTCTCCAAGACGGAGACTTGCCGTTTACCAATGTGCTTTCCGAAGCAGTTGTGGTGCAAGCACTGCAAGCGATGGAATTCGTTTGGAAGGACCGGGTCTATTCGCCGCTGGTCACCCTGTGGGTCTTTCTGGGCCAGGTGCTCAGTCAGGATCATTCCTGTCGCGGGGCCGTTGCTCGCTTGATTGCTCATCGCGCCGGACGAGGACAGCGTCCTTGCTCGGCAGAAACCAGCGCGTATTGTCAAGCGAGGAAGCGACTCCCCGAAGAGTTCTTTGCAACAGTCGCCCGTGAAACTGGACAAGCGTTGGATAACGATGCCAATCAGGATTGGCTCTGGAAAGGCCGACGCGTCTTGGCCTACGATGGCTCGACCGTTTCGATGGCGCGATACCCCGGCAAACCAACAAGCTTATCCACAACCTCCACAACAACAGCCAGGTCTTGGTTTTCCACTGGCCCGCATGGCGGCTTTCTTTTCCCTCTCTTGCGGAGCTGTGATCGATTTCGCCATCTGCAGCAATACGGGCAAGGGCAACAGCGAGTTGGGAATGCTACGCAAGTTGTGGAACGTATTGCGTCCAGGCGATATCGTGCTTGCCGACCGCTACATGTGCGCCTGGCACGAAATCTTTCTGTTGAAACAACGTGGGATCGACTCCGTCACTCGTCTGCATCATTGCCGTAGAGCCGATTTCAGGTGCGGCCGGCGTTTGGGAAAAGGCGATCACATCGTCGAGTGGCCTAGACCTCGCAAACCTCGTTCGCTTGATTGGCAGACTTTCAAGGCACTCCCCAATACACTTACGATCCGCGAGACACGCGTCCACGTCGAGCAGCCCGGATTTCGCAGCCAAAGCATGATCGTCGTCTCGACGCTGTACGATGCAGAAGAAGTCACGGCAAGCGACTTGGCGAGCCTCTATCGCGCTCGCTGGAACGCCGAACTCGATCTGCGGTCGCTCAAGCAAACGATGCAGATGGACATCCTACGCTGCAAGACGCCGGAGTTGGTGCGAAAGGAGATCTGGACGCACATCCTGGCCTACAATCTCA
>JAKSDK010000812.1 GCA_022360095.1 Phycisphaerales bacterium
CAGAACTGACCGGCCAGCCTATTCCCATTGTAATGAGAATTTCACTTTTAATCAAAGCTAACCATCCAGATCAGTCAAATCCTAAATATTATGCAGAGAGGAGATGGTTTTTCAGCAAAACCTCTTGGAAAAAACATATTTCACTGCCAAAATGCCTGGTCCGGCCATGGTCTGGCCGGCCAGTACAGACTTTTGGAAAGCACCCTCTGATTGTCTCACCCTGAACAATTTGACTAGGATGGGCGAACCAAACTGTTTATAAATAAAGAAACAAAAAGTTGGTTTGCTAGGAGGGTGTCCCTACCATCACAACAGGATGAACTGGCTAGGCATATCACCATCCTAGTCAAGCCAACTTTGTTTCTCATGTAAATAGTTCACCACGTTTTGTAAGGAAATGGATGAAAAATTGGCCTGTTCAGGGAATACAGAATTGCAGTCTTTTCGCCCGAAAGTCAATTTCATCTGATGACATACAACACTCTACAACATGGTGAACCTACTTCTCCGAGATGTTTTTTTAGTTAACCTTGGATTCCCCATGTCCAGTCACTGTCTTTCCATGCGTATTCTTTTTTTCAGGCTTAGAGAACCACAAATACACTTCTTGCGAATCGACTTTGGCTGGGCGAACTGCCATCGGGCGAATCAACCTTTGGGCAAAATGACCACCTACCTAGCTCAGGTAGGTGGATGACCCTTCTAACAGGAACAACTTTTCTTTTTTTTTTTTAATGGGGCCTATTTGATCTTGAAGCAACAGGTTTGGGGTATCTTTCCTCGCTGGTATGCAAGAAATGCTGGACAAAGATAAGTAAAATCTACAGAAAGATTAATGTTGAATGGAAGAGGTGCATTGAAGCCTTTTCCCCGGCCTGGCAGAGTTGGTGAGTTAACTGTGATAAACAACATTGGGAGGACAAGAAGATTGGCCAGAAGTAAAAAAACAGCCTTAATTGGTAAAAGTGTCCCAACTATTTTTGTCCAAGAAGGGGATCTTTAGCAATACAATCATTAAAATTTATTGGAATTTTGACC
>JAKSDK010000908.1 GCA_022360095.1 Phycisphaerales bacterium
CAAGCCGCGAGAGATCGGCGATCCTGTTCTGCCATTGCGTGTCCATCTGTGCCCCGTGCGAGAACTGCGTTCAAGCCCAACACACTTCTTCAGTGGCCGCAACCTGGTCAACAGATAGTTTTGAGCATAGCCGCTTCGTCGATTCAGCAACGCCTGCTAGATTAGGCCCCCACATGCAGGATTTTGTTTAGTGAGTAAGCAACTTTTCGACCTCGCCCTTGGCCGGCGCCGGAAAGCCCGCACGGCTAAGGACTATCGGCAGCACCGCTTCCTAGCGGAGCGCTGCGCGCTGGACATTGTGCAGCGGCTGTCGGCCGTCAACAAAGCATTCCCGATGGTGGTCAATCTGACGAGCCATCAATCCGTGTTGGCGGACGTGGCGGGGTCCCCCAAATCGTCTCTGCCCGGGTGCGAACATTATGTGGAATGCGATCCGGTCTCCACCATGCTTGGCCCCAATGCGGGAGACAGACTGTTGGTTGATGACGAAGCCGTTCCGTTCGCCGCGTCCCGAGTGGATTTGTTTATCTCGTTACTGAGCCTCCACCACGTCAACGATTTGCCCGGTGTGCTGGTGCAATTGCGCCGCGCGTTAAGGCCCGATGGCCTTTTGTTAGCGGCCATGTTCGGCGGCGAAACGTTAGTCGAACTGCGCGAAACACTCGCGCAAGCGGAAATTGACGTCACAGGAGGTCTTAGCCCACGGGTATCGCCTTTTGTCGATGTGCGCGATGCCGGCGGACTGTTGCAACGTGCCGGTTATGCCCTGCCTGTGGTGGACAGCGATACGATCACCGTGACCTATAAGTCGGTCAGGTCCCTGATGCAGGATCTGCGTGGAATGGGCCAAACCAACATTCTGAATGACAGATCGAAAAGTCCATTGGCAAGGCGCGTCTTGGACCGCTGCGAAATGCTTTACCGGCAAAATCACGGCACGGCGGAGGGGAAACTCAATGCCACATTCGAGATTTTATATCTCACCGCCTGGTGCCCCCATGACAGCCAACAAAAACCAATGGCCCCAGGAACAGCAAAAGCGCGCCTGGCCGACGCGCTTCGCACAAAAGAAGAAAAGCTCTAGCAGCGTTTAGTCCGGCTACGGATCAACCACCACCAAGATTGCTG
Organism: Phycisphaerales bacterium; assembly: GCA_022360095.1. Taxonomy (GTDB): domain Bacteria; phylum Planctomycetota; class Phycisphaerae; order UBA1845; family UTPLA1; genus JAKSDK01. Next base: position 1,129 of record JAKSDK010000908.1, read on the forward strand.
TTCGTCGTTGTGAACGTGCCGGTGAGCGCCCCGCCGATCGCATTCACACTGCCCACGATCACAATGGACAGTCCGCTTGCGATGATCGCATATTCGATCGCGGTCACGCCGCTTTCGTTGGCGGCAAAGTCCCAGCCCTTGTTAACAAGCGCCTTCAACACTGACTGTCTCATCCAACCACTCCCGCTGTTTCGTCCATAGAGCTCCGCCTGTCAGGGGAGAATATCGAGCAGATGCGCAATCAACGGCAGATCGGCCGGCGGCATCGGATACTCCCTCAATTTGTTCGCGCGCACCCAAGCGAGCTTCTGATCTTCTTTCGCCGTCACCGTCCCGTGCCACTTCCGACACAGAAACAACGGCATAAGGAGATGGAAATCCTCATAGCCGTGTGAGGCAAAGACGAAAGGGGCAAGGCAACTGGGCGGAATGTCGATGCCCAATTCCTCATGAAGCTCCCGGATGACCGCGTCCTCCGGCGTTTCTCCCTCTTCTACTTTTCCGCCCGGGAACTCCCACAGCCCCGCCATCGATTTGCCGGCCGGCCGTTGTGCGATCAGGACCCGATTGTCCGTATCGATCAACGCGCAGGCCGCCACCAAGACGATGGACGTCATGACACGTCCCCGGATGGCAAAAGCCTACCCTTCAAATTCTTTCCAGGGCGTGAAACGTCTCGATCGCAAGTTATTAAAATCATAGGCTTTCTGCTCATTTGAGGCGCGTTTCGGCGGCTTTCGCTTGGGATGACAGGCGTTCCAGACAAGGAAGTTTAGCTTCGATAGTCCGCATTAATGCTGATGTAGCCGTGGGTCAGGTCACAAGTCCAAACCGTGGCTTCGCCGTTACTGACGCCGACATCGATGCCAATGTCGATTTCCTGGCCCTTCATGTGCGCAGCCACCGGGGTCTCATCGTAATCTTCCAGCACACCGCCGTTATCCGTGATTTGAGTGCCGCC
>JAKSDK010001027.1 GCA_022360095.1 Phycisphaerales bacterium
ACCTGTTTATCGGCCCTGCATTTTGTATGTACATGTACAATTTGAGCTACACAGTGTATTATACACTGTAAGTTCAACTGAGAACAAAAATACTTAAGAGTTGTTTGAAACATGGCTATCAATAGTACTGCATGTAACGCAGTTCTTGACAAATTCTTAATAGTTTCTTTGAATGTGATATTTTCTGACAGATCATCTTGTCCATTTCTCATCCATTTCTGGTAAAATTAAGTTTCTACTAATTAGTTTCCAGAAAGAAGATCATTATAAACTACACTCCGTAATAACTAGTAATACTAAAAAGAAACATGTAATCACCTGTGATAACTTAATGTAACTTATATTTTGATTTGTAGATCCAAACTTTTTCTCAGAATCCTCGCCTTCGTTCATCTGATTATGAGCTCACAGAAAACAGGGGCCGAATGGCACCTTTCAGATTGTCACTGGATTCAAGTGATGAAGATTCATCCATGTCATCTTCATTTGGACAGGTAGAAAAGCAGCAAAGTATTGATAAGCTGGTTACTCATAAATCATTCTCTTTGAAGGTGCAGGTGCCTTTTACAAGGTCTAAGAGGTCATATGGTCCCCTTTTTCAGCCCAGCCTGCCCAGTCAAAATGGTTTACAACAGTGGGAAGGATAACCAGGGTACCAGATGACAAAAGCCAAAATGCATGTGGTTTCTCTAAATAAATATATTATTAAACAGTAGTGTCGATAAGGTGGCAATAAACCATTAGTCTGAAATGTCAGCCATCTCTTTACATCCTCCCCCCTCCCTGCCCCTCTCCTTAAGAGGCTGCTGTAGTTGGGGATAGGGTGAAGAGATGACTGACTATTCAGACCAATATTCCAATGGAAACAGCAAAATTGTGGCTACTTACTCATTAATTTTTTAATGGGCTGTTTTTTGAACCTGGAAAATGGTTTGCCCCCATTGTACATCAGCTGAAATTATGATAATATTGTTATTTGTATTATTTACTTTATTTTATTTCTTATGCTTAATTTTTCTTGAACTCTTGAATTTTTTCCGTTCTCTGGGGCCAACCGCATTGGGACCTTGAGTTTGTTTGTTTGCCTCTGTAATTTGCTTATTATTTTTTTGTACACTTAATGAAAGTCTCTAATTTTAATTAATAAGAAAATGTGAAATAATCAAGTAAATGGAAACCAGCCTATATCAATAATATTATTAATTAACAAAGGGACTAGACTTCATTTGTGGAAGAATTACTCCACTCTTTTCATTTCCTACTGAATAAAGATTACACATGCAAGTACATGATGTATGTTTCATTTTCCTGCATGTACTTTTTACCATGGTATATTTTTCCTCTTTGGTTTTTTAGACTGGGTTTATGTTTAACATGACACCTGAGAAGTTTAGTGAGATTGCAGAGAATCTTGATCCTGATAAACCACTGCAAGTAAGTCAAGCGGAATGAAAAGTAATAACTTTTTCAATTTCGAAAAGTAACTTATTTAATTATTGAATAAGATACTTTTCAAAAATTATTTAAAGTGTTCCAAAAAGTGTTTGTCTACTAAAACAAAAGTGACAAGCCAAAATTCAGGAATTTTGAAACACTTTAAAAAATGACCAAAAACCCTGAGGAATGTGTACAAAACAGTACCTAATTTTTGTGTAGTCAAATATGC
>JAKSDK010001558.1 GCA_022360095.1 Phycisphaerales bacterium
CATAAACAAACAAAAGCACACAAAATTAAGGCGGATCTCAGACGAGGCACTCCCAGAGAAATTCGCCAAAATAGTGATGAAAAAGTGTGTCAAAATCCGCAACCCATTTGCTGATTGAAGATTAAAATTTGAAAATCACCAAACAGAAAAGTCATCCAAAAGTACACTCAATACTGTTAACATCGGTGCACTCTGCTTAAATAACAGTCACCAAGGTTAAAGTCACCCAGGAATGCAATATAGTTCCATGGGGCAAACTAGACTTTTTACATAGAATTGGTTGCTAATCAAAACTTGATAAAGGTGTTTATAATTTTGAAAGCGGATGGATGACAGCAGACTACATTAGTCTCATGAAAATGACCCGAGTCGTGAATTGTCAATCCACCAACTGCTTCCTCCCCAGGCCTTTAGAAGGCGAAGCGGCACGTGTGGACTTGATTGCGTGGGGCGAGCGCGGAGCGCGTGCGGGAAATGATGGGAACAAAAATTTTCCCTTCTCGTCTCTCCCTTCTCTTCAACGTAAACGATCAAGAGCGACTGGGGACAAGGCAGATCTAGCAGGCAGGCTTACCCAGTTACTGTAGCGACACCTTGCTGCATGAGAAATCTGGTGAGAAACACCCATCTAAAATCTCTCTCTGTTCAAAAACAACAACAAAAAAGAGCATATTATAATATATCACACATACACATGATTGCAAACTGGCCATCTAATATTTTGTTTTCACTCACCTTTCAGTGGCTCCCAGTAAGCTAAAAATACAGTCTTCAAACCTATAAAAAACAACATTTACATTTTTCTTTTTGTACACTTCTGTATTACGAAGTAAAAATGAAAAAACAAATCGACAAATCTATGCACATATGCGAGAAATTAATGCAAAAAACACAGCAAATTTAGTTAAAGTCAGAACTACAAATACATGTAGCCTGAACAGATCAGGTACTTAAGACTATCACATTACTTTGTAGCTGAAGATTTTCAAAGCAATTAAAAAAACAAAAAGTCAACATAATGTATGTCTAACAACTCTTCTGGTTTGTCAAAGTTAAATGGTGACCTAATCAGATATCTGTCCTTTTCAAGACATCTTGTCCTTTTCCAAGAAAAAAAATACTTGCAGGCCTGATAGTAACTTCTCTCCCTAAGAGAAAGCATGATATTTATGATCTTTAAAGAACATAGTGAAGAAATTGGTTACTTAATGTACCTCATATCCACTTTTAAGGATTCCTGTCTCTAGTCGAATTACCAATGTGTAAAAACAGAAGTGATACCAACTGACATTTAATTTCACGTCAAGGGAAACAGCCTACGCACTTAATTCACACAGATTTGAAACATGTTGTGCACTGTACAATAACACTCCGTTACTTACCAATGGGCTTATGGGTCACGTTTATGGGGGGCTCAGGACATGATACCACTGTGAGGAACACACATATAAAGTATAGTACAGCAACCAGTGAGTATGTACCCACAATTCCAATTTTCTAAAACAGTGTGAAAGAGAAAGACGTTGGGTAAGTCATGTCCTTATAGACCGAAAATCATACTTGCTTCCAAGTCATGAATGAACACTGGTGAAACAAATTAAATGGAATTTTTATCTCTGAATTTCAGAATGATTCTTTTATTTTATTACATTACTGCATGGAAACTAGTCTAAAGTACGGGTTACAGGTCGTTTCGATACGAAGTCGTTGCAATACAAGTTGACTCAGTTGAGGTGTAAATAGTTTCACGTTTCACTCATTCCCAGGGCATTCCCTTGCAAACTGGGAGCATCCAATTTTATAAGGGAACCCATGGAGACAAAGTTGCAAGGTAACACTACACTCTGTGCCCAGTTGGGTGCAAACCTACACTTAACCCTTTAAGCCCTAATATCCACATGCAAATTCTCCAAACTGGTCTCTATACATTTCCTTTCAGAATTAGTTGAGAGAATTTGATAAAAGATCAAGGTATTCTCTTTTTGGTGATCATTTTATTAACTCTCATAACCTTTTCTCTTGCCAATCTATGGATATCCTTAGGAGAAAATTGATGTTGATCACTATTGGGACTTAAAGGGATAATCAATCTCTTTCAATATGTGTGG
>JAKSDK010001231.1 GCA_022360095.1 Phycisphaerales bacterium
TAATTAAACAGACATTGTTTGCTCCTTGCACTAAATTCTTACAAAGAACGTGAAAAACAACTAACCTCTATGTAGGCTTTGATCCATATTTTGGAGTAACCATTCTCATCTTAGCCTTCTTCAGTCTTTGTATACTTATCTCAAAAGTCGGAGCGATTTGCCGAAAAATAATTTTATTCAGTTCCAGTCTCCAAGCGGATACCTGATTTTGGAGTATCCATTCTAGTCACGACCGTTGATAAATGTGTGCGAAGCGGCGTTGCAAGCTGCAATAAAAGGCGGGAATTTTGGCGCGAAACTCACACACCTCTGTGGCTTCTGATTGGACGTATCATTTTTCTCGCACGTGAAAAAACATCGTTCGCGATTCTGATTGGACATATCATTTTTTTCACATGTGAAAACCATCGTTCGCTCCTCTGATTGGCCAGAACTAATTTGCGTACGAAAATTTACGAAATAGCGTTGTGGTGAGTATTTCTCAGTATGTATATAACAATAAAATATGTGTAGCAAGGAGTATACCTTACCTTGGTTATTGTTAAGCTTATATTTGGTGATGTCTTCATCGTCCTCCAATTTTTCTTTGGGAGACAAAAAAATCTTCATGATGTGGTTGAAACCGAGGCGGAAGCATAAAAAACACATATTTGCACTTTATTAACGTGATTTTAATAAAAATCGCGTAATTTAATGCATCTTAGTTTACGTCGATGTTAATTCAAATCACCCTATTTTACATCATTGTTTGTTTTACAGCACCTTTCTTTCAATAATAAAACCTCGTCTGCTCATAGTTCCTCCATCAACGCCTAAGAGTCACTATCTGGCAGTTCTTCTTTAAGAATTGAGTTCAAAATGTCTTTTGATTGGTCTTCCCCGAGGGGATACCTAACTTCTTCAGTTTTTCTTCTTAAAATTTCCATATACGTTTATTTATGTTTTTTTTCACCTTTAGATATATATGTTGAGAAGTTTGTATTGCAACAAATTTGCTTAAAATCAAGTTAGTAAAAGTAACTTTTGGAAAATTCGCGTTAATTTTGTGTAACGTAAATTTTCTTAGCGTTGTCAACGTGCATCGTTAATTTCCTATAATAAGGTTATCCCACTGAGTTATCGATCGTTTTCCCTCAGAATGTGGAATATTACACAAACTATGAATGTCAAGAAAAAACTTTTCCCACAAAAAATTAAAATTAACGTTTTTCTGCAGAAGATTACAAAAACATCTCAAGATTTATCCAAAAGGTCTAGACAGCAGCAACAATATAGATAGCCGCATAAACATTTCAAATTCCTTTAATTTACCAGACATGTTTCGACGGTACCTCCTTCATCTTCAGTGTTACATATTTTGAAATCGTCGTTGTAACAAAGTTCGTTACATTGCGTTGGCAATATTGCGTACTAAAAAGTTTACTGAATTAGTGACGTTTAGCTACTTACAGGGAGAGAGTCAGGTTTATGTGTTTCACCTGCTGGTTGAGGGCGGGTTTCTCCCATTTCCTTAAGCTTTACTTGAGTCTTACTTCGTACTTAGTGGGGTCCTTAGTAGCTGCAGAGTCCAGGATCTCGAAGCAATCTGGTGTGCCGGCTGTTCGACAAAACTCTGAACTCTGCAGATGTTCAAGCGCTTGAAGACCTGTCGGAAAGTATGTGCCCGCACACTCGTGTGGAGAAATGTCGGCTGGTTTCACCAACATAACAAGCATTACAACTCGTCTTGCACACGAAATTTATAAACCACACGCGTGCGAAGCCCGTCAGGGACAGCAACTTTCACATTAAAAAGATTCGTGAGCCTTGTATCAATAGCTACCAATGAACAGGTAAAGCTTCAGGATCTATGTTCATAAAATGGGAGAAACCCGCCCTCAACCAGCAGGTGAAACACATGAACCTGACTCTCTCCCTGTAAGTAGCTAAGCGTCACTAATTTAAATTTTTTAGTACGCAATATTGCCAACACAATGTAACGAACTTTGTAACATCGCGCGAGATTTAAATTTAAGGGCGATTTCAAAATATGTAACACTGAAGATGACTGATGTACCGTCTAACCGTAACTGGTAAATTAAAGAGAGTTGTTGCGTTTATGCGGCTATCTCAAGATTTGCTTTTACAAGTCAGAGCTGTATTAAGGAATTTAGCCACCGGAGCCTTGCCACCAAATTGAGTAAGAAATAAGTATAGGTAATAGCATGACTAGTAGTCATATTTGGCATAAGACCACGAGTGATATTTCAACATTGTTATACGTAATTTCACTAGCCTACCTTCTTCCACGCGGAAAGATTACCTGTTTTGTATACCAGCTACTGTCCTTTTCTAATAGAAAAATCAGCTCTTCGGCGGAAAAGGTTTCGGTAATACATTAAATTGGAAAACGACTCGGATAATTGAAGAAGTTGATCGCGCTGGCTGGCGCCTTCAACGCGCTTTTACGGAAATAACACGGGAAAGACGGTATTTTCAAAAATGTTTAGACTTTCCAAATATTGTTGTTGAGGTTATTTCGTGGGTTATTGAAAAGGAAGGGTCCAAAGATCAAGGGAAATAAACTGAAAGCGTTGGAAGTCCGCCTGAGGTACAACCGTACAAAGTGACAAACTACTCTTAACCAGCTGAGGAAACGAACTTTTTCGGGTAATGGATTCATTATAACCGTCACGAATAAGGAGACATTCCATGCCAACTTTGCCCACTACAGTTGCCGTAGCTACTTGCTGTAGTTACAGTAGTTGGTGTAGTTAGTGCAGTTGGTGTAGTATGTGTAGTTGCTGTAGTTGGTGTAGTATGTGTAGTTACTGTAGTTAGTGTAGTATATGTAGTTGGTATAGTTGCTGTAGATACTATAGTTGGTGTAGTAGCTGTAGTTGGTGTAGTTACTGTAGTTGTTGGAGTTGGTGTAGTTGGCGTAGTATGTGTAGTTAGTGCAGTTGGTGTAGTAAGTGTAGTTGGTGTAGTTGGTGCAGTTGGTTTAGTTGCTGTAATTGGTGTAGTTTCTGTAGTTGGTGTAGCATGTGTTGTTGCTGTAGTATATGTAGTTGGTGTAGTAACTGTAGTTGGTGTAGTAGCTGTAGTTGGTGTAGTATGTGTAGTTGGTGTAGTA
>JAKSDK010000724.1 GCA_022360095.1 Phycisphaerales bacterium
GCTGAAATTTTCGAAAAGGTAAGTTTTGATCCCCATAATTTTCGGATCACTAGACTTTCAGCTAGGAAATCCGAACAGAGGAAAAATTTTTAGGGGATAAAAATATGCCTTTATCTACCGTTTAAATACTAAAATACGTTTAAAAATGCTATGTTTCAGTGGTTTTGAACTATATTCCCGTTGGGTGCCCCTGTCCGGTGTGTGTGCGGTTTTTGCAGAATTTAGGGACGACTTCAAATCGCTCAAGTAAATTAGCGATAATTTCCCTGCGATGCCTGGTGTGCGAATTTTGATACGTTTTTCTGTTCAAAGGCTGCCAAATACCTAGTTTCAGTGGAGTATCTTGGCTGATACTATGACGATATATTTTAAGTGGTTATGTTCCGGTTCAGTTTTATCCTTGGTTTAAATTTTATTTTTCGGTTGTTGAGATATTTTGAAAAAAATAGCTAATATGTCAGTGGTCTGAATTACCAGATCCAACACTGTTTTGAATGTATTTATAAGCTATTTTACTGTTTTTAACCTTTTTTTGTGAAATAGGTTTTGGGTATAGGAATCAGTACCCATCTTTGATTTGTGATAAAAGCAAAATGTACGTGTTCAGACAATCCGCAGAGTTGAAATATACTTTTGGAAGATCGTAACAAATAGTAAGATAAGGGGTAGCAAGCCGTCATCTCACAGCAACAGCCGGGCGCGGCAATAACTTGAAATGAACAAAGCACAAAGGACGATTATTTCTTATCACATGCTTTTGTCACATCACCGCAGTGCGCGAATTCGTGATTTCAGTCGTGCGTGACATCTCAGGAAAAATATGCCATGCATGTGGGGAATAATTGATAACAGGAGGATTACCATATGGCGGAATTAATTCAGATCTGAGCATTTTTTTCTTTATGCAACGTAAGGAGGTGAGATATTTGCTTGGAAAGTTTATTTATCATGTAATTTAGGGTTTATTTTAGATAAACATCTGTTGACCGTGTACACCGAATGCAAATATGGCGGACCTCTCGCTCGGCCCGGGTCTAGTTGCGCGAAAGCGAGGCTAGTGAGGCCTCAAGAGTTTTGTTTTGACTGCGGTTAATGCACCGCCTTTTTAAATATGAATAAATCACTAACCAGGCAGTCTTCGGCCATTAATGCGCC
>JAKSDK010000167.1 GCA_022360095.1 Phycisphaerales bacterium
AAGAACATGCAAGCTCAGCTCTCAGTTATTATAGCATTGGCGTTACTCAACATTCTCTTGGCGACTATAAATCAGCGTTAGCTTCTCAGCAGCGTGCACTTAACATCCGCCTTAAACTATTTGGAGAAGAACGTGCAAGCACTGCTGACAGTTATTATGGTCTTGGCGTCATTCAAGATTCTTTGGGCGATATTAAATTGGACTAGAATCTTGCGGTGCGTTCAAGTCACATTAGGTTTAATCTTGGAGAAGAATACACAGCCCCAGAAAGAGTTTTAAACAACTCGAGCTTAGAAACCTAGTCACGTAACAGCTTCTCAAGCGGAAATGTTGGGAAGAAAAAGTGACGTACATATATCCAACTGACGACAATTTTTGAAAGTAACGCCGCAATTCCCCCAACCCTAGCCTCGTTACCCGCGTTGAAAGGCTATCGTGGGTGGCTTCTTCTCATAACTGAGTTTGTCAAAACTATGAACCAGTACTTTTCCTTCAATATATTTTCATTTGTGTCAGGATATATATCTTGTGGCTCTGAAGAAGCACAGGCGAAAATTTTGGCCAATAGGGATTGGAGAACAAAACAAAACCGGGGTGTGTTTAAAGCGAGATACACTACTTTCAAGCTAGAGTTGCACCCACTGGGTTGGCTGATTTCGGGAGACTGATTAATTTTGCAGGTGTCGCTACTTTTGGCATTTATTTTAGTAGGTATCGATTTAAAGCGTCAATTTTGGAGGGTCGCTCTTATTCGTATACAATATGTTTTCAGTAAAGTGGTCCGTCTCAAATTACCTTTCCTTAGCAAAATTCAAACTTAGGTTTACGTCACCGAAGTCACAAACAATAAACGGTGTTTATTAAGTTTCTGTATTGCCTCGGTTTTTGGTTTGTTTTCTCTAGTGCTCCTCTATGAGACATATTTCAGATATTATGGCTCTTTCTTAAACAAGCAACGTATGAGCAATTATGTAATGTGTTTAAAACACGAACAGCAGTGATTTATCACTGGTTAAAAATTCGAGCGCAAAGCGCGAGAATTTTTACGCTGTGATAAAAATAGACAGAAACATTAACTCCCCCCCCCACCCCCATCTCCTCTAAATAAATGGCACGTTTTGGCTTTCACGTGCCTTATTCTTGTTTTCGGGGGGATGGGGATAGGGGGGTTGCTGTTCCACTCTATTCTTTCCAAGGCTGCAATCATGATGGATGATTTAGACTCCCTTCCCCTCCTCCCGCCAAAAAAAATCAAGAATGGGAAAATGGCGCATTTTGGCCTTATTGCAGGCTTTATTCTTGATTTCGCTATGGGGATTTGGGGTGTGTCACTTGCTTCAAGATTGTAGCCCAGTGTGAGCAATGATGGACCAACAATGTTAGTGTAATGTCTGTTTTTGTTTTTTAAAGGAACTCGTGACTAATCTACATATTGAAAGTAGCTGTGTAATAATTAACTTTCTGAGGGACAAACCCCTGTTACCAAGGACTGTCATGGAACAAAACGCTATTCCTTGAGGCTTTTCATCCTATTCTCGACAATAAAAACGATCTAGAGACCGTGGAATTGATCAGCTCAAGCAGGTTTCAACTTGCCTCCATAAATTTCGTGAAGGTAGGTAATATTTTCAGTTTTAAGTACAAGTATCCATGCAAGCTACCCGCACTCAGCAATAGAATTGCATTTTACACAAGAACGAAGACTTCAGAGACTTGCATCCAACTAAAGAAACTCAGAGTAGTATTAATACCCTGCGTTCCAGCTAATTCCCAAATTTCATAAAATGGTGCCCGCCCATCT
>JAKSDK010001222.1 GCA_022360095.1 Phycisphaerales bacterium
ATGCCCTTTCCCCTCCATGGCATATGTTACATAGTACAACTTAAAGCCAAAGTGCACCTATACTTTTAAAAGTAATTGTTGAATTTATCTTGTTATTACAGAGTTCAAAGAAAGTCAGTTTTTTTGTAACTAGCTCCCTCCCCCCAAGATGAGCAGGATTGATTACAGTTGTCCTGTACATGTAATTTGAATTTCCCCCAAAAATTCAATTGCCCATTGGGTAAGTTACATTGTAAGAACAGAATTTATTAGCCTGATTACAAAGTCTACTAGCCCTGGGCTATTGGACATGCCTTTGTTTGCACACTGTAGTAGAACTCAATAGGGTACAGAGGAATGCCAATAATTATAACATATAATATCAATAAATTATTGCTCTATCACAGATTTTATCTATGTAGTATGTAGTTTAATAACTGTGTTGGAATTGTGGCTCACTAGGGGTGCATATCAGAGCTTACAGACCATTCCTGAATAGAGGTGGGGAGAGACACATTGTACAACCTTTCGGTGATCTGGACCAGACTGAACAGGTCACAAGTCATGTCTGATGTTCAATCTGTTGTGAACAAGTTTCTAGCAGGAAAAAAATCTCTCTGTTACAATGTATAGCCTGTAAATACAGCCTTCTCTCCTCGCTCCTCACTGACATGTATGCTTTTGTGAAACTTCCCTAGTGGTGAGAAGAAAGCAGAGATGGCTGTATATTCACAGGCTATCTCTGCTAGTAAAGTGACAAAAATTTACAAGATTTTAAGTTTAACATATCTCCTTGTTGGACTTTTCTAGGCTCCAAAAAGAGGCAGATTTGTAGCAAATCCCGAAGCTGAACAAAAGAAGATTAAGGATCTTGAGGAAAGAATCAAAATGCGAGAAGATGCATTCACTGTTCCTGATCTGTATTCTAATGTGAGAGTTCTGAGTAGGCATGCTTTGGAAGTGGAACAATCACTGCATAAAGGGACAGTAAAGGAGAGAAGTTTGAATCACTTGGTTCAACCTAAGAAGCAAGGTACAGTTTATATGAAGATGATGTGAACTGTGGAAATACAACTTTTAAAGGGG
>JAKSDK010001267.1 GCA_022360095.1 Phycisphaerales bacterium
ATTTGTTAAGCATTTTTCTTATGGTCAATTTTGCGAGATATAAATGATCAGAAATTCGATGATAGACTGCAGCAAAAAAAAGGGTGTCAAACGACTCGCTGTATGTAGTTTTTAAGAACTACTACTTTCTGATTGGTAATGTCTGAAGTGAAGGACCAAAGTTCATTTAGATGAAATATTTCGGGAAATTTCCCTTCCTCTCACGCATTATCTTTCGATTTTAAATCAAGTTTTTCCTGTAGACACTTTCACTGTATTTCGCTGTCGCTTTAAGGTCTCTAAGTCTCTTGATTTCGGAGCGAAGACGTCGTGAGGAAGCAAGATCCACAAAACTGACGAAAAAACTACTTCCAGTTGTGGTCGTCAGCCGTCTGACGTAGTCCAAGCATAGAAGTAGCCAGATGTTACGTAATTGTGTTCTTGTCGTCATGTGTTTGTTTTGATCATGTGATCTTCATTTGGTTTGTGTGGAAAAATTCGACGTCGTTGTCGATTTCTGGGCATTAAAAGACCTTGAAAAGAAGATTTAACGAAGGCTAAATCAAGGCAAGACTGGTGATAGAATACAGAATTCGTGTTGTGCGACCCCTCATGCGAGTCTGTCCAAGTCGATCAGCGCGGAAATGCAAACGTTGTGTTTGTTTACTGTGTGTAAAGGATCTTCCTCCAAGCTAGTTGTTTACATATTGCACTTAATCATTGTCAAATATGACTCCGTCTGACCAAGAGAAAACTTCTACGGCAAGCTTGCCCGTAAAATTGAGATCGAAGCCTAGAGTTTTTCGCTCAAGCGGCACGGAGCATCCAAACCAGGTTTTCGTTAATGTGTACAACAATTCTGGAACTATTGTGGTGGGCCACAACAACGAAGTCACAGTTCGTACTTCTGCTTCCAGTACCACTGGAATCTACTCCATTTCGAACGATGGACTAAGAAGTGATTTTATGTCCGCCGGTTTTACCCCAGGACAAAACGGCGTTGCAAAGTCGCAAAACGCCGATC
>JAKSDK010001877.1 GCA_022360095.1 Phycisphaerales bacterium
CAGAGTGAAAGGTCCAGGAAAAAAATGGCAAATTCAAGTGAAATATCAAGGACAACTAAATGAAAAAAATTCAGCAGATTTATAAACAACTACATACATAAGAACAAGATGAAAGGCTATCTTGACATTAATTCCTTTCATACAACAGGCATTTTTTGTCCATGATGTAATACATGCAGATAATTTTGCCCTGGTCAGATTGCGGGTTAAACCAAGTCATCTAATAATTCATGATATACTGCAATTTACTTACATCCATCCCTTGATAACCTTTACACTCTAATATTAGGTGCCTGAAATAAACCTGACATTGTTATATAATAGACATTCATAAAAGCCAGAAGTTTGGCTACTGGTACATGAACAGCCCCCTGATTCAACTTAGTAGTTCATGAATGATCAACATCTATAACCATCATAAAAAGCTCCAGGTGCTTGACTGCTGATGAAGTTGAAGAACCCAAACAGTGGTGATAAGGTGAAGTTGTTCATGGTCCTTGTTTCATGGCCTTTTGTTTTGATATTGACCAATCAAATCAAAGGATAGATTAAAGCTTGAGTGACTCCACGTGACCTTGGGCCTTGGTGTTTCTAGGATTTTGGCTAGTTTTTAATATGCTTTGGGAGATAAATTGCATGACTATAACAAGATTTCCTGTGACATAGAATGGCGACTTCTTTGTAAAACTACACCTTCATAAGTTGTGTATGACATTTGTGCCCTTGCTTTTTGCCTTAAAATAGTACATGATGTAAAATAATTGCTTCAGTGAAAGGAAATAGTACGACGTCGCACTCAGACTAGCATTTATTAAAGTTTAACCAAAGCTGACAAAAAGGGGTTAATCGATTGTACAGACACATCAGGGCTCAAAATAACAGACAGCAGGTTGCCGGTCATGATGACGGGCCAAATATTTTTTAGCCCGGACAAACCCCGATTTTAGCCGGTTTTTTTGTCTATGGAATATCGAATAACGCTTGCAATAGATCGTTGTACTCCATTGGCGTTCAGGTTTTTGGCAGCAAGTTGGTGAAGAATTCATTTACACGTTGCTGAGTTGCTTTCCGCGATTTTCGCCCGTTTTCACGTCCATTTATATATAACTTGAGTATCATTGTACGGGGGTGTCTGAAGTCTCCAAGGTTCATCCTATATCTGCCGTATCGGTGAAACTTGATCTTTTTCGTTGTCTGGCATGTAACCGAAAGTCTCCTCCAGAAAGAAGAAACGTCGCTTAATATTTCCGGCAAAGAAGTTGATTTGGCAAAAAATTTGTTCCACAAACAGCATATTTATCATCAGAAGTCAATAAATATACAGCAGAGCTTTCTTTTGGGTCGTCACGCAACACTTAATCGTGAAGGGCTCATTAACGTGAACAGAAACTTGCATAAAGCTATTTATTTAAGCGCTAAGATAGGCGACATTCATTCTCAATTAGCTTAGTTTTTATCAGACAATTCTGGAATCGAGTCCACAAACGAGATTCATGTTTGACATAAAGAAAGTATTATAATTAATTGATGCGCTGAATTTTATTTTTTTATTTTTAGAAAAAGTA
>JAKSDK010000536.1 GCA_022360095.1 Phycisphaerales bacterium
CAATGGAAAAGTATGGTTGCTGTGCTTTTTTTTCACATATTTCATCATTATGTCATCACAACATTATTAAAAGATGATTTTGGTCTGTACCTCATGTTAGACTTGGTATAATTTGCGGGGCCACATGCGTGTTATAATTTGGAGACTGAGTCTATTTGTATAAATTGGCTGGGGGGGGGGAGGGGGTAATACAAGAGACAGAGTCTCTAGATTTTAGATCTCGAGGGCCTAGAAGTTGGCATCTTTGTAAAGGTCCTGTAATTTGAGCCATACATCTACAGTCACACCCTCAACTGCTGCTACAAATTGAATCCTACATTAAAACCCTCATCTGAGATAAGTTGGGTGCAAAATACCACTAAATTACAAGGTAGTAACTAATGCAATTTTGACATACTGTCTTTTCAACCTTATTAAACCATGCTTGTTTTTGTTGTAATTATTAGGAGTTGCGCCATGGTTTTGTAGGAATGGTTGGCAAGTAAGAATTAATTTTCCTTCATTCAATTGACCTAATAAAGTTCATGAAATTAGATATTATTGTCAGTGAATGGCTTCAGTTGACACTTTGTCCTTTTTGGTTTTTATTAAACAGCACTCCTCTGATAAGATTTAACAAACTGAGTGAGCAAACAGGTAAGTAAGGAATTAGCACACACTATAAACAAATAAATATTGAGGTCAGTTTTTAAAAAACTGTGATCCTGCGTTAGTTGAAGTCCAAAAATCTGGATTGATTAACTTAGTTGAATAAGTCAATTTATCATCTTAAAAATGTTTAAAAACTGACTTTTTGAGTACTAGCCACATTTATATTTTATTATCCTAAAAGTGCTAGCCTTTAGTCAGAGTGGGTCAAGGGATTGTGGGTCGCTTGTGGTTTACATATTAGCAAATAGCTCCATGGGTAGTCAATCAAGGGTGAGGATACTTGGCCCAAGTTTTTAATAAAGGGTTTCACAAAGGGGATGAAGCCGACATTCTGTCTAGGACAAGAAAATTAATATATCCACCCAGTATAGGGTAACAAACCCCTCTTTTTTTGAACCCTGTTTAGTGCAATCATTACTCACAGCTTTTGAGTTTAGGTTGTGACATTACCGCAAAGGCAGAGCACCTTAACCCTGGTGGCTCAGTGAAGGATCGTGCTGCTCTGTACCTTATTAAGGAAGCAGAAGAAAAAGGTTGGTATTAATTTTAAAAAGAACATTGATACAGCTAAAACA
>JAKSDK010000992.1 GCA_022360095.1 Phycisphaerales bacterium
CACCTGCTGGTTGAGGTCTGGTTTCTCCCATTTTATGAACATAGATTCTTTGAGCTTCACTTGGTATTTAATAGCTTCAGAGTCCAGAATCTGGAAGCAGTCCGGTGTGTTGGATGTTCGACAAGACCCGGGGCCCTGGACAAGACTCTGAACTCTGCAGATGTCTAAAAACGTTCGAAAACCTGTCGGAAAGTAAGTGCTCACGCACTCGTGTGGAGAAATGTCAGCTGGTTTCACCAACATAACAAGCATTACAACTTGCACACGAAAATTTATAAACCAAATGGGTGGGAAGCTCCTCAGGGACAGCATCTTTGTACATTAAAAAGATTCTTGATTTTGAAAGTACTGAAGACAAGCCTTATATCAAGTGAGGCTCAAAGAATCTATGTATATCCATAATATAATATCCATATATTGGACAAAAAAAGGTTACTTTAGAGTTCGAGTTAGAATTCTTTAAACAAACAGTCGAAACACTCCTAAATTTTTGTTTCTGTTTCCCGTCCTTCCTGTCCCGTCAACGAGAACGCTTGTTGTCCAGGACAAACTGAAGTATCAATTAAAGAAAAGTAATTTTAAAATTGTTGGTTTGCAGAAATAAAGTTATGTCCTGAAAAAAATAACCACTGAGTTGAAAGATCCCTTCGGACAACCTGTGTTACGAGTAAGCCCTCTTTTCGTCGAGAGAATGGATAGATTGGAATAATTAAGTTCCAGTTCCTAAAACAGAAAGTGAAAATAATGATCTTAGATTACAGTTTTGTACATCTTAACGACCCCTTCTTTCTCTCCCCTCTATGAAATTCTCTTGCCGTCCAGGACATCATAAATAGCACTGGAATATAAACACATCATTCCAACAAATATTTGTCGTGGTATTAATTGGACAGTCACTATCCTGCGAGAATGCTCTTCATTTTGGGAATCATTCGCCGGGGGCACGTATATAGATAGGGCGCGCGAGGTTAGACGATGACATAACCACACACACAGACACAAACATTATCGAGGAGGACTTCCTTGCTTTCTTTCTTTCTTTCTTTCTTTCTTTCCTTTTTGTTTTTAATACATATATTTTTTTATAACACAGATGTTTTCTAGGTCACCGGGAATATAAGTTGTCGGG
>JAKSDK010001147.1 GCA_022360095.1 Phycisphaerales bacterium
ACAACAGATGCCACTCATGGGCAAAACTGAAGAAGATTGAAACGGATTGAAATTAGGGTTTTTGAAAACTGTTCAGCCTAACAGTTTTTCAAAGTTGATCCCTGCTGCTTGCAGCTTCAAAAATAATGCTCAAGAGACATATTTGTTTGTCTCGGATCTCTGATTTTGTAATTTACCTGCAATTTCTTTGCTTACTTTAAGTTTCATAGCGATTGAGGGCGAATAATTGGCAAAATTAAACAAAATGAACTGGACTGCCGTGACACAACCCCTTTAAGTCTGGAAAAGTTTGAATGATATTGGATCCGGGTTTCGTATCATATGAGGAATTAGGGGGAAAACCGAGAGGTGTTATTTAAAATTATCCACCGAGGCCGAAGGCTGAGGCAGATAACATCCTGCAAGATCTGTCAAATTCTTTTTACCATACAAAACCCGAATCCAATAATTGCTAAAACTGAGGTTGAGGTGTAAGTGCCCATCTTTAACAAACAATACAAATTGAATGGCAGCAAGATCTGAATTATTAGAGTTTTAACAACTTGTATGCAAAATCTATAAACTGTAAACTGATCCTGAAAAAAGCGATGAAGGAGTAAACAAAATAGTAAAACAAAGTATATGTTAACCAATTTTGTTGTATTTTCACAAAAAATACGACTGCTGCGATCCTTTTCTTGTTTCTATTGCCATGGCATCCGTATTTCTAATGGAAAACACATGCTCCTACCTCTGTGGTTTATTTTTAAACTTACCTTTCTCTATACACATTTATCGGAGAAACTGATTAGTTCCTGCATGAGGCAAAACCTTTTTCTTTTTAAGAAAAAGATTCTTTCTTTTGATATCTTTGCCTGTGTCGCAGACGCTCTAAACCATCTGACTGTCCAGACGTAGTTAATCGATAAAATCGGTATCGGAAATCAATCGATCATCGATATTAATCGATTTAATCCGCCGATTAATATCGATTGATATCGAAAATCGATAGAAATCGCAGTCGCAAAAAATAATTTATCAATTATTATGGATTAACAAAATCGATAACTTTCTATAGGAATCGATAAAAAATCGTTATAGATTTCTATCGGAAAATCATCGATATTAATCGAAGTCACAACTGTTTCTTTATCGATTTCGATCGATTATTATTGGAATTCGATATCAATCATAGATTAAAATCGATTACCATCGATTGATATCGATTATCGCCTTATCGACTAACTACTTCTGAGACTGTACAGAGTATACAAATGGTCTAGACGATGAATGGGCCGGCTGCCCGGGGGGGATACTCCTGGTAATTCTTGGTGGGGGTGTGCCGCCCTTGACCCTATTTCAGACCAAAAAATGTAATTTTACACACCCGTTTTAAAATCCATACTATACACGTTTTCAGACCTGGTCTTTAGGTAGAACTGTGTTAGCATCACTTAGATTAGAGCACAAACAAAGCAAATCTTCAAATCTATTTCGAATGTGCCTATTTTTCGTCTTTCTTACTCATTTGGAATTGAAACGATAAATACGTTCATACCCTCCCGTAGTTCCCTCGAAAAATAAATACCCGATTCCAGACAAAAATGGGCAAAGTGTATTCCCGTTTTCAGACCGAAACGGCGCAAAAACCCTAGCCAATGGGACGGCACATTCCTATATAGCTTATATAAGGGAGTCTCCCCCGCCCCGGGCCGGCTACTGTTGTTATCTTTGACATTGATGAAAAATCGCCTTTTGGCTTCTCAGGTGTCGTTGGAAAAACGTGACTCAGTCCTTTGAAGAATTCTGATTAGACTCCCCTTTAAGTCATGGCGGATACATATGATCTGACATGAGCGGTGAAACACTCTGGACGCAGGTCACATGTGTTTCATACC
>JAKSDK010001499.1 GCA_022360095.1 Phycisphaerales bacterium
ACGATGCCGCAGTGGTTGAAGATTGTTGCAACTACCAAACTTGAAAAACATGGCGAAATCGTATGCCGTGGAGTTCTCCCATTTTTGCTACACATCATAGCAGTCGCCGTGTTACATGTCTTGGCACGGTGATTACAGATTTTGAAGTTGTCTGCTTGCATTTTTTTTACAGCGTCTCCAATTAACCTTGCAACGGGAGCCCGGCACTTGGGCGCCAACGAAAGATAGGAGGGCAGGCCTTAGGCCCATCCATCCTCGCTTTTTAGCTCATGGGTTGCTCAATGCTTCTCCACACGGGACCGTCCAGATTGAGGGAATCACACGTAACAACATCAGCGCAGGAAGCAAACCAAATCAGCGCCACATCCCCGCAGTAGTCCCATTTCCAGATTTAAAGTTGCGTTACGGACGATATAGCTCGCCACAAAACCACCTATTGCGCTGTGAGTGGCTCGAAGCTCTTGACTACAGTCCTATGGTGAGCTCAATTACTATTTTTCTTTTTGTTACGTGCACGTACGTGTCATCCTTTCATAAAGCACACCCACTTGCATTGCACAGGTGAAGGATTCGATGTGGCTAAAATGCACCCTATTTTCACCTAGCCTCATACCACCCTTGACATTCACTCATCTTTGCATTTGCCGCATGCAGTGCACGACGCTCTTTAGAAGTACGCTAAGAAAATCGCTGGTATATCGGACATCCTTTTGTTGATCTTCAAAAATGGTAAACGTGCTGGCCGTCTTTTCCGAGGGCCACAAATGCCACAATGATGCCATTTCCCGAACATGGGTGCATCGCCGTTACGTCGACATGTTTTGGTCGGCATGGACAAAAACTACCATCATGCAGAACTCTCTCTTCCCAATGTGTAAGTGCGCTATGGTGTTTACTGCAGGAAAATTCCTAGTACACTCTTCTGTTCCCTGCAACACCTCCACACGCGCGTTTGCTGCCCTTCTCTTTCAACCCCTTGTGAGTGGCAATTCTCGCGTCGCGTTCCTGCTTGCCCGTGCCCCCAAAGTCTCACAATGGTGGTACACAACTTGGGCACAGCAAAA
>JAKSDK010000923.1 GCA_022360095.1 Phycisphaerales bacterium
AATTGTAGACTGAAATAACGTTGGTAGAAACAACGTGTTAATTGTGCATGAATGCATTGTCGGAATTCATATTTTACAAGCCCATTGGGGAGATTCAGCGAGACTGCGTTGCCCTTGTTCAACGTGCATTCCCCTTTAACACATTAGAAGAACAGATATGGACGCTAGATCAGATTTATCGGAAAGAGCACGGAACATTGCGCACCTCAATGATCCGAAGCAGGTGTTGGATCAGGTTGAGGCGGAACTTCGTCAGCGCGGCGCCAGTCACATCTTGATAACCGGTTTGCCGATGCCGAACCGTCCCATTGAAAACCTGCTCTTGCGATTTCGCTGGCCGGATCGCCGCAATGAGGAAGAGGACCTTGTATCGGTTTCTCCGCATGACGCCATCTTGATGGTCTGCCTGACCGCTTCGCGTCCTTATCTATGGCGGCCTGCCACCGGCGACCTCATCCAATCCCAGTTGCTCGACGCAGCCGATGCGGGAAGAGGGCGATTGTCGGTCATGGTGATCCCGGCGGAAAACATCTCACCGTTCCAGGCCACAATCATCGGCGCGGGCCGAAATGTGCGCACGGATGACGATGATATGTATCAGTTGGGGCAGTTCTGCTCAGCGGCCATTCAGCGGCTTATCCAACTGAGGTTCATTTCTCCCGATCGGCCCGGAGACCTTTCCGACAGGGAACGGCGGGTTCTGGAATTGACGGCAAACGGTCGTACGGCTTCGGATATTGCGGGGGTTCTGGACATTTCTCAGAGGACAGTGCACGCACATCTCCAGAATGCGGGCGCCAAGCTGAATGCGACCAACAAGACGCACACGGTTGTCGAGGCCCTGAGATACCATCAGATAAAGATCTGATAATCAAACCGTCTCATGTTTGGTCGTTATCGCCGCCGCCTTTGGACGGTTTACTTAAGCCTGTCATACCCACTTCCGACATCGCCGAAGACGCGTGATCACGAGCGAGAAACCGCTTAGCCGGTCGCGGTAGAATTGACATTGTCTGCCCAAAAACGTGAACGGCGCGTGTTTGAATGTGAGTTGCAGTGTCACTGTGCGTCAGCTCATCTTCCTTGGTAGATTTTACCAGGACTGCCCACGGGCAGCGAAGGGAAGAGGAACAGCTGAATGATCATTGGACGTGCCGGTAAAAAGAGTATCAGAACAGTTGCTTACGCATTGACGCTAACGGCGTTGACGGCCGGTTATTCAGCAGCTGAAGACGGTGACCCCGCAAAAGGTGAAAAGGCTTTCAAGGCCTGCGCGGCATGTCACAAGGTCGGCGACGGCGCAAAAAACGGCGTCGGCCCCGTGTTGACCGGCATCGTCGGACGTTCTGCCGGCACCTTCGAGGGCTACAAATACGGCAAGGGTCTTCAGGCAGCCAACGAGAAAGGCCTTGTGTGGACCGAAGAGCTTCTGTTTGAGTGGCTTGGAAACCCCAA
>JAKSDK010001244.1 GCA_022360095.1 Phycisphaerales bacterium
CAATAAGTAATTTTAAGGCAGTTGTAAATAATTATATCTCTGCTTAAGTTCTAGTTTTATTAACTTAATTATTAACTGATTGTTATATATTTCATCATTATTATACCACAATTATTTATTACCTTATTTGCACATATTTATTTATTTATTTTTATTCTTGCACTTTGCACTGGAATTTGCTAGACGTCCTCATTGGATTTTGCAAAAAAATTATGTAGATTATGTAGATGTAGGATGTAGGTCATTAGTAAACCTATACCGAATTAGTATGCTGGAAGGTTTATCGCCAATGCTTTTGAGCATGCTCTGTTAAACCGCTTAATGATGACTTTATTAAGCTATCGCCTCTGATTAAAAGCTTCAATTTTCTCCATAGTTTTCAAAGGCTTGAAAAGCAAAATAGTGAAAAGAATTTTACACTTTATCCAGCGTTAGCGGTCATCGAGAGAGATGGCCACGAATTTTGAAGTTCCGTGTTAAAGAGAAAATAAGTTTGATTAAGTTTCTTTTTCATATTTTTCTTTCATTTCAATTTCACGTCAAAATCCTTTGTAAACAATGTCTGCAACTTAGAGAGGGAAACATAAACAGTACATAGAAGTTCCAAAGAAGACTTTGAAACGTTTTACGAGAGTCTTTGGCACAATTGATCAAAGTCTAATTTCACGCTGGCGTTGACGTCTGAGCAACATAATTAGCTAATTATGACACCAGAAGTGCCCCTTGCAGCACATAAATCCCAGTAGCTTTAGATAAATACAAGAAAATTGTGTCCAACAGTTACAGGATGTTATCATTGGAACAATACTCCTTTATCTATACCTGAAAAGACAACTAATTAACTGTTTAAAAGATCACTTTATTACTATTATCCTACTCAGTATTAATACTCGCCAAACTGACCCTTGAATGCTCTATATTTTTTTCGTGTACTTTCCTTTTCCCTCTCTCTTATATCCGTCTGATTTCGTTAAAACGTGGCCACTGGGCTTTCGCCTGGCGCCGCGCGCAGTCCGGCTCCAGGCCAGCGCAGTGTCCCAAAAAGTAAGGGGCTTGCCG
>JAKSDK010000999.1 GCA_022360095.1 Phycisphaerales bacterium
ATATGTTTTATTGATTTAAAGATAGCAGATTAGATTCATTGTACACTAGAGACAAAAAAGTAAAGAATTATCATATCAATACTTCTATGACTGATCTATATTAAAGGAAAAACAAATAAATATCGAAATCGATTTTCTAGATTAATAAGTAGCCGGTTGTGGTCTTTGTATATGTTGTGGTTCAGTATTTTTTCGTGGCTTAAATTTTATTTTCTTGGGCTCCAATAACAAATTTTCTTTGGTGTCATTAAAAATAACTAATTACATCTATAGCCTAAAGTTAAAAAGTGTAAAAATGAATGCAATACCCTTTAAATTATTCTGGTACAAGATTTTTGTCTACTGAAAATAAAAATACTCAATCGCCTAATGCATTCCACCTTAAGCTCTATGGTCATGCGCCTGGTTACTTGATCGATTTGATTGCTATTAAATTAAAGAACAGCCGCGCTATAGTCTCTGTTCAGCTAGTGGTCTTATCTTAAAGTATCCTTACTAGTTTAACACTGAAAAAGACTTCAGGGGATTGTGCTTTTTCATCTGCTGCCCCTAGTCTACGAGACAATCTGCCCCTAATTTATGGAACAATCTGCCCCTTCACATCTGTCTTGAGGACAATTTTGAACGTTTTAAATCTTTACATAAAACGCATCTTTTGATATAGTTTTTGATATGTAATGTTTTTAACCTACAGTGTGATATATTTAGTGTTTTTATCTTTATTTAATTTTAAGCGTTGTTTACTCTCAGCCTTTATTATGCTTATTTTTGCTTTTATTTTCTTTTAACAATTACGTCTTATCAGGCACTTTTGATCACATCTCCATGGAAAAGGTGCATCATAAATTTTTAATTATTATTATTATTATTATTGTTGTTTGTGTCTTTCAGAAATGCTTATCAATGTGCATGGATAGGTATATGGATGCTTGGAATACAGTTTCAAAGACATACACAACCAGACTACAGAAAGAGCATAGTCAAGGCGGAAGTTTTTAAGTAAATTTTAAACACCCAATTATTGTATATATTTTTTTACAGTCAACTTTTTTGCTTCAGAGTGTTGCAAAATTCAAGACATTACCATCCTCATCACTCTTTCCACATTATACCTTCCATTCCCTTTGAATGGCCTTTATCACGCAACTTCAAGTCAATGCATTGTTGCCACACCAGTAGAACTTGGTGTCAAGTGGTTTGATTTATTAACAAGAATATTACTGGAACTCCTGTGGTGCAAACCACAGAAGAATCTGATCCCAGGCCATAAAAAAAATGGGTTAATGTAGCCTGCGATACAGCTGTTTCTCCCAGCTCCTCGCCGCCAGGAACTAATAGGGCTAATGGCTAATGGCAAATTGTATTTATTTCCATCTGCTTTTTTTATAATGTGAAAAGAATGTAATAAACATGGCATTTTAATATTTATAAGCCTTTCAGTGACAATGTCTACAATA
>JAKSDK010000802.1 GCA_022360095.1 Phycisphaerales bacterium
GAAATTATTTAACGGTACTCCAAAATCTCCTTACAAATTTAAAGAAACCGTAAGCTAATTCTCCTGTAAGTCGAGCTGATTATGTAACAACAACAACAACAAAGTTTACCTTAAAATTACTCAGAATGGCGTGCAAGTCCTTGCAGGAGCAAGTTTTTAAAACCAATAGCAGATTTTCTGCATGTTTGAAGAGCTTTTACACTTCTTAACACTTTCGCAGGTCCATAATGGACCATAACGGGCCTCAAGTGAATCCTACAACGAGCGGCTTTCCATTGAACAACAACAACAACAACAACAACAAATTGATTAATGAAGCTGGGTCTTTGTGCAGGTCCGATTCAGTGGAGGAAGAATACAAAATTGAAGAGCAATCAGGTCGACCTATAATATCCAGCGTCAAATCCCACAGTCACAGTGAAAGAAAGCGAAAACAGTAGTTTTCAAGAATAATTTAAGCAAAGCGTCCTTCCTTTCAGATGTTTCATTCAGCTAAGTTCACAAATGGTGCACATGCTATGTGATTTTCCCTTGGTTTGCCGGAAGTTACATTAATATATGGTCATTTTGTAATATTTAAAAATATGAAATTTACTAAAATTCAGTTGTAATAACCCGATGGTTGGAGTTTAAAAATATTTAATAAAACAAATTTGCGCTTGTTGGATATGAGATAGTTATAGCCAACTTGGCGCTACGTTCCTCGTTGGCTATTTACCACCTCATATCCAATGGAGAGCACCAAAGATGCGTAAGAATTGTGCCTCAAGCAACTCTAGCTTCTTGAGTGCTCTCCAAACTTCCCAAGTGCATCCATAACTCGATAAACGCACAGCTAAAAGCATGAGCAAATTCTTTTATAACATAGCTGACAAAACTGCTTGCTTTTTGATTAACTGCAAAATTCTTGTAACGTGCGACACAATAACAAACGGTTCTATTGGCTGATTATGAACACGCCACAACCGTCTAGTTTGAATGAAAATATTATTTCTGTAAAAGTGAGAAAGAAAATTTGCTTCTTTATTCGTTAACGATCAATGGAAACTAAGCC
>JAKSDK010000821.1 GCA_022360095.1 Phycisphaerales bacterium
ATGCCCCCTTTTGTTTTTATACATACATACTACACATGACGTTTAGTTCATAGTCTGCCGCTTATTATTTAGCACGACCCACCTTCATACAAATATGAATAACAACGACACATTAATGAAGGAACACTAAGTACTCTACCACGTTCAGATGTTGAGAAGCGCTTCCAATGATTGTCATGCATCTACTGATAAATTCATCTTCAAATTTCAGTGCTCCACCATTAGCTGAAAAGTTAAAATCATGTACTATGAATAGGTGTTGCCCTTCTACTTGTCATGCAATAGACTCCCTTAAAGACTTGCTCAGTACGTTTTTGAAAACTCATATTTTAGCAAATGACTAAAATGGTCAAGTGCATATACCCAGATCAAAACATATACCATGAGAAGACGTACATGTTAATCATCTTGCAAAAAGCCAGCGAAGTAGGGTTTACTATTGCTGATAAGAAAATGAAGCTACCAAAATTATTCTGCAACAGCTAACAAATTACATGTAATCTGGCTGTTCTTGCATGTATCTTTAGTCTCAAGAACATGACTCAACATGGTTTACTTCATCAGAAGTGGGCATATGATTAAACAGTAATGAGTAAACTGTGGTTACCATTGATGTAAAGAGAATTCAGGTAGGTAATGGCTGCCCAGCTGACCTCTGTTGACTTGGCCTGTACAGCGATGTTCCATAACTGGTCTATACCACACAACTGTAGGTAGGAGAAATGACTATAAACCTCAAAATTATACAGCTGGAAGGCTGCTGGCACTCACACAAAAGAAGCTTATAAAATGAAAGAACATGGACGGAAGAAGTAGTACTCAGTGGAGATTTGCCATGACTGAATAACAAAACTGGTCATTTACAAGAAAAGCTTCAGAAGTTACTAAATTTGACAAATTTCATGCCCATTAGAATGATTGTTTGTTTCTCAGAAATACAGATTGTTTGGCAGCTATCTTGAAATGCAAATAGAAGAAAGAAACAACAAAAGTTAAGCCGGCAGAACATGTGCAATTTCAAATGAAATACCAGCAGAAGAGACAGGGTAACAACAAAAAACAACACTGGGTAAGTATCATTGTGTAAACATTTTTAGAAGGTGTGCATTTATCATTCTGGACAAGCATCAAAGGGAATGATACATGCATTTCAACCACGGCATCTTGCCTCACCCTCTTTATAAACTGCAAGACATCATAGAATCGCTTAAAGATGCAGTTACCTTAGTAGGATCACAGGGCTTGACATCGGAGTATTTGAAGAGCTTGTATAGTTGCTGAAGGAGATGAAGGCCTGTCATGGAACATTTTTCAGGGGGAAGTGATGGGAGCTGCAAAGCATTAAAATCCAACTGTCAATTTAGAGTCATGCCACTGGTCAGTTGTAAAAAGTGATCTCTTTTTTTCATTCCTGTCAACAGTGATAGTGGACATGACACTTGCATTATATCAAAGTAAGTTACATCCAAGATCTTAAAACAGTGCTAGTTAGTGACCTCCATTGCCTTGTTTATAACTGAGTTACTTCAGGACAAGCAGTTTCATTGCCATTACAAGCAGGAGGGGCAAAAGCTGTCATGGGCTCACAGGCTAGCAAATGGGTATTACATGGTATCTCTCTTACCACTAAAAGAGTAAAAAATAACCAAAAAACTCAAAAATAAATGTAGGCAACACACTTGAAACTCTTACAAGACATTTGGAACCATTGTAATTGTAACAGGTAAGTATTTAAATGGGCTAACTGAAATTATCAGATCAATTTGGGTTTCTGGGATACTGCCCACCTACCCCTCCCCTAAGCCATCATTTTGTCCTTAGTGTTAATGTTAGCTCAGGGGAGGGGTGGGTGGGCAGTTTCCCTGAAACCTGAATTGATCCACCAAACGTTTCGATCTGTAATGCTGTGTACATCAGTGTTTAAATTAAGACAATGACATCATAATTTTGTTTTTAGCAAGAACCACACAAAATTGATCAGATAATTAAAAGTGAGTTTGTGTTCGTGCAGTA
>JAKSDK010000585.1 GCA_022360095.1 Phycisphaerales bacterium
CCTTGGCAAGCCAAGCCACATCCTGTAAACACGCACGCTTCCACTTTGCATTTACGGCGTATTTCTTCATTAGATGCAATCAGTCGCTCCAGAGAGAGTTAAACCTCATTAGGTTTTAGTCATTAAGCCAAAAATCGGAATTACAAACGTATTTAATAAAATCCGAAACTCTAAGTCGAAAAGCTTAGAAAGCTGAACAAGACTCTCGCTGACATCACTGTGAATATGCAACCTGTCCTGTTCAGCGCTGTTAATTAATGCAACATTGACAATTTCCGGTAGAAATAAAATCCTTTTCCCTTTCCCTCCCGGAGATAATGGGAAAAAGGAGCGCCTGATCGAAGGTTACATCCCTACCTTGCTCAGAGAGTAAAACGAAATTATGCTTTTTTAGTGAAAGTAATCGTGATGTTTTGCCGCGCAGGTAATAAAGTTCATTTTAGTTTCTTCACTCTTCTGTAAAGTACTAGGAGAAAAAACAAAAAATTTGGAACAAGTAAATTTAGGGAACATAGAATAGAAGTTATTTGAGAGCCCGTAATTTCTCAGCTTGTGTATTGCTAGCAACATTAATTTCGTCTCCACTCTTCGTTAGAGGTTCCATCTGCCAGTAGATGGCTATTCCTTTTGAGTCATTATTTGGGTTTTAAATAGTTCACAAAGCCTTTTGCGAAATGATACTTTACTTGGACGGCTTGTCTTCTTGCAAGTACATGTGGTTTGGCCACTTTATTGCAGGTACATTCTCACCCTTTCCTCTCTTTCCTTCATTTGATTGCTGACCCCAAGACGTTCTCTGAAGTTAGGATATGTAGCTTAGCCTACACGGAGTTTCTATTGGATCACGCTTGCATAAATTCCTCCACCTGCCTCAACCCCTTTTTACGCCGGCCACGCAGGCGAATATAGCTAGAATAATAAGACGAATGAAAAGGCAACAGAATGTATAAGAGCAACGTAATTTCAGTCCAATATTTACTCAGATTGATAATTTAACATCAGTTGTAATAAAATCATTTACCTAATACCGAATAACGAAAGCTAGAGACTTGAAGTACAGGTATACGTTTAAAGTACTCTTTTTTAACCAGAACCCAGGGACAGTCAATGGTGTCGGGAGACA
>JAKSDK010001894.1 GCA_022360095.1 Phycisphaerales bacterium
AATGTTTTCGTCATTTTCCTCTTTTGGGCCCAATCTGCCTCTGACGTGGGGATCGACACGGGATCCAAACCAAAGAAAAGCCTTCCATGGCCCCGCTCACCGTCATCACGGGGGTTCCGGCCACCCAGTACCACTTGCCGAGTTGGGCTGCCATGAGCGGGGGATCGAAGGGGCCCAGCTTGCTGATGAGGTTTTCGAGCTTTTCCAACCCCGGCACGCTCCCCCGCATTCAAGCTGGGAAGTTGAAGATGGGATGATAGTCTCCGGGGCCGGTGGCCTCGGGCGGGCTGATCCCGCCGTCGGTCACGCTCCAGCTTTCGTGGCTGCTGTGGGTCACGTCATGCCCCGCCACACCAAACCCGACAAAGACCTCACCTTGCTCCTAACCCGAATGGGGCTCGAATTTGCCAAAGCAACCACCACCAACCCCGCGCGAACTGACCCGAGGACGAAAACGCCAAGATCTGCGAGCAACCTCCCACCACCCTGTGGGGGAGACCTTTTTCACAGAAACTCTAAAAACACAGACTTTGCGATCTCAAAACACCTCGAACCGTGAAAGTCGGGATAGCCTGGTTTCCGCTGGCGATTGTCCTTATAGCGGATGAATTGCGCCGTTCTTCTGATGGGTGACTAGTTTTCTCGAAGTTCCCTTTCGCGCTCGAACGAAACGACTTTCCACTCGCCGCCAATTGAATCAAGCATCGCTCGGAAAATATAGATCCTCCGATCGTTGGGAGCCGGATATTTGACAAGCGCGAGTTGGCCGTCTCGGCTCTCAAGTTTCCAGCCACCTACCCAAGCGGCCTCTTCGCTGATCCAGCAGGCGGAAGATTCAAGCTCTTCTCTGAAATAATCTCGGAGTTCGAGATAGGTTGCCGGAAATTCAGAATCAGGCAGCCCGAAAAACCTCAATACTGCCAGCTTGATCTTTTCAAGCTCGCCCGCATCAATATCGAGAGTTTCCGTTGTGAGCTCGAAACTGATCCGAGGTGGATTGGAGGGTGAATCTGTTTCCATGGATTG
>JAKSDK010001396.1 GCA_022360095.1 Phycisphaerales bacterium
CTTCAACAACTTCTTCTTCAGCAAGAACGTCTTCAGATTTTTCCAATAGTTCCTGCAGCCCAAACTCGCCTGTGTAAGAAATGTCCTTCATTGCAATTATTTTTTGCTTTAATTGATCAGTCAGCTGACCTTGATCCAGAAATTCTTCCTTTGTATGGCCAGGTCCGCCGAGTATTATTCCTTTTAGATCTTTTTTCTCTAAGAAATTTGCTTTCATGTGCTCTGCAACTTTTCGATAAAATTCTTTTGCAGCACCTTCTCTTAATCTTTCGAAACGATGTGCGCTTTGCCCGCCCGCCCTGGTCTTTCCAGGAACATTTGAAGTAGAACGTGTCAGGGGAACGATTGTTTTACCTTTTAGCAGAGCAATATCAGCTTCTCTTTTGTCAATAACAACCAGGCCATAAAGACTAGTATCCTCGCCCATGTCTTCTAAAGGCGCAGTTACAAATACTTTATCGCAGCGATACAGACGCTGATTCAAAGGCAAAGGCGGTTCAATGCTCCACACCTCTACTTTCTGCTGCCCTTCTTTTTCAGAAACATTGCCAGAAAAAGCAGCTAAACCATTCGGTGGCGTTCTCGGATGCAATTGTAAATGCCTGATCATCCTTTCCAAAGCTGTAATAACATTTTCTCGAGTCTGCTTGGATTTAATATTAGAAGCAGTACCCTGCTCTTCCTGCAGATGATTGATGATAGCGCTCATTTCATAGCCAGATGGTACATAAACAGAGACAAGTTCTGTATGGCGCCCTCTATATGAACGCATTTCCTTCAGGAATTGCTTTAGCTTATGCCTTTCCTTTGCACTTACTTTCTTGTCTTGTTGTTTAGCCATTTTGAATCTAATAGAAGAAATACTATTTATAAAGTATTGCGTCACAGAATCTTAACGTCTTTCTTATGCACATGCTTTTCACAATAATGGCACTTGATCTTTAGAGGCTCTTTTTCCAGAACATAAAACCACGTATCGACTGGCTCATTATTGGTTATGCAATCAGGATTAGAGCATTTGATAATTCTTTTTACTTGGTCTGGAATTTCAACTTCTGTTTTTTCTTTTACTTCGTAATTCTCAATTACATTCATTGTTGCGTGCGGAGCAATAACTGAAATTTTATTCACCTCATCTTTGTTCAGAATTTTTCCTTCGATTTTTATTATTCCTTTTTTTCCCATTGTTTTGCTTTGAAGATTAGTAGCGACTATCAGGGTATTTTCGTATTCTTGTGGATTAA
>JAKSDK010001810.1 GCA_022360095.1 Phycisphaerales bacterium
AATCGCGTTGTCGATCCCAAACAGAGACTTCTTATGAAAGAGTTCTTTCGATCCTCTAACAGGGCTGATCTTGTCAATTCCCCACAAAAACAAGATCATCACACCTAACGAACCAAGCAATGTTAGCCACACGGGAGACGTAAAAGGACGCAAATAAGACAGCCATACTATATCGCTGTCCTGTCGTTGCATTTCTTTCACTAAAAGGCGAATGCCAGAAGGTACATATGGTTCAGTAAAATCGAGTACGGTAGATCTGCGAGAGCTGATGTACAAATCAAAACTTGCGTCACCTCTTCCTTCGAGAAGCTCCGACACAACTCCATCCCAAGAATTATTTTCTTGGTTAAATACCCCGTATTGCCCGTCCAAAGTGAAATGCAGTTCCGCCTTATATTCATCCAATTTATTCATGACAAGCCCTATTACATCGATAACAAACCCGTAGCAACAAAGTTCGATCGATTTATCTCCGTCTGGAGTTTTGATAGTCTTTCTGCACGGCTTGGTTCTTGACCAAATAGACTGACACGTTTCACCAGGAAGCTTTGATTCAGACATCACCATCGGCGGATACTCGTTAACAAGGATTTTAAGAGGGTGCTTGTCGTTTTGCTCCGTTATGAAAAGCTCTCCGTTGTACCAGTAACCCATCTTATGGTTTTGAGTAGCGTCCTCCATCATGAGAAGCCTGTTGAAATCGTAGCGAAGAGGTACTCGGTTACCTGTGCTATCGAACTTAACTGGCCCAGATAACCCATGAAAATCCACTTCTGAAAGCAGTCTGCTTGAAGGAAAAAAATTAAAAGATGATGCCCTTGATATGAAACTGGAATTTTTTTGTAAGTATTGTCGTACTGCCATCTACTACCATGCGAATACTCGAAGAAACCTTGCTCGAGCTCTTCACAATAGTTCACAACAGTCTTTCCAATAACAAAAGAGAGAAATTTCAGGACAGGTCAGGAAAATAAACTTTTTTAGCAGTTAGATTGGTCATATTTCTTGCATGTTATTGGACGTCCGTTTGCAAAAAACTTGAGAATCTTTTGTTTTCAAAAAAGGTTGTGATTGGATAATCCTCTTCAGAGCAACTGTAGAACCTTTAAAGTTAAGAAAATTTTTAGTGTGATAATTAGCAATTAGAGACCTTTAGATTCGAGGACGATAACGACTCCGAGTACGACATTTGTTTAAAAGTTTTTTCGCGTATATATTCTCAAAAAATAGATACGCCGGAAAGCTTCATTGTACTTTTGATTCACCAGGTAAGTTAGCTCTGTTATCTTTATTAAAGGAGGTTACACCCTCTCCTGATTGCAAAATGATAAAACTTGTATCATTTGATAACTCGTTTCCGCTACTACCACATTATCGCTAAAACT
>JAKSDK010000618.1 GCA_022360095.1 Phycisphaerales bacterium
CTTTAGCTCTGCCCAGTGAATATAGATTTACTGCATTTACAAATGCTTCTCAATAAAAGAAAAAAGAAACGTGGAATATTTTACTGCGTTTTCTTTCTTGCAAATACATCTTAAGGACAGTTAACTACTTTTTTCACGCCTTTTTAATCGATAAAACTTGGAAAAGCCAAAATTAGCCATTTTTTAAGTTGAAAGAAACAATATTACGAAATAAAAATTTCAGTTTAATTTAACGCTCGTCGATGAAAACCTCACGGTATATGTGCCCCAACAAAGACACAACACTCACATTTATCCCTAGCTTATCCAAGGCTGTGCTCTGCAAAAATTGTAGGGAGCCCAAACTCTCTACCTGTGAAATTCTGGTACCCAACATGTACGTTTAATTCGAAAAGTAAGATTTCCTTGTCATCCAGTGGCAAAAGACGGGGGAAGGGGGGGATGGGAAATGGCAAGTGCACAGCCCTCGACTTGATGTATTTGTATACACACCCCTGCTACTCTTGTGAGATAAAATACTGAACGTAGTCGAATCGAAGGCTGGTGTTCTGTTCTCTTTTTGATGTAAAAATTCTTGGTCACATTTTTTATTGATGAATTCTATGTCCGCTCTTTACCGACCTCCTAAAGACAAACAAAATCTTTGATTGAAGGCTCCTGTGACTTAAAAAATACCTTCACGAGCAGTTTAAACTTAAAACTGCTTTCTTTTCTTGTATATGGAGTTTTAAACTATAAAAAATGTTTCCGATTTTAAAAAAAATTCTTAAATTTAAGTACAAAAAATTTGCTTTAAATCTTATTTTAATTTCACCGGATAAAAAGATTCTAACTGAAAAATAAATCTTTAATTTACGTTCTCTAAGTATGTGGCATAGATATATAAGTTTAACAAAAATATGCTTTAAACCTTTTTACCTACTCTAATTTTTCACTTGACAAAATTGTGCTAATATAGTCCTAGAACCAAGCAAAAAGAAAAGTGATATTACAATAAAACATCACATCCCTCATTTAGTGACTTAGATCAACA
>JAKSDK010001845.1 GCA_022360095.1 Phycisphaerales bacterium
ATTTTCTGGTCTGAAATAGGGTCAGGACTTGAGAACCGATCAATTCACCCCCACCAAGAAATTCCAGGAGTACTCCCCGGGCATTTAGTATTAAAGAAATGTCTAGTCCAGATACACATGTATCGATCTCATTTATGCGATGTATATCATTTTGAAACCATTTAATATTTCTCTGACGAAGACACAGGGAAAAAGAAAAACGTAAGATCCGGAAAAATTACATGGTATATAGCCTGTGAACAGGCCTTTGGTCGAGCGGGGCTATTTTTTCCCCAAACAAAGAGCCTGTTCACAGGCTACATGGTATAAGACGGGATGTGCTTTTAAGTCAGCGAGTAAAGCTTGGCACCGAGCACCGTTGATCACCTTTTTCTGCTTTAATCAGAAAAAGTATCTATATCAGTTGGTTTCTGTTGGTGATGGCTACTTGTACGAAACAATTATCTACTTCTTGCGGCAAAAAATCGCTAGAGGGTTTTGTAATTCCTTTTCTGTCTGTAAGGCTTCCGTTGCTGTTTCGGCCTACCGAACTTCCTTAAGTTCCCTTGTGTCGTGGCAAGTGCGCTCCTCAAAAAACGTCGAGGAGTCTAAGTACGAGCGTCTTGTGATCACGTGGTAATAATCAAGATCCATGATTGATCGTTAGTTTCCTCTACAACTCATGGCCCTTCGCAGTGTAACTTACACTCGTGAGATCCGTGGAGAAGAGGGCTGCTAATTTGCTTCTGAGTGGCAAAAGATGTTTTCTGCCAATCATAAACAGAAAATTCAAATATGCTGTTTCGGTAAGTGTTCGTAACCAAAGCATCTCTCGTTCTTCTCTTAAACTTTGGGATGATTTATCCTGCAAAAATCAATTCCCTCGACTGCCTCGTTCCCAAACGTTTCTCTTGCAATGTAAATTTTCGCGTGAAGGAAGGTGGAAGAGAAAACGGGCGCGAAGTACTTTGCAGCTTGGAAGCGATCGCCAGACACGTGATTCTTTAGGGGAAACTCAGGGCATTGAAATCTTGTGGACCCTACAGGCCTCGGCATTCTCTTCGAGATATTTGTCCCCAAAATATCCAAGAATCCAGACAGCACCATTTAGAAAAGGGCAAGTCAAAAAGCCCAGATATCAGGTTTCAATAACAATAACAGTATTTTTTTTTATTCATTTTTATGTTGAAATTGGGGGGATGGTTAACGTCCCACTTTCCTCTCCGCCTCTGCCACAGGCGTGATCATTTTGGCGTGATCATTTTCCTGTCTCGCGCGTTTCGCTCGACAGACTAAGGAAAAAAAGAGAGACTGCTCGAAGCCTACTCCACAACGGCCACCTCTCTGCAATGGCCACTTTTTTTGTCCCTTCGGACAAAAAATCCATACAATGACTCTTGTGTAACCTCTCTATAAAAGGCCACCACTTTATGACGGCCCCTTTCTTCCGTCCCCAAGTTGGCCTTTGTGGAGAGGTTCAATTGTACTTTCATTCTTTCTTCAGAACGTTTACTTGGTGTCAGTAGCGTTAATGTAAAAAGAGGCGCGGTACG
>JAKSDK010000203.1 GCA_022360095.1 Phycisphaerales bacterium
CGAGAAGGTTAGAAAATGCACAGTGCTCCACTCATCTTTTATTAAACGTTTATTTTATGGAAAAGGTTTTACTAACATTTCAGTGGAGCACTGTTCAAAATCCAAATGGAAGATGTTTAAGTCGACCTCTTTTTATCAGTAATACGGGGTCAAAGTTTGTCAGCCACTCTTAGGCGAGCGTCATGAGCGACTCAAGCGAGCCAAAAAAAAACCGCGCGACAACTTTGTGAAAGTCTAAATTGAGTCCGGCCGCTGTTAAAATTTAGTCTTATTGAACCCTCTTTTGACCAGGTTACGTTCTGAAGAGTGTTTTTACCGGGTTTATCAAAAACTAACCCGGTTAACTTGCCAAGTGCGGCCGCAGCCAATATGTAAGTCGACAATTGTGAAATACATCAAAGGCAATAGGAAATATGAGTCGAGATTTACAAAATATATGTTCGCGAACGAAACAAAAAAAATACTTAGCAAATGTCGTTGCTACACTGACGTAAATTGAAATTTTGAAATTTGAGTCGACAAAAAATGTTAGTCGAGTTAAAAATAACATGTGAGTCGATTAAGGGACAACGCTGAACAGCTGAACAGTTAATAAAGAGAAGACCTAGGTAGATGTAGCCTCCCACTCATTAGTTCCTAGGAGTTGGTCACGCGTTCTAAATGGAATAATTAAGTGATCTTCCAAAAAGCGCGGGAAATGTCACATGCTTTCGCAATTCGATCGCTTTTTATTTTCTCGTAAAATGGCTTCCGAATTGCAGGGTATTGTCCGATATGTTGTGAAGAACTTGAGAAACTGCAACGGGTGACAGGTTGCAAGTCTATATCAGCGTGAAAAAGAGGAAATTCTTCCTGTCTGACCATCGCACCCGGAAATCATTGGTCACACTGTTATAATAATTGACTCTGGATGAGCTGTTTGCGACAGCTAATTTACCCGTCACGTCAATTTGTGTTTCTCGGCGTAGATCTGTAATTAGGCGCAAGACCTTGCTATGCATTTCTTTCACCACTGGTTCAACGAGAGGTCTGTAGTGATCTTCGTCGTCTGTAGTTATGTTCGTATTTGACCCTTTCGTATTTTGTCGGTTTTATTCATAACTTGCCTAATCCCTGTACGGCGTTTTCTCAGTCCCTGTCGGTCAATTCCCTTCGGTGATGTATCCGAGGCGAACGGGCGGGAAACGCCCTCACATTTTCGCTTAGACCACGTGACCCGAAACGCTTTGGCCACGTGGAATAATGAGGCCTAGGGACTAGGCAAGTTCATAACAAATTTAGTGCCTTCCTTGTCCGCTTTTTTAAGGTTGATGTCAGTGTCTTGCTGTAGGCTGCTAATGCTTGTTGTTCCTTGCGTGACAGGTTTATGGTTTGGTTTTTGTTATTTTTATCTCTGTGATTTGTGATTTTACCTCTTCCAGATGGCTCTCGAGGGCCATTGATTGTTGAACCGGTGGGTTCCAGTCAGATTTAACGAAGAAAGGGTACTAAACTTACCTATTTCTAAAGGCTGGTTTTTCACTGTCGTAAAGTGCGCTTATGACTTGGTGAAAATAAAAAATCAGAGTCGAAACGGAGTCGGAAGAATCAGAACGTTTCTATTTTCTTCTGACTCCGCTTATGAT
This sequence comes from Phycisphaerales bacterium, assembly GCA_022360095.1. Lineage (GTDB taxonomy): Bacteria > Planctomycetota > Phycisphaerae > UBA1845 > UTPLA1 > JAKSDK01. The sequence goes on from JAKSDK010000203.1 coordinate 1,626, forward strand.
TATGATTTATGATTAGTGAAAACCAGATTGTCGGAGTCGGAAGCAGAAGCAAAAGAATAAACCAATCACAATGCTTATTCACACGCTTTGTTATTGGTTCAGTTCTGCTTCTGGCAAGCGGAATCAGAATACTGTTTTACTAGATCATAAAGTTCTATTTTTTGATTATGACATGTACTCCGACTTCGTCGCTAGTGAAAAAAAAAAAAAAAAAACCGTAAGTCTCAC
>JAKSDK010000014.1 GCA_022360095.1 Phycisphaerales bacterium
ATAGAACAACTGATCCTCACCGATCTTCGAGGTCGTGGCCTCGTGCTCCATCTGGGCGGTGCTGTTCTTGACCTCGATGTAAGGAAATGTGTGGGCGCCGCACTTGTCGCCAATGAGCATCGAATCGCATTGGGTGAAGTTACGGGCATTCTCGGCGCCCTTGTTGATTTTCACCTGACCGCGGTACGTGTTCTGACCGAAACCGGCGGAGAGTCCCTTCGAGACGATGTAGCTCTTGGTGTTCTTGCCGATGTGGATCATCTTGGTGCCCGTGTCGGCCTGCTGGCGCATGTTGGTGAGGGCGACCGAGTAGAATTCGCCGACGGAATTGTCGCCGACGAGGATGCAACTCGGATATTTCCAGGTGATCGCGGAACCGGTTTCGACCTGCGTCCACGAAATGTGTGAATTGCGCCCCTGACATTTACCTCGCTTGGTCACGAAATTGTAAATGCCGCCCTTGCCGTCTTCATCGCCGGGATACCAATTCTGAACCGTGGAGTATTTGATCGTCGCATCGTCTAGCGCCACAAGTTCGACGACGGCCGCATGGAGTTGGTTCTCGTCTCGCATCGGGGCGGTACATCCCTCCAGATAACTCACATACGCGCCCTCATCGGCGATGATCAACGTCCGCTCGAACTGACCCGTTGAAGCGGCGTTGATCCGGAAATAGGTCGACAACTCCATCGGGCATCGCACGCCCTTGGGCACGTAAACGAATGAACCGTCACTGAAAACGGCCGAATTCAGCGTGGCAAAGTAGTTGTCCGAGTAGGGCACGACCGAACCGAGATATTTCTTGACCAGTTCCGGGTGTTCCTGCACCGCCTCGGAGAAGGAGCAGAAGATGATGCCCAGGTCGGAGAGCTTGTCCTTGAAGGTCGTCGCGACCGACACACTGTCGAACACGGCATCGACGGCAACGCCCGCGAGCCGCTCGCGCTCGTGCAGCGGAATACCCAGCTTCTCATAGGTTTCGAGCAGCTTCGGGTCGACCTCGTCCAGACTCTTGGGGGCGTCCTTATTCTGCTTAGGAGCCGAATAGTAAACGATCTTTTGATAGTCGATGGGTGGATAATGGACGTTGGGCCATGCCGGCTCCTTCATGGACAACCATTGGCGATACGCTTGCAGCCGCCACTCCGTCATCCACTCAGGCTCGTTTTTCTTCGCAGAAATGAACCGGACAATGTCTTCATTCAATCCTGGCGGAGCACTGTCCGCTTCGATATCCGTGACAAAGCCGTACTTGTATTCCTGGCTCGCCCATTGTTCGATGACCGCATCGTTTGATGTATTACTCATTGTTCAAAGCACTCCGCTGTCTTGGCTGTATGAGGTATATCGCACTGAATGAGTGCGCTTTCACGTGGCATTCCCGGCGTTCGTCTGAAGCGATTCGCATGTCAGCAAACTAGGGCCAGGTGCGCATTTTCACCGGCGGGAAATGGCGTCGCGAAAGTTGTCTGTTCCGAACGGGATGCTATGCGCTAAAGCTGCTTCCACATCCGCACGTATGTGACGCGTTCGGGTTGTTGAAGACAAACCCGCGTCCCATGACCTCATCCTTGAAATCCACCGACGTGCTGTCAAGGTAAATGTGGCTCTTCGGATCACAAATAACCTTGACACCGTGGAGGTCCCATTCCTCGTCGTTGTCGCTACGGTTCTCCGTCAGATCGAGCGTGTAGGAAAAGCCGCTGCATCCGCCTCCCTTGACGCCCACGCGCAAAAAGGTCGTGTCCGGATCCAGCTTCTGATCCTGAATAATCGTTTTGACTTCGGCCGCAGCTCGTTCGGTCAATTCTACCATGGTCGTGATTCTCCTGTTTCAGTCCCAAGCCTGAACTCTGTCAATTCATTCGTGGCGTTCTCGACTCTGCGAACGCCGGAGTCCTTTCCAAGATCTCGCCCTCGACGGATAAGGGGACGCTCCGCTCTTCATTGGCTTCGCGAACGATGTCCGCCAGCGTGACCTGTTGCAAGAAGCCGGTGAGCTTTTCGTGGATGCCCTGAATGGGCCGCTTCACCGGACAAAGATCGAAAAGGTCACATCCCGGATCTTCCGGCTCTCGCTGGCCTGAGCACAGCGTGAGGCGAATCGGTCCCTCAACAGCTTCGATGATCGACGCCAACGTGACTTCCTCTGCCGACATGGCCAGCGTGTAGCCGCCCTTGGCGCCCCGAATCGATCGCACCAACTCCCGCTGGCTCATCGTCTTGAGCACGTTCATCAACAATGCCGGAGGCATGCGAAACTTGTCCGCGATTTCACGGGCTGTGCAGAGGAGACCCGGATTCTGGGCCATGTGGCTCAACGCGATGATTGCATAGTCCGTTTTTCTCGTCAGTGCGAACATCTCTAACTCCAAAGGGCTAGATCGGGAATAATATAGTACCAATCTAGTACACTTTCAAGCTCAAATGTGAAATGCGGCTTCATGATTGTTTGGTCGTAAACTCCTTGTTGATCTGATCTTCTGCCGCACTCACCGGTCAAATCACGTCAATGACGAAATTCAAGCAGCCAGGGATTTGAGATTCAAGAACTCTGAAAGAACTGAACTTCTCCTCGTGAACGGCTGCATCGAGAGGGTGTGTGGCGCATTATTTGGCCGGACGGCCATATCCGGCCGTCGATGAGCCAGTTCCCGACTTTGTGAATATGTTTTATTTGTCCGTGGAAATGTTCTGTGTCGCCTGTTTTAACCTCATATCTTGAAAGGAATTGTCGTAGGGATGTGAAAGGGTTGGACCGTATGAAAATGGCGATTGAGTGCTCCAGGCACGCTATTTGCCCTGCAAGGACAAGTGAGATACGGCTTCTTTCCCCTCCGGAGAGCACCGGTCGTCCTCAGTGTCGCTCGGTGCTTTCTTTTTGAAGTGCTACTCGATCGTTTTCATGATGGCCACGCCGGTGCCACCCTCATAGCTGGCCCAGGGCACGACTTTCCATCCAAAAAACTCCGGATCACGGCCGGATGCGACAGCGTGGCCGACGACGGTGCCGAGAACGGCACCCATGACGACATCAGATAGATAATGCTCACCGCTTTCGAGACGTTCATGCGCGACCAGGGCGGCAATACCGTAGAGTGGCACGCCGATGACGTGGCCGTACGCGTGATGCATCACGCTGGCGAACACAAAGCTGCTGCTCGTGTGGCCTGAAGGAAATGTGCCCCGTTCGCCATTGGGGCTTCGGTCGAAGGTCGCAGCCTGACCGACCAGCACCGTTAGCCCGTTGATGGCCAGGGCGCTGAAAAGCGTTTTGCCGACTTCATACGTCTTGTCATCCATGGTTTGCTGACCGGCCAGGTACCAGATCCCGGCGAGTGTGAAGTGCGTGCCGGGGTTGCCGGCGGCCCCGAAGAAATCTCGCCAGTCGCTGCTCATATGCCGGTGGACTCGGCCTCGTCCGAATCCCAGGGGTTCTCTGAAATGACGTTCGACCGTACGGTCCGGACCGGTTTGCTGTAAGGCCAGCGAGCCGCCGTAGGCTGTCCCGAGGATGACCAGATTGACGGGGTTGCCGTAAACCCGCTTCGTGTCTCTCCAGATGTCCTCGGGCATGTGTTTCAAATCGCGTTTCACGGTCTCCCAAAAAGAAGGCAACGGGCGGCGACGCAGATACTTCGCTTCCTTCTCCGCCCAAAACCCATCGAGTTCCGCGACGGATTCATCTTCGGGCGATGCCGACTCGCCGAAGTCGCCGAGGGACCAGTGTTGACGGGCGCTTCCCAACGGAAAAGTGAACGTGGATCGGGTGTTGCGCCCGGCCCGTCCGTGTTCGGGCTCAACGTCTCGCTCGTTCGCACTGGCGCGCCATGGCCGCGCGCGTGCCATGGCCGCTCGCTGTTCGAACGACGTGAGGCGATTTTCAACGTTTTCGGGGGTCGTGGTGCGAAGCTGTGCCTGGCAGCCGCAACAGATCGTGGCGATCGCAGATAAGGTGCAAATGCGGGTCATGACATCCTTGCCTTTCTGAGCACTGTGCTCCTTATGCGCGCAGAGCATAAGAGACATCCTGACGGTTGTCACGTTTCATTCGGATGTTGACTCGGAGTACGCCACGGCCGGCTTATCATGCGTGACGGTCCTCGGATGCGGCAACGGAGGAAGGCCGTATTCGGCTCGGATCGCATTTTGTCTTATGAGTTGCCTGCGAAACCTTTGGTTGGGAATCGCCACCACGGTCCCGTCCACCTTGCCGATGGTGACAATGCTTGGTGAGGGCGGCTCTTTGTTGACATCGGGATCGGGATAACAAATCACGATCCACAAGGTCGGGTCCATGCTGGCTGGGGGAACTCCGTGATAAACAAATACGAAGTCTCCCAGCCGATGGGCCGTGATCTCCTCGGGCACGGCGTCGATCATCTCCAAGGCCGCCCTTTGTTGTTTGGGCTGGGAAAGAATGCTGAATCTCTTAAGGGTGGTTCCCGCGACGGGTATTTTGTTCAGGGTTGTGGCGGATCGAGGAGATTTTAGATCGTCGGCCAGGATGTGATAGTTCAAAACCAATTCGATCGCATGGGTAGGATACTTCGCATGATCTGTTGCATACGACGTTAAACCGTCAACGACGGATTGCGCACGTCCGGTGGGGCTGGTGGTAGGGGTGCCGAACGTCCCAAACGGAGTGGCCGCACCGGTCGTCGTGAACACATAGATCAGGAAGCCCGTGTAGAGTCCGATGAGCAAGATGATGGACGACACGGGGAAGGCCAGGACGGCCAGGCTCGCCCTTGCGCCGCTGACTTTGTGGGTCTGCTGGATCATCAGGATCGCGCTGACGAGCCACCAGATCCATCCGAAATACAGACCGAGGCACGGCACCGCCGAAGCGGTATTGGCTCCGGCGCTGTAGCAAAGGGCCTGGTAAGTGTAACGCAGTCTGAGGGCGGATCGCCCCAACAGGAGTTGGGTTACGCCGCCCCAGATTAAGATGAATACTATTGTCGAGATAAGCGCCGCGATCATCGTGACGAGCATGATCAATGCCGATGCTCCCAGGAGCGATCCCGAACTCATTCCTCCGATGATCATAAAGTTGATGCCTATGGACATGACAAAAAACGGTCCTATTCCGAGGATCGCGACCAAAGTGCTGATGATTAATGCAAATCCCCATGCCTCGCGTTGTTTGCCATCATCAGGAGCCAAGCGGATCAGCCGGACGGGGCTGATCAGGGCCATCCAAATCGTTTTGAGCAACGCTTTGAACACGCCGAGTTCCTTGCGTTCGAGCCACGGGATGCCCTGGGAGACGGTCTGTGTTTCTTCGAGTCCATGGGCCGGCAGGACCACCATGTCGTCCATATGGAGAGAGCGGTTGCAGGATTGGCAATTGAATGCGGCCGGAACGAGATGGCCCTGTTGGCTGGTGCCGAAATAGGCCTGATTGCAATCCGGACAGCAAAATTGAACGGTCCCGGGCGCGAAGTCAAACTCGCTCGGCAAAAACGGCGACCCACACTCCGGGCATCGCCGCGACGTCAGATTCCAAAGCCGATAGTCACACGTTTTCCATCGCATCGATGGAACGCCGTTCTGCCCAGGCTGCAGTTTCAGTCCTGATTTTCGATCGCTTGAACCAGATTAGCAGGAACACCGGCAGGGTACATCCCCATAGGAGTGTGACAACGAAGCTGAAAATGCCGATCGCGCTGGAAACCCCCGGGTTGATGCCGGGCATGCCCGGTGTTTGCTGGGAAATGGTTTGCATTTGATCAACGTTCATCTTGTACTGAAGGGTTGCCTCGGAAATGACCACGAGGATTTTCACGATGGACCAGTAGGGACAAATGCCGACGGTCCAATGCCGACGCTTCAGCAATCCGACGCCCAGAATAATGAGCAGTGTGGATAAGACGAGTGAAATGACCGCATTGCCAACGATCCAAATCTGCCAATCATCGAAAATCTCGAAGACATCGGGTTGGCCCTTGGGCATCATGTTTCTAAAAAACGGCATCACGAAAGGAACGGCCACGCCCCAACAGTTACCAAGCGCGCCGAGCGAACCGAAAACGATCATCAGAATACCAAGTACTTTGGGCCAGTTGCTCGGAGGCTTTGCAAGCGGCGCCATGTCGAGCGGAGGCGGCATGATCGTCGGTGGGATGGGATTTTCGTTGGTGTCGTTCCCGTTCAAGAGACGAACCTCCTTTATGAACTCAGGATGCGGACCAGGTTATCAGCCGTTCGGCAGGATGACCGCCTTTCCGGTTCGCCAGTGCGCGACTTCCTCTAATGCTTGGTTGACCTGATCGAGTTGAAAGCGATGGGTAATCAGTTCATGAAACGGAAACCGGTCGCCCCGGTCACGCAGAAATGCCAGAGCCTTGGCCCAGTGCTGCGGCTCCGAGCCGTAAGAACCGTGGATTTCGAGTTCCTTGCGCGTGATCAGATGGGGGTTCAGCGAGGTCGGGCCTGCATCGCAATACTGACCCAGCACCATGTAACGGCCTCCATCACGGGCAAGCTCCCACCCTTCACTGACGGCGGCAGGGTGACCGACGCATTCGACCACAACATCCGCTCCGAGTCCCTCCGTGTGCTCCAGGACGATGCCACGGCGCTTCGCGGGATCCTTAACCTCGTCGATGTCGATCGTCAGGTCCGCGCCGAAGCGCCGACAGCGTTCGAGCCGCTCCTTTGGGCCGCCGATGACGATGAGCGGACGTGCCCCGGCGTCGGAGGCCAGCGCGATCGCCGCGAGTCCGACGGGGCCTGCCCCCTGAACCACGACGGACTCGGCCCAGCGAAGCGGCATTCGCTCGTAGCCGTGGACGGCGGTGACGAGCGCGCAGCCGGCACCGATCAGCGCTTCGGAAGGCAGGTCGTCGTGCAGTTTGAAGATGGCGGTCCCTTCACGAAGATGGTGATATTGCGCATAGCCGCCGAGAAAATGGGGCGGATGGTCGCAAGGGGTGTTCACGCCGTAGGCCTTGCGGTTGGCGCATCGGCTCGGCAGGCGATGTAGACGACAGTATTTACAAGTCCCGCAAGGCATGCCGACCGTCCACGAGACCCGATCGCCGACGTGCAACGCCTTGCCGAGCCAATCGTTGCATTCGCCGCCGACGGCCTCGACGGTTCCGACGGTTTCGTGTCCCATGATCAACGGCAACGGTACATTGAGTTGACCCTCGTGCAGATGCACATCGGTGCCGCAAACACCGGCGAGCGTGACTTTGACGAGGACATCACCGGGCGCAAGTTCGGCAGGAACGGCGTACTCATGCACGTTGATCGGCTTTTGGAAGGCGGTCATTACGGCGGCTTGGGCGGTTTTTGCTATCATCGAGGTTATTATGGTCATGCCCCAGGCTGAATGACAAGTGTTTGCGTGGAAACAAGTGAGAGGATCGCGAGATGCGGGACGATGATCGGCGTTTGAACATCGAGTACGAATTACTCATGGAAGATGTCATTGCTTTGAATGACCATTGCGCCAAAGCTTCTCAAACGATACGCAAAGGAAATCGCGCGAATCTATTTTGGATCATTGTCCTGGTGCTGTTCGCGATACTCCTGCCCGTGATTATGACCTTGATGAATTCCGGCGAACGTCTTTTGCCCTGGTGGATTTGGCTGGTGTTGTTGGTGATCCTGTGGACTTACTCCTTTGTCAAGATGCGTCGTAACAAGAACAAGTTTCTCGAAAACCTGTATGATGAAGTTCAATGCGACAGCCTTCTGGGGCATCGCACGGTCGAAATATCGCCCGTCGACATCAGCGAGATCTCTAAATACCGTCGAACGATTATTCAATGGCCGGCCGTGCACCGGGTTGCATCGACGTCGAATCATCTGTTCGCGTATTTGACCCCGGCGTCGGCGTTCGTCGTGCCCAAGCGCGCGTTTGAAGACGAATCATTGTTCCGGCATTTCGCTGATACGGCGATCGCGTACCACAAGGCGGTGTCGCCGGGTCTCTGCAAGAAATGCGGCTACAACCTTACGGGCAACGTCAGCGGTCGATGCCCGGAGTGTGGCGAGCTGTATTAGTTACTTCGAGCCGTGTCTGGCCGGGTCGTATTCCAGGCCGTAGTGTTTCATCTTCTTGTATAAAGTGGTGCGATTGATCTGGAGCATTTCGGCCGTCGTCTGGCGGTTCCAGTTGTTCGCTTTCAAGGCGGCTTCGATGATGCGGCGCTCGGGTTCTTCCAGCGCCTGTTTGAGCGGCATGGGGACGAACTCGCCTTCGGCGACGGCAGGATTCCCGTCGCGCGCGGCCGGCAAGGCTTCGTCGAGGATGTGGGGCGGCAGGTTGTCGGGGGTAATGTGCCGTCCTTTGCAAAGGACGACGGCTCGCTCAATCGCGTTTTCCAGCTCGCGGACGTTGCCGGGCCAATGATAGCGTTGCAGAGCGTGCAATGCCTCCGGCGTGAAATCGAGGATTTCGCGTTTGACCTCGGCACGGTATTTCGCGAGGAAGTTTTCGGCCAGCAGCGGAATGTCTCCAAGGCGTTCGACCAGAGGCGGCATGTGGATTGTCACGACGTTGATGCGATAGTAGAGGTCCTGCCGAAATCGACCCGCATCCACTTCTTTCATCAGGTCGACGTTTGAAGCCAGAATGACGCGCACATCGGCCTTGATGGTATCGTTGGAACCGACCGGCTCGTAACATTTTTCCTGGAGCACACGAAGCAGCTTGACCTGAAACGCGGGCGAGGCGGAGTTGATTTCGTCCAGAAAAATGGTCCCGCCTTCAGCTGCTTTGAACTTGCCCTCTTTGTTCGCGACGGCGCCGGTGAAACTCCCCTTGACGTGTCCGAACAGCTCGGATTCGAGCAGGCCTTCCGGAATGGCCCCGCAGGAAACTTCGACAAAAGGTTGCTGCTGCCGGTCGCTGCGATGGTGAAGGGCGTGGGCGATAAGACTCTTTCCCGTTCCGGATTCACCGGTGATGAGAACGGTCGTCTTCGTCTCGGCGACCGTTTCCACGAGATCGAAGATCTTGAGCATCTTGTAATCGTGCCCGACAACGTGATCGAGACCGTAGCGCAGATCGAGTTGCTGACGTAGTGATCGGTTTTCACGAATGAGCGACTGTTGTTGAAACGCCCGCTGTATGACGAGACGGACTTCCTCGTCCTGCAGGGGTTTGGTCAGATAGTCGTAGGCGCCCATCTTGATGGCCTCAACGGCGGACTCAATCGTCCCGTAGCCCGTGATGACGATGGGGACGACGTCAGGATGGTGGTCTTTGATGTGGCGCAGCAATTCGAAACCGTCGGCTTCCGGCATGTTGACGTCAGTGATGACGATTGCGTAGTTCTGTTTGGCGAGTTGGGCACAAGCGGCCTTGACGGAGTGGACGCCGTCGACCTCGTATTTCTCAAGCTGGAGAAACTCGCTCAGCGAATCGACGATGATCTTGTCGTCGTCCACGAGAAGCACGCGACCTTGCGAGGTCTGTTCACTCTTATTCGCCGAAGTTTGTTTCGCGGTCTTGGTCGACGGCGGATTGGAAACGGAGGAGGACACGGCTAAGACTCCTTGCAGAAATCAGATCGACTTTTTCTCATGACGATCATGGTGACCCTTATGCATCAACGAATTGTCGAGTTTGCGGACCCGACTTGCCCTCGATCGGAAACGCCGCACAATTGCGCACCGGGATTCTCACGGTCATGACCGTTCCTCGCGGCTCTCTTCGCGCCGCAGTGATCGAGCCGGAATAGCGTTCGATCAACTCTTTGCAGACCGCGAGGCCCAGGCCGGTTCCCTGACCTTGCTCTTTGGTCGTAAAAAAAGGCTCAAAGACTTTGTCGGCGTCGTCGGGGAGTCCGACGCCGGTATCCTCGAAGGTCACAACCACGTCCGCCTCGGCGATGTCGGTCGTGATGGTCAGCGTTCCGCCTTCTGACATGGCGTCGATTGCGTTCTTGATCAGATTGCAGAAGACCTGAAAAATGCTGCTGCCTCGCACGACGGGCATGTCCGTCTGATGGAAGTTGCAGACCACGGTGACATTGGCGTCGCCGGCGCGGCCTTCCATGGCGGTGATCGCGTCTTCAACAATCTTATTGATGGTGGCCTGCTCGATGGCGCCAGGGGCCGATCGAGAGAATTCGAGCAACGCCGAGAGGATTTGGCTCATCCGGGTAATGCCGGATTTGATGTTCTTGAGGTATTCGACGATCTTCGGATCTTCGAGGTCACCGGTGCGGCGAATCGCGAGATTCGTATAGCGGAGGATGCCGTCTAAAGGATTGTTCAATTCGTGAGCCACGCGCGCGGCGAGCTTGCCGACGGCCGCCAGCCGCTCGGAGACCGCCAGACGACGCTCCATACTGATACGCGCGGAAACGTCATCCGCCAGGAAAAGCCCGCCGATTGCTTCGCCTGTTTCCTGATCTCGAAGCGGGCTGATCACGATTTCAAGGTAAGTTTCCGGCCGGTTCTTTTCCGGCGGCACCATGGCGTCGAAACGTCGGGGCTGCCGGGACTGGACGATGGCTCTAAGTTCACCGGTCCAATCCACATAGTTCCCTTCGACGGTCAGATGTGATAGGGCCTGCGCCACGTTTCCGGTCTCGGGAAGCAGATCTTGTGCGGCCCGATTGCGAAGGCTGATGTTCAAGCGCTTGTCAAACACGACGAGGCTGCTCGTCAGTGATTCAAAGACACTGCCGAAGAGGGTTTCCAGCGAGTCGTCAAATGCGTCGGTTCCCGCCGGACTCTTCGGCTTGGGATCGGGCGACTGCACATCTTGAGGCGGCTGGGCCATAATGCGGTTCGTCGAATACAGTGCTTGGCTCGAATGAGAGCCAGAGGGTCAAGCTGGAAACTCTGGGATCAGTATCGGCTGTCGGGAATCCGAATCAAGCCAAATGTTGCTTTTTTGCATCATCCCTAAGTTATTCGGACGTACTTAGTGGATGCCTACGGCATTCAGATCTGCAATATCGACGTTGAAGCCAAACAATTGATGATTGATTTTGAGCCCCAGGACGTGTCTGGCCTCAGGAATATAGACGAGGTGCAGGTAAGGAGGGACTTCCAGCGGCCGGTAATATCCTTGAAAAAACTCCGCGACGAGAAACACGACGGAGCCGCGCTGCCGGGCGGACGTAATCAAAGCGGGCCAACGATCAGAGCGCGTTTCTCCGGCTTGTGCAAGGATCCCGACAACAATTCCTTTATGAAGGGCGGGTGTCTTCAGGTTGCGCTGCAAGTTTGTGGCTTCGACCAACTGACTCCACTCTGACGCGGACTTGATCATGACAAAGCTGAACTTGTCAGAAAGAGGATGAACGCAGTCCGACGGAAGTTTGCCGTCTTCGATGAGGCGTGTAAACCACTGATTTTCAGAGGTTTCCCGATCAAAACGGAAGCGGGCCACATTTTCAAACTCGGCTGTTTGCCGCCAGATCAAGAGGGATCGATGAGGCAAGCTGCAGCCGGAGAGGAGGGCAAATGAAATCGCAAGACAGCCTCCACGGACGATCTTTCGAATGTCGTTCCGATCATTGCGGCTGGCGTTGTGTTTGAATAGCATCACGTTTTTGACAGAATCCTACTGAACTACGCCTGGGGCTGATTGCTGGATCCCTCGGCAGATGTTCGTCCCAAGTTTCATGGAGTCCTACATGATTGTTGGTGTTGTGAAAGAGATCAAGGGCCACGAGTATCGAGTGGGGATGATTCCGTCGGGCGTCGAGAGCTTGGTGCGAGGTGGGCATCGTGTGTTGATCGAGACGACCGCAGGGATCGGGTCCGGTTTTTCCGACGACGACTATGTCAAAGCAGGGGCCTCAATCGCCGATTCTGCGGAGCGAGTCTTCAATGAGGCGGAGATGATTGTAAAGGTCAAGGAGCCTCAGCCCGTTGAATGCGAAATGTTACGCAAAAACCAGGTCTGCTTCACCTATTTCCACTTCGCGGCCGATCGGGGGCTTACGGATGGGGTTCTCCGTAGCGGCTGTGTGGCAATCGCCTATGAAACGGTCCGGGACAAGGAGGGGCGTTTACCTTTGTTGACGCCCATGAGCGAGGTGGCCGGCAAAATGAGCGTCCAGGAGGGGGCAAAATATCTTGAACGCCCCATGAGCGGCCGTGGAATCCTGCTGGGTGGTGTGCCCGGGGTTGAGCCGGCGACGGTCTTGGTCCTGGGGGCCGGGGTGGTCGGTACGAATGCCGCCAAGGTGGCGGCCGGCCTGGGGGCCCATGTCGTGTTGATGGACGTGAGTCTGGATCGGCTGCGATACCTGTCCGATGTCATGCCTGCCAACGTCAAGCTGCTTTTCAGTGATGCGTCATTGATCAATCATCATATTATCGAGGCGGATCTCGTCATTGGAGCGGTCTTGATTCCGGGAGCTCGCTGTCCGGTGCTGGTCACGCGCGAGCACTTGAAAAAGATGAAATCAGGGGCGGTGATCGTGGACGTGGGTGTGGATCAGGGCGGCTGTTGCGAGACGATCCGACCGACGACCCATGATGAGCCGACGTACATCGAAGATGAAGTCGTTCACTACGGAGTGACGAACATGCCGGGTGCCGTGGGACGCACCAGTACGTTCGCGTTGACCAACGCGACCATGCCCTATGTCATTCGGCTGGCCAATCTGGGCTATCAGGAGGCTTGCAGGTCGGATTCCGGACTGGCAGCGGGCGTCGATGTCCACAAGGGGGTTCTCACGAACAAAGACGTGGCGGAAACGTTCGGCTTGGAATATCGCCCTTTCAATCCATAATAAATCCGGCGTGCTTTTACCCACGCCGGTTTGCCGAGAATGGTGGGAATCCCCATCCCGATGCGTCGATATCACTTGTCGCACGGCGAATTTAGAGTCTCTCTAAGGCAAATCGGTGGTTTTTGCGTTAAGTCTTGGCAATGACGGCGCTTAAATTAATGCAAGCCCGGCCGGATCGAGCTGGAATCCGAATGGCCGGTGATCCGGAGATGGGATCGACCCGGTGGGTTTTGCCCCTCGCGGCATCCGATTTGCCAAAGTTTTATTGAGCATGGGAGAAACGCCATGAAGAAGGTTTGGATCTTGCTAATCGCCTTGGGTGTGCTGATCGGCGGTGGTTTCGCCTTGAGTAAGTCCGGGCTGATCTCCATGAGCAATATTTGGCTGGACGGCCAGAAGGAGGAAGCCATTCGCGGTGACTTGGTCATTCCCGTGACGGCCATCGGCATCGTGGAGCCTGCTCGGTTGATTCAGATCAAAAGCAAAGCAGGCGGTGAGGTCAGGGCGATTCACGTCGTCGAGGGTCAACAGGTCCAGGCCGGTCAGATCCTGATGGAACTGGACCCGGTGGATGAGAAACGCAACGTGGAAGCGAGCCAGGCGGCGATGGATCGTGCCGAATCCGCACTGGAGAAGGCGAAGATCGCGCTCGATAAGCAGAAAAAAGACCTGCCGTACTTGACTGCGGCCGCCGAAGGTCGCGTGCAGGACACCAAGGCACGACTCACCGATAGTGATTACAGGTTGAAGCGACTTAACAACATGCCGCAAGGCGTGAGAGGTGACCAGGAACTGGTTTCGGCCCAGGCCGCACGGGATTCCGCCGAAGCCGCGGTGAAAATTGCCGAGGCCGATTTGGCCCAGGCCAAGAACAACGAAGTCGTCCTGGTGAAGAGCGCCGAGCAGGATGTCGTCCAGGCGGAAGCCGCCTATCGCGAAGCTCAAAAGCGGCTCGACGAAGCCAAGCAACGCTTCGCGGAAACGAAGATTGTCGCGCGATCGGACGGCATGGTCTATAGCATCCTGGCCCGGGAAGGCGAGATGATTCAGAGTGGGACCTCGACTTTTACCGGTGGCACGCTTCTGATGGTTTTGGCCGATGCGAGTTCGATGTTTGTCATGGCGGAAATCGATGAGGCGGACATCGGCGAGATTCGTGAAATCGCCCCGAAACATGCAAGGCCCGGTCAAACGGAAAAGCTCGATGAAGCCGAGTACATCGCTCGGATGAAAAAGATCATTGAACAGGCGGAGAAAGAGGACACGGCAGAGGCGAAACGAAAGAAGGAAGAAGCGCTTGAGAAGATTGCCGAAGAAGTGTTCGACAAAGAAGGCGTCGAAATGAAGGGCCGACCTGTGAAAGTGACGGTCGAATCCTATCGCGGCGAGGAATTCAGGGGCGTTATTGAGCGAATTTTGCCGGAGCCGCAACGGGCCAGCAACGCGGTCGTCTTCAAAGTTCGGATTCGTTTGATGGGCGACGATCTTACCAAGTTGATGGGGCAACAGGCGGACCTCGAGTTCCAGACGGAAACGATGGAGGACGTCGTGCTGGTCAAGAATGAGGCTTTGACGAGCGAAGGCAAACTTTGCTTCGTGTATGTACCCCACCGCGAAAGCTCCACGGAACGATGGGGGGAGAAAAAGGTCCAGGTCAAAATCGGCAAGACCGACGGCACCTATACCGAGGTTATCGAAGGCGTCGATTCCGGTCAGGAAGTGTGGGTCAAACGACCACGGTTCACCGAAAAGGAGAAGCGAAAGAACGAAACCTAGTCATGAAGACGCGGCCGAACATGGTGTGAAGCTCGTGGAATGCCTGAATCCGGAGACTTGGACGCAGATTTGAACGATTCCCTGATTCAACTGAATAGCCTTTCGAAGCACTACAAAATGGGAGATACCGTTGTCCGCGCATTGGACGGCGTTACGTTTTCCATTCGTGAGGGGGAGTTTGTTTCCATCACGGGCCATTCGGGCAGCGGCAAGAGCACGATGATGCATTTGTTGGGTTGTCTCGATCGCCCCAGCGGCGGTGAGTACTGGCTGGACGGAGACCTGGTCAGCCGGATGTCGGACCGTATGCTCGCCGTGATTCGAAACGAGAAGGTCGGCTTCGTCTTCCAGACGTTTAATCTGATTCAACGCACCTCCGCCCTGGACAATGTCGCGGTGCCGTTGTTTTACGGCCGCAAGCCGAAGGTTCGCGAAGCCGCGATGCGGGCGCTCGAAAGGGTTGGGCTGAATCATCGTGCGACACACACGCCCGCGGAGCTGTCCGGCGGTGAGCGACAACGCGTGGCCATTGCACGAGCGATCGTGAATGAACCCAGGATTGTGCTGGCCGACGAGCCGACGGGAAATCTGGACTCGCGAACCGGAAATCAGATCATGGATATCTTTCACGAGTTGCATCGCTCGGGGGTGACGATCATTCTCGTGACTCACGAAAGGGATGTCGCGCTTCAGGCAGAGCGAATCGTGAGAATGCGGGACGGTAAGATTGTGGAAGACCGTCGTGTGGATGAAGACTTGCGTGATGAACTTTCCGCCGGCGAGCAGGATGTGCCTGATCGGTCACCGCCTCCATTGGCGCGTCCGGCCGGCGTGTGATGTGCAACTTGGAGTTTGATTGGATGTTTGTCCTTCGAGTCTGCATGATGGCGCTTCGGAGCTTATGGATTCATCCGCTCCGCAGCATCCTGGCCACCCTCGGCGTCATCATCGGCGTGGGTGCGGTCGTCGCCGCCATGGCCATCCTTGAGGGCATGAGCGCACGTTTTCGGGCCGGTTTCGAGAGCATGGGGTCCAACAAACTTTTCGTGACGCCCAACATACAAAGACGTCATAACCGGATGGTGGGCAGTTTCGACTCGCTCAGGCTGGGGGATGCCGAGGCCATCGATCGAGCCTGCGGGAAAGTCGAGAGCGTGATGCCTCAGATCAGCCAGCGCGAGGCCATGGTCAAGTTTCTCTCGAAGAATACGACGGCTGACATCCTCGGCGCAACGGAGTCCTACCAGGAGATCAGCAGCCATTATGTCAGCGAAGGTGATTTCATCACGGCGCAGAACGTCCAGGGCAAAGCCAACGTGGTCGTACTTGGTTCCAGGGTAAAGGAGGAATTGTTCGGTGGCCGACCGGCGCTGGGGGAAAAGGTCAGGATCTTTGGTTTGCTGGGTGCGCGAACGTTCACGGTCATCGGCGTGATGGAGGAAAAGGGCAACGTTGCCTTTATGGATGTTGATCGCCAGGTCATCGTCCCGGTCACGACAGCCATGGAGAAACTGTACGGCTTGAAGTCCGTCCAAACGATCGTCGTGGAGGCCGTGTCGCCGGACGATGCGGATATCGAAGCGGCCGCCGGCCAGATCAAGAAGCTGCTCCGTCAAAGGCACAAGATTCGGGCCGCCCAGGATGACGACTTTGAGGTCAAGTCTCAGAAAGACATGGTGGAGCAGGTGGGGCAGTTTCAACAGATCGTCGGTATCGTCTTAGGCTCGATCGCCGGAATCAGCCTAGTGGTCGGCGGCATCGGAATCATGAACATCATGCTGGTCGCCGTGACCGAGCGGACACGCGAAATCGGCGTGAGAATGGCCATGGGGGCACAGCGGACGGACGTCCTGGTGCAATTTCTGATCGAGGCCAGCTTCGTCTCGTTCCTGGGGGGGGCGATGGGCGTGCTCATGGGATGGGGTTTCGCGAACACGATTGAGCAACTTACCCGTGTCTTCGAAACGCTGACGACCGGGTTGTCGGTCGGGCTTGCCCTGACCATGGCCACCTTGACGGGGATCGTCAGCGGAATCTATCCTGCGTGGAAGGCATCTCGCCTCGATCCGGTCGAAGCGTTACGATACGAGTAACGCTTGAAACCCGTTCACCTCGATCTCTTGAAAGGCTCGTCATGACGCAGCGGCAACCCAAAGTCGCAGTCTTCGCGGGAACGTTCGACCCCCCCACCAAAGGCCATCAAAATCTGATCGATCGCAGCCGTCGGTTGTTTGACAAGACCATCGTGGCCGTCGGCGTCAATCCGGAAAAGGAACCGCTGTTTTCCGCCGACGAACGTGTGGAGATGCTGCGCGAACTGGTCGGCGACGCGACGGACCTTGAAGTGGAGGCGTACACCGGTCTGACGATGGACTATGTCAAGCAGAAAGGCGCGGACGTCATCGTCAAAGGCATTCGCGACAGCGACGATCTGCGGAACGAATTGCGACAGGCCAACATCAACATGCTCGCCGGTGACGTCGAAACCGTGTTCCTGTTCACGACCGATCAGACGGCGTTGATCAGCAGTACGTTGATACGGCAGATCGCCGAGATGGGCGGCCTGGAAGGCGGACACATGGAACGGCTCATTCCGGAGAGCGTGGTCAAACGCTTGAAAACAAGGTTGGGGGTCTAATCCTGAGAAGCGTCAAAGGTGCAGATTGACCATGGTCGCAAACACTCCGAATCCGACCAAGGCGACAACATGACAAAGCACGGCCGTTGCCATTGAGAGCCATCTTTTCGGAAAAACACGCCGGGCACGATCAAGGCCAAGGCCCCGAACGACAACCCATGCCGGCCCCAAGAACAAAAACAATAACAACATCTGACCGACGAGCCGACTGCCGCCCGGATACTCGATAAACCAGTTTCCGGGATTAAGGGTTCCGACGAACCATAAGAATCCAATGAACATCAATCCAATGCACGTTGCCCGATTGATGGCGGAAAAGCCTTGACGCAATGCCGTGCGGCACGCCGTTCCGCTTGGATTCAGCCGAAAAAGAAGCCGGGGCAGCAAAAACCGATTCACGAAACAAAC
Source organism: Phycisphaerales bacterium (assembly GCA_022360095.1). GTDB lineage: Bacteria > Planctomycetota > Phycisphaerae > UBA1845 > UTPLA1 > JAKSDK01. The sequence continues at coordinate 17,542 of JAKSDK010000014.1, forward strand.
GATCAGGGAAACTGGAAAGAATGTGGCCATTGTCAGAAACGCCTCACGCAAGGACGGCATGACCCAGGTCTTTATCACCCGATGCTCCCTGATCGGAAGGCGAGGCAAAATCAAACGGGCGCGGAAGCCCCTCGTATTCGAAGAGACCGGACCTACGCCCGGCGTTGAAGTTTGAACACTCGCCCCTGACCTCGCATGACCCATTCCGAACCACGCCGAGCGAGCGCCAAAGCTATATTCACCCGACAACTGCTTTTGGTTCTCGAGCGCCGGAGCTTGTGGGCGGTGCTTGGTGTCGCTTGGCACGGCAACCGAAGGCTTGATATCGTTTTCCGCTGCAAACACCCACTCGACTTGATGGACAGACGTGCTCAAACCGAAGCCGGCCAGGCCCAGGATCAGTGTGGCGAGAAGACACGGCATGACTGCGGTTGTTCGCAACTTTGGCGAGCCTGCGGTTGACGTGACGAACCAAATGCCGCGCACGGGCTTTGAAAAAGGAAGCCAGAGTCGCCACGCGCTTGACCGAACGCTCGGCTCACCGGGCGGCTCTTGCCGCATTCCGATCTCTACACCGCATTCGGGACACCGTTCGCTATCGACGCTGCCACGCAGGTCATAGCCGCAATTCAAACAGAAAAGACTGCAAAGCGGGGTCGGCGATGCCTGGCAACCATCTCGTTCGCAACTTCTCAAGCCATAAGTCCTCAGCTTAGAGATTAGCCAGAACTGGCATGACCAGGCAAAGCACGGGACAGCCTTGGAGTGTCTGGTATTTGTCTGGGATATGAATTAGTCTCGGCGATCATTCGGAATAATAGGAAAATTCCTTCTCTGGAATAGTCCGTAACTCCATTATGAAATGTAGTTTACAAATATTTGACAAAATCTATCTGGGAACTCATTGAAGGGTTTGCTCGACTTCGCTTAGGATCATATATCCCGACTTCGTTTAGGATCACGTCAAGAAACGAAAGGGCTTCCTGCATGAGTTGCATTTCACGCCATCGCCGAAGAGTCCCTGTTCGCGGCTGGTTCGTTGCCGCGTCCTCACGCCGGCTTTTATGGATCTCCATGTCGGTCTTGCTCCTTGCACCGGCTGCGGCCCGGGCGGGCACGGGGGCGCTGCCGCCGGTCTTGAACGGAATGGATGTGGCCACGGTTTATACGTGTGCGGAGACGCGCCTCTTCTACATTGACGGCATCAACCTGCAAGAGGGCGCCACGGTGCGCCTGACCAAGACCGGGGAGACCGATCTCGTCGGCTCGGAGGTTCTCGTCATCACGCCTGCGCACGAGAATGGAAAACAGGTGCGTTGCACGTTCTTTTTCCCGCCGGGCACGGCCGCGGGATTCTGGTCCGTCGTGGTCACCAACCCCGATGCCCAAGTCGGCACCCTGGTCGATGTGCTGGAAGTCATCGACGACTGTCCCCGCGGCGCCGTGGGCGATCTCTATGTGTGCAACAGCACCCAGGACAATATCCTTCAGTACGACGGAATGAATGGCGAGTTGGTGTGCATCTTCGCCGATGAACTGCCGCCGGGGATCGACCTTTTCGATTTTCAACCCACCGATCTTGCCTGGGCCCCCAACGGCCATCTGTGGGTGTCTACGACGGAGCCGTTTGCGGTGGGGCCCGATGCGGTCGTCGAATACGACGGCGAGACCGGCGAGTATCTCCGTTACGTCGTCCCGCCGGACAGTCCCGAGTTTTTGGATCCGACGTTCGTGTTGCACACCCTGAGCACCGGCGGCCCCAACGGTATGCTGTGTCTGGCCCAGGTGAAATCGGAAGGGAACGTCGTTCATGGTTGGCATCCGGACACGCCGGGGTTGTCGGTGGTCGTCGATGATGCCG
>JAKSDK010000042.1 GCA_022360095.1 Phycisphaerales bacterium
AAATAGCGTACATTTCAACTCCCCTGCGTTCTTTGCTTAAAATTAAAGTAAAACCATGATTCATTGCCATCGCGGCTTAGTGAGATAAGTGAGACACAACTTTGTAACCGCCTCTAGTCAGATCAGTCGCGAAGGGCAATTTTGTAGCTTTTAAGCCACTTGGTGTCTTTTATCTTATTGTAACATATGTTTACTGATCAGCACCTGAACAGCTGGGATCTTTTGGTTTTGATTTGAAATTTGAAATTGTATCTAATTACATGTAAGAAGGAAATTTTATCGTGAAAATTCTACCGTCGATACTGATATACGGTCTATCCACCAAAGTATCTGAGGGTATTCTCTTCAGGTTTCAGAATCTTTGATTTCTTTAGGATAAATCGGTATTATATTGGGTTCTCTCTGGGAAAACAAAATTTCAATAGAGATTAGATCACTTAGATCACTTTCAGTAAAGTGAAAAGTTATACAGTCTTAGAAGTTATGTCAATCAATCACAATTATATTATCCCATATCCAATTCTGAGTCCCATACCTCGAAGTTAACTAAAAAGCACTGTATATAGATCTCGTATTTTTAGCGCACCCCTTCATTGTCTGAATTTTATCTGAAATACTCCTTTTTTAATGCTTGATATATTACTCTCAATGCTTCAACACATTCTGCTCAAGACTTCTAAAATAAATTCAAAGTTTACTTCGTTCACAAAACTATATGAGGGACTCTAAGATCCAGCAGCGCGACGGCAACGAGAACGTCTCTTAAGCCTTAATTAAAAGTGAATTTGCATTCTTTCAGTCTTTATCGCAATCATTCCTAGCCACTTACTTTGTCAAATGTAGGCGAATCCTCCTGAAGTTGAATTCCAAGGGACCATATATCCGAGTTCAGAAAAAGAAATCATACGAAATTTTGTCTTTGCTTGTTTTCGTTCTCCATACTGTAAAACGCGAGCTTAGGCAATTTCACGTCGTAGTCGTAGGAAAACGGCAAAGAAATTTACAAAAAAAAATGATGCAGAGGCGAAGTTATTTTGCTTATTTAACCAAGAGAGCGTTTTAACTCACGTGGCCATCATTTATTGCAATTTATTGAAACAAAAGAAAGTTTTTGCATAAGAAAAGAGTTCAACTCCCACAAGATTTACATGGGACACCAACATGGCGCCGTTTCATTGTTTTGGGACACCAATATGACCGCCTTGACGTCATGCGAAAACACTCCATAGTTTTTAGACGTTCTTGTTGCCGTCTCGTCGTTGGATCTTTAAAGTCTCTTTTATCCGAGCGACGCGACGGCCACAAGAAAAAAAAAAAAAAAAATATAGGCTTAATAAGGAAAACGAACGAC
>JAKSDK010001778.1 GCA_022360095.1 Phycisphaerales bacterium
CATTGCGGTACCGACTCCGAATGCGATCGCGGACTGCTGTGCAGCCAATTCAAACTCGGCGAGAATATCACCGCTCTCCACATCCATAACCGCGACTTGCTGGACTGCCAAAATGCCGAGCAAGCTTGCATCCCGCGAAAATTGAATTTTTGTAATTGGGCTGCCAGCAAAATCGGCGATAAATGTACTCGGCAATCCTGCGCTCGAATCCCAAACTCGTATCGTGTTGTCTTGGGCGGCACTAGCGACTCGAGTACCGTCGGTACTGACGGCAAGCCGCCGCACGACATCGGTGTGACCAAGGTAATGTACGTCTTCCGGATCGAAGTCGGCCGATGCTTGCGCAGGGTCAGTTCGCAATATGTGGACATGGCCCTCGCGATCGCCAAGGACAACACCCGAGCCGTCAGGCAGGGCAGCAACGACCGACGCATGCGATGGATCCCACTCATCATCCGTCGGACTGCTGTTTTCTTCGACCGTCGATCCTGTGCTGACCGGTAGCTGCCAAAATCTGATGGACGATTCTCCGCTTCCAGTCACGACGACAGCTTCATTTTGCGCAAATGCGAGCAAATCCGAGCTTGCGGTTTCGTCCGCGACACCAAGCGCCGGCCCAATCGGCTGGCCGTTGTCGCTGCGGCGGAGGCGATAGCCACCTCGAGACCGGCCAACTAACACACGTGCACCCGATTGGGAAAACTCAAGCCGCCAACGTCCTTCCCCAAACTGCTCAAGCACCGGCATCTGCGGCGCGTCCACATTCCACATCGACACGCCAGCCGTGCCGTATACGGCACCTAGCGTTCGGCCACCGGTGCTCAGCGCAATTGAACTCGGCTGCATTGGCAAGTCAATCTGTGCGACGAGTTTGCGATTTTTCACATCCCAAATTCGAACGGCACGATCATAGTCTGCAATCGCTAGACGATATCCACTGGAGTCGAGTGCGATCAAAGCCGGTGTGCCCGCGACCAGCAACTCGCCGTCGCGATTTCCGGTGGCAAGACTCCAGAATTCAAGTCGAGTTTCGGCGTCGCTTCGATACTGTGCAAATACGCGCTTGCCATCACGCGTCAACATAGACGTCTGACTTGCCGCGCCAATCGGCAAAGTCGCCAACAATCGTCCCGACGCCGTATCCCAGAGGTGAACAGTTTCAAGCGTCCCGGTTGCTAACGTGCGCGCACCCTTATCGATGCCTATAATTCGCTCGTTTTCACTGATAGCTAAGGTTGCGATCGGTTTCGCAAAACTCAAATCCCAAATTCGTGCACTATCGCTTTGAGTTGCACGGGCGACCGCATACTTACCATCCACGTCAACCCAAACATTCTCAGTCTCACGTTCGACCGGGTCCGGAATACTCAAGCCACGCTGAAAATCCTCTACCAGTACTTGCGAATTCAGACGCAAATTCCAACCTACAAGATGCCCAGCCACACCAATTGTTTCATCGCGAAAACTAATACTCCACGTGCCACCGATCGACTCTCCAACCAAACCCTTAAGCTGGCTTGGCGGGATTCGGATATCGGTGTTACTTGATGCCCGTTCCAAACCGACATCGACTTCAACCGCTCTTCCTGACGGCGCAATAACCTTTATACGCAAGTCATTCAGGCGCGGATGGGAGATTTGCAATGTCAGGCCAATACGTTGGACGAGC
>JAKSDK010001635.1 GCA_022360095.1 Phycisphaerales bacterium
CGCATATTATTTGCCAAGTCTCTGTGGCATGTACTTCACTGAAGAAAGCAAACTTGTCCTTCAGGTCTAGTACACTGCGCACATCATGGATCTTGCTGACAATGCTGTCAACGAGCTTTCTAGAGTATCCAGTGGCTAAATCTAGCCCTGTTAGTAATTTTTCATGCGGCATATTCTGTGCTAAATCTGCCCGGTAATTCATTAGCCGACAGCGTAATTGGGTCTGTCTTTGTCTTGACATTTCATTGCTGATTGCTGAGTCTGGTACTCTTTCTTCAGTGTCATTTAATGATCTGATGTGAACTTCAACTGGTGATTGGTAGTCACTTGAAGAACTAAATGATAGACTTTGTTGTCATTCTCAGAATAAACTGTACATTCCTACAATGAGTAGTTCCAAGTGAACACACTACAGTTGATCAGTATTTAAACATGTTTAATGCACTATGCCATTGTCAGCACAATGGGAAAAGAACTATCTCAATCTGGAACATGTTATGATCATTATTACAACTGTGAACATATATCTATTTACTACATATAACTGATGATACATGTTGTGGTTCATTCTTATTATCCTTGGTTTAAATTTTATGTTCCTTTTATGTTCCTTTCAAATTCGTCATACATTGACCACATTAATTACCATATCCAAAAGCACAGGAAAACAATTTTTTTTCCAAGGATAAAATTGAACCACAACATTCATAATCTCTTATTTACAAAGAAAACAAAACATGAAACTTCTTCTTGACACTCTGTTAGCCATATCGACCATTGTATCGAAAACAAGACATGTAAATCACAATTTCTTGATCATGAAATACATGTTAACTATATGCAACATTTTAATGAAATTATATAGTAAACCAGATGATATAGTGCCCATGAGTCTGTCTCGCAAAGAACAACATGGGGAAACTATGCAAACTTGTTTATCTTACAAAGGGAAATTTAAATTTGCTATAAAAGCTTCTTACTAAAATTTCTTCAGTGGATTACTGATCCAGTCTTTCGGTTTGCCCTGGACAGTTAATGAGCTATGTACATATTTATAAGAAAGTTACACTTGCCTTGGCAAGCTAAAGTGAGCCTGCGAATGCAGCCGCCTATCTTTACTCCCCACCCCTGGGATGGATTGTCATCAGTATGGAATTTCTGCTGCTTTGACACAAAACATCCCAGCGGTGTGGAGTGAAGAGAAGCAGCTGTAATCGCGGGCTAGCCCACATGTTAATCTCAGAAAGTAAAAACTGTGAAAATCTATGCAGACTTGTTGACTTACAAGAATACATGGCGGTAAATTTAAATTCTATAAAAGTGCTTCTTGTTAAATTTCTTAAGTGAATTGCTTATCCAGTCTTTCAGTTTGTCCATGTCTAACTGTTCAAGGCAGTTGTGCTTAATATCAGGAAATGCTTTGTGAAGACGCCCTGTTTTTTTTTGGAAGACATCTGCTGGTTTGATGTGCTCAACAAGAAGCATTACGTCCTCTTCTGTAGACATTCTTGTGTGTCGTCCAGATGGCTTCTTCACTGAAGTGATCTTGTCAAAATTATAGAGGATCGCATCTGATTTCTCCATGCTTCTGCTTTCTCTATCAATACTCTTGTCAGTTATCTCACCTCTATACGAATGACAATCATTCTTGAAGCTCTTGTTGTCATGTTCAATGTCTAGATCCATGGGGTAGTTTGTGTCAATTGCACCCTGGTGGTTCACCAACCTGTTCCAAATGAGAGAATAACTCATCCTTGGAGTCAGCAAACAATTTACTTGTGCTTGGAGATTCAGCATTGCAAAGGCATATTTTGGGCATTTGGAAATCTTGAAAAACAACATAAAATATTTGTAC
>JAKSDK010000195.1 GCA_022360095.1 Phycisphaerales bacterium
TATAGCCCAAGCACGAAACGCACAGGTCGTCGAAAAAAAAAAAAAAAACGAAACAAAAAAAGAGCAACAACAAAAGAAACGCGGTGCGAGGATCAGATGTTTTGCTCTATGGCTTCCCGTTTAGGGGGCGGTGCGAGGATCAGATGTTTGCTCTATGGCTTCCCGTTTAGGGGACTGGAAAGGTCCTGAAACAACTGCAGGACACGTTGCAGGACACACGATTTGACAGTCATTTGACAGGCGTCAAAAAAGAGAATGTTTTATTAACACATAAAAAAGGCTTTCCGAGCAAGTGAAAACAAGAGGGTCATTTTGAAAAAAGTTAATTCGGTCAAAACTAAGAGCACTGCTGGAATATCTTGGAAACTTAACACTGTGTCTGTGTTAGCTTTCTGTGTCAGCCACCAGGCTACCTCAGTTTGCACTCTTGGCCGGCCGGACAAATCTTAATCCTTTAACGTTTATATATTTTTTATTTTAAAGAAGAAACTTTCTTTTATCACCTCATTCCATAGTAACCATTACCTTCATTTTCATGACCTTCATTCAAATTTCATCAGAGAGCACTAAACCTTTCGGCTAATAATTTTTTGGGTGATTCTTGTAGGCATAGCGTCAAAAAGTTGGCCCAACTTATTCAAGTTTGAATCTTTGTCCATCTTTGCCATACGTTGAATTAGACGACAGGATACAGTTTTAATGCCTAAATATACTCCGGCTTAAATAACAAAACTATACCATTTTTTTTTTTAAATTCCATTGAGGCGAGGAACGTTTTAGCTTTTTAATAAAGTTAGCAAATAGCGTGTGACCTAGCCGCAGTAAATACATCCTCTGTCACTTTAGGGGTTAAAGGCATAACTACAAACTCTTCTCTCCTACTAGGATGTCAGTTTTCTGGTGGGAATGTTTCGAAATTCAATTGAAAAATAAAGTCACTTTCAGGGAACGCTACAGAGGTCAGATTCATAGGGTTATATTGAGCAAATGAAAAGTGTTAAAAGCAAATTCTTATGGATGAAACTGACCTGATAAAACTATCTATTTTAGGTAGATATAACGAATAGAAAAAAATAGAAAAAAACTTGGTTCAAATAGCTGTTCACCGTAAAAGGTATTCATTACTACTTTAAACATAATATATAGATTTAGCCAGGGCTAAAAGCGAGGCTCCCATTAGTAAATTTATAATTTAAATTAAACAATAAACTTGTATTCGAATTCCACAATTCAGTTAACTTTAGAGCACATTTATGTGACTTTTGAGGGAAA
>JAKSDK010000112.1 GCA_022360095.1 Phycisphaerales bacterium
GCTTGAAAGAGATGATTGTATAACCGAGTAGGAACCGTTTTGGAATGTAATCTTAAAAAGGATCTACTGTATAGTACTTTAAAAAGTTATAATGTTAGTTTTTATCATCGAATTTACTCTGAATTCCTATTGCTTCTTGAGGTTAAATGTTTTGTGCAGACCTTTTAGAATTGTATTGGAAGTTGTCAATGCACGAAAAGATCTGTGATGTGCAGAATATGGGTCTCCACCACATTTAAGGGTCACAGTTACCTGTGATCGTCAAAATTTATTTTTAGTGTTACGTGGGACGTGGCTCCACTGGGTGGTTATCGGTGGTGGAAATGTGGATCGGTTACAAAAACATGTATAAATTTATTTACTTTTTTTTTTTTTTTTTTATTTATCTATTTAGTTATTTTTTGAGGGCCGTAGGTTAGAAAACTGTAATAGGTTATTGTGCTTCCCTCTTTAAATAAAGTTATTGTATTGTATTGTATAGACAATTAGTCCATTGAGATAATTGCACATAAATCACAACGGAGCAACTCTAAATTATTTAAAGATCAGTCAAATTTCTATACATTATTTTGTAAGAAGCTTAATAAGGACTTGTTCTCACACCAGATGCTTCTGATATACCAGAGGATGTTTCTGTCACTGAAGAGCAGCGTGTTGCAAAAACACATGCTTATTCAGCTTCTGGATTCTCAAGTGACACTGAATGCCCAGTTGATGAAGACACTAAAACTGAGGATGCAGCCAGATTAAGTAAAGAGTCTCCCCAAATTTGCCATACTCCTAGCGTTTCAGGGTTCACTTCTGACCAAGGTATGGAATTATATTGAGAACCTGATAACATGAAATTTTCGCGACATGTTTATTTCGCGATTTTAATGAGGGCATTTTTAAATCTCGCGATTTGGCAAAAATTTTAAATTTTGAATCACTTAATTTCGTGTTTTTGAGACAGTACAATAGTTTACATTTCATAGCCAATGTTATTTAATATGTCCTTGAAGTAAATAAAACGACCTTATCAGAGGAACAATAACGTCAAAATTAAGAAAAGCGCAATAGCAAAACTAAATGTCAACAGTAACAACGAAGCAGTTCTCAATGTCCACATAAGCAGTTCGTGCTTAAACGTGAATTATTGGTCTTGAGTCAATTGACCACAACATCCATTTGGTAAAAAAAAAACAGTTTTCTAGGTATAATCATCCTCATATTCTTTACATGTGCTCTAAGTCATTATAAAGAGATGACAAGCCACTATGTAGAGCGTAGAGGTACCAGGTATCTGAGTTTACATCTTGTTGTTCTTTAATCTTTACAGCAGCTCATATGTCGTGTTTACAGCATCACTTAACGAATTCTGCTCGACATCTAACTGTAACTAATCTCAACTACTCTCTTCTCCACTTGTGCTAAACACTGGCAACTTATATAAGTAAAACGTAGGTACGTTCAGGCTTGCTGACCATGAGCGTTACAAACGCTTTTCCGAATGACTTAAACGAATTTTCTGTAGATAACCAAAGTGGAATAAACAAACCCA
>JAKSDK010001827.1 GCA_022360095.1 Phycisphaerales bacterium
CAAGTAGGCCAACATGTTTGCACGTGGTTGTAGAAAACGCATTTATGATTTCCAGTTGTGATAATGGCATTACCGCTCTACCAGGCCACCTAGCCGTTTAAGTTACCCGTATTTACAGCTATGGATACGAGTAATTTACCCGTACAAGTAAACGGAAACAGAGGTCTATGATGTCGCGTGACTGTGCCATTACTAATGCTACACAAGGAGGAGAAACCTTAAACACGTTCGTTTGAACTGTACTGTAGTTGAAATTACTGATACTTCGCCGCATCGGCGTTTCAAACACTGTGATTCCTGCACGACCTTTCATTTCAAGTTTAACTTTCAAAACTTCCTGGTAAGACGTATAGGGCGTAGATCATCAGTCAGGCTGACCAGTGTCGGTATTTTTGAATTAAAATAGCGTCTCACTCGGGTCAGGTAATGCGTCTGTTGTCTGTACCAACTGTCGTTTATATTGAGCGGGCTAATTTACGAGAAAATATACATGTATAGGTGTTTACATCGGGACAACGAAAAGTATCATTTATAAGCTGGTGTTCGTACCCATACTAGTAACTGTGTTCTGCTTACAACTCGACGTCAAAAACGTTAAGTTTCTGCAGGTTGTCATGAATTTGTGTCATTGGCAAGTACCAAGTACGCATTCCGTAAACAATACATGACTGAAAGACATCTGCTAAGAAAAACTTTGCATTCCGTTGCAGCTAACATGAGGTCAGTCTTGTATCGACTTTCTACGATCCACATTTTTATAGAAAAGGCTTGTAATAAATTCTCACACTTTACCTTAAGATTGTTAGTTTTCAAGATCAGAGCATTAACGTCCACAGGGTCATCCATGTAGTGTCCAGTTCTATGCTGCAGGACGCTCCCATCTCCTGCACAGCTGTACAGATTGTGAGTGGTGCTGTCTTCATTACCTAACCAGTGACAATAACAATAACAACATCAAAAGTAACAAAATGACTTTTAGAACTGTTTAGCTAAACACGATCGATTTCGTAACAATAATGGAACATCTAAAACC
>JAKSDK010001075.1 GCA_022360095.1 Phycisphaerales bacterium
CGTCTCCGACCAGTTTGAGAATATCTCCGCCGAACTGTTTGACCGGCGTGGCGACGGCTTCGTAGTAAGCGCTCAGTACCCTGACCACATCGGCGGGCTCGGATGAATCCGCAAGGCGGGTGAAGCCACGCAAATCGGAAAAGAAAACGATGGCGTTGATCTCTTCGCCTTCGCCGCGGCGGATCGATCCGCCGACAACCCGCCGCGCCGCGTCCACGCCCAAATAGGTTTCGAGCAGATGCTGCAGAACGTGCTGCGAATTTTCGAGTTCGAGCCGCAGGCAAATCAACGGCATCAAATCGTAAAGGAAAGTCAGTTGGTCGGTGGTGAACCCGCCCGGCGCGTCGGTCGCCCAGGACCAAAAGTGGCGTGAACCATCCGTGAACTGAAGAGGCATAGCCACATAGTCGGTGGCGCCCGCCGCCTTGATGTCGTGAAGAATCGGAAAGGGAAATTCCTTGTCCGGTCCATCCAGGCGCTGGCGGAAGCCGGAGGCCCCCGACTGGGCCATCGCATAGACCGGACTTTCCAAATAATCCTTCGAGTTGATTTCATCGAAAAAACGATCGATTTCTTCGCTGCCCTTATCCCGTTCCCACAGAAAGGTGCGGGCCATGATTTGGGGGTGCAGGTCACGCAAAGTGGCGTAGACCCGGAATACCGGGAAACCTGACGAAACAAGCCGTTCGCACAAGGCGCTGATGAGCTCCGTTGGGTGGACCGCCACGCCTTCATGGTCGGCAAGCCATGATGCGATCCGCGACCGGGACCAGCTAAAATCCTGGCATTGCGGCCGTTTTGGCGAATCGAGGGCCGATTCGACGGCGCCGTTACCGGGCGCGCGCTTGATCTTATCGGTTTGCTGATCCATCTATACCCTCGTACGGCGCAGATTGCCGAATTGTGCACATATGGAGCATCGCCTCATGTTTATCCAGACCGAGGAAACCCCAAACCCGGCCACCTTAAAGTTTCTGCCGGGGCGTGACGTTTTGGGGACTGGCGCCATCGACTTTCCCGATGCCGAAGCGGCCGCCCGTTCGCCCTTGGCTGCACAGCTTTTTACCATTGAACACGTCTCAGGCGTATTCTTCGGTGGCGACTTTATCACGGTCACCAAGTCTTCGGGCGAATGGCAGCACCTAAAACCCGCTATTTTGGGGGCCATTATGGACCATTTCGTCTCCGGTGCCCCCTTAATGACCGATCAGTC
>JAKSDK010001939.1 GCA_022360095.1 Phycisphaerales bacterium
AAATCCTGCCCTGACCATTGGCTGAGTTTGTTTTAGATAGACCCAAGTTCTACTCCTCAGACATGCCTGTAAATAGACAACTGGTTTGCCACTGGCCAGTTGGGATTCTAGTTGTTATGCCTATGTCAATCATTTGTTTTAGTCCTTATTTTTAAGCCACAAGGTACTGTAAACTAGTGATTACCAGTACCAGTAAAATATTGGGTCAGCCCTACCAAGTTAAATTTTTTAACGTTTGATTTAATTTGCATTTTCACTCAATCCAAATGGAATTCAAAGACACTTGGGAGTCTGGTTGCTTAGAGGGAGTCAACTGTAACCAGAAAAAAAAATAACAGTACCTTAGTCGAATACTATGTTCCAGTCTTTCAGTTTTCTCCAACTCATCGGCAAAACTGATCTGAAAAGATAAACATTGTTGCTTTGACCCTAGTTTCTCTGGAGTCTCCTGTAACTCAGTGGTAGAGCATCTGGACCAGTTACTAAATAGTCACAGATTTCTGCCCCTGTTGGGAGAACTCACACTTATTTTCTAAGTGGCCTGTGTCACTGACTCAAACAACATACCTGCAATTACAACCCTCCAAGTTGTGACCACTTTGGTGGCCATGGCACCTAAAATTTTGAAGCTGGCAACTTGATTTGTAAAAAAAGTCTCTCTAAACCAAACGGGTTGGTTACCAAATCGTGATCGAGCAAAAACTTTAACTTGGAGGGTTGAATTATCAAAAAGGATATTGTATACAACTTTTAATTACACAGTGCAGTTCTGAAGTTTAGTTGGTGAAAAATTAAAATAAATGGCCACAAGGTTTTAAGGCCTAAGTGACTCCTGACCTGATGTGAAATTCTCACTATGACTGACAAGCAGAAAAGAATCAGACTGAAAGGAGAATGAAACTTAAATAGACATTTTTATTTTACACACTCAGACATTTTCTGTTTCATCAGCAGCCATTATTAACCTCTTTCTCTTTTATTCTTTCACATCTTAACTCTACTTCAACTATTTCTTCATCTTCACATTCACCAAGATCTGCAACAGAACAGAAGTAAATTGCTTTTGCATCCAGCAATCAACAAAATTGGTGATACAATAATGCAGTGTGCTGCACATAAGGAGGAAGCGTGGCCAAGCGGTTTGAGCGCCAGATTTGCAATTCGGAGGCTCTGAGTTCAAGTCCCACCCCGACCGCTATCTGGATTTGTTCATGTTAGTCCCGAGTTCAAACTCTCAGCCACGTTTGTAAGTAGCCAACTGGTTTGCCTACGGCCAGTTGGGATGCTTAACCCTGTTAAGTTCATCTTCACATTCACCAAGATCTGCAACAGAACAGAAATAAATTGCTTTTGCATCCAGCAATCAAAAAAATTGGTGATCCAGTGATACAATAATGCTGTGAGCTGCACATAAGGAGGCAGCACGGCCGAGCTGTTAGACACTGGACTTGCAATTTGTAGGCTCCTAGTTCAAGTCCCGCCCTGACCACCAACTGGATTTGTTCACCGTAGTCCCGAGTTCAATATTGCAGGCAACAAGAGGAGCCCACAATCCTAATCTCCAGGTTGCTATTACGCATGCGTCGCATGTATGTAGCCAGCATTCA
>JAKSDK010000941.1 GCA_022360095.1 Phycisphaerales bacterium
TGGGCGTTTCCTCCCGACACTGAAGTCGGCGTTGTTCGTGTTTTCCACTAACGCAAACCCAGAGGCTGTATGGCAAATGGGAAACAATGTTTTCTTCGTTAACTACAGTTGTCAGATAGGAGAATTTTATGATCCTTTTAAACGAAGATGTCTTCCAGTCCACTACGATACCAATTTAACAAAAACGACAAAACACAAACAGTGTTATGGTCCTCCGTTTCGACCAGCCGAGTTCACTGTTTTGAACAACAATTCTGTTTTTATTTTTTCTCTCAAAAAGATTTACGACAACGACAGCTACATTTTGGCAAACAGGTCTTTAGTCCTTTGCTTAAACATTTCACGTCTCTACATGTTCACTAAACCTCCAAAAACAACAATACACATCAAGAACAACAAAAAACAAGCAAACAACAATAAGCCTCAAGATGAAGGATTCGCGCTTCGTATCATCACTTATGTGGGTTTTTCGCTGTCATTTATCTCTCTTCTGTTTTTGTTACTGACGTATTTCATGTTTGCAGAGCTGCGGACCTATCCCAGTAAAATGGTGATGCATCTTTCTGTGGCAATGATAGCCATGAAATCCATTTACTTTGCTGCAGACCCAGATGTTGTCTCTTCTACAGTTTGTGCTGTAATGGGTTCCCTGTTGCATTACTTTATCTTGGTAGTATTTCTGTGGATGAGCGTTATCGCCCACAACACTCAGCAAACGTTTTCAAACTTGAGTGTGTACGACTTAATGTGTACATGTTTAATTAAATCAATTTAATACCCACTGGGGCTCTTTTTTAGACTGAATTTTTAAAGGGAAATGAACCAAAACCAATCGTTATTCAATACAATACATTGTGATTCACGAGTATAATTAACATCTTTTAAAGTCTTGGAAATCATTAAGTAAAGATGTCAGATAACTGGAATGAAAAAAAAAAATTGAAAATTTACAAATTTCGTATATTTCTTCCCTTGCAAAATTCCCGGTTACAGTTGTCATTGCAAGAATCACTTGTGGATGAGTTTATGGTCAGAGGGAAAAAAAAGTGGGGATCATGCATCTCGAGGGCAGGATCTTTGTAGAGTTGATTTGGGGATCATCCCAGGTCTTGGGATCATTTTGGGGCCGGGATCATTTCAGTGCAATACCAATAATTCAGCACTCAGGACTACACACTACCAA
>JAKSDK010000907.1 GCA_022360095.1 Phycisphaerales bacterium
AATCATCAAATTGTAATAGGAAGTCTAATACATGTAGTTCGAGTTGGTCTTGGGCTTGTTTAAAGCATAGGTGAACTTGGGTTAACTGTCTGCTGCACTGAAATTGGGCTAGCAATTGGTTGAAGTGGTGCCACTGATTCTGATTCTGAAGTATCATTCTCCTGGTACTTCAAAAATGACACATTTCGTTTTATTTCCACACCATTTTTCTTCCTTAATTTGACTTCCTCTCTATTTCTGTCTATGACTTCACAAGGACTGCGGTTGTAATTTGGAGACAATTTGTTTGTTTTGGTGTTTCTCATTAATACATAGTCCCTAACCTCCACTTGACCCTCAACTGTGTGTCTCTTTGTGTCCACGTTATCTTTCTGTGTCATCTTTCTTGCCTAGTCCCGGTCACGGATTTCTTTATGGGTGATGGGTGCCTCACGTCTCAACTCTGGCTACTTCGACCACATTTCTCACCCAAACATTAAGCAACAGTGCTACACCAGTCGTCATTCGAGTATCCTTTCCTTCAATTTGGGCTACCTGGATCACTTTCTACCTCCCCATTTGTTTGGGGCCACAGATCAGGAGATGTTCAGTGTTCTATCCCATTTTCCGCAAGGAAGACGCTGAACTCCTCTGAAATGAACTGAGGACCATTGTCTGTTTTAAGTGTGTGGGGAACTCCAAACCAAGTAAATAGTTATTGGCTCAAGGTTGTTGATCACCTTTGTGCTTGTAGTTGACCTCAGGATAAGTACTTCAAAATGTCTGCCATAATAGTCCACTATAACAAGTAAATTCTCTCCAGAGGGTAAAGGACCCAATATGTCTGCAACACAATTTTGCCATGGTCCACTTGGTGGGTTAGCTTGTACCATAGGTTCTGGAGCGGAATATTCGTTAACAGCTTGACATCCATGACTACTATTGCATAATTTTTCTGCATCTGCAGCTACCTTCAGCCACCACACCTTACTACGTTATCTACACTTTACTTTCACCATCCCTTGATGTCCTTCATGAGCCAATTTCAGGACATGCTCCCGTAACTCTTGGGGATTACATTATTCTCAAACCACGCAGCAGTAACTGACCATAAGGACACAGTTCATTCTTCACATGGAAATAGGCAGGTGCATTGGAAGCACTCCAATCTCCTGTATGCAAACATTCTTTTACAAGGCTTATTTCTGGGCCTCCTGCTGAAGCTTTCTCGATCTTGGAGGGTGTCAGAGCAGAAGGAGTGCTATTCTCAACTACGCCGCGAACATGGTCATGGTGTTCTCCATCACCACTGGGTACTCTACAATTCAGCCTTGACAATGCATCTGCAATAGTGGTTCTTCCTGATCTGTAGATGACCTTAAGTCATAGGCTTGCA
>JAKSDK010000622.1 GCA_022360095.1 Phycisphaerales bacterium
AAATTAATATATTAAAATTGCCCAGTTTGAAAGTGATTAGTTGAAAATTAACGATAATATAGCTCCTGAAAGCTGCGAAATTTTACAGACGTTTGTAAATTTTCCCAACTTCGCTCACTTATATAGGGATATATAAAGGACCTGTACACATGCTGAAGTGTTGAAAATGGTAAACTGTCAGCTAAGCCTAGCAATAATTTCGATATTTCTACTCAGTCTGCTCAGCTCAGTCAGTTCAGTGAGTACGCTAAAAGTTAAAATTATTAAAATACTAGTAAAAGAAGTTTCATTGAAGAAATAAAACTCATTTCTTTCTTTGTTTGTTTTCAGGAAGAAGAGTCAAGAGGAAAAGAAATGTGAGTTGTTCAAGTCCGGCTCAGATCACTCTTTGAGCCTTTCATCCGTTCATCCTACATCTACATCTATAACAATAAATTGCAAGATCCCTAGGGATCCCTAGGGATCCCTAGAGGGATAGCGGGTTTAAGGGTTTTAAGGGTTCGTAGAAAAAAACGCATTTGCAACCATCGAGCTTAAAATTGTCACTTGAATCATTGTCTAAAATATTTAGTGGAAGAGGGTTCCAATCGTTAATTGTCTTCTGCCAAAAACTGAATTGGCCAGCATCGCTTTGGACAGGGATGAATAGGGATGAATTTAACTGATAGAAATTTAGAGTTGCTAAGCTGGACTTAGCTCCTTTGTGTTTTGTTTTGCACTAGCTCATTTGCGTTATGTTTTTTTTCCTTTTTTTTTCTATTCTCCATACGTTTACTTCATGAATAGAAAGCGATGCATTGTTTTTGCTTCCGTTGTGTGAGGGGTGTACAGACTGTACTATCTCAAGTAGATTAAGGCCTGGGACTGAGTCATTTATGGTTTTTTATGTACATTTTCCAAAACCTATTGTTAAAAACATCCACGAGGAATGATAAATGGTAAAGTAAACTAAAGTATAAAAAAAATTTTAAAAATCCAAGTTATTTGCTCACGTGATCGACCACGCCCTCTATTGCTCAAAAATTGTAACCAACGATTCCAACCACTTGACAAACGAGTAGCTCCAGTTTCTCTTTATCAAAACATTGACCCTACAAAGTGTCTACGAAATCAGCTCGGAATGCGTCGAAGT
>JAKSDK010001735.1 GCA_022360095.1 Phycisphaerales bacterium
GTAAACCTGAGCCGTCACAATTACTTTTTGGCGAATAAAAATCTATTATTTTATCGATGTCTTTTTGTCTCTATAATAAAAAGAACATTACACGGCGCCTTGAAGATATGAATTTTATTGTTTTGCCACTCGAAAATAAAATTCATATCTTCGCGCCACCGTGTAATATCCTCTATTTAACACTTAACTGGTGCGTTGATGCATGTACCAAATTTAGTTTGTTGATATTGGACTAGCATAGTTGACATAGTTCTGGCTTAATTCAAGCCCTCAATTTACTTCTGTAGTTTGTTTTGTTGAACTCCATTTTAGACATTTTGTCTTAGTTTACTGTTTTATTACATACATCGTTTTTTTTTGTTATCACGAAAATCACCCCAAAGTAGGAAGACTGGTAGTAGTTGTTACAAGTAGTAAAATGTTACGAGCCATTGACATTAATTGGCTTAGTCTCATAATATTTATTTAGCGATGCCGTAGACACAAACGCATGTATTCCTAGGTAAAACTTAATTAAGACGTAACTTTTGCAAACGAAAAGGAAAACCGTAAGTTTTTATTACATACATCACGCACCTTAGAAACGTCTTCAATAGCCTTAATCCATGGCGTAAGAGTTTTCTTTTCCAGCATTTGACCAGGCTTACAACAAAGAGCTACTTTTCCGACCAAAGGTATGTAGTGACCACAGTCATGGCGCCTACAACAACTTTCCTCGTGCCTCACGCAGGGCTTGGTCTCTCTTCCAATGCAAACTGTGCATCGAGCACACAACTCCACAGACATTGATTCCAGCCAATGACACTCCCTCTGAAGCTTTACCAAGAACATATCCAACCGCCTATAAATTGATTTACAGAAAAGTATTGGCAAAAAGGCCAGGAGAAGAACTGTGCCACACAATAGGAAAATCTACATGTACTTATAATCTATTATAATCAGGAGTAGTTGCGATGCTTTTTACGTCAATATTCCAATAGGAAAATTTCATTTCTATATTCAACAGCACCGATAATTTCATGAAACTGTG
The DNA here is from genome assembly GCA_022360095.1 of Phycisphaerales bacterium. GTDB lineage: Bacteria > Planctomycetota > Phycisphaerae > UBA1845 > UTPLA1 > JAKSDK01. Next base: position 1,031 of record JAKSDK010001735.1, read on the forward strand.
ATCCTCCGGACAGAGGCGGAGATTTAAACGGCTTTTTTATCTTTTACAAGCGATAAACCGTTCTGAAACTGACATTTAGCCAAACTATGCAAATTGTTTCGAACTGCGGGTTTATCCGGAAAGTCAAAAGTAACCACTGTGGACAAATTAATACATTGTCAAGTTGTCAGATTGATGAGCATCTCTTACTGTTTAAGCAGGAGCAGATTACCCTCGTTTAAGTTATTGTTGTTATTAGTGAGCTAGGTAAACTAAAATGGGTCAAAGTTAACAGCATAAACTGAATACTTTCTAACCACCCTGAAAAAGGGGTGGGTGGGGCACACCCCCATCTTCCCGTGGTTCCTGTAGCTATTTTGCCTGCGTACCAAGCCAAAAGAGGGATATGTCTCTAACACACAGCAAGAAAAAATACACAGTCGAACCTTCACTAACGGCCACCTCTCTACAGAGGCCATTTTTTGGCGGACAGTCTATACATTGACTCTTGTTTAAACCTCTCTAC
>JAKSDK010001285.1 GCA_022360095.1 Phycisphaerales bacterium
GCAAAAACTGACTTCAAAGAGTACATGGAGGCCTTTGATGACGAACTCAAGTCGTTTTTAGTGAGAGTCAAAGAAAGAGCTGAGGCCAGGATTGAGAGAGCTATGAAGGAAGCTGAAGAGGTGAGACTCAAAAACAGGAAAACCCACACGAAAAAAGTCGACTCAAAAACTCATTAATAATTCATGAAGAAAAAAAAGAAAAGAAATTTAAAATGTTTTATGAGTGTCTTAATGTCTGATAGAGAAACGGCTAAACTTTACGTTCAATTTTTTAGACCAAAATAACACCAGATCTAAACATTAGTGCAAGAATAAGTTGATCAATATCAGAGATTTTTAAGCCGCTCAAAAAACTCGCAATCGTGTTATTATCAGGTGTAAAAACCCTCGGCTTCGCGTCACGTTTTTAAACCTGATAATATACTCCTGCTCGTTTTTTAAACAGTACTTAAACTTTATTCAGAAGCGTCCATACGCGGGAAGGTACAAGTGGCAGCTTAACCCTTGAAGTCACGAGATTGATCTTGACCAACGTCAATTTTCTCCTAACAATTTCAGTACATAATCAGAAGAAAAGGTTACGAGAATTATCTTTAAACACTAGAAAATTCTCTCAAAAATTCTCCCATTTGGCAGGAGGCAGATGACTAGTTCACTAGAGTTCTGTTTTTTTTGGAGTTACCATTTTTTGTCGTTTAGTTTTTCCAAAACTTGTTCTCATTGTAAACTGTGCTTGTCAGTCGTTATCCTGCACTTTACTGTGAGTTCCACCGCGGTCTAACGTCTGTAGCGTTTTTTGTTTCATTTACCATTTTAGTGAAACATCATTTATGGCAGTGACGTATACAAGAATTAGTGAACGTAACTATGTTTACATTATTCTCGAGGTATTAAGCTTCTATTTCGTTGAAAATACTTTGCGAACAAGTACAATTATGTTGCAAAAAAACGTCGTCATTGCAGTCAATTTCAGTTTTCCAACACTCAGAACTCAGAAGAAAACTTTCAAGAAGTTTAGC
>JAKSDK010000409.1 GCA_022360095.1 Phycisphaerales bacterium
TTATTACCATACAACTGGTCTTACGTTTGGATAAAATATCCTCACTACTGAAACATTGGAGGCAATGCATGCAAAAATGTTTCTCTCCTTGTGTTTGGCCTAATTGAACAACAAGCTATTGAAATCCTCGATAAAAACATAACGTTTATTCTCGCCTTTAGTTATCAAAAGTAGATTCAATATATCCTCATTATGTTGTTTGGAAACACAAATACGGTAGAATTCCTTGTTCTCATAGCCGAAAACGTTAATATTGATGCTGTTTTGCTCTTCTATTTTACCATAATATTTTACACTGACAGGGAACTCAGCACCCTCATAATTCAACTGCTCTACCATTCTCTTGCACAATTTTTTTTATTCTCTTTGGGTCCTTTTCTTGCAGATTCAAGCAGCGGACATGAAACCAACGGAAACACTCATTGTCTTCATTTTTAAGGTTAACCAATCCCTTACTTGAATATTGCAGCTCTTTTGGTAAAGGTATATATGAACTACCCCTTGGAAAATCATATACAACAGTATTAATATAATGCTCATCAATACTTACAATCGCCCAGCCACTGCCCTCAGACAGCCAAACAGCAATACCATTTAGTAGTTGCTGCTGCGACAATTGAGGTTGATTTCAATATGCGCCTTACTATTAAAATTGGCCGTTTTTTATATATTTGTATAATCTTTACTCTTGGTAAAGGTGAATTTAAGAAACTCCGTAAATTTGAAACCTTTTGTATAATTAAGTTTGGTTCCAATTAATCTACTAATTGCTAATCTTGTATTCTGTAACTGGATAACGGAAGCTCTATTACTTTTTAATGATATTTCAAACGACTGTGTAAAGCCTTTTGGAGCCCTCCGTTTTTTATTTATTTTTTCTTCTAGGGGCTGGTACTGGTTGTTGTTTCTTTATTCTGGGGACCGGAATAGGCCTACATGGTGGGATAGGATTATCCTCAAAATACTTGATCAATTCTTGTACACTCCTTCTTGGTTCTTGTTATTGTCTTCTTCTTGGAGGGGAAATAGGGCGATTCGCTTCTTCCCTGACTTTTAAACAAGATTTTCGAGCTCATTGTCTGTGATCCCCGATAATAGCCTTCTGACTAATTCATTACGATTGCTCATTATATTATTATTATATATTATTTTTTTTTTTTTTTTTCTTATATATAGTAGCCATCTCTTTCAGCCATTTTTATGGCCGTAGTCAAATTCCAGGGGAAAAGGGCGTGGTCATTTTTCTGGAAAGTGGGCGTGGCCGATGGATCCCAAGGTTAAATCCAAAATGTGGGAAATGCGCTCGTACCCCCATGTCCTATACTACTGACGGAATAGCATGATGTGGATTTATACCAACAAGAAAAGGTTCAAAATACTCAA
>JAKSDK010000861.1 GCA_022360095.1 Phycisphaerales bacterium
CTCGCCGTGATTTGGCAACTGATATATTTTTACAAACTGTCAAAACTGTGTTCAGCCACCTTAACTTAGAGTTCGGGGCAACTGAGTGAAAATGACTAATTGTATAAAGGAAAAAAATCGTTTTTAAGCACAATAATCTTCGGTTGCCTATTTACAGGTTACGAATGTTAGAATCAATATAATACTGTCGAAAGAAATGACCTAAAAGTAAAAGCTAGCCGACTTTTGTGTTCGCCGTAAGTTTATTATTTTTTCTTCCTATCGGGCCCAGTTATGTGTAAATTCAGCTTTGAATGCACTTATGTATAACAGTATCTGATAGCAAAAAAAAAATGCCATAAGGTACTGTTGTTTTCTTTGGGGACTGAGCTAGAGGATAGTACTTTTTTTTTTTTTTTTTGAGTCCTGTTCTTTAAACTAAATTGCTTAAACCTACACAAATGCTCAGAGGTGCATTTACCGAAAAGTACGATAGACTTCGTAGACTACAAATTATAAACGTTACAACAACTTAAAACCTTTTTTTAACAAAAGGCTAACTCGGGCTTGAAAATCTACGATTCTCCGGTCGGTAGAAGAAACGAGAACTCTTACATATTTGGAAATGTTTTCGGCAAAGATAAAGAAAATAAAAAAAGGCGCTATTCAAGCGGTATTTAGGGCATTAATTATGGAAAAAAGTAGTCAAAAGAAAGGCGATAAGTGTCTGAAGGCTGTAATGGACCGGACGAACGTTCCTCGAAGCAAGACTTTCGCTTTTTTTTTTTTTTTACAACTAAGACGACAACGGAAACGCGCGTTTACTAGAGAGGAGGCGTTTAAATAGAGAGGTGACTGGGTGGCAAGATTTTTTTCTCATACGAATCCTTCTAATTTTCTGCAGCCGTGGCAATCGCTACTTTTGAGATATACGGCTGAAAACTAACAGGATACCTATAAATTTTCATATGCTCTTTCAGCTCGTGCTAACAAAATGCTGAAAAAACGAACTGTTTTCGTGTTTACTGAAAGTTGATCACGTGATCAACCAATGCGAAAGGCCTATATTTGTCTAATAAACGCCCC
>JAKSDK010001484.1 GCA_022360095.1 Phycisphaerales bacterium
CAGTACTCATTGAGCCTGAGCAAGCAATAGAAAAAGCTGATTATAAATGCGGCAAGAGCATTTATTTAGATCCTATTTTAGATACTTATAAAAAGAAAATAATTTCAGATCCAATAGTCGACAAAATATTGGATATGATTGCAAAAGCAAATATAGATAGGATTGATTTTGGCCTCAAACAAATAACCAATGATCATTCCATTGTTGTTTTCACAAAAGAGGATAAATATCAAAACTACCAGCCAGATCCAGACTCAAAAACCAAAATAATATGTAGTCATAAGTTATTTCAATATGGTGACATAGTTGGTTTACGATGGTACTAATCACGTGCAATTATTTGGAAAAGGACGTGGCCCAAAACCGGTTCAAACCGGATTCCCAAGGTCAAATCCAAAAATGCGCTAAAATAAAAAAGTGCATCTATAGCCTATCTAATATAAACTGGGCCTATAGCCCAATTAAAAAAGTGCATATATATCTAATCTAATAAAAACTGCGCTTTATAGTAGCCTAATAAAAATACGAACTGAGCCTATACCCAAAAACCGGTACTACTAAAATAAAAAAAGTGCATATATAACCCATCTCATAAACACTGCGCCAATAGCGGCATAAAAAAAGTGCATATATAGCCTCACAAAAATACGAACTGCGCCTATACCCCATATTCTATACTACTCTGAGCCTAGCTTAGCAGACACTTGTAAGTAACATGGGCACAAGAAAGAAAAAAGCGTGCGTCGTGAGAGGGAGCGTGTTCCCCTTTGAGCGCCCCGTTCTTTCTTGCGCCCGTAATATTTATAACCTCCTTCTAAGCAGGCTAAATTTCAGGCGAATGTAATACCTGCCCGTTAACAGTATTCCGACTAAGACCTCTAATTTCAAAATCGGAATTACTTTCCTCGTAGATATGAATTTGCTATAGATACTGGCTTTTTAATCGTGCACGAGATCGGAGAGAGGCCCTGGGAAATCGTAATTAAACATTTCAAAGTCTTCTTCAAAGGCCTTACCCAGCTGAGCGATCTTCTCCTTGGGTATCGGGGCATAGCTTTTAAGAAGTTGACTTGTAGTA
>JAKSDK010000842.1 GCA_022360095.1 Phycisphaerales bacterium
GCTACTTAATTGCCTAAGAGAATAATGTAATAAAATCAAAATAGAGTAGAAGAAAGCATGACTAATGCTGAACAGAGAGAACATCTACATTAGACATATCTTTTTAAGAAAGCTTTTCATTGAATCATATACTGATTTTAGTGACTTTGGACTTTACGATGATAGTTTCTACATAGTTTTACTTTTACAGCTCTAACTAACAGATTCCTTACACGTTTCTTTATTTGTTAGGCATGGGCACAGGTTGTGTAAGACCACAGAGGTAGGAAATTCCAGGGAAATAAAACCAAACATTTTTGACTAAAATAACATTAGTAATCTCCAAAGTGACGATGACTCAATATAATTAAGCAAAAAACTTTTTGTCATACTATTACTATTTATTTACATATTTCAGCCTTGTAAAATAACATTTTTAAATAATATTATTTTAAAATCTCAAGTGAATGTCACGGATAAGTCTTACATTCTTTCTGAAATTTTGCATGTAAGTTATTTTAATTCAAATTTCAAATGGAAGAATATTGACATATATAAGAGAAAGATAGTAATCTTGTGGTTTGTTTTCAATATTCTGGAGAATGAAATGCATTATGCTATTGAGGAGATATACGGGTAATATTTATAAACAGATTTACAATGTTATTATTGTAAACATATACCGTATTTATTTGAATTAGCGCCCACCTCGAATAAGTGCCCATCCCAAAGGCAAAAAAAGTTAATAAGCACCCAGCCTCAAATAAGCGCCCACCCCTACCCCCTCTTTTTCCCAATCAAACTCAAATAAGCGCCCACCCCCACCCCACCCACCTGAGTGACAATGAGATTGAAATTGAATAGACTTCCCCAAGGACGGAGTTTTCTTAAGAGTATTTTACAGAAACCTTGCTTTGTTACTTCTTCGCGTTTTGTTATTAGCATTTATTGTTTTGTTACAAAATAAACATACTACACTTGCAGAAAATGGTGAAAATTTAATAAGCGCTCAGCCTCGAATAAGCGCCCACCTCGAATAAGGGCCCACTCTCAAGGTCCAAAAATTTAATAAGCGCCC
>JAKSDK010000744.1 GCA_022360095.1 Phycisphaerales bacterium
CCCCGTCACTGGAAATCCGGAGTCCCCCCCCCCCACCCCCTGGAAGTGTAGCAAAGGATGGGTGAGGGCAATCCTGAGATGTCTGTGACACCCATTAAAATTGACCAAAACCAGTTTTCTCCTAACTACATCAAACCACAACAGGAGCTCCTGACCACAATCAAGTGAGAAGGTTATGAGAGTAAATAAACTGATCACCTAAGTGAAAATGCTTCAATCTTTCTACAAATCCTCTTAAGTATTTCTTCAAGGAAAGGTATGGAGATCAAATATGAAGAATTTGGAGAAGGTATGGAGAATTACATTTATTCTTGTTTTAATCATTTTTCAATTTTACACTTAACTAAAGAATCATAAGGAAAACTGTTAGTTTTCTTGGTGCTGTTGTTGTTGTTATGCTATGTGAACAAGAGATAACAAAAAGAAGTAAGAATGTTATCAGATTCTAACATCAGTTCCTGCCCTCCATATAGATTTTAAAATATTTTTTTGTTGATGTTGAAAGAGGACCCCTCCAAAACTTCACCCTTTCCCCACATTAGCTCTCGACCTAAAAAACTCACACGGGCCCGTCAACACGCCAGGACCCTTACCCATCCCTCCAAAACAAATATTTAGACAGTGAAGATGCTGTACGGTGTACACTGGGAAATACAATCTACTGATTAAATACAATAAGAAGATTTGACGATAATTGATGACAATAAACTGTTAACTATCCACTTCAAAACAACGCTGTGTTTGTTTTACTCCGTCTATAGGTCGTGTGTGGCGAAGATGCTTTCACTTCAAATCACGGACGGCGTTTTTAAGTCGTATTCAGTAATCCTTCCTTCCAAACAGTCAGAAAATATTTCGTTTTACACGCATCCCTCTTCTCGAGGTGTGACGTCTTGAAGATGGCTTGGTTGACTGCTTGAGCCATCGCTATCGCTTTCGACTTCTTTCTCGCTCTCTAAAGAAGATTGTGACCTTGTCAGCACCCTTGTTCGGTCTTCCGTATCTACAAAAATGCTATCGCCTTGATCAAAGTTTGAAGCATGGCTAAGATCATTGCCAGCAAAC
>JAKSDK010000442.1 GCA_022360095.1 Phycisphaerales bacterium
GACTTCAGCGTCGTCCATGGCGCCAGCTTCAGCATGGTACTGGACGTCGGTAATTGGGATGCCTCGCGCATGAGCAATTCGCCGGGGCAGTCGGGCGATCCGCGATCACCGTTTTACGACAACCTGCTCGAAGGCTGGGCCCGGGGGCAGAGCTTTCCGCTGCTGTACAGCCGTGATCGGGTGCTCGCGCACAAGGCCCTGCGCATCTCGCTGCTGCCGGCCCCGGTCGGCGATTGAGCGTTCGCGCGCGGCTGGCTGATTTTTGCGGATTTTACCGGCTCTTTGCCGATTTTAGCGGCAGATAGCCGCAATACGGTTGCATGGCAACGCCGGAAACGGCGGCGGGATTCAGGCGCACGCCGCTGGACAAGCCTGCGACGAGTTGCGAGACTCGAACCGCGTTGTCGAAACGTATCGTTGCACACAATAACCGTGAGATTCTCCGATGCTGCGCAAGCTGATCGTCGTACTCTGCACTCTTGTCTATCCGCTCGCGGCGAACGCGCAGTCGGCTTCGCCGACCCTCGAGCGAATCGCCGAAACCGGCGAGTTTCGGGTCGGCTTCGTTCCCGACGCGCCGCCGATGTCTTTCCTGGATCAAAACGGTGCCGCCATCGGGTATTCGATCGATCTGTGCCGGCAGATCGCGTCCTCCATCCGAGAGGAGGCCGGTCTCGACGAGATCGAACTGAGTTTCACACCGCTGATATCGATGGAAGACCGTTTGAGCGCCGTGGAAAACGGCATCGTCGATATCGAATGCGGCGCAACAACCGTCACCCTGTCGCGTCGCGAAAGAGTGGATTTCACGTTGATGACCTTTATTACCGGCGGAGCGGTCGTCTCTCGGCGCGCAAAACCGATTTATGGGCTGGACGACCTCGACGACAAGACCATTGCGGTGGTCGGCGGCACCACGACGGAAGACGCGTTGCGCGACTTCATGACGCTGAACGAAATGGACATCGAGTTGCGCAGAATTGAGACGCACGACGAGGGTATGGAGTTGCTCGACGACCGGAAGGTGGACGGATACGCATCCGACCGGGCAATGCTGATCGGACAGGTCTTCAGAAGCGCGGATGCCGCCAACTACGCGTTGACGCAAAGCGTTTTCTCGTTCGAGCCTTACTCGATGATGACCCGTCGTGGCGACACCGAGTTTCGATTGGCTGCCGATCGCGCTTTGGCCGCCCTGTATCGGACGGCTCGGATACGGCGTCTCTACCAAAACTGGTTCGGCCGCCACGGAGAGCCGCTTTCACCCATCGTCGAAGCAATGTACGAATTCCAGGCGGTGGGTGAGTAAGTCGACTCGCGGAACTTTCCACGGGCTGCGCACTCAATTTGAGTCGAACCGCCGGATGCAGATTCCATGCTGACCTTGCGCCGGAGATGCAGCGGCTCGGCGACATCGATAAAGGTGTATCGACAATCCATGTGCAGACGATCCGTATTCGTGTTACTGGCGTGTATCGGCGCCGCAAGCAATTCCGGTGCGCAAGAGTACTCGCCCGCGAACTTCAGCGACGGTGAAAAATCCTTGAGCGAGCTCATCGAGTTTCCGGAGCTACGTGGTGACGCCAGCGTAACGATCTCTTGCCTCGGCCTTCTGGAGAGCAACGGCAAACTCGACAAACACGGCTGTTATGTCAGAAACCCCGGCGACGAGACCTTCGTCGCCGCCATTTACAAGGCCGTCAGGAAAGCCCGCCTCGTACCGGCGGCATACGACGGTAGATCGGCGACGGTGGTATTCCAATACCGCGTGCAGTTCGTGCAGAAAGGTGAAGAAAAGGAAGTGAACTTTGCCGCCAACCCCGGATATGGCGAAAACGTCGAAGCCTATGGGCACGAACACGTTGCGGCTCAGCGGCTGTTCCGTAAGGAAGCGTGGCAAAGAGCCTGTCCGAAACAGGCGAAATTCGTCGTGCTGGTCAAGGCGAACGTCGATTTCAACGGAACGCCGAGCGCCGTAAGCGTCACGCACGTCGACGGCATCTCAATCACGGGAAAATGCCAGCAGGCGATCATCGATGACGTTCTCGGCAGCCGTTTCATACCGGCAATGGCCGACGGTGAATCGGTGCCGTCGACGTTTATCGAGCCGTTCGGGAACTAGCCCGTATCCGCGTTGCAGTGCAGATTCAAACGCCCGGCCTGCCGAGCTCCGGCGGCAAAACCGACTCTATACGTTCCATCACGTCCAGACGGTGGATCAGGTCGTTGACGTAGTCCAGTTTATCCGTTTCCAGGATCAGAACCTCGCCCATATCGTAGGATGC
>JAKSDK010001264.1 GCA_022360095.1 Phycisphaerales bacterium
ATATCCTCAACTTGCCAGACATTCACTACATTCATGAACAATATTTTTTTCACTGTACAGATCTCTTCATCTGCATTAATATAGACTACTGAGTGCTTACCAAAGTATCATTACTTATAATGATGACTTCTTTTGCCCCATGACCTTGTGCTATTTCTCCCTTTGCAAACAGTGTACATTCTCCTCTGTGTATAGCAACAGCTGCATCTTTCATGTAATCTGATCGATTTGATGGTTCTACACAGAGAAGACGTGATTTTGCCTCCACCAAAGGATACTTAGGCTACAAGAATACACAATAAAACAAGAAATTCATGTTTATCACAAAACGTTGCAAAGCTGTAAAGAGCCAGAAGTAAGAATATAGAGAAACAAGCCAAAACGAAACAAATAATAATAAAAAAAAGACAAAAAAAACAGTATCCAAAAATAAAAAAGGTTTGCTGAGAGTCGTACAGAACTTTCAGTCACAGCTAATGTTGTAATCATAGGCAGGAAATGTTTCCAAAATATTGAATTGCTGTCTGTGTCTTTTTTTTCTTTCCCAAAAAAATTTATCAAAGGTCAGCAAACAGGCAGTGAACAATATGACATCCCTGGTGTTATTTATGTTTACTACTCATTACTAAGGTGATAATAATGTTTGGAACTGGAAGAGCAAGTATCTTAATAAAAATTTGCCTACTTCATGTTCAACTTATTTGGTGTTTACCTTTCAATATTGTCACACTGATGGTTTTATTCATCGAATGGCTGAATTATTTTCCATAGCAAAAGCAAAAAAAAAAATCTTGTACACTTTACATACTTAAGGGTTCAGATTCCTTGCCATGTATGAATGATTTCTGCAGTTAGTGCAGTGATCATTCTATTTGCTGAATGGCTGCCGACAAAACAGAAAGACTTTCGCTGCGATATCTCTTAAACTCCAGGCCAAATTTGTTCAAATTAATATGGATTGGGTTATCCATCGAATAAATCTTTATCAAGTGCAAAAATGCAAAAATAATATTCATTCCCAGTTATCAATTGGTAGCATTTACATCACTGATAGGACTATTCAACTTTTAACACCAGATTGAAGCAATAAGAGAGGTTTTTCTACTAGTATAGACTGGCTAACAGGAATCTAACTGTAGCATAAGAGTAATTTGTCCTTGTTGACGTTTTCAATATGAAAATTTGAAATAATCCACAACCCTATAATCACTATACCAATTTGCCTTCCTAGGCGCACTATAGTGTTGATGTACTCATGTGTTTTGGAATACACTGATACATACACGTCAATGA
>JAKSDK010001156.1 GCA_022360095.1 Phycisphaerales bacterium
CTTACAGTATAGCCAAATATAACTGAATATGCTCATCTAATGTTTCAAAAAAGAAAACAGATCTTGAACCAAAAATCTAATGAATAAATTACTATCGTTTTTCGTGTAATTTTGTTGTTTCTGTTCATGTTTTGGATAATTTGCTGCAGAAGTGAAAATAGAACCTTTATTGTAACTAGACCAAATGTGAACAGGAACACATACAACATTTCCTCCATAAAATGTGTATAGGAAGTTTCTGGAATTAGAAGTTTCACGTTGTAGTCGTGCAAAAAACGTTAAAGAAATGTACAAAAGTTGTTTTTTTGAGTATTGAGATGATGTTACACGGGACGATTCGCAACGACGATTTTTAGCGCAACACAGCGTTGCAATGTTGGAACAATGTTGCATCCATTCGAAACTATGTCGCAACGATGTTGGAACGCTGTGTTGCCAGTGTTGCGCTAAAAATCGTCGTTGCGAATCGTCTCTTTAGACCTACTGATTTTTTTGGCCGTTTTCTTTGCCGTCGCCGCCTAGCATAGCATGATTTTATATTTTGTTCGAGTAAATATATAACTTTGTCATTTGCAGTATCTTGTTTTTCTTGTTTTGTTTGTTTGTTTGTTTTTCTCTCGGTATAGTTTTGGCCCTGAGTAAGGCTAATTTTGTTAGCCGAAATATTGGCCAGTAATAAATCAGCCCTTTGCCGTAGTGCCCTCCCTGCATCCAGTTTTGTTTCATTTTACACTTTAAGAGACGTCTGGCTACAGAATCTGTTTAATTAGAGATCCGGCAAGAGGAACCAGTCAGTTATATTTACGCGTTGCGTGGACCTCTGCATTCAAACAGTTTTTCCTACTTGATAAATTACCATGATGGCATTAGAGAGAGCCTGGAACTAGAAGAATTTATCCCATGACCCTTTGGTGTCTTTGTTTTCAACATGGCGGCTGTTTTGGATCTTTTAGCTTTTTAGGAGCCCTGCTTATGCTGAAATAACTTAGAATTCATAGGGTTGATATCTTAATGATACAATACCACTATCTGGCGACCTTGGAAATGTCGCAAAATCCGCACAATGGAGACGCGTTTGGCTTACAAGCGGAACAAAAACATCACAGAAAGAAGAAGAAAAGGAGTAAGGAAAAAGGTTGCGATGATGAAAGAAAAGATGAAAATAAATCAAGAAAGGAGAAGAAAGAGAATAGGGAAGCACGGGATGTTGTGGCTGAGACATTGAATAAGTACAAAAATAACTTTGAATCAGGCAAAGAAGATCATGAAACTGATGGAAGTGAAATAGTACGGAAGACTTCAAAGAAAGCAA
>JAKSDK010001862.1 GCA_022360095.1 Phycisphaerales bacterium
ATCAGTGCAAAGTGACCCCGCCAAACGGGACTGATCCAACGGATTATAATATCACATTGTTTTTGAAAGAACAAGGTAAGATTTGAGGGTCTCAATGGGGTGGTGGCTTTTACGGTTATCGGCTAAAATTTTGGCTCTTTTACGGCTATCGGTTAATTTTTTTCAGTTACGGTTAACGAAAAGTTAAAAATTAACTTATTTTGTTTCAAAAAGTTAAATATTAATTAACCTGTATTTTTTTTGAATAAAGGTCTTCGGATCATCTCGGGATGAAATAAGCCGATGATTCTTTTGAAAATTTTTAACATTGGATAGATCATATTTTTATTCCACTTCTAATATTATTTTACACATAGAAATGTCAATAGTCAATTTAAAAATAATCTTTGTGAAAAGGAACAGCAGACACGCGAACGCCAAAGCAAGGCCGGGGCGCGACAATTGTCTGTGGGGAGGACGCGACTGTACACATGCTAGTCTCAGACGGATGATCCATTTCTAGCTCTAGTGTGAAAACGGACAATAACAAAATTCCCATGCCCAGTGTTTTTAATGATAGCGAAGGACTGTACGGAACGACTGTCTGCCGTTGCCTTATCCGTAGGCCGCATTATTCCTCGCGGCTAATGAGTTTCAGGTCACGTGGTTTGAGCGAGTTCGCTACCGAAATAAAGGTGTGAATGGGGTTAACCGACTAGCGACAAAGGGCCAAAAATATTACCGACTACCGACAAAACGAGAAAAAAATTACCGACTACCGACAGGAAAATTATTAACCGACTACCGATATGGACCGACATTATCTATATTTTTTTCAGAAAGAAGAGTATATTGTATTTTTCCCACCTTTCTAGGAAGTAACCCAAGATACCACGTCACAACTCTTATTACAAGTCAGTACCACAAAATGAGGATATTGAAATCGCTTTGCAGAGCGTATGCCAAAAATTTCTACAACCCGCCTAGTCCTAAACATTATATGCGACAAATGCTTAAATTAATCCTCAAAGAAAATTCTTTCCCGTTCAATGGAAAGCTCTACCTCCAAACCCACCGTAC
>JAKSDK010000241.1 GCA_022360095.1 Phycisphaerales bacterium
ATAAGCAATGACATAATTACGTTTTGCATGTGTTTTTCAATGTTTGTTTACATTCATACTTGTTTCCGCTTCCTGCTGATTGGCGGAAATCTGACAGCTCAGTCGATGGGGAGCCACAGGGGAGTTGGAGATTGAATTCCAATTGCAGAGATGTAGTTGCAATCTAAGCTCTCCTTTTTTTTCCCACCCCACCACCAGAGCACTCCAGAGAGCTTGCTCGCAGGCTAAGGGTTAACTGCTCGCGCACTACACTCCCAACAACCACCCAATAAAAATCTACAGTATAGAGTATACTAATGAGTAAATTGTACCTTCAACAATGGCATGAGGTTTTACTATACACAGGGTGCAGTCAGAGAAAGTAGCCGTATTTTTTCCACCAAATGTTCGACCACCAAAGAAAAAATCAATCTCCTGCAGGAAAGAAAATGTAACAAGTATGATTTAACCATTGATTCTTCTGAAGCTATAATTTTCATAGCTATACAAAAGACCTTGTCAACTAAGCTCATTTTTATTCAAACGCAAATGTATCTATAGGCTTTATCTTTCCCCTTTTTGTTGAGTTCAGATCCTCATCAGATGACAGTTAAAAAAAATTTACCAAACAATTACCAAACAGTGGCTCAATAGCAATCAACCTACCAGCAAATATAATAGCCTGTTTGATTTTTCTGCATGAGCATGAAACAAAAAGGCTGCATGTTGATAAAAAACAAACAAACAAATAAACCAAACGAGAGCTTGATTTGAAGTGGCTTTGAACAATTCTAACCAGGATAAACTATACAGTTCTCCAGGTGGTAACCTGCAGAAGTTTGACTCTTTACCCTTTTGTGGGGGCACTGCTTAAAACAAAACTTTGGTTTAAAGATGGTTTCTTACTTTTTGAGCTGACAGAGTTGAGTCTGATCCATGGGCAGCATTCTTTGTATTATCTGCAAAGAAAATATTAGTCAAAAACATCATGTGTGTCAAAGTATATACTTAACAGAGTTTCACTTAAAAGTCTATCTATTTTAATACTCATCAGTTATAGCATCCATGAGCTCATTCATCTGAAGAAGACAAGATCCAACTGGACAAGGCAGATGAGGAACAGACTAAAGATCTTGTATGATTCTTCAACAGTGTTTTATTCTTTGCAATTTTTTCACCCAATATTGCACTCAAGACAAGTTTTCTTGAAAAGATGCCCTCTAGTGTTAAATCTCCTGAACTTATGAAGTTGAACATACGTAGTAAGGCTGTTGCTGCGACATTTATGTTGCAGACGTAATTGCTAAACAATTTTATTGATCAGAGCTAGAGGCAGCAAGAGCAGTCACTTCAGGAGGTGTAACACCTTGACTAGTATGACAATTTTCCTAACAGGGCCTTAAATCCAAATTCATTAATCACTGGTTTTATTCGGTGAGCTTAAAACATTTGGTGGATGAGACATTGTTGAATTGTTGAAGAAACTATAAACCTACCAGTGCCAAACTTGGCTCTGACTGATATTGGAGCCTTGTTTCTTGCAGTTGCAGAGTCTGTTGGGCCCAAAAGTGTACGCCACTTTTCAATAGCATTTGATCCCTTTAGCTCCATAGCAACAACTGGGCCACTTGTTATAAACTCTACTAAATAACTAGAAAGTAATAAAAACATGATTGATCATTAAATGATGACATTTAGAAAATGTGGTCAATGTGGTCAGCGATCGATCTCCCCCACAAGTGTACACGATCTGTGGGGTGAACCTAGGGGCCTTTGCTTATCTTGTCACTTAAGTTGCATTTCATGCTGGTATTTACAGCTTATCACTGCACATCTAGTGTTGCTCAAGCATTAAAGTGACTCTTTGCAGATTCTGGCACCCAGCCCTTCCCTCTCCATTTTGGGTCTGTGTGTTGGTAAGTATGGGGTCAGATGAGTATTTTCCACTAAATTCCTTCAGTGTGATGGTGTCAGATGGCAGCTGCATGCAGGAGTGGTTCCCACTTGCAGGGTTGCCATGGATACCTCTTTGCTATCCCTGAAGTGCTGAGGCCCCCAGCCAACCTTTATGGCACCTGCAGTTTCCAAGCTCATGTATTGGCGATGAGTTTAAGTTGCCTTCAGGAGCAATAAAGGTTAAGATAAAATGAAGCAAACAAACTATCAATTATTTTTTTATTCAAAGACATTAAAATTCAGCTTCACTGCTTTAAG
>JAKSDK010000851.1 GCA_022360095.1 Phycisphaerales bacterium
ATTATTAGTAGTAGTAGTAGTAGTAGTATTATTATCATGATTATTGCTTGATATTGGGCGAATTAACATACTAATTAATGATCATATGCACATTACAATAATACTATTACCGAACAAATAAAGCTGACTAAAAGTATAAATGTAGGTATGATTTTTGAAATAGGTAGTAGAATACTACGCACTTTTATGTAAGCTTATGTACTAATTCCATTGCCTTCTTTTGTTTACTTGTAGCTATTATTTTGCACTAGTTGTTAGTATCTGTTTCACGGGTCAAGTAAAATCACTCTATATCGGCTCGTGCTCTGTTGGTTCACTGTAGCTAGTGGACTAAATAAAGTTGAAACTGTTAGTTATTTTGAAACTAAAATCACCTCTAAGACCTCATGATCCCAAAACAGCTCAATCTTTCTAATATCTGTGCTCTCCTTGCGATCAGTCTTCTTGTGAACAAAGGGTGAGATCTTATCGTAGGCGGTTTGTTTATCAAGTGATATGCTCTTTGTTTTATGCCCTGTATCAGGATCCTTGTCTTTGAAATGCACAACCATCCTACACTCCTTTCCAAACTTCAGTTCACATATGGTGGACGTTGTGTTCAGAAGGGAATATGGCAAAATCTCCTCTTTGAGAATAAGATTTACCAAGCTGCTTTTACCAGAGGACGTTTCACCTGTAAATACACCAATCGCAATCGACCAATTTTATTCTCTAATCAGGAACAGTTGTGTAAGACTTCCGACATTGAAATCACGTTCTATAGGTCTGGTATATTATCATCATTAATTTGGCAATGAAAATTGGTACTAATGATTCAGCGATGTTGGATCAGCTTTTAAGACACTTATTTTTAATGTATTATTTGCAGTAGCTAGACAGTGTTTTTTGAAGGGGCAAATCAGTTCCCCTTTATCGCCTTAAATGTGATGGTTGACAAACTTACGAACTAGAAAAATTACTAAGAGTACTAGATCAGATTACACTACTAGAGTAAGTCTGTGAAGGACAAATCGTTTCTGGATCTATTTATATACAAGAAAGTATGGACAATGCCTGAAAGGAATAATAATTGTCATTACCTGCTACGAGGAGGGAGTACTCGGTTTGCTCCAGTTGCTTTACATGCTGTTCCATATTCTCTTGTACTTCTTTCGTATGCTTCTCAAGTAAAGTTAACATTTGTTCGTCCATTTTACTTTTCAAAAGGGTACCAGTTTTGTTGTAAAAGTCTAGTAAGTCTTTTCTTTTCCTACCATCTTCTTCTTTGGCCTTTGTTAAAACGGAAAACACCTAAAGAAATGGTTAGTTAAACTGTTATTGGCAAAGTTTATCATGGTACATCACATTCTCGAGATTAAACCTACAGGCGATGATAAAGAATATATTCCAGGAAAACGTGTTTCCACGAAATGCTGTAAATATTCTGGCTTACTGGATTGTAAAGTTGAGCTGAGTTGTCAGTTCCCATGGTTACGGCATCACTCAAAAAATGTCAACAATAGATATTGCCATATTTTGGGCAAAAGTATACATATTACCTGAGAGAAAAATTGTGAATAGCAAGTATGTGATGTATCTATGAAGCGTTTTTGTCGTTTTTGTTGTCGTTGTTCGACGATGGAAAGCCTTAAATCAAATACAGTTATATCTCTTGCCGTCGATTGAAACTGACATTTCATTGGTCTCGATTCGACGTAACGATCTAACATCCTTTTCGATGATACACCATCTTTACGAGATTCTCATAACTTGGCTTTATTCTTAGTAAACCGTGAACTTACACTTTTGAGTAAAATAAAACCAAGTTCATTCATTTGAAAAGGCAGGAATCGTGTCTCCAATGCTCGATTTCACCACTTGTGTTACATACGGAAAATACACCACTCAGAATGTAGTGGTTGTACAAGATTGTTGCTCTCGAAATTGTAAGTTAATTTTGGCCGTAAATATCATCGAAAGGATGGATCATTTACATCTTTCATTATGGCGGAAACTGCTCTGTATAATTGGGAACCAGCAAATTCGCTATTGCGATAAGGCAGGTAAGATATTTGTTACCTTTAAACTTATGTAAAGTGCTTAGAAATGTTTTTTTAGCGCTATATAAATTGACCGATCATTTGTTAATAAAATC
>JAKSDK010001706.1 GCA_022360095.1 Phycisphaerales bacterium
AATGCTGTCTAACAGATGCTCCCATCAGCAGAGTGCTCTCGGTCAACCTTTGAAAAAAACCTGTTTGAACTCTCATACAATAAACACTACATTTTTATATTTTGTGAGCAGACACAAATTTAATATTAAGAAGAAAATGTTCGGTTTTTATTCTCCTGTGAATGAATTGTATAATAAGACAATGAAAGAAACAGGTAAACAATAATAACGATGATCACAATGTATTGTTCTTTTGTTAGTACAATATTTTAGTGTGAATTTTCACAAGCTCCCATAAGCTACCGCCCTTCCGTTAATAAATCCTAGAGATGAGTGGGGCCATTCGTGTTGGTCTCCACAGGCGCTGTTCTCCAGTGGCACCTGGTGGCTCCTTGATTAAAGTAGGGTCATTCCTGTTAGTCTCCACAGGGTTGTGCTCTAGCGACACTTGGTGGCCACTGGTGCCTTACTTTTGGTGCTTAAACAGTTTACAACGGCTTGGTTTTTCGCTAAGCGCCCTGAATTTCACAGTTTCAGAGCACTGGCCTCCCTTCAGTTTTTCTTAGAGCACAGCCTTGGGCCAGCTCCAGCTAGAAAGATATTCTCTGTTTCTCGAGGGTGTCTGTCTTCAGTAGCTTGTGTTGCAAATGTGTTCTAACCCCAACTAGTAACATCTGCAAAGCAGTGCCAAGATCCT
The DNA here is from genome assembly GCA_022360095.1 of Phycisphaerales bacterium. Taxonomy (GTDB): domain Bacteria; phylum Planctomycetota; class Phycisphaerae; order UBA1845; family UTPLA1; genus JAKSDK01. The sequence goes on from JAKSDK010001706.1 coordinate 677, forward strand.
TGTTCTGGCCCCCCAGCAGACTCCGTGAATTACCATAAGTTTTGAATTTTCCTTCAACCTGATTGGCATTAAATGTTGGATAACATATTCTGTACTTTGAGCTGTTCAAAAGGCCCCACAAACACTTGCCAAGCTCATAGAAGTTTCTCTTGAGGCCATTTGACTCATGTTAAATGTTGGATATCATATTCTGTACTTTGAGCTGTTCAAAAGGCTCCACAAACAGTTTTTAGCTCATGAACGTTTCACTTGAGGCTATTTGAAGCTCCACCAAATGTTGTTATCAACCCAAGTGCAAAAATCCTTTTTTCCAATTCAGAACGTTCATGTTCACTTCGGTTTAGTTTCAAAATGGTCACCATATTCTATTGAATGTTATACATGATTTCCTGTTAATTCAAAAAAAATCTTCAAAAGATAACTTTATTGTCAGCTATTTCTTAATAGAAATATACATGTTCCTGTTCAAACACAATTTATTGTGTCCTTGCATTCAGAACAAAAAATGTTAGTCTTCAATATCACAAGTTGAGATGACTTGCAAGTAAAAGTTTCATTTTATA
>JAKSDK010000573.1 GCA_022360095.1 Phycisphaerales bacterium
AAGAAAAAGGTCTTACAAGTTAAAACAAAATCTAAAACTCTAAAACTTTTAAACAACACAAATTTATATTTAAGCGGATTGAAAGTGACCGTCCGGGTGGTTGTGGTTCTGAACAGAACTGTTGGGAAAAGGAACCTTTGTTTCAATAATCTGTGTGGAAGTCGTAATCAGACCTTTTTTGAATAGCGCAGAAGCTGTCGGAATGACTGTCAGTGTCAAGAATCAGCCCCATAGAATCAGCCACGCGACCCCTTTCTCCCTACTTTTGGCAAGACTCAGTTTAGGTATTTGGGCTCAAACAAATCAAATTCAAAAGTTGCAAAGTTGCAAACTTTAATATCACGTTCTTCATACGCAGAACCAAATAAAAATTGCCCAAAATCTTTAGTAAAACGAAAGATGGGGGAGGAGAACTGCAAAATGGAATATGGAAGCAATGTTTGAGTCTAATTTATTTCCTGTTTTCCTGTCCCCCGAGGTCGTTCCCTGTTTTAGTAAAGTCCTCTCGAGAGGAATGTTTCGTACCTAGTCTAAGAAAACAGGTAATGAAAGAGAATCCGAAGATACATCCGTTCATAACTGTCATTTGGCAATAATGGCACCTGTCGTGACAAACCATTCAAAAGCTTTCTTGTACGCTCTCGTTTCCAATTCTCCTTCCCACCCTATCAAACCACCTTGCGCGGAGGGTAGTGTAGCAGCTGCCCAGAATAGAGGTCGCTTCTGATTGGTCGCAGGAAATAATGACACGTCATTTTTTCAATTGTTGTAGAATTGTTTGGGGCCAGGGAAACGCTTCGTTGGCGATCTCTCTTCCGAGTAGCTGCTACATTACTCCACGCGGAAGCCTTAGCGAAACATCAATCCTTCACAGCCAAAACCAGAAAAGAATTCGAGAATCCATGAACGAAGTGAAGGCAAGAGCTCCGGCTAAACAATACAGTTACATGAAGATGACTAAAACCTGATCTCTTTGATCCACATCTTCACCACTTTCAAGAAGCATTTTGACCGTCCTGTATTGTCCACTGATAGCAGCCTTGTGTAGAGGCAATCTTGACGCCTGTTTCAAAAACAGATCCTTTAATCATTGAATAGATCCTTCACTCTACT
>JAKSDK010000582.1 GCA_022360095.1 Phycisphaerales bacterium
CCCCCCTACCACCACCACCATCAGCCAAACAAAAGAATGTTTCATTGATACCTGAATGGAGAAGAATCCACTGTCATCCATGTTTGAAGAAGGTTGCTGATTGAAATAGAGGAAATAATTCTAACCATAAATATGACTGCATTACATTTCATTTTGTTATATTACACTATAGGTTAGATATATTGAAGTTCAATTTTATCCTTAGTCTAATGTTTAGTGGGTAGCTAATGTATGACACAATGAGTTAGAGTCAATGAAAAATAAATTTAAATCAGAGATAATACATACAGCCACATTAGGGTGCATGTAAACACATTCCTAGGGTCCTTTCTTACTCAGCCCCCGAGTGAAAGAGCGGGCCACACAGGGACGGCCCTGAGAATGAGGTTGGGGTGCATGTATTATGGTAGAAAAATATATTAACTAGTTTTACAAGCATTTTATACATAAAATCCTTGTTGCACCTTCAGAAATTCCTGATAATCCTTAGATGTAACATCGCCCTCTGCCATTCTGTCTCTTTCATCTTCATCAAGTTGTCTTGCTATATCAGCCAAGTCTACTGCAGTGAAGTAAGGGCCTACATTTCAAGTTGAAAAAAAGGGATAGAATCACCTTTAAACTACATAATATCATTCTGTTTTATGGCAAAAAAAAGGGTATATTGTCTCTGAAATGATCACAGATGATCAACTCATGTTTCAGGAATTCATCCAATCACGTAGAAAGAACTTACATTGCAAACAAAACACAATATATAGTTATTCCAGCTTGGAAAGTGAAAATGCTCTTCAAATGGCATAAAAATCATAAGGTCAAATTATTTTTGGAGCGAAAAGATGTGATCTTTTGGATTAATTATTGGACTTCTTTGATGACATTTTTAAGAACTTCTGCCAGTCATTATCTCGGGGAAAAGCTACTGACAATAAATTTGACATCCTCTTCAAGTACTTTGGGTTGACAAGAAAAAAGGACTATATTCTAGGAAGTCATTTTTAATGTTTGCTCACTGTTAAAGTTATCTACTTAGAAATGCCTTGATAAAGGAGATTGTCATCTAAAGAGGCAATTACTATTGAATTAAAATGAGCTCAAACTTCAATAATTAGATTAAAATTGAAACTCCCAAG
>JAKSDK010000899.1 GCA_022360095.1 Phycisphaerales bacterium
GTCAATTTTGGATCTAAAGAAATAAGATCTGATAAGCTAAAATATTGAGAACAACAAAACGAGAAGTCCAAAGACTACTGCAAAGCTGATAACAACATGTATTGATTTTTTTAAACAATATTTCGACTGGCCATACCAGCCTTCTAATTCGCCTTTGCCACGCGGTTGACATTTTTTCAGGAGATTTAAAAAGCATTATTTATGCACCCCTAGCCTTATAGATAGAACGAGGCTAGGGGTGCATAAACAAAGCTTTTTAAATCTCCTCTGAGACAAAATGGCCGCCGTGTGACAAAGGCGAATTACAAGGCTGGTATGGTGAGTTGAAATATTGCTTAAAAATGTCAATAAATGTTGTTATCAGCTTTGCAGTAGTCTTTGGACTTCTCGATTTTTTGTTACTATATCAAGCTCTATGGTGGAAGTAGACCACTTACTCATTGCCCACTTCAGAAACTCAAGGGAGAATGGGTACAAGCTTTGGGTGCAGTGATTTCTGGGATCACATGGGAGGAAAAGGATTAGTTGTGATTGGTCGATGATATTCAAGGTAACCATTCACCAATCATAAGTAATGCTTCTCCACCCAAACAGTCCTAGGAATAGAAAAATAGAAACCTTGGGTCCATTCCTTTTATAGTCTGAAATAAGAAATTCCGACACAATCACAGTGAATAAGGCCCTCTCTCTGGTGAACTGTGAAGAGATTTATGTGAAGACTTACTAGCAAGATAGAGTGAATTTGATCTTACCTCTTCGTTAATATGATTGTGGGCTTTTAAATCATTACCATACTCACAGCCTTCATCTGAATGCTTTTTTCTCAGGCGTTCTTCGTATTCTGGCTTTGGCCCGTCTTAACAGATGTTTCTATATTTACAAAGTGGTGAGCGAACAATCGATAACAATCAAGTTATCACCGTTGTCTAATTGTCAAAGTTAAAAGCTTGAAAGGAAAAAAAAACTTCTCTGACCTTTATGGCTTTGTATGAAATAAGTATTCGGACATAAAAAAAACATCCGCGCTTTTCCATTGA
>JAKSDK010001854.1 GCA_022360095.1 Phycisphaerales bacterium
ATAGGGAAAAAAATTTTAGAGACATGTTTGTCTACTAAAACAAAAGAGACATCCAAAAATTTAGTAACTTTGAAGCACTTTCAAAAATGACCAAAAAATCAAGGTGTGACGTTCTTGCACTGAGCCCTTCAACCAAAGAATTAATAGCCTAGAAATGAGGTTAGGGCTCTCGGGGGCTAACGGCACAAGCCAAACAGTTTTTACTCGAGTGCACCTCCCATCCTCCCATTTAACTTGTGAATATTAAGAATTATATCTAATCCACGTAACTTATCGTTTTGGTACTAAACCTCTCAGACAAAAGTAGGAAAATCTCTGCCGCTTGGTTATTTTGGTCCCGTCTTTAGGAAACAATGGCAATTCAACATTTCCCCCAAGAAATTTTACCAAACAGAATCAAACACGTTATGTGCTGATCCGATGCCCGCTTCTTTCTTCTTCTTATCGAATTTGAACCATGCAGGAGCTTAAGCAAGAATGTCTTGAGTCGCACTTGAAGCAGTATAGTAGCAAAATATCGTGATTTTTTTATGTCTTACCGATCATAGTTACTTACCTGACTATCGTTTTATTTCAGTTACTCAACCTCCAAAACTGTTTTTTGGCACAAAGAAATGATCTCCTAGTTTGGATTCGTATTCCTCCGCCCGTTATTTGCGCTTTAAGTTTTTCGAACAGGAAGTGCTTTATGCACCTTAAATACTTGTGGCTAGAATCCTAAGTGATTTTCCTAAACCACAATATTTATTTTGTCGTTTAATCCTTAGATTTGGGATTGATGTTTTCTTTTCTAGGGAGGAAAAGGAGAGGCAGGGATACCAGGACAAAATGGAAAGGCTGGTGATAAGGTATTAGTTAACAAATTACTGCTTTTTAAAACTTTTAAGTTTCTTCTGGAAAATTAATAAGCTATAAGTAAAATTTTGCGTTCTTATCGAAAACCGAACTGAGTGTACCACTAAATGCAAAAACATTGCATACTAGGTCAATACGTCGTCCAAACAAGCAAAGCACCCGGATAACACATAATTCTTCAGATGATACTCAGTCTCATTCAGTAATTGTTTTATTATTCAATCAAAATAATTCCTAGTCTAAAAACAGGTTAAAACATGCTTACGTCCATCGATGTTAAGTTCATCTTCGATAGTGCATGTTAATCGGCAAGTTTAGGAGATAAGAGTTGTTCATCTCCGCAAATATTCTCCAAATAGCAGATGTCGTCCGTCG
>JAKSDK010000760.1 GCA_022360095.1 Phycisphaerales bacterium
CGGCGACTATATGGCGTGGGGCAGCAATTCACTTTTTGGCGGTTTTCTCGAAAATGAAAATTCTTTGGAAACTTTGATTGTGATTTTCGAAAATGTTTCACCAAAGGGTTCTTTCTGACTGAAAATGAAGTATTTCGAAATTTCAGTTTTGACGACGAATTCACGATATTTACAGACAGCAGCTCTTAACAGAAAGGGAAACCATTCAAGCAAACAACTTTGACCGTGTTGAAGACTTCCTTTGCTGGACAATTTGAATGGGGAGTATAGCACATCTACCAAGAAAAAAAACCAGTAGAACTCTCATAAACACCGTAATTTTTAGGGAGTTATTATAACTCCAAAAATGGAGTAAAAATTTTAGGTACAGGATAACCCCCCTTTGGGGTTTACTTTAACTCCTAATTTAACTCCGAATTTGGGGTCATTTTTACTCCTGAAAAATAGACCTTTTTACTCCCAGTCTGGAGTTAAAATAACTCCGAAATGGGGTTATTTTTACTCCTTACATGGGTTGTTTTTACTCTTTTTGGAGTTCATTTAACTCTGACAGTGGAGTAAACATTTTAGGAACAGTATAACTCTTTTTGGGGTTATTTTAACTCCTCAATATCGGAGGTCACTTTTACTCCCGTAAAAGAGTTCTTTAAACTCCTTTTTGGAGTTAAAATAAATCCACAAAAAATAACTCCACTGTAAGGAGTAAAAATTAGCCCCACTATAGGAGTTATTATAACTCCTTTGGTTAGAAAGTTAGTCTTGATTTTTCTATTTTCTACCATTTACAATGACTGCTTTCCTCTCAAAAAAGTGAAAGTAAAGAATGTTACTTTGAGCAAACCATGGATAACTAAAGGTCATCTTACATCGGTAAGAAAAAAGAATTTATTATACAATCGTTTCCTTGCTAACCCAACTCCATATCGTGAGAAACTTTACAAGAGTTATAAAAACAAATTGACACATTCCCTTAGCGTTACTAAACGTCTCTACTACAATAAAAAGTTAGATGAATATAAA
>JAKSDK010000962.1 GCA_022360095.1 Phycisphaerales bacterium
GCCGCCGCCGACCAGCGTCCGAGCCGCCTCGCCAGTTCATCACAGGGCGTGCCTTCGTATACCAGCCCGATCCGCCCCGCGAGAACCGTAGTGGCGAACATCAGAATTCCCGCCAGCCCCAGCACCCAAAGTGCCTGATACTCAAACTGCGCGCCGACCTTCGAACAGTTCAGAATGCTCCCCGGCCCGCACACCACCGCCGCCACGATAATGGCGGGCCCCACCGAACGCAACCAGGAGCTGGAAAAACGTTGCATTCCGAGCCCTACCAGAAATTCCCTCCCCATAGGAATCACCAAGTTGAGACAACCTTACCTTGGCCGAATGTCGAGGAGAATCCTGACTGGGCGGCAATCGCGATCAGAGATGGTTTGCCGTCAAGCCCGAGGGCTCAGGGAGTAGCTGTCCTTGTCGTCTTCAATTTGCCAGCCGTGGGAGGCGATTTCGTCGCGCAGGGCGTCGGATGTGTTCCAGTCCTTGGCCTGCCGAGCGGCCCAACGCTTCTCGGCCAATATCCTGACTTTTTCGGGAACCTCTGGTTCGCCCGACTCGGCACCGGGAAGTTCCCAGCCAAAGGCGTGGACGATAACAGACAGGTTTTTGAGTAGCAACCGAGCTTCTGCCGATTCGATTTCGCCGCCCTTGAGCTGCTTTTCAAGCGGTTTCATTGCCGTGATCAGTTGTCCGATCGCTTCGGGCGTGTTCAGATTGTCCAACAAGGCGGCCCATGATTTCGCAAATACTCCGGTGCCCGCATCGTCGGCGGATTGGCGGGCTTGCGCGACGCCTGCATCATAATCAGGCATGGGTTGACCCGCGAGGGCTTCCAGGCCGCGTGCAAAGGCGCCGACCCGCTGCAGATTGATTCGGGCAGAACGGAGTCCGTCCCATGTGAAGTTCAGCTTCTGCCCATATCGGCCCGCAAGGATTTCGAAGCGAAACTCCGCCGGAGTATGGCCGCGCACGCTGATGTCCTCGAGAGTATAAAGGTTACCCTTGCTCTTGGACATTTTCTCTCCTTCGACCATAAGATGCTCTGAGTGAAACCAGTGCCGGGCAAATTCTTTTCCGGTTGCCGCCTCGCTCTGGGCGATTTCGTTCTCGTGATGAGGAAAGCAGAGATCGACTCCACCGGAGTGAAGGTCAAAGCTCTCTCCGAGGTACTTTATGCCCATGGCGCTGCACTCGA
>JAKSDK010001722.1 GCA_022360095.1 Phycisphaerales bacterium
ATCTAAGCTTTGGGTACGAATCATCTTAACGTTGGGTACGAATCATCTCAACTTTGGGTACGAATCGTCTGGGTACGAAACGTCCGTGGGTACGAAACGTCCGGATTCCACTACAGTTAGGTATGACGTCACGTTACTCGACACAAACTTAAGTTAAACTTTAGTTACGTCGTAGATGTGACCGCAGCCATTGTTTTTTTTAATTCGATGAATGTGTGAGCGTGCAAATAGCTAGTGCTTTGTGCTCTTAAAAAAAGGTCTTAATCATTGAATCATGGTAAAACGGAGACCGAGAATTCGGTTCAAGTTTTATAATATTAAGACAGACACATGTGTTTTCTATTTTAAAAAGATCTATCAGGAAAAATATCATGAAATAATTACGGCCCGAGGGATGTATCTGGATTAATAACTCCGTTCTCGGTATTTATCTCTTACATACACTTAGTGAAGTGAGAAGAGAGTAGACGGCTTTCTTTCTGCGATCAGGTGCAATGAGACATTTCAGAGAGGACTGTAATGACACACTGGTTTTTACAAGTAAAAGCGCGAAAGTTATGCATATAAGAGGCTGAAAATTAAATTGAAATACGTTTTAAGTCATGCAGGCATAAAAACATCAAAAGGATACTGCTAATCCTTCGTCACACCAAGTTATTGCCTGTTCAAACAAGCTTAACTTTGCGGAGGCATTAGCACCTGAAATAATGTAATCACGCATAAGAATAACATAACTATATTTAGATCATGTTCAGGTGTTAACTATCCTCTCCATTCTCCCCCAAGATATAATTTTCAAAACAAAGAGAAATCGATTTGCCTAAAAACGTATGCGTGAAGAACTTTGTAACTTTCTTTAGAAAAAAGAGAGGTAAGACTCTCCTATGCCTCCGTTTACACCGTTAACATAACCATACTACTCGTACTGGCCTGAGTTGTTCAAAAGGTTGATAACGCTATCCACTGGATAAATCTCTTACCAGGTCTACCAGTGGATAATCCAATTGGTTTACCTAATACTTATCTACTG
>JAKSDK010000051.1 GCA_022360095.1 Phycisphaerales bacterium
AACCGCACAAGGAACAGCAAAGATAACAAAAGAAGTTTCATAATTTTAGCTGACTGACATAACATGTAGTTTGCAAAAGAACTCTGTGCAATATTTAAAATACACCCAAACAACTCAAAGGGAAAACCTAAATGTAAATCCCAATTCACGTCCCGGGTTTCGTGTTCCCTTATAACTATGTACCTGAATCAACTGTTTGCTGTTCACCTTGCAAAGAGCATTCCATGCCACATTCAACTTGGAGGATTCCAGTTTCATTAACTCCTGTGGCTATATATATAGTGAAAAACAGATAATCTTACTTTTTACAGAGGTATAATGGCATATGAAATCTTTATCTATCACAGGTTTCCATCACAACAGTACACAAGGGTTGTAAAACTGAGAAAAAGTTGTAAAATTGAGAAAAATACCTTTTACTTTGTATGTATCAACAAAATACTCTAATGGATAGAGACGGAATGTAAAATTTTTTTTCACAACTCTCCACCGTTTACAACGGTGAACTTCAATATCTAAGTATTCACATTCACATACTAAATACATAAGGCGGGGAGACTTGTTAAATCACATGAAGAACATACATACACTTCCACAGGGCAATAAAGACTGTACTGAGACAATTGGCGCGTCAAATCGCCTTTAGGAGAAGTCACAAATTTAATATGGAAAAAATGCCTGGTTCACGTTAAAATTTTATAGTTGTCTGTGTTATACATCCACGAAATGTAAAACGCTCATTACTGGAAAACAAAAATGCCTCCATTTAATTTTTTTATTCTGACTAAACATTACCTGCATGACAACGGGCAAATTCCATCAAATCTCTTTGAACTGTTTCAACGGGCGACAGCAAAATGTCAGTGCATCCTTCATCACATCGAAGCTGTTGTTTTCTACGCACTAAAATCAAAACGTCGCAAACAATTACAAACCATAACATGGCTTTCACAGCAAGTAAAATCACCTCACAAATCCTCACAACGCAACGAAATTTACATCAGCAGCCGCTGACAAATATTACAGTCAAACCAGGTCAAGCGTTCCCATCGCTAAC
>JAKSDK010001769.1 GCA_022360095.1 Phycisphaerales bacterium
ATGGCTTCTTCATCAAGCGGTGACGTGGTGCGCGGATCGATTACTTCGACGGAAATGCCTTTGTCGTCCAGCTTGTCCGCCACTTCGTTCGCGATGTGCACCATGCGCGAGAAGCCGACGATGGTGACGTCGTCGCCCTCGCGGGTGAAGTTCGCTTCGCCGAACGGAATGGTGTAGGCCTCATCCGGCACATCGTCTTCAATGTCGTAGAGCGTTTTATGCTCCAGGAAAACGACCGGATCATCGTCGCGGATCGCCTGGATCAGCAAACCCTTTGCGTCATAGGCATTGGTGGGCATGACCACTTTTAAGCCCGGCACATGGGTGAAGATGGGGTGCAGGCATTGAGAATGCTGGGCCGCCGCCCGGACGCCCGCGCCGATCATCGACCGAATGACCACCGGCGTGCGTGCCTTGCCGCCAAACATGTAGCGGAACTTAGCCGCCTGATTGAAGATTTGATCGAAGCACACACCCAAAAAGTCCACGAACATGAGCTCCGCCACCGGACGAAGGCCCGTGGTAGCGGCCCCCGCCGCAGCACCCATAATCGCGCTTTCCGAAATCGGGGTGTCAATGACCCGGTCCGAACCGAACGTGCCGATCAGTCCCTTGGTCACCCCCATGACACCGCCATAGGCGTCCACATCGCCAGAGCCGCCTTGGCCACCAGCCACATCTTCACCGATGATCACGACCGTGGGATCGCGTTCCATTTCCTGTCGCAGGGCTTCGTTGATTGCTTGGCGTACTGATTTTTTCGGCATCTTCTTGTTCCCCGCTTACGGATAGGCGACGTAAACGTCGGTTTCCAATTGGTCGACCGACGGGAAGGGTGCGGCGGTAGCTGCTTCGACTGCCTTTTCCACTTCGGCCAGGACTTCTTGGTCCAGCGCATCAAGTTGGCTCGCTTCCAACAGTCCTGCTTCCGTCACGCGATTACGGAAGATTACCAGCGGATCTTTTTCAGCGCGCAGTTTCGAAACTTCGTCCTTCGCCCGGTAGATTTCAGGGTCCCCAACAAAGTGACCGAAATAGCGCATGGCTTCCGTGACGATCGCGCTAGGGCCATTCCCGGCCTTGGCGCGGTCGACCGCTTCACGCATGGCATCGTAAACCGCGAAGAAATCCGTGCCGTCAACGGTTGTGGCGGGCATGCCAAACCAGGCAGCGCGGCCCGCAATATCTTTCGTGCCCA
>JAKSDK010000196.1 GCA_022360095.1 Phycisphaerales bacterium
ATTGACACCATGAGACCTATGAAACCATGACTCCATGATACTATCATTATATGACATAGACATTGGTATATACTAATTAGCATAAATTCGTGCACCGTAACACCAAGTAATAACCGTACTTATCCATTCAAAGCGTTGGATGTTTATTATCTCGAGCCACAAATTCCACTCTCGCGAGCGAGCAAGCGAGAATCGATTTTTGGATGAGGACTGCTGGTCTACACGAAATGTAGATGGGTTATTCTCAGTTCTGATTCATGAGCTAGTTCAGAAATGTCCCAATTTCCTTTTTTTACTGTATTTCCTTCTAAATTCTTCGTTTACCGAGAACTGAACTACAGTTTTTGGAAAGTTGATTTGAGATCTAGAATTTTCGGAACATTTGCTGTAAAATTTCTTGCTTGCCTGCTTCTCCTAGGATTTTTGAACATCTAAAAAATGGTACAATTGACCACTTTTAACGCATTTTTACCCTAAAACGGCGCTCGATCTCATTCTTCATGGTGGATTCGGATTCTTCATGTGAATGTGCCGCTGGCCTCTCAGAGCCCCTACCCCATTATAGGCTATTCTGTGGCCAGTTATAGACCCCATCTTGGAGTAACTGTCATAGGGGTCGTCTATTAGACAGGAGGCGTTTATTAGAAGGGGCGTCTAATAGCTGTAAACTGAGGTCTCAGAACTGAAGATAAAATCATTCAACTCTTGTAAGGTGTAAATCCCATAAGCATCAAAGGATTGTAAATTTAAAAAAAGATCGTGTGACTTTTGATTCATTTACATTTAAAAAAACATTAATGAAAAGAAAGCAAAACACTATAAATTATGGCAAGTCTTCTGCTTATCTTAAATGGTGCGCTTGTAATGAATATCATTAACTGTCCCGTGTTTACTTCGACGAGTTGGATTGGATTTCTCGTTGATTGAAACGGATGTTTTTCTTTCGTTAAACGTTCCGTTTAACCGTCAGACCCTAGAGACTGTGAACACTGTGAAATTGTTAGGACTTAATATTAGCAGTGATTTAAACTGGAATATCCCATGTGTCAGAACTCGTTAGAAAGATCTCAACAAGATTATAAAAGACAGCTTAATAAGAAATCGCATGTTGCTATAAGAGAGCTTCTTCTATTTTACATCACATCCATTCGCTCTATTCTGAAGGATAGCTGCCCAGTTTTTCATCGCGCTCTACCAAGTTATCTAAGCGAAGACCTAGAAAGACTGCAAAAACGCGCTATGAAGATTATTTACCCTGAGCTATCATAATTATTATAAGGCTCTAGAGCTGTCCGGAATTTTGACTGTGCATGATAGAAGAGGGGTAATTGCGCAAAGTCGTTAATTCGATGAAATGTGCGCTAATCAAATTCACAGTCTCCACAAACTACTTCCAAGTAAATATCAGCCAAGATACAAGGACACCCAAGGACGGTTTTCTCCAAAATCCATTGACAGCACAAAGTTTAGGCTATTCTGAGTACTTTTAGATCTTTAGAAATATATTCTAATCGACGCTATGAAATTTGTATCTGCTCGGTCATCCTCATTCTCGTCCCCATAGCCACTTGGCTTAATTTGTAACCGACCAGTGTAACCCCTCGTTTCCCGACCACGTGACCAAGAAACGAAGGACTCTGGGGACGAGAATGGGTCATCCTTGGGAAACTTGAGTCTTTTCGAAATTACCATGGCATCAGTATTATTTTCCCGAAAGTTTGAGATGCAATTTAGAGTTTTCCATCGCATTTTCGAATCCGAAAATTTTACGTTTCCTTTTCCTGAGAAAAATAGCTTGAATCTGGGGAGTGAAATGCGAAAAATTAAACTTTAGAAAATCGCAGGTAATTAATCAAATAAGCTTCGAAAATTGTACATGAATCGAACGGTCATCTAGAAGTTCTTAGCCTTCCTCAAAGTATAGAAAATTCTAGGCAATTTTTGCTTCTCCGATAGATATTTTACAGAAAACTGTCGTTGGGTGCACGTGAATCTACTCTCTGAGAGAACACATAACATTTATTCGTCCGAAGTGTAAAACTGAAAGATGCAAGAATAGTTTTCTTTTAACCCTTTAAGCCCCAATATCCACATACAAATTCTTTAAACTGATCTCTATACATTTCTTTCATGAATGAATTGAGATAATTTG
>JAKSDK010001936.1 GCA_022360095.1 Phycisphaerales bacterium
ACTGTACTAGCCTGATGAATTTCTTCACGAATACACACATAGCTGATTCAGTGAAGGTTGCTTTGGGCATTGGGAATTATGCACTGGGAAGATATTGTTTGGTGGCCACTCAAGCATATCATTGCAGTGTGTTCCATATGCCCAAATACCCAATTGCCAATAACCAATTGTTAAATCAACCTTCATTGAATTAGGTATATATGTTGTAGTTAATTTTTTATCTCAGGTAATTTTTGTTTTTCTTTTGTGTTTGGGAGTGGTAATGTAGGCTAATGAAGTTGGAACAAAAGTTGAGATAAAAAATTAACTACAACATATACATGTTATTTGTTCAAAAAGTCAGATTTACAATTTTGACCTGCCTAGAGGTAGCTGATGCTAATTGCATCATTCTAATTAGCTCAGAAAGTAAAAGGTGCAATGACATGTAGCATAAAGGTAACTATTCTTTCCGCCTTTTCCTTGGATTCTTTGACTGCTGAAATCTGTCTTGAATAGATTACAAATGCGTTTACTTATAGGGAAGGGCAACGGTGTGTGATTGCAAGATCCCAACGTCTTTCTTGAACAGATTTCAAAGTTCCTTACCTATAAGTAGGGGTCACTGTGTGTGATTCTCCTGGCAAGAGCTTTCCTCCTCGAGGTTCAATGCTGAATAACTTATTATCCATTACCTGCATCTGGGAGTGCAAAAACGAATAATATTATTTAAAGGAAATGTAACTTAATTTTACAGCATGGTGAACAGAACCAGTTTAATTTTAGACATGCAAAGTAAAACGTTTTATAATGCCATAGTCTAGCCAATGGCTTGCAATTTATGGGTGTTGTAACGATTACTTGTTTTTTGACATTCAAAACCTCTACAGAAAAAACAAAAGAAATTGATGTTTGATGAGTGTCTTTATATCTGACACGGCTAAACTTTATAAAGACACGGCGACACTTAACGTCCAATTTTTTACACCAAAATAACCCCAAATAAAAACATTAGTTCAAGAAAAAGTTGATCTATATCAGAGATTTTGAACCC
>JAKSDK010000661.1 GCA_022360095.1 Phycisphaerales bacterium
ACATTTTTGTAACAGATTTATTATATACTTAGCATTTTTCCGGAACTGCCCTTCCATGAGATAATATTAGTCAGGAAATTGGAACTAAATCGACTCGAAGGGACTAATTTGGGCTTGTCTCAGGCATAACTTGACACCATTTTAAAATAGACGGCAAGCTGAGAGATACAATGATTAATACCGGCAAGCTGTCATTTAAATTTCTGGGTGGGGCTCTTTTTCGGGTGTTGCGGAAACAATCGTTGGTTCGTTTTTGTGTGTGGTGCGAGTGTAGTTGAAGGACTCTTTAATCTTTTGTTTTACGTTACTTGGTGATTGCACCAAACAGCAACACCGAGAAACTACCAAATTTCTTTCTAACTTTCTTTTTTCTTCTTCTTCCTCTTCTTTTTTCTTCATTCCTTGACGTACCGCCTACGTATCTCTTTGCTTAGAATTCTGACTCCTATTTTTGCCTAAAACACCCTAAGTAATATTAGGATGGTAATATTTAAATCTGTACTTAACTCCTACAACCCCAGTAAACCAGACGATGAACATCCCCACTCGCTTCTCTCCTGATATTTCCTTAGACTCAAATCAAACGCAGGAATCTGCCTTTCAGTGTCACTGCGTTTGTTATTCTTCATAAAAAGGTTCTACTTTTTTAGTCTTTAGTCTCCTTATAGTTATTCCGTGGCAAAGATAGCCTTTATAAACTTCGAGCCTCTAGATTGATTAATTTATCAAGAGTGGCCCTTTAAACCATCACTTTACTCTGATATAATTCCATACGCTACAGACTAATACCGTTCGTATCTTCGTATCTATTAAGGATTTACTGTTCTCTCTCGCAGCGTATACCAAGGAAACCATATCTCGATAAATAAAGGTCTGTCTCGCTTAGTAGACAGTACTAAAATCTGAACACTCTTTAATGCCTGGCAATCTCCAATCTAAAATAAGAGAATCCGGAATCCTGAGCCTTGGAATCCGGAATACAACTCAAGGATTCCAGAATCCCACTAATGATCAGAATCCAGAATCCAAGCTCCACTGACGAAAGAATCCGAAATCCAGTATCTGGAATCCGCAATCCA
>JAKSDK010001209.1 GCA_022360095.1 Phycisphaerales bacterium
GTAGCGCGAAGCCGGTCGAAATCCAGATCCGCGGATACATAGAACGCGGCGGTCTCTTCCGTGATATCCCGGAAGACGCCTTCTTGCACCGCCAGATTGTCCTGGAAGCTGCCTGATCGCTCGAAGTTGGTCCCTGCAAGCACCTGTTGAAGCATGTCGAAAACACGCTCCGGCTGGTTGAGCAAGTCGGGGTCCAGAATCGTGTATTGCAACAGGTCGTTTTGACCCGAGAGACCGTGCTGATTGAACGAATTCGGATGATCGACGGTTACGAAGCTGTCCGGAAACAACGCCTCGAACTCGTCGATCCACATCGCAAAAGGCCGCTCAGTCGCGGTACCCTGGTCGAAAAAGACATTCCTGTAGAGATTGGCCGCAAGATATTCTCTCTCGATGAGACTGTAGTCGTTCTTGGTAAATCGAACGCCCGTTTTCAAGGTTGCAAGCCATCCCGTGTCGAACGGTTCCGCAAACTCGACGTCGAACCGGGCAGCGGCCTCGTCGTTGTCGGTACGCACATCCTCATAGACAAAACGTCGAAGCGCCAGATTCTCGGGATTCAAATACGCCTGCGAGTCGGAGTTCACGATACTGGGAATCGAATCTCCCCGCTGGAGATAGGCTTCGTCGAAGGTATGACGAAGACCGAACGCGGTGCGATCGCTGTTGAAGTTGCTGACCCCGGGCGTGTATTGCGCCGCCCAGGCCTGCCAGTTGGTTCGGTTGATCGGGCGCAGGTTGAATTCCGAGTCCGGCTCGGAGCTTTCCGAGGTTGCCATCGAAACTTCGCCGGAGATAGCGACCGAATCCGCTACATCCCAAACAAAGCCGAGGGCATACGTATAAGACTCCGTTTCGCGGAATTCGGCCCAGGTTTTTGGAATGGCAAATACGCCCTCAATCGCATAGTCATTCACCTGGCCGCCGGCATCCTGTGTCGTACTCGAGCTGTATACCCTCTGACCGCCTACCTGAAGCGTCGAGTTACCGTTCTGGGAGCCGGACCTGTCCGCCCTGCCCAGGTCCAGATACACATTCCCGGCTTCCGACGCCGGCGCCCACTGGAGGGACAGGTTGTAGGCCGTACGCTCACGTTCTTCCACGTACTGCTCGACCGTCGTTTCGTCTCGGATCACGAATCGGCCGCTTGCATGGGGCGACGTCAAACCCACGTCGTTGAGCAGCGCTACGTCGGGTTCGTGCAAGCGGGTGCGGTTCTTGAATTCGTCCTGACGCAGCGTCCGGTCCTGGTAAGAGACCATGCCGATGACGCCAAAAGAGCCTCCGCCCGGTAGATCCCAGACGTCGCCGGCCGACACATTGAGTATCGGCGCCCACTCTTCAGTCTTGTCCGCATATTCGTAGTCGATCGATCCGGCCAGACGCCGGTCTCTCAAACTCAAGGGACGGACCGTGGTCATATTCACCGTTCCACCGAGCGCGCCTTCGATCATGTCCGCGGTCGGCGACTTGATGACTTCCACGGAACTCAGGAACCTCGAAGGAAAATCCTGCAGGCTGATACCGTCGCGATCGTCACCCGTCGTGGTACGGCCGTTCAGCTCGACCCGGTTCTGGGACAGACCACGTATGGAAACGCTGTCACCCACGCCGAAGTCTCTGACGATCGACACACCGGTAACACGCTGAAGCGCTTCAGCGATATTGTTGTCGGGCAGTTTGCCGATATCTTCGGCAACCACCGCATCGACGATGCGGGAGTCATTGCGTTTCAGCTCGACGGCGGCTTGCAGACTGCCGCGGATGCCGGTCAC
>JAKSDK010000138.1 GCA_022360095.1 Phycisphaerales bacterium
CTGGATGAACCGCCCCATGCTCGGGCTGTACATGCGGTTGCGGTTGTAGTACAGACCCGCCGCGCCGGGCGCCAGCACCGGGTCGTGGATGCCGCCGTCGAAGCGGTCGAAGAACAGGCCCTGGTGGCCGATGCGGTTGATCGCATGCGTACCGAAGCTGTCCACTGCCACCAGCTCGCCGTAAGGCTCGTAGGTGTACTGCGCGAGCACGTCGGGGACCACGGCCTGCAGGCCGCCCATCAGCGCGACCACGTTGTAGTTCGCATCCTGAAGCACATAAATCACGTGGCCGTCGCGGTCGATCTGCGCCACGAACTCGTCGATGTAACCCGGACCATAGACATATTCCCGGTCGGTCCAATCGAGGCCGAAAGAACCGATGGGATTCAAAACCGTGATCGACTGGGACTCCGGTGGTAACTGCGGGTCGCCCTCTGGCAGCACGTCCTGCAACGTCAACGCCACTTCGTCGTTCTGCGACGACACCACGTCGACCACCTCTTCGCCTTCCGGCGTTTCCGTCGTCAGCGGCGCGGAGACGCCCAGGCCTACCACGAACGGGCGGAAAATCACTTCCTGAATACGGCGGACGCCGTCGTAGTAGATGTCCTTCTGCTGAAACGCCGTGCGGCCGGAGGTCATCGGTGTTTCCTTACGGATCAACCGGCCGAGACCGTCGTAGGCGTAGCGAAGCTTCACGTCGCCCAGCAGGCCGGACTCGATGCGGCCGTCGGGGCCGAGCACGGCCGAGCCTTTATGATTGACCTGCAGCAAGCGGCCCCAGGCGTCGTACTGGTAGATGCAGGCGCCGTCGAAGACGAGGTTGCCGTTGGGATCGTATTGTTGAATCAGCGTCGGCGGCGTCTGCGCGTCGTCGTCGTGAACCACGTCCACTTCGTTGCGCGCGTTGACCGCGTGGTGGATCTGTTGCGTGACCGTGTCGCCCTCATGACGGACCACGCTGCCCGCCGCGGCGCTGTTGCCCGACCAGTTGCCCAGCGCGTCCAGATGCCAGGTGATCGAGTTCGGCAGCGGCAGCGAGCCGGTGATGATCTCGTTGTTGGCGTCGAGATGACCCCGCGTCGCCTTGGTCAGACGACTCAGACCGTCGTATTCATAGGCCCAGGACCGATTGTCGGCCAGCGGCACAAAAGGCGGCGGAGGCCACCACTGCGTCACCCGGGCATGCGTCCGATTCCCGGCAAGGTCGTAGCCGTATTCGTAGCGGTGAATCGTCTCGCCGTAGTAAGTGTAGTGCAGGTCCTGAATGCGGCCGAAACGGTCCAGGCCGTCGTAGCCGGTCGCGCCGGTGAACGTCTGCTGCGTCCCGTTGCCCAGCGCCGTGCCGATGCGGCGGGACGTGCCCATGTATTCGTAGTTGGCCAGGTTGCCCAGAACCGCGTCGCTGATCTGCGTGATCCGCGCGAGCACGCTGTCCGGATCGTCGGTGCCGTTGCCGTAATGGAACGTCAGGCTACGCCGCGTGCCGTCCTCCGACCGTGCGGGATAGTCCATGCCCACCAGCCGGTTGAAGTTGTTCGCAGTCAACGGACTGAAGGCCCAGTGATAATCGATCGCCGGCGTATCCCCGGGGGACGCCGCGTTCAATTCCTCGAAGTGCGACTGCCATTCGGTCTGGAGGTTTCGAAGGCCCGTGTCGTAGGCGAACAGATTGTCCGCGATGACCGTGTCCAGGCTCAGCCCAGCCACGCCACGCGCCGTGATCCGCTTCAAAAGACCGTCGTATTCGTACTCCATCTCGATCGTGTGGAGGCGATTCAGCGGCTTGTTCGTCGGATCGTTCTGCGCAGCCTCGGTGTACCAGCCGCTGTCATCGACCTCGATCCGCGTGGCACGGCCCAGTTCGTCGTAGGTGTAGGTGAAGACGTTGCCGTTGGCGTCGGTCCGGCTCGCCACCATCCCGTCGGGGTAATAGGTGAAGGCCAGGTCGGCCTCGGCCGCCGGGGCGCCGGTGGTCGAATCGGGGAAGTGGACCGTGGCGATCCAGCCGTTGTGCGTGCTGACCTGCCCATAGGTGCCGTCGCCGTCGTTGTCATCATCGACCACGGCCGCGCCGTAGCGGAACTCGGTGACCTGGAACTTGCCGTCGATCGGTTGCCAGTCGATGTTGCCATACGAGATATCCCCGGCTTCGGGCAGCACGGCCGCCATCCTGGTCATGCGGCCCTGATCGTCGTAGAAATAGGCCGTGCGCTTGGTGAAGCCGGGATTGTGCGGATCGTTGGCTTCCTCGGTAGTCATCAGCATCCGGCCGAGGTCGTCGTAGAGCGTGCGCGTGACCGAGCCGTTGGGCCGGAACACCACGGCCTGCCGACCGGCCTCGTCATAACCGTAGCCCGTCACCAGCGCATGGGCGGGTTGACCGGTGGTGTCCAGGCCGATGACATGGCCATCCGTGTCTAAAACGACCGGCGGCGTGTAGGGATCGTACGCCGGTGCCGGTGTCGTTCCCTCGGCGAAGACCGGGTCCGTATGGTTGGTGCCATAGTTGGCGGTGGCCAGAACCCGGCCGGAGAGGTCATACCACGTCTGCGTGAACGAACGGACGCTGTTGTCCTCGCCGAGATCGCTTCCGGCGGCGTCGTGTTCACGCTCCCAGTGGATGGTCCTGATCGCGCGGTCATCGTTGTCGTAGACCATCTCGGAGCGGGCCACCTCTTCGTCGCCGGTGAAGGTCTTGCTCATCACCTGCCGGCCCTTGGCGTCGTAGACGTATTTCATCATCGGCGCCCCGGCCGCATGGACCTCCGCCGGTTTGAACTGGTAGTTGTAGTAGTTCAGCGAGGCGGTGAACGGAGCATTGCCGTCCGCGACATCGTATCGACGGACCTCCTCCACTAGGCCGAGCTTGTTGTAGATGTTCTCCGTCAGCGACAGCGGCTTGAACTCGGCGCTCAGGATGGCCGATGCCGTCGGTACTTCCTGACCCGGACCGAGGAAGCGCGGATCGACCGTCGCCGGCGGCCCCCAGGGCCCGTACTCGCCGACGAACCTTGGACGGTCGAGATTGTCGTACCACGTCACCGTGTGCGTGAGCGGCGTGCCCAGCAGCTCCGGCGGCGGCGGATCGATCTCCACGGCCTCGTCGTCGTTCCGGACCCAGACCTGCCGCATCCGCCAGTCGTAACCGAAATGCGTCAGGTGCCCGATACGGTCTTCATTGTTGGGCGGGATGACAGGATCGCCCGGGGCGGCGACTTCGAAGTATGGATTGACCGCCAACTCACGGAAGCTGCGCACGCCGGTCAACCGATACGCGTCGTTCACGCCCTCGCCGTAATAGCGCTTTTCGACCAGGAACATGTCGTCGGCCAGTTCTTCTTCGGGCGTGCATCCCGGCGGGCTCTCGCCCGGCGCACAGATGACGGCCGTTCCCCAGAATTCGTGAATGTCCTCAGTCCCGCGATAAACGCGCACCAACCGGCCCAATTCATCATAGACGTTGCGCGTCAACGTGCCGTCGGGCGACTGCTGTCGGCTGATCTGACCGAACCCGTTGTATGTGATGCCCGACGAAACAACCGAGCCGTCGTCCCCCCCGCGGGCGACGCCCACGACGCGACCGCGTTCATCGTACTCGGGCGTCGTGGTGGAGATGACCTCGTAGTTTCCGTCGGCGGTGCCCTCGACCATCGTCTTGACGTCATTCAGCGCGAACGAACCGTGGACGCGGATTTCCCGTTGCGAGATCAACTTGCCGGCATCGACGTGCACGATCTGCGCAGGGGACATCGCGATGTATTCACCCGGCTCGCCCTGGGTTTGCGATGGAATGAACCTCAGATCGTTCAAGGTCCACTGATACAGCCCCTCGGGAGCTTGAATGTACACGATGCGCTGTTCGCGTTCGTTCGGAAAGATCGTCGCCACGCGTCCGTAGGTGTTGTCGTATTCGTGCGTTGTCGTGAGATTGAGGGCGGCGCTCGCACCGACGCGCTGCCAGTTCGCGGGAAACGATTCCTGCGGCGGCGCCGCGTCGGCATCGACCACCTGAAGCGTCGGCCTGCCCTGGCAGTCGTATTGGTTGAAGTCGATGTAGAACTCGGCCGCGTTCGAGGCCGTGAAGTTCTCCGGGTCCGGGTCCGTCACACTTCCGGTGCCCCGCCACTGAAGATTGCCGTTCGTGTTGAAGACGGTCGTCTCCATCGTGTGATGACCGGTATCGTCTTTGTGGATCGGCGCCTTCGGTCCGACGACCGTTTTGCACAGCGTCGCGCGCTCTTCCACCGGAACGGACGCGTCGCTGTCATCCAAATCAAAGTGATATCGCGTGACTTCGTAGTCATCGTCCACGTTCGCGGCCGACGAGTTCGCGAGCGTCGTGCTCACGGTAGGATCAGGATAGTTAATCTCCGCGGTGATCAGTTCCGGTCGCCCCGGAGTCCCGCGCTCGAAGCTTCGAAGATAATGGAAAACACCGTTTGTCCCTTTCTTCACACCCTCGGCCTCGAGTTCCCCGTCGGCGTCGTACTGATACACATAAATGAGGCCGTCGTTTTCCTTGTCCGTATTTTCGGTGGAATCCCATCCGCGACTTCGCCGTTCGACAAGTCGCCCGTTGTCCCTAGTTGAGAAACAGGGTGCCATGCTCCTGCTCACTCCCAACCCACGATCTCGACAATCTTCGTCGCAAACCGAGTGTCGGCGACTCTGCAGTGAAAAGACCTTCGCGCGAAGACGGTTATGATTCGCTCTTCCTCCGAATTCTCGTTGCGAAGATAGACTGAGACAAAAGTCGATATGTGTAGAGCACGTTCTTGACCGACGCGCAAAAGTAAGCGGAGACCGCTATCCCAATGCGATCTCCGCAAACAAGGCATCCCAAAGCTCTCGATTCGTTTTCACGCACCGGGCATTTCGACCAAGCGTGTCCCGGTGCGAATTACGGTTCGAAGAGGAAAAGGCGATCCGGTGTGAGCAGCGTATTGCTTTCAATGACTCGATCAGCATTGACGCTGCCACTGCCCAGCACACTGATGTTGTCCAGCGAGTAGATCGCCGCGTCATTTCGCTCGGCGGCATACAGTCGATCGTCCGAGTCGATCACGGCCGACTCCAGTCGTCCCGCTCCGTTGATGGTCAACATGAGATCAGGCGCCGGACTCCCATCCAAACCGGCCGCGTTGTTCCAAATCAGGATCGTGTCATTCTGGTTGGCCACGACCAATCGACCGAGTGAATCAATGGAGATGATCGGGTCGTCAAGCAGGGGGCCGCTGATAACTCGGTCAGGCACGGCCGCGATCGTCTCCAGTGCGCTGGCATTGGCATACACGAAAATCTCGTCACGGCTAACGACGTAGAGATCACCCGCGTGGAACGCCAACTGACTGGGATCGAACGACGTATCGTCGGTGGAGATGATTCGGTCGGGCAACGGATCGCCGTCGAAGTTCGGTTGCGAGACATTGTCGAAGACGTAGATTGCGTTCTGCGCAACGTTTTCGCTTACGAAGAGCACGTCGTTTGGACGGTCGATCGCCACGGCAATGGGTGAATTGATCTCAGAGTTGGGACCCGCCACGACCCGGTCCGGCTGCCGAGAACCGGACGCCGTCGACGCGTTTTCGTAGATCGAGAGACCAATGCCGTTGGCGATGATCAGGACGCCGCTCTGGCTGACCGCCACATCTTTAGGGCTGACGACTTGGTTGCTGATGCTAAGTTCCAGTTCGGTGTTGGGCGGCACGTTGGCACCGAAAAGACCTCCCGGATTCACAAAACTCACGAGGTCGGTGTTGGGCGAAACGACCCACAGCCTTGCCGCGTTAATCGGACCCGGCCCGCCTCCGGGGTTGCCCAAACCGCCCGCGCCCGTGTCGCAGGCCGAGAGAACGAAGGTCGTCGTAACCAGCGTGAGTGCAAGTAAACTCCATTGCATCGTGCTCAGTCTCCCGACCGACCGTGGTGCGTTTCCTGTCATGGTTCGTATCCTTAATGAGTCGTTGAAGCCCGACGCGATTGCAATAGGAATGCACGGACCGCAACCCGGCTTAGCCTCGCTTGGTTGAAGCACCGCGCCTCAACCGCTTAGAACTCAAGCGTCATTTCCGGTGACTCACTCACGCGCCAGGAGCAAAAAAACGCCCGGCGACCGATGGGCCGTCGTGGACCGGCGGGCCGAAGTGATCCGGCGCGACGCTGAATCGGCTTATCTAAGTTCGAATCGCAGGGGGGCGGGCTTCCGAAACCGCTGAACTCAAGAGATTAACTGGATCGTGTTTTTTTTCGAATGCGCTTGATATGCTCGTCGACCTGTTTCGTCCGCGGATGCTCCACGCCAAACAACCGTCGATAGCCTTCAACGGCGGCGTCCAGCAACGTTGCAGCTTCCGAGTATTTTTCCTGCCTTTCCAAAACAAGGGCAAGTTGTATCGTCACGGTCATCACATGACCATGATCGTGGCCGAAGACCACAGCGAAATCATCCCGAGCAGTGCGATACAAGACCTCCGCCTCGCTCAGCTTGTTCTGTCGCCAAAGCATCATGGCGAGGTTTGCTCGTGCGATCAGCGTGTCGGGATGTCGTTCGCCGAGTCGCTCCACAAATCCTTCGACCACACGGCGCTGGAGGGGCTCCGCGGCGTCGTATCGCTTCTGACCCTTGAGAAGCCGGGCGAGATTCGCAACGCTCAGGAGAGTCGTCGGATGATTCGGGCCAAAGTGTTGTGACAGGCCTTTCGCGGCGCGGTGATGTAAGGCTTCGGATTCCTCTGATCGACCGCGTGCCTGGAGAATGGTAGCCAGATTTGCAGTGGTCGTGAGCGTATGGAGGTGGTCGTCGCCATGGATGCGGCTCTGAATCTCCAGGGCGGCGCGGCATAATGATTCCGCTTCCTCGTGCCGGTTCAATGCGTGCAACGTTGTGGCGAGATCGGTCATCGCCGTAAGCGTATCCGGATGTTCCGGCCCCAGTGCCGCTCGGCGGCCTTCGTGAGCGGCTCGGAGCAACGGCTCAGCTTCAGCGTGGCGGGCCTGCTTGCTGCGCACGACGCCCAGATCGCTGACCGAGGTCAGAAAATCCGGATGTGTCCGACCGAGTTCGCGGCGGCGGATGTCGCGTGCGGCAACGTAGTGCCGTTCGGCGTCGGAGAGGGCCCCCAGACGAACATAGATTGCCGCGACCTCCTCCCGGACGGCGGCTTCCAGTAGCGGCTCACTTTCAAAAGTTGGTGCAATCTCACTCTCGGCCCGCTTCACAACGTCCAGGACGCGAACTTCTTGACCATGCATATGCGGGTCGATGGCGACAAACATACGACGCAAGAAGTGATTGACCTTTTCCACGCGCTGAGCTTCGCGCTGAGCGCGGACGGCCTGCCACATGGCGGCGATCATGCCCGCGGACAAAGCCATCAGGGCAAAACTGACGACTGCGACGAACGCGCGGTTGCGCCGGGCGAACTTCCGGAACCGATAGATCCGGCTCGTCGCCCGGGCCAGGATCGGTTCGTCGTCAAGATATCGCTGGATGTCAGCCGCCATCTCACCGGCGGACTGATAACGTCGTTGGCGGTCCTTTTCAATCGCCTTCGCCACGATATTCTCGATGTCCCCGCGGAAGGATCGGTCAATCGACCCGAGCGGGACAGGCTCCTGTTCCCGAATAATGCGAGCGGCATCCGACAGATTGCAGCGATTGAGGTCGTGTGCCGGGCGATCAGCGAACAGTTCGTAAAGAATCAGGCCGAGTGAATAGATGTCGGACCGTGTGTCGACCTCCGCGGGCTTTCCTTCGAACTGCTCCGGACTCATATACGGCAGCGTCCCGACGAGCTCACCCGTCTGAGTACGCAGCGTCGTTTGGAGATCATCGTTATCCGAAGCACGCGCGACGCCGAAGTCGAGGATTTTCGGCTGTGCTGCAGAAGGGGTCGAGGGTCCAAGGGTCCGAGGGACCAAGGCGGATGTCTCTATCTGTCTTTCCTCAGCCCCTTGCCCCCTTGATCCCTCGGCCCCTTCTCCCACAACGAGAATGTTGCCCGGTTTGAGATCGCGATGGATGACGCCGTTCTGGTGAGCATGTTGCACAGCCTCGCATACGCGAATCATCAGGGCGAGTCGGTCGCGGACAGGCAGTGACCGTGCTCGCGCGAACTCCGTGATGGTCTGCCCTTCGACAAACTCCATCGCGAAATAAGGCTGCGGCCCGGCAGGAGAGTCCGCGATGGCGGCCTCGAAGATCTGGGCTATGCCGGGGTGATGAAGGCGTGCGAGCACCTGGGCCTCATGCTCGAAACGCTTCAACATGCGGGGCGATGCCCAGGCCGACAACATGACCTTGAGTGCGACCCGACGGCGCGGATTCCGCTGCTCCGCCAGGTAGACAATCCCCATGCCCCCTTCCCCGAGAAACCGAAGTATCTTGTATTCGCCGATATGCTCCGGGACCGGATGCCCTTTGATCGATTTCGAATCGATCACCGGCTTCTCAAGAAAACCGTCGTCCGGGTCATCATTCTTGAGCAGCGTTTCAACTTCGTGCCGGAGTTCCTTGTTCCCGTGACAGGCGCGGTCCAGGAAAACTTCTCGATCCGATCGATGAAGCGACCGCGCCGCGAGGAACAGCTTGGAAACGAGTTCATGATCCGAGCAGCTCATGTCGATTCTTTCTCGCCGAGACGATGGCGAAGCCAGGCACGGGCGACCGCCCAGTCATCCTTGACGGTCGAAGTGGAAACACCGAGGACCTCGGCCGCTTCATCGACGGACAGGCCGCCGAAGAATCTCAGTTCGACCACATTCGCCTGCCGTTTTGAGCGTTCGGCGAGGGACGCCAGCGCTTCGTCCAGAGCAAGCAGGTCGACGTCCGGCCCACAAGTTGATGCAATCCCGTCGTCGAGCGTCAAGAGCGCGGCATCACCACCGCGTTTGGCGGCCTTCTTTTTTCGGGCGTGATCCACCAGGATCATCCGAATCTGACAGGCGGCGAGAGCGAAGAACTGGGCTCGCCCCCGCCAGTTCACCACGTTGCCATTCACCAGACGAAGATACGCCTCGTTGACCAAGGCCGTAGGCTGAAGCGTGTGATCAGACCGTTCACGACGAAGATAGCGCGCGGCGAGCCGGCGAAGATCATCGTAGATCAGCGGGATGAGCCGGCCGGCGGCAACACGGTCCCCGTCCGAAAGTTCGAGCAGCCAACGGGTTGTCACGTCGACGGTGGACATAGGATGGGCACGATCGCGAAACACGACCTCCGAACGAGTATTTATCTTAACCCAATTCACTCGAGCGGGAACCAAGAGACCTGCCCGCACAGCCATAACACCGCTAATGACATCGAGTTAGAAGAAAACGAGTTTCGATCGTCCGGCCTGTCCCAAACGGCACGAATTCCCAAAAAAAATCCTCCCATTTGTCACCGCTTTGCGCTTCTTCCTCAGGACAACGTGGTTGCCCGCGGACAGGAGTTCGGCGACGGCGCCCGATCGCAAGGAGTAAAAATGTTGAAGAGACGTTATGCGAAAACGACCGTGGCAGTGCGCCTGGGCAGGTTACAGACATCATCGGTGATCCGGACGGTTGCCCTGGTCGCAGCATTCACATTTGTATCACGTGCGCACGGGCAGTCCATTCAATGGGACTGGGACGGCGTCAGCCTTGAATACTGGAGTCTGGCGACGAACTGGAATCCACAAGATGTTCCGGATGCGACGAACGAAACGGCGACGATCGGCGGCTCGACGTCACTGACCGTCCAATTGAACATGTCGCCGACGATCCAGCATCTGCTGATCACGAACCCGTCAGCCACACTCGACATGTGGTCCAGTCGCACCCTGACGGTGACCGAAGCCAACGGCGTGACCAACCACGGGACGATCCTCGGCGATGCCTCGACGTTCATCGTCGGCGCCTTGATCAACCACGGAACCTACGAGAGCATCGGCATCCCGAACTCCATCGACGGTCCCATCACCAACGAGGCCGTCTCGCCGGAAGGCATTCTCGTCACGGGACCCTCCAGCCTCGAGTTGTACGGACCGACGGTCACCAACAACGGCACGATCCATATCAACTACAATCAATATACCGGCCTGACTCCCACCTATTTGACTTTCAAGGATGACACCGTTCTTGACGGAACGGGCGAAGTCATCATGGACAAGTTCGCCAACCTGGTCACCGACATTCCTTCCGGGGCGATATTGACCCAGGGCCCCGATCATACGATTCGCGGAGAAGGCTATCTCGGGGCCCTGTTGATCAACCACGGCACCGTCCGTGCGGATAACCCCAGCAAACATTTGACGCTCGATCAAGGCGCGAAGACAAACAACGGCACCTTCGTCGCAGACGCGGGTTGTCGGATGGACATCTTCGGCACGTTCGAAATCATGCAGGGAAACGACGGTCTGATCCTCGCCGATGGCGGAACGGTCAACTTACGAAGCATGACGAACGTGACGCCGCTTTCGATCACCGGCGGTACCCTTGGAACGCTAAACGGGGGGATCATCCATGCGAACTCGCTCGACACGAAACTCACCGACGTTACGGTAGAAGGCTCGTTGGACGTCGATTCCGGCCAAGCTGTGCTTGTGGCCGGTGATGGTCTTACCAATTTAGGAACGATCCGCGTCAATCCGACGGCTAGCCCATTGTTTACTCACTTCGTGTTTGTCGATGACAGCGAACTAAGCGGGCCGGGAGAAGTGATCCTTGGTCGTGACTTCTACGCACGATTTTTCGTTGAAGATGGATTCGTCGGAACGAATGGCGTAGACCACACGATTCGCGGCAACGGTGTATTTCGCGGTAACCTCGTGAACGACGGCACGATCGCACCGGGCGAATCGATCGGGCGGATCGACACATTTTCGCCAACGACTCTGACGCAAAGCTCGACCGGCGTATTCGACATCGAAGTCGCCGGGACCGGTTCTTCGGAATACGACCGATTGACCGGAGCGGCGGCTTTTGTGCTCGACGGCACGTTGCGAGTCTCGGTCGTCCCGCCATATGAGCCGCAGCTCGGACACTCATACACGATCATCAGCGGCATCACCGGCAGCAGCGTGAGTGGAGCCTTTGCGGCAATTGAAGGCGACCTGCCCGGCCCCGGTCTCGACTGGGAGTTGACCTACACGGCAACGACGGTCGTTCTGAGCGTTATGCCGTGCGCGTTGACGATCGACGAGCAGCCGCAAAACCAGACCGTCTGCCGCGGTACGCAGGTGACGCTCAGTGTGACGGAGACCGGGGCCACGAGTTATCAATGGCGATTCGAGAGCGAAGACATCGACGGTGCGAACTCCTCGACGTATTTCATTCCTTTTGCGCTGCCCGAGCACACGGGGTCTTATGATGTCGTCGTGACCAACCACTGCGGATCGCAGACGAGCAACAATGCGTCGCTGGTTGTGCTCGCCGGCGGCAGCGGTGACGCCAACGGCGACGGCAACATCGATGGGCTGGACATGCAGGCATTCGCGAACGCGTTGCTGGCAGGCGGTCCAATCGATACCGGATACTGCGCGGCCGACATCACGGGTGACGGCGTGGTCGATATCGGTGACCTTGATCCGTTTGTTCAGACGCTGTTGAAGCCATGATGCCCTGGTTGTAACCGGACGATCCGGACGTTACCCTAAGCCTCGCGTTCCTGGTTCCGATCATCCAGTTTGATCCGGTGCGCGATGTTCAAAAGGTCCCGGACAGTCCGACGAATGCCTATGCGCAAGGGCAAAATCCACCTGATCACATTTTTGTTTTGCCTGACAATGCCTCTGGCGATGCCGCGCGAAGCCGACGCGAAGCGGCCCTCGTCCGCCAAGAAAAGAAACCTCTCAAGACTTCTGGAGCGCGAACGAAAAAAGCAGACCCTGCCTGCGGTTGCCGCGGTTGTCATTCATAAGAGCCGAATCGTCGCCGAGGGTGTCGCCGGCTATCGAAAAAAAGGCTCGAAGTCGAAGGCCACCCTGAAAGACCGATGGCATCTGGGCTCCTGCACCAAAGCGATGACGGCGACGATGGTCGCCCGATTGATCGAACAAGGCAGACTTTCATGGGACACGACCATCGCTCAGGCCTTGCCGCACCTGGCGGACGACATGCGGCCCGAGTATCGAAACATCACGATCGAAATGCTGCTGTCGAATCGGGGGCGTATCGGTCACGAATGGGACGTGCCGGGCCTTTGGCCCGTCCTGTGGAAACGCGAGGGGATGCCGTTCGAGGAACGGCGCAAGATGGCCAAGGCCATGCTGGACCAGCCGCCGAAAGTGGCCAAAGGAGAATACTTCTATTCAAACTGCGGTTTCAGCATCGCGGGGCATATGGCGGAAACCATCACGGGCAAACCGTGGGAGGACCTTGTTCGGGAAAACGTATTCGTTCCGTTGAAGATGCGGTCTGCCGGGTTTGGCATTCCCTGGAAGGCGGAACCGATCAAAGAACCATGGCCCCACAACAAAGATGGAACGCCGGTTCGACCCGACCCGATGGCGGACAATCCTCCTTCGATCGGACCCGGCGGAACCGTCCATGCCTCGATACGAGACTGGTCCAAGTTTGTGATCGAGCACATGAAGGGCGCGCGAGGGAAAAAGAGCGGATTCTTGAAGCCGAGTTCATACAAGAGACTTCATCGCGGTCGCAAGATCAAGGGAAGCCCGAACGAATACGCCCTTGGATGGATGATCATTGAGCGAGAATGGGCCAAGGGCAAAAAAAGTGACGACCGTGGAAGATGTCTGCAACACGCCGGTTCTAACAACTCCTGGTATGCCCTTGTCTGGATCGCTCCGGAGCGAGATTTCGCGGTGCTGTGCGCCACCAATATCGGTGGGGAAGGAATCTTCTCGAAGATCGATGCCGTCTGCTGGGCTGTGATTCAAAATCATCTCGAGCAGCGGCGCCGGTGACGACCTTCCTTGCCAAACCTCTTGATTTCAAGGCAAGCGTCACGCACGAGTGGTCCGTCCGCGCGGAATCCTGTAGGATTCTCTCTGTCATTTGGAAGATTCCGACCGTTGGAGGCTCTCATGGCGGATCAATATATCCTTACTGAAGTCGAAGGCTCGGTGGCTGTTTTGACGTTGAATCGCCCCGACGTGCTGAACGCGCTCAACATTCCCCTCATGGATCAACTCATCGAGACGATGGAACGTCTTGACGGCGACCCGGCCGTCCGATGCATGGTGCTGACGGGAAATCGCAAAGCGTTTGCCGCCGGGGCCGACATCAAGGAAATGGCGGAGGCATCGGTGGTCGATATGTATGAGCGGAACAACCTGGCGCGCTGGCAGAGAATCCAGCGCGTGCGAAAGCCGATCATTGCAGCGGTCAGCGGCTTTTGCCTGGGCGGCGGTTGCGAGCTGGCGATGCATTGCGACATGATCATTGCTGCGGAATCCGCGCAATTCGGTCAACCGGAGATCAACATCGGCGTTATCCCGGGCGCAGGCGGAACACAACGGCTCAGCAAAGTCGTCGGCAAATATCGAGCGATGGAGCTGATCCTGACCGGCCGTTTCTTCGGAGCGAAGGAGGCCTATGAGATGGGCCTGGCCACACGGGTCGTGCCGACGGAAGTTTACCTTGAAGAAGCCGTCAGTCTGGCAAAGGAAATCGCCGAGCGATCTCCGATGGCTGTACGGTTCGCCAAGGAGACGGTCCTCAAGGC
Source organism: Phycisphaerales bacterium (assembly GCA_022360095.1). Taxonomy (GTDB): domain Bacteria; phylum Planctomycetota; class Phycisphaerae; order UBA1845; family UTPLA1; genus JAKSDK01. Next base: position 13,652 of record JAKSDK010000138.1, read on the forward strand.
GTTCGAGTCGCCGCTGTCCGAAGGGTTGGACTACGAGCGAAAGATGTTCTATATGCTGTTTGGGACGGAAGATCAGAAGGAAGGAATGAAAGCGTTTATGGAGAAGCGAAAAGCCGAATACACCGGAAAATAACGGCAGGGGGAACACGATTTCGGCGTAGGCTCGCTTCTTCGTCTTAGGCGACGGGAAATAATGCCGAAACAACAAGGAATAGACGATGGGATATGAGACACTGCTGGTTCAGACGGAAAATCATGTTTGCACCGTCACGCTAAATCGCCCGGACGCGATGAACGCGGTCGATCAACGTGTCACCCGAGAGTTGCAAAAGGCGTTGAAGGAGATTTCCCGGGACAAATCGGTCCGATGTCTGCTTTTGACGGGAGCCGGCAAGGCATTTTGCGTGGGCCAGGACTTGAAGGAAGCCACGGCAGGTGACAAGCCGCTCGACTTTGCGGCAAGATTGCGTCGAGGTTATAACCCTGCGATTCAGCAGTTGATGTCGCTCGAGATTCCGACGCTGGCCGGGATCAATGGGGCGGCCGCCGGTGCGGGATGGAGCCTTGCCTTGGCGTGTGATCTGAGAGTCGCAGCGAGCAACGTCAAGTTCGTCAGTGCGTTCAGCAACCTTGGATTGATACCGGATTGCGCAATGACCTGGACGCTGCCTCGTCTGGTGGGCTATGCCAAGGCCTTGGAGATTGCCTGGTTGAGCGATCCCATTTCCGCGGAAACGGCCTTACAATTGGGCCTGGTTCACCGTATCGTGGAGCCGGACAACTTTGCGTCGGTGATCCGAGAGATGGCGGCTCGGCTAGCGGCACGGCCGACCAAGGGGTTGGCGTTAACCAAGCGAGCCATGATCGCGGGCATGACCAACGACGCCACGGCCCAATTGGAGTACGAAGCGATGCTTCAGGGTGTCGCCGGTCGTACGAAGGATTATCAGGAAGGCGTTTCGGCTTTTATCGAAAAACGACAAGCGGAGTTTGCAGGTGAGTGAGCGACTGTTAGGTGTAATCGGATCGGGCACGATGGGATCGGGCATTGCCCAGGCCGCGGCGACGGCCGGTTTTATGGTCGCCACCCTGGACACGGAGCCGTCCTTGGTCAAAGCGGCCTACGCCAAGGTCGAGGAGCGCCTCGACCGTCGTGTTGCGAAGGGAAAGCTGCCGCAGCACGAGCGCGACAACATCGTCGAGCGACTGCACGTGGCCGAGACCCTCAGCCATTTCAAAGACGCCGAGTGTGTCGTCGAGGCCGTTTCGGAGGATCTCGATCTAAAACGAAAGATCTTCGGTGAATTGGAAGGCGTCGTCTCGGAACGGACGCTGCTGGCATCCAATACGTCGAGCCTGTCGATCGAAAATATCGGCGAGGGTCTCAAACGCGCCGATCGCTTTCTCGGCATGCACTTTTTCAATCCCGCTCCGGTGATGAAGCTCGTTGAGATTGTTCGCGGCCCGAAGACCGGCGAGCAGGCCATGGTCGATGCTCGAGCCGTTTGCACGAAACTGGATAAGACTGCAGTCAAAGTCAAAGACTCGCCCGGCTTTATCGGCAACCGCGTAAACCGTCCGTTTTACCTGGAGGCGCTTCACCTGCTGGAAACGGGTGAGGCGGACATCCGATCGATTGACACGGCCATGCGGGAAATCGGTGGTTTCAGAATGGGACCGTTCGAGTTGCTCGACCTGATCGGCGTCGACATCAACCTCCGGGTGACCGAGACCGTTTATCACGACTTCGGCAAACCGGATCGGTTCAAGCCCAATGCGATTCAGGAAAAGCTTGTCGCCAACGGACGTTTTGGGCGAAAGAGCGGTTGCGGCTTTTACGACCACTCGAACAACGAACCGACGCCTGCGTATGAAACGCAGTTGAAAAACAGTTCCTCCTGGCAGCCGACCGACGCGCTGAAAGAGTTCGCGGCGATGTTGGAGAAGCCGGCTGATCGGGCCATGTGGATTTATGCCCGAATCTTCATGGCCGTGATGAACGAGGCCGCCCTGGCCGCCGACACGATCGCCATCCCGCGCGACGTTAACCTGACGATGGAGCTGGGTTTCAACTATCCTGAAGGCCCGTTGGCGACGGCAGATCACGTCGGTTTGGACGTCATGCAAAAGCTGTTGGCCGGTTTTTACGAAGAATCAGGTCAGCATGAGCGTTACAAGGCCAATCCATTGCTGGACACGCGAGTCGCTGAGGAAAACCTTGGCGAGAAGACGTCGCGCGGTTTTCTGTACCACACGCTCTAAAGTCGAGAATAACATCGGCGCAGGAAATGCCAGGCTATCGCCCCCCGACTCGAGTGGTTCCATGGATTTGAGGATTAGACAGCATGCGCGAAGCCGTCATTGTCGATTGTCTGAGAACTCCTGTCGGTCGCTATCGCGGTGGATTGGCCCCGGTTCGACCCGATGACCTGGGAGGACTCGCGATCAAAGCGCTGGTGGAACGGACCGGCATCGATCCGACCCTTATCGACGACTGCTATTGGGGCGCGGCCAATCAAGCGGGGGAAGACAATCGCAACGCGGCACGGATGGCCGTACTCCTCGCCGGGTTGCCGGAAACGGTCCCGGGAACGACGGTCAATCGACTGTGCGCCTCGGGGTTGGAGGCCGTGGCCATTGCCGCCCGGATGATCGAGGCCGACCACGGAAATGTCTTCATCGCAGGCGGCGCCGAGTCAATGAGTCGTGCCCCACTTGTGCTGCCCAAGCCGGGAGAGCCGTGGGTGCGCGGCAATCAGCAAATGTACGACACGACCCTCGGCTGGCGGATGACCAATCCGCGGCTGGCCAAACTGCACTATCCCTACAACATGGGCGAGACGGCCGAGAACGTCGCGGAGAAGTATCGCATTTCGCGCGAGTCGCAGGATGCTTTTGCGTTGGAAAGCCAGATGCGCTGCAAGGCGGCCATCGAGGCCGGGCGACTGGCCGAAGAAATCATTCCGGTCGAGGTTGATCTTGGCCGCGGGAAGACAACGGTCGTCGAAAAGGATGAGCATCCGAGGCCTGAAACGACGTTGGAAGCGCTGGCCAAGCTCAAACCGGCGTTTCGGGAAGGCGGTACGGTCACGGCGGGGAACAGTTCGGGATTGAACGACGGCGCCTCGGCGTTGCTCGTCGTCGAGGCGGGAAAGGCGGCCGAACTGGGCATGAAGCCGATGGCGCATGTTCGTTCGTCGGCGTCGGCCGGTGTCGATCCGGCGTGCATGGGGCTGGGACCGGTTCCCGCCGCACTTAAGGCCCTGACTCGGGCGGGATGGTCCGCGGATGATCTTGAGCTGATCGAATTAAATGAAGCATTTGCGGCCCAATCCCTGGCCTGCATCCAGGACCTTGAGTTGGACCCTGCCAAGGTCAACGTGAACGGCGGCGCGATCGCCCTGGGACATCCGCTGGGCTGTAGCGGCGCGCGACTGGCCACAACACTCATCCGCGAAATGCAGCGACGGAAAGCCGACAAGGGGCTCGCCACGATGTGCGTCGGCGTCGGTCAGGGACTGGCTGTTCTTTTCGAACGCACGTAAAGACTCATACAATCGCTGATGCATGGTGCCTGGCAACGGATGAAGAACCCTCAATATTACGTCACCCGAGCATCGTTACTGGGATGTGTCGTCTTGCTTTCCGGTTGTGGCCCTCGGGCTGTCAAGATCACGTTTTCCGGTGAACCCGGTCGCCTGGCAGATTACGGCCTACTGCTCCATCGGATTGTGGTGGATGATCGTATCGATACGGCCAAGCTGCTCGGTAGCCGATCACTGCTTGATCAGTATCTGGCGATGGCCGCCCATCACGGGCCCGAATCCACGCCGGCGCAATTCCCGGCCAAAGAGCACCAACAGGCCTATCTCATCAACTGTCACAATGCCATGATGCTTCATAGCATGATTGGACTGGCCGTCGATGAAAGCATTCCCGAGAGGGTGCCTCACAACCTGGGTCGCCGTTTTGAATTCATGATCGACGGCGTCTATCGAACGGCGAGCGAAGTAAAGACGGATGTGGTTTCCCTCGCGGGTGCCGATTGGCGGGTCCGCATGGCGCTGCATACCGGCCGGATGGACGGCCCTCCCCTGCCGCGCCGTGTCTTTCTGGGTGACATGCTCGACGCCCAACTCGACCACGTCACACGTCAGGCTCTGAGATCCGAAAAGGTCGTTAGAGTTGATCACGGAGAAATCAAGCGACTTCTACTGTGGAGAGGTCTTTTTGAAATTCGCCGTCAACTGATTTCGGATTACGAGCGCCGGTTCCACACCACCGGAGCGACCATGCTTAACGTCATTTTTGAATGGTGCAATCGCTTTCAAAGAGAGACGTTGAACAGCGCGGTCGGTTATCCCGTCGACGTCATGCCGGTGGATCATCGAGTGAATTCCGTCGGCGTCCCCATCAACGTTGCGGCTGCGACAATGCGCTGAGGAGTGCCTCGGCTATCGCCCGCGGATCGCCCGATTCTTGCGCACCACCTTCTTCTCCTTACGCCCCGGGCGCTTCGAGTTCGAAATTCGAATGGCCTTTTTCGTATTGTCAACCTTGAAGATGCCCGTCGTTCGCCCGCCGGTCGCTCCGCTTGTCACGTAAGCATACTTGATACTGATATGCTCGCTGTTGAGCCGGGCGCACAAATCCGCCATCGCACCGGGCCGGTTGGGCATTTCGGCGGACAGGACTTCCGTCTCCGTCATCGGAAGGTTGAGGGATTTCAGCAGTGCCCTGGCTTTTGGCGGATTCGCGGGCACAAGCCGAAACACGCCGTGCTCTACGGAGTCCATGAGCGTCAGGGCGACGACGTTGATCTTCTGCTCCGCTAGGGCATCACAGACTTTGGAGAGGATACCCGGCTTGTTGACGAGAAAAACCGAAAATTGCGTGGCAGGGGTGAACATGTGCAAAAATCCCGGAAAAGAGGGGTTGGAGCCGACTGTCAAATCTCTGTCGCTGTCTCAGTCAGCCTGTTTCATATAGTATAAGTGATTCTGCTCAAACTCGGAAATGGCTGTTGTAGGAACTCCTTATGCCACCCAGATTAGCATTTGCCGGGTCACCGCGTTCGGTTTCGCCCTGGTTGCTGCACGCCATCTCACGAATCGGTATCTTCGAAGCCATCTGCGGCGAAGACGCCGAGCGCGAAATCACACGGTTTCAGGCGCGTTGGGCTTTCGAAAGCGACCTATCGGCCATGCTCAAAGAGGCTGAGCCGGACGGCGTCATCCTTGCCTGCGCCCCGTCGGAGCGGAGTCGACTTATCAAAGAGTGTCTGACGGCCGGCGCCGGGGTTCTGGCCATCGGAGCGCCTGGAACCATGGCCGCCTGCAAACGCCTCGCCGTATTCGCCAAATTGGCCGGACGATTCGTCCTGTCAGCTCCGGCGATTCGCTTCTCGCCGAGCCTATTGATGGCGCGACGGCTGATTGACTCGGGCAAACTCGGCATGCCCGTGTCGGTCAGTCTGAACTCGACGCGACGAAGTTCAACACCGGACTCAGCCGACAGCGGTCCGATGTCCTTCGACCAGATCTTCGAAGCCGTCGATCTCGTGCATCACCTGACGGGTTCAATTCAGCGCGGCTTTGCCATGACGCACCCGGACGGGGCAATGGTCGTCTCCGCTTCAGCGGGGAATCAGGTGCCGGTCTCCATGGTTTTCCACGCAAACGGTGCGTCCGATGCGGTTGGAATCGAATTGGAGATTCGCGCCTCGGATGGAACGCGCCTGCGAATCGGGCGAGACGGCGGACTCATTTGCGCGAATGGCCCGCAGGTCAGTGCCTCCAGGCAGGTGACTCTGGCGGAGGTCGAGCCCTTGCAGGAACTTGGTTATGAAGGGCTGACGGCTGAGTTTCGGCGACATCTCGAGGCGGGACGGTCAAGTCTCGGACTTATCGGGCCTGTCATGGAAGTGACGGCGGGGACCGAGGCGATCCTCGCGAGCGCCGCCAAAGGCCGGGCCGTCACACCAAAGATCCCGTCCGCGGAGTCCCGGGACGCCGCCAAGCAAGATGTGGCGGGCAAGCTTGAAATCGCGGGCTAGATCAGGCAACGGGGCGAGCAACGTTTCGACGAGAAGCAGAATGAAAGCCCGGGCAGGCAGGACTGGCCGGGGCTTTTCTCACGGTCGCGCCCGGACCTTCAGACGCGGGGTTGACGTTTTCCGAATAACGAATAAACTGCGGGATTCTCGTTTTTGGCGCATCACCGAGGATTGCTGAAATGTCTTTCGTAACCGACAAATGCTACCAAGCCAAGCCCCTGGAGGTGGAGAGAAAGTGGTACACAATCGATGCCGAGAACCAAGTTCTCGGGCGATTGGCCACCAAGCTCGCCACCGTCCTCATGGGCAAGAACAAGCCGACTTACACCCCGCATGTGGATACCGGTGATTTCGTGGTCGTGACCAATGCGGAAAAGGTCAAAGTCACCGGTCGTAAGTCGGAGGAGATGTCCTACGCACGGTATTCGTATCATCCCGGCGGTCTGAAAGTGACGTCGTTTGAGACCATGCGAGAACGGCATCCTGACCGGATTATTCTTTTTGCAGTGAAGCGTATGCTCCCAAAGAATGCCATGGGGCGTCGCCTGCTCAAGAAGCTCAAGGTCTATGCCGGTCCTGACCATCCCCATCAGGCTCAACAATGCGAGCTTTTGAACTTGGACACGGTTTAGTTTTTATGAGGAGTTTTGACGGTGTCTGATCAACCAGCGGCAACAGAAGAAACACCAGCAACCACGACGCCGGAAAGCTCGCCCCCGGCGGCTTCGGCCGAAGTGCAGATCGGTGCCGGCGCCGCCCCGTCCCCCGAGCCCAAACGTCAGTCGGGCGCTCAAAGCGGCGGCTATTTCTGGGGAACCGGGCGTCGCAAAACGGCCGTGGCCCGCGTTCGGATCAAGTCCGGCGACGGCAAGTTTCTGATCAATAAGCGCGAGATCAATAACCATTTTTTTGCAGAGCGAGACCGGACGGACATTGTGGCTCCGTTGAAAACCACCAAGACATTCGGAAAGTACGACGTCTTCGTCAATGTTTCCGGTGGCGGCCAGACGGGACAGGCCGGGGCCGTAATGCTGGGCTTGGCGCGAGCGTTGCTGAAGGCCAACCCCGAACTCGAAGGCCTCCTCCGCGACGGAAGGTATCTGACCCGCGACGACCGCAAAGTCGAACGGAAAAAGCCGGGGCAGCCTGGAGCGCGAAAGCGGTTCCAGTTCTCCAAGCGTTAATGACAGGCCCATGGCCTGCACGGATGATTGCCAGACAGCTCGGTATCCACGGATGCCGGGCTGTCTGTTTTTGCGCGGCTGGATGCCGATCCTGTTGAGTTGGATGTTGTTTCCGATGATGAGTTGCAACCGCGTTTTCTACTACCCTGACAGAAAAGATCGAGGCTCTCCCGCCGAGCATTCACTGGCATTTGAAGAGGTCTTTTTCAAGACCGAGGGCGACCAGATGCTGCACGGCTGGTTCCTGCCTGCCGCCTCGGGCAAACCGACGCGCGGAACGGTGCTCCACCTCCACGGAAACGCCGCCAACATCACCGGTCACTACGAATTCGCTCGATGGCTCCCGGCCGAAGGGTACAACGTCCTCGTCTTCGATTATCGCGGCTACGGACGAAGTGAGGGTCATGTCACCAGAGACGGCACGATTCAGGACGCCATGGCTGCGCTGGATTATCTGCGAGAACGGGGGGATCTCGATAGCGACCGGATCCTCGTATGGGGACAGTCCATCGGGGGCGCAATCTCCGTGGTGCTCACGGCCGAACGTCGAAATCAGATTCGAGGATTGGCCGTCGAGGCGGGATTTTCCTGCTATCGGGGGATCGTGCGGCACCATGCCTTGCACCATCCTCTGCTCCTTGTTCTGGCCTGGTGGTTTCCGTTTCTGATCGATCAAGAATGGTGCCCGATAGACTATGTGGACCAGGTTTCGCCCGTGCCCGTCTTTTTCATCCACGGCACAACGGACCGTGTCGTACCCTGCAGGATGTCCCAGGCCATGCATGACCGGGCAAAGCCTCCAAAGGAACTCTGGTTAATCGAGGGGATGGACCACTACGAAGTGTGGCAGGCACAGCCGGAAGTGGCCAAGCGTCGACTGCTGGAGTTTTTCGAGCGAACACTTGAAGGGCCAACCGGAAAGGCCCCGGCCGGGTGACCGTTTTTTCGGATCAGTTTTTCATGCGAGGACGTCGGATCTTGCCCTCGCGAATGAGCGTAATGACGCGAGGCAGTAGTTCGCGTTCAAGAGACTGGACACGATCGGTCAATATTTCCACCGTGTCGTCGGGCTCCACACGGCACGTCTCCTGCCGGATGACCTCGCCGTGGTCGTACTCATTGTCCACCCAATGGACGGTGGCCCCGGACTCGGCCTCCCGCGAAGCCAACACGGCTTCGTGAACATGACGCCCGTAATAGCCCTTTCCGCCGAACTTCGGCAGTAGAGCCGGGTGTATGTTGATGACCTTGCCCAGCCAGCGCCCCGGCAATCGCCAATAACAAAGCCAGCCTGACTGCACAACGAGATCCACGGCATAAACGTCCAGCGTCAGCGAAATCTGATCGCTGAATTTCTCGACATCCGGAGCGTCCTTCACACGAATAACATCAACAGGCAACTCGGCACGTTGTGCACGGGCGACACCTTCGACGGCGGAACGGGAGGAAATCACGACGGCGATCTCCACGCCAGGCAATCGTCCGTCGCCAATGCGGTCGATGAGGTTCTGCAAACCGGTCCCACCACCGGAGATCAGAACGGCGATACGAAAAATCGGCGAAGTTTTTCCTTTACGCCTGCGACTCATGCGCCGTCACCGATAACCCCGTGCTTTTCCATGAACCGTTCAATGTCGGCCCAGTATTTTTCCTCGTTGTCATGCCCGGGAAAGTCGTTGTGACGGCAATCAAACTCAACATAGGTCGCGTCGAAAGCAAGATCGCGAAGCTTGCGACCATGCTCGACGGGGATGATATCGTCACGGCTTCCATGAAAAAGAAGAACCGGCACATCGAGCGATTCCAGGACATGGTCTGTTCGAAAAGGATGCTTAACCAGAAACATCGGGGCGAAATATTTGTGCGCCATCGCTGCGGCACTGCTGAACGTGGATTCGAGGATCAGGAGCTTGGGCTTGCGCCGAGCGGCAAGCTGTGCAGCGGGCCCTCCGCCAAGCGAACGGCCGTGAAAAACGACGCGAGACTTATCCACATCGTCACGCTTCACGATTTCATCGTGGAAATAAACGGCATCTTCGACGATCCCCTTCTCACTGGGCGAACCGGCCGAACGGCCGTAGCCGCGGTATTCAGGCAGCAACACGGAACAACCGAGTCTGAGATAGCCTTCGACGACCGTGTGTTGGTGGTCAATGATTTCGGCATTGCCGTGAAAATAGATAATACATGGGGACCGAGGCTTTAGCGTCGGCGCGGGGATAAACCAGGCCACGACCTTGCCGCCACTGTCCAGGTCACGAATCAATTCGACCGTCTTGGCACTGTAGAGCCGCGGAAGCGGTTCAGCGGCCATCTCGGCCGGGAACAGGAGGGAGTCCTGCCAAGAATAGAGGATGGTGCACCAGACCATGTAAAACGCCGCCACGTAGATCACCAATCGGAACCACGGGCGCTGACGGAGCGGCCTGCGCGGCGGCATCTTCCGATCTTCGTTCGTGCCATGTTCAACAACGGTCTCATCGGTCATGGTGGTCTTCGCCCAATGTAAGTATACGTAAGTCCCGTCGCAACCACGCAAAGCGGAAACCATAAGCTGTTCAAGAAGGCGGGCGCGACCACCTCTTAACGCAAACGGTCAATTCATGAGCCCGGCTTGCGTGAGATGATTCGAGATATTTCGTGAATTCAGGGCAAACCAATGATATAAGCGTTCCAGCCGGGCGTGTTCTCCGCCTTCTTGCATTTGCGATAGACGCCGTTCCCGTCGCCGTCTTTGTCGGAGCCTTCCCAGTATACTTCCGTCGCGCCAAAACCGGCGCCGATCAGGGCATCCTGGATACCGCCCAGGGTCCAGAGCCGCCAATCGTAGGTAAAGGCTCGTTTCAGCATGCTTCCGTCGGGAAACTTGAAATGAATGTGGCAGACCGTGTGATCGTTTATCGGGTTGTATTTCGCCTGGTCCCAAACGTAGGTGAAGCCGTTGTGCGTCGTTTCTTCCTCCATCTCCTGCTGGGCCTCGTAGCCGCCGTAGGCATCTAGAACAAAAAGACCCTCGGGAGCCAGCGAGCGCCGGACAGTCTTGAAGTAGGCTTCGAGTTCCCGGAGTTCCTTGAAAATGAAGTAGCTGAAGTTGAACGCACCGACGACATGAACTTTCGGTTCAGTGACGTGCAGGACGTTGTCCTGAACAAGATGGACGCGCTCTCGGACACTTTCGGTCAGCCGGCTAAGGTTATGCCGACGGCCCCAGTCGAGTGTGGGCTGATGAAGGTCTACACCGTAGGCATGGTTATCTTTCTTCCGCCTGACCCAATCGCAACTAATCAGTGCCGTGCCACAGAAATCCTCGCGGAATCGTGTAGGAAGTTTGCCATAGCGCTTCTTGTAGATGCGCGTGAAGAAATCCACTTCCGCCTCGGGCGATTGGACGGACTTCTGATAGAGGACGTGTTTGTCGGCGGTCTTTGCCGTGAGTTTCATGGGTTCTCCGTCATGAGTTATCAGATATCAGTTAATCGTTGGTGGTTTCCAGTTTTTCGGATGGGATTCTTCGTCGGCTAGGTTTCAAGCGGCCTCACATAGATGTCGGCAGCGTGACCCTCGACTTCGGCTTTGACCGGCTGTGCGTCAGGCAGTGCCTGATTGAGCAGCGTCTGCGCCAACGTTTCACCACGGATGTATTCGGCATGTACATTGATCACGCGGGCAAGGTCCTTCTCACCGACGATCGCCAGATCGATTCGCTGCTCGTAGCGAAGATCGAGCTTCTTACGGACTTGCTGAATCTGATTAACCAGATCACGGGCCCGACCTTCGTCACGAAGCTCGGAGGTGATGTGGGTGTCGAGGACGATGATGCCCTGCCCCGGGATGCGCTCTGCCGCAAAGCCCTCTCTGGCATGCAATTCGACCAAAATCTCCGTCGGCCCCAGTTCGACCGACTGGCCTCCGACGTCAAGCGCATAAACGCCCTCCTGCTCGAGCTGGCGAACGATTTCGTCCGGGTTGGGATGCTTGGCCAAGACTCCCTTGATCTTCGGGGCAAGCGGCCCGTGCTTGGGACCGATGACCTTGAAATCCGGCTTCACCTCGTAATGCACGTATTTGTCGATCTCCACGTTCGAAACATGGTCGATGCGTTTGACGTTCAATTCATCTTTGATGATGTCGTCGTATTTCCGAATGACGTCGGACCCGCGATGGAACAGCTCAATCGCGGCCAATGGCTGGCGAACCCGAAGCTTCGAAGCCGAGCGCGCCGCACGGCCGCAAGAAACCAGTTGGCGTACAAGGTCGATTTCCTGATTCAGTCCGGCGTCAATACGCCCTTCGACTTCATTCTGATTTCCGGCGATGACAGGATAGTCGCAGAGATGAACGCTCAGCGGAGCGTCGGGATTCTGAGACCTGACCAGATTCTGGTACATCGTCTCCGCCATAAACGGCGTAAACGGGGCAATCAACTTGGACGTCGTGACGAGACAGTCGTACAGCGTGGCATACGCGGATTGCTTATCGGTGTCCATCTCGCTCCGCCAGAAACGGTCACGACTGCGTCGGACATACCAATTCGACAATGCGTCGACGAACTCCGACAGCGCCCTGGCGGCGTTGTAATTGTCGTACACCTCCATGCAGCGATAAACCGTCGCGCAGCAACTCGCAAGCTCGCTGTTGATCCAGTGATCGAGCTGGTTCTGCGAAGTCTTCCGATCGTCTTGCTCAGGCGTCCATTTGTCGATGTTGGCATAAATGACGAAAAAACTGTAGCAGTTATACAGCCTGATCAGAAACTCACGCTGGCCTTCGGCGATGGCTGATTCCTGAAAACGAATGCTGGTCCACGGCGTCTGACCGCTGAAGAAAAGCCAGCGCATCGCATCCGCCCCCTCGTGGTCGAAGATGTAGCCCGGCTCCTTGTAATTTTTCTTCTGCTTGGACATTTTGAGCCCGTCCTCCCCCATGAGGAGGCCGAGCACGATGCAGGTCTTGAACGGTTGCGGGTAGAGATTTGAAACCGGCTCCTTCGCGACACCGTCTTTCCCGAAGAGCAAGACACTAATGGCGGTGAGGCTGTAAAACCACCCGCGCGTCTGGTCCAGGGCTTCGGAGATGAAGTCCGCCGGAAACTGCTCAGCGAACATCTCACGGTTCTTGTGGGGGAAGCCCCATTGCGCAAAGGGCATCGCCCCCGAGTCATACCAGCAATCGATCACCTCAGGAACACGCTTCATGCTGCCATTCACCGCACACTCGGGACAGTCATACGTGATCGCGTCGATATAGGGTTTGTGCACCTTGAGATGGTCACTCAGGTCAGGGCTTTGCCGTCTGGCGGCCTCCCAGACCTCAAACCCCTTCACGCCGGCCTTCGCAACGAGCATATCATAGGAATCAATCGCCTCCATATGGCCGCAGGACTCGCTTTGGCAAACCCAGATCGGCAACGGAGTTCCCCAGTAGCGCTCTCGACTGAGTGACCAGTCTACGTTGGATTCCAGGAATTTTCCGAATCGCCCCGTCTTGATGTGATCCGGTAGCCAGTTGATGTGCCGGTTGTTCTCCAGCATCGCCTCCTTGAACTGGGTCGTGCGAATGAACCAGCTACGACGGGGATACTGGATCAGCGGATCATCCTCGGCGCGCCAGCAGAACGGATAGTCGTGGCGATATTGCTCGTGCAAAACCAGAACACCGCGCTGCTTCATATCCTGGCAGATGTCTTTGTCGCACTCCTTGACCCACCGACCTTTGTAGTCGGGAAAGTCTTCCGTGAAGTTACCGTTCGGAGCCACTGCACAGAGCAGCGGGACGGCGCCGGGATTCTTGAAGGTCTGGCCATAGTGCTGGTAGAGCTCGAAGTCCACTTCGCCAAAGGCGGGGGCTTCGTGGACCAACCCGGTCCCTGCATCCAGGGTGACAAAATCCGCCGAGAGCACCCGCCAGACGGCATGCTGATGGCCGCCGGCGGCAAGTGCCGGTTGATAGTCCGCCATGGGAACGTCATCCGCAGAAGAGACGAAGTCCCTGGCAGATCGTTTGGTGTAACAGTCAAAAGGCGGCCGGTAGCGTAGTCCGACAAGCTCAGTGCCCTTGAACGTGCGCTCGATCTTCCAGCGTTCCTTGGCTTTCAGCTTCTTCGCAATCGGTTCAACGAGGGCCTGAGCAAAGATCAGTCGTTCTCCGTCCTCCTCATCATGCACCAGCGCATAGTCGAAATCGGCGTTGACTGCCGCGAACATGTTGCTCGGCAGCGTCCACGGAGTCGTCGTCCAGACGAGAAGGCTGCTGCCGTCCGGAATGTTCTTGGCTTTCGCCGTCTCATCCATGATGACGGGGAACCGAACAAAGACGCTCGGATCGTCCACCTCGCGATAGCCCTGGCCGACCTCGCCCGCGGATAAGGCCGTGCCGCCTTGTGCCCACCACCAGACGATCTTGTGGCCCTGGTAGAGCAGGCCTGCGTCAAAAAGCTTCTTCAGAGACCACCAGACGGATTCAACGTACGGTTTGTGGTAAGTGACGTAGGCCTCGCCGAGATTGATCCAGAAGCCGAGCCGACGGGTCATGTCCTCCCACTCTTTGGTGTAGCGGAAAACCGATTCGAGGCATTTGCGGTTGAAGCGCTCGATGCCATACGCCTCGATTTCCTCTTTGGTATGGATGCCGAGTTCCTTACAGACCTCGACCTCCACAGGCAAACCGTGCGTATCCCAGCCCCCCTTCCGCAGACAGCAATGACCGGTCATGGTCTTGTAGCGCGGGAAAAGGTCCTTCATGGCCCGTGTCAAGACGTGCCCCGGATGCGGCAGGCCGTTGGCCGTTGGAGGCCCTTCGTAGAAAACAAAGGGCTCGGCTCCGCGGCGCTGTTCGAGAGACTTTTCGTAAACTCGGTTCTCATCCCAAAACGCGAGGATTTCCTGCTCGGATTTGGGAAAATCAAAATTACTGGGGACTTCGTTGAACATTGGAGTAGACGGTTTTCAGTTATCAGTGATCAGTAAATAGCGTCCGGTTATTAGAAATAGCATTGCTGCCAGCTCTCCTATATGCAAGCGACAACTCCGACATTTATGGCCCCAACGGGGCCGAGGGTTGTAGCCACGGGTGGAGCGCAGCGAAACCCGTGGTTATAAATCGAACATGGCCTCCAAGCCCCGAAGGGGGCGCAGGCTCTCTAATTCCACAAATATTTCTCGTCATACTCAATGTCATGAGAATCGAGCAACTCCAAGAACTCTTGCTGAAAAGTGCGTCGTCGGTGATGACGAGCTTGGTCCGCGACGTACGCTTTGACGACCTCACACCTGGATTGGCTGACTGAAACGCTCCGTAGCCTTCCTGCCAAGCAAAATCAGGCATCAGAGGAAATTCCTGCTTCACCCATTTCGTGGAATGGCTTTTCACGTTTCGCAAGAGTACGGCCACCGACTCATCCGTCCGCCAACGTAACAGCATGTGAACATGATCCGTAATGCCCCCAATCGCATAGAGAACACCGTGCTCTCCGCGGACAAATCCTCCGATGTAATCATAAAGTCGAGGCTGAAGGTCAGGCTTGATCAGATTCGCACGATGTTTTGTACTGAATACGACGTAGAGAAGAATCCTGGAATAAGTTCCCGGCATCTGTGCATCCTACCTAGGCCCCTTCGGGGCTAATTCTGAAGGCCTCCATAAGTCCACGGGTTTCGCTGCGCTTTACCCGTGGCTAAAGCCCATCACCCCTTCGGGGTGAGATTCCACAGCGTTGGATTGAACTCTTCACGTCGAAGTGAAATCTAAGTTACCGTCGCTTCAAAGCCTCTCATCTATTCATCCCAGCTATTTCTGATCCAACCGCACTTCAATCTCGTGTCACCTTACCGCCTCCGCATTTGCGACGTCGGCGGATTCCATGACATCGGAGTCAAGTCGCTCGACAGGGATACCACCCGGCCTCGGCTCATCTTTGAAGAGCTTGATCTTTCGCCAAGCACCGCGGCGGAAACGCCACCAAAGCGCCCAACCGTAGAGGATAATGTACAAGGTGCACATCATCCAGGGGCCGTGGATACCCCAGTCGGGGATTAACCGCGAAACCAGATAGCCTCCGCCAATGAAGACGACCCAGCAGTCCAGGACGACGAAGACCACCGGCCAGCGCGTGTCCCCGGCGCCGCGCAGTGCGTTCATGTAAGTGATCGACGCCGCGTCGGAAACCTGAAACACGGCTGCCCAAATCAGCATGCCGACGCCGAGCCGCACCACTTCCGGATCGCTTGCCATGGAATGCGGATCGACAGACATCAGGTTCATCAGAGGATATCGCGCCAACAGGAAGATCAAGCCGACCAGCCCCATATACGTGCCGCTGACGATCATGCAGACGCGGGTCCGAAGGATCGCGAGCGTCGGCCTGCCTTCGCCGATCGCGTGGCCGACCAGTGAATTCAGAGCGATTCCTATGCCGACGGCAGGCATGAAGGAAAGGTGCATATACTGGAGCGCGATGTTCGCGGCCGCCATGGCGGCCGTGCCGAACTCCTTCATCAGCAACGAGAGAAAGACGAACCACGAGCCGATGTCGAAGACCCACTGGATAGCAGTCGGACCTCCGACGTAAAAGATGCCCTTCAGTTTCTCGAAGCTGAACGGCCAGGCGACATTCGTTGCATAGGTCTTCCTGAATTCACCGGACAGGAAGACGGAAAAGAGCAGCATCGCCCGTATGCCCCAGGCAATGACGGTGGCGTAGGCCGCACCCTGGATGCCCATGGCCGGGAAGCCGAACTTCCCGAAAATCAGGACATAATTGGCCCCGGCGTTGAACACCAGTGCCACCAGCGTCGCGACGAGGGAGACCGACGGTTTCTGAATCCCGTTGAAAAAGCCCTCAAGTCCGAACGTGAGAACGGAAAACCCCATACACCAAAAGGCGATCCTGCAATAAGCCACCTGCAGCGCCTGAACCTGTGGCGGCGCACCGATAAGAACCCAAAGGGGCTCGGCCAGCTGAGTCAGCGGGTAGCTCAACAAGGTGAACCCGGCCGCCATATAGAGCGATTGCCAGGCATAGGCAGCGGCGGCCTGAGGCTCACGACGTCCCAGAGCTTGGGCAGCATAGGTCTGGATGCTGGTCGCCGGCCCCATTCCGAGACACATCACCGTAAAAACCAGAATGGTGGCGGGGCTGATCGCCGCGACGGCCTCAGTGCCGAGGCGCGAGACCATGACAAAATCGATGAAGCCCATGGCCATACGGGAAACCATGGCGGCAATGATCGGCGCTGCGAGAAGGAGCAGGCGGCGAACCTCCTCACGAAGTGTCGGAGCCGACATGGATTCCGGTGAAGACGAAAGCGGATGTAGGGAGTGTGACATTTGATGATCTTTATTTATCAAAAAAGCCCTGGAAACTCGGGGTTTCCAGGGCTCTATCGTGTTTGGATTGGACAGTCCAGTTTAAGCCATGGAAGCCTCTACAGGCGTAATCGGGCCGGCGCACAAATCGCTCTTTCGCGACAGCACGGGCCTTTTTGTCACTCTCGGCTTGAACATGGCGTCGAAAACTCCTAATCGAGGTGAGATTCTATGAGCAGTCAATCCGTCTGTCAAGACCGGCCCCCTGATGCCGACGTGGACGGCCCGAACCCACGTCGCCAGCGACAATGGCTGCAAGAGGCTGAAAACGAACGGGCATCGTCTGGTATTACGGTGGATGGAGACTTGGCGAGTGTCATCGATGACCGATGGACCGGGAATTGATTCGGCCGACGGACGGCAGATCAGTTACTCTCGATGGTTTTTCCCTCACCGAGTTGGATCAAGAGCAACGTGATCGCAGTCGCCAGATAAACTTGGAAATCCAAGAAGTCTTGCCGCACCGGGCCCCTTCTTTCCAGTCGCTCGGCCAGGCTCTCGAAGCCGTGACGATGTTCCTTGGCCATGCCGACCAAGCACTCCAAAGCGTCTATTTCAAGTTCATTCGCGCTCAAATGCGGTCCTCCAATATAGTTCTGGGAACGAAATGCCGTTCCACACGGAAGTATTCCGCATCAACCTACCGGCTCGTACGTGTCCGATTAATGCATCCAGAAAGTTTCATGGGTGAATGATTCCGACAATGCAATATTGAATCAGCCCTGACAGCACGCACATCACTGCCATGACCGCGAGGAGACCAGTCCCGACCAGAGTTCCTTGACGCGGGCCCGGTTTCACCAGACTCGGACCCAACCGCGTTCTTCTGTTTAATTAACAAGATTGGGACGGAAAAAAGACGGCTTGCGCTCATCGCGATTTGTAAACATCGATGCCGAATTCTGACGCGGCCGACCGCAATACATGAACATAACCCCCTTACGGCAAATAAATTTAGCTTTTTTAGGACGGCACGAATATAGGATTCCGGTGGGCCGCAAAAAATAGTAGAATACTTCCTAGCAGCCGTTCGTGTGCTGGTAGCCCGATGAATGACGAACAGTTTCAAAGAGACCTAAGACACCAATCCGGTTTCCTGCTTGAGCACATCGCTCGAAAAATACCGGATATCCTTAAGCGCATTCTCGCGCCGGAGGATGTGCTGCAACAAGTCTGGGTCAACGCCTGCCGTCACTACTCCACCTTCCGAAACAACGAGGACCGCTCGCTCAAAAAGTGGCTGATCACCATCGCTGATCGCATCATCATCGATGAATTCAGAAAGCACACCTGCCCAAAACGAGGCGGGCACAACGGTCCGATGGAGAAGAAAAACGATCTGGCCACGTCGCTATTCAATCTCTTCGTCGATGTCATGGAGCCGTGCCGATCGCCGGGAAGCGAGCTGGTCGCTCAGGAAATCGCCAAGGAAGTGCAGATCGCCTTGGATCAGATTTCGGAGGAGCGGAGGAAAGTACTCATCATGCGGTATGTCGATGACCTCCCCCAAGAGGAAATTGCGCACCGCATGGAAAAAACGATCGCCGCAGTCAACAGCCTGCTCTATCACGGCAAATTACAACTCGCCAAAATCCTCAAAGACTCCGGCTCGCAGATCATCATCGAGTGGGGCCAATCATGAAAAAGCCCGGTCTGCCCGAATCCATCGACATTGACGATGTGGTCGATCGGCTCCTTAAACTCGAACCTGAAGAAAACCACTCCGAACGCTGGCTCAATGATCATTACCCCGAGTTGATGCCGGAATTGAAAAAGCAGCTTGATCTTGCACGAAAGATCAGGGCGGCTGCGGAACAGGCGAAACAATCGCCCTCATCAAAAGCTGAAACCACCCCTCTGGAAGAGGAGATCGATTTCCTCAACACGGAAATCGACGGATACGATATCATCGAACCGTTGGGCCAGGGTGGTCAGGCCGCCGTGTTCAAGGCGATCCAGCGATCGACCAAACGGACCGTCGCGATCAAGGTCATCCTGCAGGGTCCACTCGCATCGCCCCATCATCAGCGACGGTTCCTCAAGGAAATCCAGCTCATTTCCCGAGTTCAACATCCCAACATCGTCTCGATCTTCGAAAGCGGCGTGGTCAAGGGCCAGTATTGGTATGCGATGGAATACATCGACGGCATGTCCCTCGACGAATACGCCGTCCTTCGGCACCCGATCTCCGAAATCGTCGGCTTGTTCGAGACGATCGTCAGGGCCTTCGGCGCAGCCCACCAACACGGAATTATCCACCGGGACGTGAAGCCCGGGAACATCGTGGTCGATGGCGACGGCGTTCCCCACATCGTGGATTTCGGCCTGGCCAAGGACATGCGGCTCTCATCGACCGAAAAACCCCTCTCAATGGACGGACAGGTCCTGGGGACGGTGCCCTACCTCAGCCCGGAGCAGGTCCGTGAGGGCGACCGTGGAGCGACGGTCAAATCGGATGTCTACAGTCTCGGCGTGGTGCTGTATCAGCTTCTGACCGGCGTCTATCCGTATCCGATGTCGGACAGTTTCGACACCAATCGGCAAAGCATTCTTCACCTCGATCCGGTTCACCCGAGAAAGGCGCGATTGGCCAACCCGAACTTCGCCTGGCTCCCTCCCGGAGTCATCAGCGACGACCTGGCCCAGATCATTCTCAAGGCGTTGCAGAAGGATGAGGAAAGGCGTTACCAAACGGCCTTCGCCCTGGCCGACGATCTCAGTCGGTATCTCAAAGGCGAGGCGGTCGAGGCCAAGGCCGATGACGCGTACTACGTCTTCAAAAAGACGTTGCGCCGATACAAAATGCAGGTCACCGTCGTCAGCGCGTTTTTTGTGCTCCTCCTCGGCTCACTCGCAGGCGTAATCTATCTCTGGCAAGGCCAGAAGGAAATCTCGCACAAGGCACAATTGGGGCTGGACGCAGGTTCGTATGTCAAGCACGGTAGCGTTCTTCGCGATGAGGGCCGCAAGAGTCAGGCCATCGCAATGTATAAAATGGCGCTTGAAATCAGCCAGCTTACCGGCGTTCGCGATCCTATCGTACTCAAGAATCGATTTGACGCCTGCTACTTGTTAGCCAGGCTCTACTATTCGGACGGCCACTTCGAAGACGCCGATTTCCTGAGCAGGATCGCCTCTGAATTGGCCGAAGAGATGCATCGACAGCAACCCGATGACGGCGAGTGGCATAAAAGGCTTGCCCTATCTTATGCCCTACGGGCTCATGGAGCTTACAAAGCAGAGCGATGGCATGACGTGATTGTCTGGTCTGAGAAAGCAACTCCTATTATCAAGGATTTCTTGTCGCGGGAGCCGCACAATCTTTCCATGAAACTTTACTTGGCCAACACCTGTCGTAGACAGGGACGATGCCACCTTGTACGTAACGAATACTCTGCGGCTCTGGCCCAACTTCTCAATTCGTATCGACTGGCGACAGAGCTTTATGAAGCCGAACCAGAGGCCGCAGAGTACACTCTCAACCTAGTGCGTTCCGAGCGTGATTTCACTCGATATCATCTCAAACAGGAAAACCTCTTCGATAGTCTTATGTCTGTGCTCTCGTTCATGAAAGCCTCAGAAAGAATTCGTCAACTGGGTCAAGCTGAAGACATCGACGGTCTCAAAGCCGAATACGAAATCTTACGCAATGATATGTCGGCTTATCCTTTTTACATCGTCAAGCAGCTGAAACAGAATATCATTGATCTCTACGAGGGATCAGGCGGAGGATCATCATCGGTATCGGTGGGCAAATCATCGCCTTCCTCGTCCGGGTTAGGTTCGCCGTCTCTGATAAAGTAATACGTGAGGTAACTCGTTGCAGTATAAGGACCTGTCGCCGGAGTATGCTTGATGCCCTCCACGTCATAATGCAGGTCCTTCTCGCCCTGCACATCCGGTGCGGCCGTGCCATCGATCAATTCCGGAACGGTGAACTCGGACAACTGGGGATTCTGAAGGTCGGCATGCTTGACCCACCAGTTTCCGTCGGACGAATCGACCGCAGGACTGGTCTCGGTCCAGGTAATGTCCCCGTTCGAGTCTTTCTTCGTGATACGGATTTCCAGGACTTCCCACGCGATCGCCTCCGGATCCGAGTCCACGTCGGTCAAGTCCACCTCGACATGGTAGATCACCGTGCTTTGCGGATCCTGCGGGTCTTCGTGAATGGTATATCGAATCGTCTTGTTCATGGCCAAGGCACTTGCATCGGACACTGTGCCTAAAACACACACACTTGCCAAGCCTAGGATGATGTAATCGCGCATTTTTCAGCCTTTTCCTTGTCTGGGCCGGCCTGCCGCGCGGGCACACAGGGTCTCCCCGCTTCTTTGCAGAAGTTCTCGCGGAAACCAGCGCATCCGCGCTTACAGACCAGCGTGTTAATTTGAACCCCGATACAATGACGTGATCACGTCCGACTGAGTAATTAGACGAAAATCAAGAAAGGAGCGCTCATAATGGCTTGGGAAAATAGGTAAAAAAAATGACGTGTGCCATCATAGTGACCCTCACGGAAACACTGACACAAAAAGAGGACCCTGAGGTGTTCCTAGGACGCCGGCGAATCGCGCTAGAGAAACGTGCGATCGAAATGAAAACGCACGGTCAAGATGTCGTCCGCCGACATGGGGCAGCGCTGCATCGATCAGGACTCCAGCAAAAACAAGGACGACGGGACATCGGGTATGACGCCTCCTCCCAACACGCGGCCTTTTTTTATTCGGCGCGAATGTTAAGCTCCAATCGTTCGGAAACATGAACGACTTGAAAAACATCGAAAATTCAATAATTGGTCTGAGCGCAAAATGAAGAATTTGCGTCTTAGGTAATAAGGAGAAATTGGTTTTGACCTCCGGCGGCCTTATTTCCGAGGGAATAGGATAACCGTTCAGGCGGCTCTTATTCGATTTTCTGACTTGTACCGTACACCCCATAACGAAGGCGTAAGCCAGGGCCTGAGGCTGCATGAGCGCTGGGATTGGGCCGAATCTCTGCGCGCAAAGGGCAAATGGCGGCCTCGGCAAGGGGTGTACGGTACGGACTCTAAGTCCAGGCCCTATTTGTCGGGGCCGCCGCTTTTCCTAAGTTCTCCTGTCTGACAACCTAACCTAATAGGGAGAGCAGCTTGGTTCTCGTTGCCTGTACGAGCCGCCGTTAATCACTGTCATGATTAAGACAACTTATGAAAGCCTGAAGTCGACGGACAATCTGCCGTCTCCCAAAGGGGTTGCCCTCGAAATCATCCGACTCGCGAATTCCGAAGAGACAACACTTGATTCCATCGCTGCCGTCATCGAAACGGACCCGGCGATGGCCCAAAAAGTGCTCAAGCTGGTCAACTCACCCTTGGCCGGAATGCAAAGGACCATCGCCTCGGTTCGCCGGGCGGTCACCTTGTTGGGACTAAGGACCGTCAAATCGCTTGCCTTGGGTTTTTCGCTCGTCGCCGACCACAAGACCGGCCATTGCTCAGGCTTTGATTACGAGAGGTTCTGGAGCGAGTCGCTGGCCCGTGCCGCTGCGGCCAGACGGCTCACCGTGCACGTCAAAGACTTTTCTGCTGAAGAGGTCTTTGCTTGCGGTCTCGTGAGTCAGATCGGACGTCTGGCTCTGGCCACCGTCTACCCCCAGGCCTATGCCACGGTGCTTGAGGACTTGGAGGACGATGACCCCGTTGCCCTGGCGGGGCAGGAGCGCGAGTCTCTCGGCATCGACCACAATGAGCTCGCCTCGAACATGATGGCGGATTTTTTCATGCCCGAGCTGTTTCAAATCGCCGTCAGGGCTCAGGCAGCGCCGGATGAGGCCGATCTAAAACCCGGTTCACGTGTGCACAAGCTTGCTTGCATTCTGAATCTCTCGGGACAGGCTTCCCAGATCATCGTCAAGCAACTGGTCTATCGCGATCAGTTGTCGACCCTGACCAAGAGCTCATCAAAACTCGGGATTTCGCCGGATACGTTCCAACTCATCTTCGATTCCATCAGCCAGGAATGGCGCGAACTCGGTACGATTTTCGAGATAAAGACAAGGCAGGTGCCGACGATCGGCGTCATCTACACGTTGGCCATGGATCGGCAAAAATCACTTGGGGATGAAGAGGCGGAGCATCAGGAAATGGCGGAAACGCATGCCCACCGACCAGGTGAACGCAGACGTTGAATCGTCTGACCAAGTCCCTAGAAACGCTATTCGTTCATGACAAAGACGTCGCTAGACTGACGCGACTTCTGGTCGAAGCCACGCTGTAATCACATCGACAAGCTTCTTTCGATCAAGGGGTTTGGTCACGTAGTCATCACATCCCGCATTGAGGCATTTCTTTCGGGCGCCTTGCATGGCATGAGCTGTCAGGGCAATGATGGGGCCGTCGTAGCCTTCTTTGCGAAGCAGGGCGCTGGCCTCGTAACCGCCCATCACCGGCATCTGCATATCCATGAGGATAATATCAAATTCGCGTCCCTCCGCACGGGACGCAAGAACGGCCTCGACGGCCAGTTGCCCGTTATCGACCATGGTGACTTCGGCGCCCGATTTCGTCAGGATATGCTGAATCAAACGCTGATTATCAGGTCCATCCTCTGCCAGCAGAACCCGACAATCGAGCGTTGTCCCAGGTTCCAGGATGGGTCGTTGGATGGCAGGGGATTCCGAATCAGCCTCCGGGTTGTCGAGCATCTGCACGCCATTGAGTGATCCCGTCGGAATTGTCGCGCGAAAGTGAGTTCCTTTGCTGGGCTGAGTATCAACAATCTCGATTTTGCCCCCCATCATTTCCACCAGACGTTTGCTAATGACGAGCCCCAGACCCGTACCGCCGAATCTCCGTGTCGTGGACGGATCGGCCTGTGTAAAGGGCTGAAAAAGTCTCGACGCTTGCTCCTCGGTCATGCCGATGCCCGTATCGATGACATCGAATTGCATTTGAGAGTCCGCCCCGTCGGCAACATATCGGCAGACGATCCGCACGGACCCTGCTGCGGTGAACTTGATGGCATTGCCGGCCAAGTTAATGAGAATTTGCCGAAAACGGGTCGGATCGGTCTCGATCGTTTCGGGGATGGGACCGTCGTAATCGACCTCGAAGACAAGCCCTTTTTCCTTTGCCCGGACCTGGAGGAGCGATTGCACGTCGCCCGTCAACTGGACCGGTGAAGAACGGACGTTTTCAACTTCGAGGCGACCCGCCTCGATCTTGGAGAAGTCGAGGATATCGTTGATGATATCCAACAGGAATTCTCCATTACGCCGAATCGTATAGATCGCATTGCGCCGTTCCGTGTCGGAGAGTGTCGGATCGAGAAGGTTGTCCGCAAACCCGAGAATCGCCGTCATCGGCGTGCGGATTTCATGGCTCATATTGGTGAGAAAATCGCTCTTGGTTTGAGCGGCCGCTTCCGCCTCCTTACGGGCCAAGTCAAGCTGGCATGCCATGCGCTGAAGTGAAACGTTGGACACGGTAAGTTCTGCGTGCAGTTTTCGGGAAGTCAGTGCCTGCTTCTGATTGGCGGCTTCCATGGCGATGATCCGCTGCCCTGCCTGGGCCCGAGCCAGGAGCACTCGCGGGTCGCACGGCTTGGCAATGAAGTCATTTGCTCCGTATTCGAACGCATCCACGATGTTTTCGATCTTATCATGCGCCGTGAGCATGATGATGTACGTGAATGACGTGGTCTCCAAGGCGCGAATTTCCTTACAAAGCGCAGGACCGTCCATCTCCGGCATCTCCCAATCGGTGATGACGATCGACGGGTCTCGTTTCTTGATGACCTCAATCGCCTCCAGCCCGTTGGCCGCCGTGAGAACTTCGAAGCCGCTCATACGGAGGTGACGGCTGATGCCGGCCAATGCCAGCGGATCATCGTCGACATACAACAACTTGTTGGTGTCAGGCATCAACATCGGATCTTTCACATTTGCAATGTTCGCAGTGCATCCCCGGCCCGTTGGATAGCATCAGTGTCACCGCTTTGACTGCTGCAAGACGAGGTGCCGTCAATCAAAGCGGGCATACTCGGCATCGGATACTACGACGGGCTTTGTTACTTAAGAGATGTTTGAGCGTCCATCGATGTGGCCGTCCAATATGCAAAAGCGGGCGGAAGACGGCCTGCATCACGAAATTCGCGAGATCGGACCCAATCAAAAGATCGATAATATGACGAACATGAACGGACCTACGACTCGGCCTTGAATCGCCGGCATTTCGAAAAGAACGTGAAAGGATTGTCGTGAACCACCTTCGAAATCGTCTGTTCACCGTGGCCTCGGAGCCGCATTTCAAGGATGAGTTGGGGAACCGCCATGGGGTCGCTGGGGCCCCAGTCGCCGGCGGAGTTCACCAGCAGACGGTCCGTCCCATACGTCTCGATCAGGTCGGTTGACCTTTGAGGCGTGCATTTCGTGACGGGGTAAAGCGTCATGCCGCACCAGTACCCGGCGTCCAGAATGTGCTTGATCGTATGCTCCTCGGCGTGGTCGACACAAACCCGATCGGGCTTGAGCCGTGATTCGTTTTTCAGCATGTCCAGAATCATTCGCGTCCCCTTGAACTTGTCTTCAAGGTGCGGCGTATGGATGAGCACGAGTTCGTCACGGCTCGCGGCCAGTTCGAGGTGCTCGCAAAATATCGTCGACTCGTTCGGCGTGTTCTTATTAAGTCCGATTTCGCCGATTCCCAAAACGTTCGGGCGATCGAGAAACTCGGGAATCATCGCAATGACTTCTCGGCTCAGTTCGACGTCCTCGGCTTCCTTGGCATTGATGCAGAGCCAGCAGAAATGCCGGATGCCGTACTGGGCCGCCCGTTTGGGTTCGTACTCGGTCAGTTGTCGGAAGTAGTCCCGAAATGCCAACGCGCTGCCACGGTCGAATCCAGCCCAGAAGGCCGGCTCGCTGAGCGCCACGCATCCGGCATGGGCCATCCGCTCGTAATCATCCGTCAGTCGCGAGACCATATGAATGTGCGGGTCGATGTATTTCATGGGTCGTCGCCTTCACTTGGAATTCGGTGGAGACCAGCCGTCGTCATAGGGAATGGAAAACACCAACTGACACTTTTCGGCCCGGCCCGGGCCGTCACCGAGCAACGTCTGAACCGCCTCTCGTATTTGGACCATTCGCGGATCCTGGACGGCGGCTGCAGCCCCGTCACCCCGATCGATGCGGTCCAGATTCGCGGCAATTTCGATGATCTTGCAGCGCGTTTCCAGGAAATACCGGTCCAGTGCCGTCTTGGCTGTGAGTTGTTGCGCCATGGGCCCCTCCGATGCTCTCATTTCCGGCATTATTCAGCCGCCGGCCCGGTTTTGCAACATGGACACCCGCTCCTTGACAGGCCGAGTTCGCAAACTCTAGCATGAGGTGTTCTCTGACGGTTTGGAAAGTCCTGACTAAAAATACCTTAGGTCGCATCACACAACGACGACAAAGGACGATCACGCGATGCAAATCCATGAAAGTGTCTTAGATCTGATTGGCCATACGCCTTTGGTCAAGCTTCGGCGAATCACGGCGGGCCTCAAATGCACCGTCGCCGCCAAAGTGGAATATCTCAATCCCGGCGGGTCGGTCAAAGACCGGCCGGCCGTGCGAATGCTGGAAATCGCCGAACGGGCAGGGAAGCTGAAGCCCGGCGGAACAATCATCGAGCCGACCAGTGGCAACACCGGCGCTGCCCTGGCCATGGCTGCCGCGATCAAGGGCTACCGCTGTATTCTGGTGATGCCGGATAAAATGGCGCCCGAGAAGTTTGCGCTGCTCCGTGCCTACGGTGCGGAGACGGTCACCGTCCCGAACGTCGGAGCGAATGATCCGGAGAGCTACTACAGCGTGGCCAATCGGCTGACCGCGGAGATTCCCGGAGCGTTTCAGCCCAATCAGTTTGAAAACCCTGAAAACCCGGAAGCGCATTACCACTCCACCGGTCCTGAATTGTGGGAGCAAACCGGAGGCAAGATCGATTATTTCGTCGCCGGAATCGGAACGGGCGGCACCATCAGCGGGACCGCCCGGTACCTGAAAGAAAAAAAACCGGACATCAAGATCATCGGGGCGGACCCGGAGGGCTCCATCTACACCCCAGGCAGCAAGCCGAAGTCTTATCTTGTGGAGGGGATTGGCGAAGACTTCGTGCCGCCGACGGCAAATCTGAAAATCGTCGATCAGGTCGTCAACGTCACCGACAAGGATTCTTTCCTGTTGGCCCGACGACTTGCCCGTGAGGAGGGTCTCCTGGTGGGAGGTTCTTGCGGCACGGCCGTGGGCGCCGCGTTGAGAGTCGCCGCAAGCCTTCCGGAAGACAAGCTGGTCGTCGTTCTGTTGCCCGACACGGGACGGGCCTACCTAAGCAAGATCTACAACGATGAATGGATGCAAAGCCACGGTTTCCTGCCCACGCCTGGGCACGGCAACACGCTTGGCGATGTGCTGGCCAGCAAAGGCGAAGTCCCGGCCATGTTGACGGTCCAGCGTGACGATTCGGTCCGAAAGGCCATCGACATGATGCGAGAGAATGACATCTCTCAGGTCCCGGTCGCCGGTGACGACGGACACATCATCGGTTCGATCCAGGAAGTCACGGCACTGAAGCTGGTCTTTGACCACATCGATACGGATTCAAAACGTGTGGGTGACGTCATGGGGTCGCCCTTTCCGAAACTGGATCGCGCTTCCGAAATTGAGCACGCCTTCAAGGCGCTATCGCTGGGCGCATCCGCCATTATCGTTCGCGAACAGGAAAAGCCGATCGGCCTATTGACCAAGAGTGATTTCATTGCCTACCTCAGCGGAGACACGGAGAACACCGTGACAAAAGGCATTCCCAAGTAGTCGGACCGATTTGGCAAGACCCACTACACAACTTGGAGCTTGATGATGAATTTTGCGACCCGAGCCATTCATGCAGGGCAGGACCCCGATCCGACCACCGGCGCGACGATTCCTCCCATCTACCAAACGTCAACCTATACCCAGGAAGGCATCGGCCAACACAAGGGCTATGAATATTCGCGCACCGGCAACCCCACGCGCACGGCCCTTGAAACCTGCGTCGCCTCGCTTGAAGGCGGCCGACACGGACTTGCCTTCGCGTCCGGAACGGCGGCGGCCGCCGCCGTCATGAACCTGTTGAGTCCCGGCGACCATGTCGTGTGCGCCGACGATGTTTACGGCGGAACCTATCGCCTCTTCGAACTGGTCCTCAAGCGTTACGGGCTCCAGTATGACTGGCTGGACATGACCGATCCGCAGCGCGTGCGCACGGCCATCCGGCCCAACACCAAGATGATCTGGATCGAGACGCCGACCAACCCCCTGCTGAACCTCGTTGATATTGCCGAGGTCGTCAAGATCGCCGGAGAAGCGGGCTTGATCACGGTGGTCGACAACACGTTCGTGAGTCCCTATTTGCAGCAGCCCCTGGCCCTCGGCGCAGACATCGCCGTGCATAGCTCGACGAAATACATGGGCGGACATTCCGACGTGATCGGTGGCGCCATCGTGACGAACAACAGCGATTTTTTTGAGACGATCAAGTTTCATCAAAATGCCGTCGGAGGCATTCCCGGTCCGTTTGACTGCTGGCTCGTCCTCCGCGGCCTCAAGACCCTCGCCCTGCGCATGGAGGCCCATTGCGCCAACGCGACCAAAATCGCTCAATTCCTTGAGAACCATCCCGCCGTGGAAAAAATCTACTTCCCCGGCCTGAACTCCCATCCGCAGCACGAACTGGCCCGGCGACAGATGAGCGGTTTCGGCGGCATGGTCTCCTTCGTCCTCAAGGGCGGCGAGGAGGCGGCCAGGAAGGTCGCCTGTCGGACGAAGCTCTTCTCACTGGCGGAGAGCCTCGGCGGCGTCGAAAGCTTGATTGGCCATCCTGCCACCATGACGCACGCGAGCATCCCGGTCGAAGAGCGCGAGGCACGCGGCATCACCGGCGGTCTGTTGCGATTGAGCGTCGGCATTGAGGATGCGGATGATTTGATTGCCGATTTGGAGAACGCGTTCACGGTCGCGAAGACCGGCCCCATGGTCGGTGCAAGAGGCTAATTGCCCCAACCGTCATCAAGTATCGAAAGTGAGCCTTACCAGGCGAAATGTGCAAAGGCCTTGTTGGCGTCGGCCATACGGTGGACGTTCTCCCTGGTCGTGACGGCGGTGCCCTGATTGTTGTAGGCGTCCAGAAGTTCGGACGAGAGCCGCTCACGCATCGGACGGCCCTTCTTGGCACGTGCCGCATCGAGAATCCAGCGAATGGCCAGGGCCTGGCTGCGTTTGGAATCCACGGTCATGGGCACCTGATAGTTGCTGCCACCGACGCGACGGCTACGGATTTGAACGCTCGGGCGAACGTTTTGAACCGCCTGCTCGAAAACCTCAATCGGAGGGACATCTTTGATCTTCTTCGAAATGTTATCGAGCGCGTCATAGAAAATTCGCTGTGAAACCGCCTTCTTCCCGCTCCACATCATGCAATTGACGAACTTCGCGGCAAGCTTGCTGTTGTATTTCGGATCGGCGCGAAGTTGCGATTCAGAGGCCGTCCACTTCTTGTAACCCATGGTCTGTCCTTTTATCTCGGCAAGTTCTTACTTGGCTTTTTTCGTTCCGTATTTGCTGCGTCCCCGGTTGCGGCGGACGCCGAACTTCTCCTGATCCTCCACGGCGGCACAGTCGAGAACGCCCCGGATGATGTGATAGCGAATACCGGGAAGGTCCCGCACACGGCCGCCACGGACCAGAACAATCGAGTGTTCCTGAAGATTGTGCCCGATTCCGGGAATGTATGCCGTCACCTCGCGACCATTGGACAAGCGGACACGAGCCACCTTTCGCAGCGCCGAGTTCGGCTTCTTGGGCGTCATCGTTTTGACGATGAGGCAGACACCACGCCTCTGCGGGCAGTTTTCCAAGTCTCGGGACTTGGATTTCTTCCGTTCGATTGTGCGAGGATTGGCACAAAGCTGATTAATTGTCGGCATGGTGACCTCTAATGTATCTCATAAGTCCCCGAAACATTCGGGGATTTTCAAAACCCGAAATCCTAATACAGAACCGATGAGCCGTCAATATCAGCCTTCCGACGGGCTCGCATCATCCTTCTCGGCCGGCGCGGCGCCGCCGCTTTCAACTTCAACCGATGGGGCCGCGCCGAGCGGCATACCACTGTCCAGAGCGGCGGAGGCCTCCGTAATCACACTGGCCGGTATCCCGTCGGCCGATTGTTCCGAAGCCTGATCAGGCAGCGGAGCGGCCACTTCCGGCATGCGGACCTCGGACGGTTCCTCCTCGATCGGCGTGCCGACATGATCGATTTCCATATCCAGGAACGGCTTGAAGGCCGTGCCGGCAGGGATCAAGTGGCCGAGGATCACATTTTCCTTCAGACCGACCAGGCGATCGATCGAACTGCCCAGTGCGGCCTCGGTCAGGACCTTCGTCGTTTCCTGGAAACTCGCCGCCGAGATGAACGACTCGCTCTGCAACGCGGCCTTGGTGATGCCCAGCAACAGCGTCGAGCCGGTCGCCGGTTTGGGTCTCCGGCCTTTGGCCGGGGCCTTCCCGCCGTCGTCAAGGGTCTCGTTGGTGGCATTCAGCTCTTCCTTGAGAACGATCTGACCTTCGTAGTATTCCGAGTCCCCCGTGTCCGAGATTCTGACACTCTTGGAGATCTTCTCGTTTTCCCCCCGGAAACGGAATTTGTCGAGCACCTCGCCCGGCAGCAAATCGGAATCACCGGGGTTCTCCACCTTCACCTTTCGCAGCATCTGGGTGAGGATCACCTCGATGTGCTTGTCATTGATGCCGACGTTTTGCGAACGATAGACCGACTGGATTTCATGAAGCAAATAGCTATGCAGCGAGTCTTCACCCTTGATGGCCAGGATGTCGTGCGGAACCAGCGGACCGTCGCAAAGAGGGTCGCCTGCCTCGACGTGATCTCCCGCATGCACGAGCAGGTGCTTGTCCTGCGGAACGTGGTGTTCGCGCGGTTCAAGGTCTTTGCTGTCCGGCTGAACGATGATGGTCATCTTCCCACGGCGCTTGTCGCTGCGAATCTCGACGGTACCGGAAATCTCGGCCATGACCGCAGGCTCTTTGGGCTTGCGGGCCTCGAACAACTCCGTGACTCGGGGAAGACCACCGGTGATGTCCTGCGTCCCGGACAATTCACGCGGACGACGGGCGAGGAGCCAGCCCGCCTTGACCCCTTGTCCTTCCGTCACCTCAATTCGAGCCTTGGCGGGAAGATAGTGGTATTCGAGAATCTTGCCGTCTTTGTCTTCGATAATGACCTGCGGATTCTTATCGCCGCGGTGTTCGATGATGACGTACTTGTTGGCGCCTTTCGCCTCGGTATCAAGACGGACCGTCTCGCCTTCCACGACATCCTGGAAACGGATGAAACCCGACGCTTCGGCCAGGATCGGCGTCAGGTGCGGGTCCCACGTCGTCAGGACATGCCGTGCGGATATCTTCTCGCCATCCTTCACAAACACTCGGGCACCGTACGGAATCTTGTAACGCTCCAGCTCACGGCCCTTGTCATCATTGATGGCAAGTTCGCCGTTTCGCTTGAGCACAACGAGACATTGCTCTTTGGTCTCCGGATCGACAAACTCAACCGCATTGAGGTTATGGAACTGAATTGTTCCGGCATTCATACACTTGATGTCGCTCTCGATCACCGCACGGCTGGCAACACCTCCGGTATGGAAGGTCCGCATGGTCAACTGAGTGCCCGGCTCTCCGATGGACTGGGCCGCGATGATGCCCACGGCCATGCCTTTTTCGACCAATTGGCCGGTGGCCATGTCCATGCCGTAGCATCTGGCGCAAACGCCCACGGTGCTTTCGCACGTCAACGGGCTTCGCACCCGAATGGTCTCCAGACCAAGACCGCCCTCGGCCGGTGAGTTCTCAATCCTTCGGGCAATTTCCGGGGTCACAATCTCGTTTTCCTTGACGATGACCTCGTCCGTGACGATGTGGCGAATCGTGTCGCGGGCCACACGTCCGACGATGGACTCGGCCAACGAGATGTCCACTTCCTCACCCTTGTATTGGACGCCCTTGGTGATTCCCTTGATCGTCTTGCAGTCCTCCTGAGTCACGATCAGATTCTGAGCGACATCGGCAAGCTTGCGCGTGAGGTAACCGCTGTCCGCGGTCTTGAGGGCGGTATCGGCCAGCCCCTTTCGCGCGCCGTGCGTCGAACTGAAGTATTCCAAAACGCTCAAGCCTTCGCGGAAGTTGGCCTTAATCGGGGTTTCGATAATCTCGCCCGACGGTTTGGCCATCAGAGCGCGCATGCCGGCCAACTGACGAATCTGATCCACGCTACCTCGAGCTCCCGAATCCGACATGAGATAGATGGGATTCAGATAAGGCCTCGCACCGTCATCACCGGGCTGGGCATAATTCAGATCATCGGTCCGCCAATCGTTCTTCAGGTCGGCCATCATGGCTTCGGTCACGGCTTCTCGCACGTGAACCCAGATATCGATCAGGGCGTTGTATCGTTCCATGTCGGTAATCGCACCGTGCTGGTAAGCCCGAACGATGCGATCCACCTTCTTTTGCGCTTCGTCAATGATGCCCTTCTTCTTGCTGGGAATGCGCATGTCGGTAAGTCCGAAAGACAAACCGGCCAATGTGCTTCGTTTGAAGCCGAGTTCCTTAATCCGGTCGAGCAGATCGATGGTCTCCGAGCGACCGAGCAATTCGTAGCAATCGGCAATGACGCGAGAAGAACCCTTGGAGCTCAGCGGATAATTGAAGTACGGCATCTCCTCGTGAAGAATGTCATTGAAGAGCAACCGCCCCACCGTCGTCTCGATGATTCGGTTGTCAGGCATGGCCTTGGAAAGTTCCTTGTGGTTCTCAACCAGCCTGTCCCGCATGATGCGGACGTTAATCTTCTCGTGGATGTGCAATTTGCCCAGATCGTAGGCGAACATGGCCTCCTTGGGCGTCGCGAAGAACCGTTTCGTCTCCTGCGGCTCCTGATTTTTCTCGTGATCGCAAGTGAGGTAGAAGATGCCCATGACGATGTCCTGGCTGGGCGACATGATGGGCGCGCCGCTCGCGGGACTGAAGATGTTGTTCGTGGCCAGCATCAAGACGTGCGTCTCGGCCTGGGCCTCGATCG
The DNA here is from genome assembly GCA_022360095.1 of Phycisphaerales bacterium. GTDB lineage: Bacteria > Planctomycetota > Phycisphaerae > UBA1845 > UTPLA1 > JAKSDK01. Next base: position 46,410 of record JAKSDK010000138.1, read on the forward strand.
ACAAAGGCAGATGGACCGCCATCTGGTCGCCGTCGAAGTCGGCGTTGAAGCCGCGGCAGACCAACGGGTGGATCTTGATCGCGTTGCCCTCGACCAGGATCGGTTCGAACGCCTGAATTCCCATCCGGTGCAGGGTCGGCGCACGGTTGAGCAGGACCGGGTGCTGGTGAATGACTTCTTCGAGAATGTCCCAGATCTCCTGGTCCCGACGTTCGAGCATCTTCTTGGCGGATTTGATCGTATCCGCCAGACCGCGCTCCTTGAGCTTGCGAATGATGAACGGTTGGAAAAGCTCCAGCGCGATGCGTTTGGGAAGACCGCACTGGTGAAGCTTCAGCTCCGGACCAATGACAATCACGCTTCGGGCGGAGTAGTCCACACGCTTGCCCAACAGATTCTCGCGGAACCGACCCTGCTTTCCCTTGATCATGTCGGTCATCGACTTGAGCGGGCGGTTTGATGAGCCCAGGACCGGTCGGCGGCAGCGGCCGTTGTCGAAGAGCGCGTCCACCGCCTGCTGCAACATTCGTTTTTCGTTGCGGATAATGACCTCGGGCGCGTTCAGGTCGATCAGCTTCTTCAAGCGATTGTTCCGGTTGATGATACGGCGATAGAGGTCGTTCAAATCGCTCGTGGCGAAGTTGCCGCTTTCCAGCAGAACCAGCGGCCGCAGGTCGGGCGGGATCACCGGAATCACTTCCATCACCATCCAGGTCGGATCATTCGTGCTGTGCCGCAGGCTTTCCGTAATCTTCAACCGCTTGGAGAGGTCCTTGATTTTCTGCTTACTGTTGGTTTTCGAAATGGCGTCACGGAGTTCGTCGCTCAGTGTTCTCAAGTCCAGCTTGCTCAACAGCTTCTTGATCGCCTCGGCTCCGATCTGAGCTTCAAAGTTCGTGCCGTACTTCTCGATCGCCGTGCGGTATTCCTCTTCCGAGAGAATCTGTCGATCCTTCAACGGAGTGTCCCCAGGGTCCACGACGACGTAATCCTGAAAATAGATGACCTTCTCGAGATCGCTCGTTCGCATGCCCAACAAGGCGCCCAGGCGGGAGGGCATGGCCTTGAAGAACCAAATGTGCACGATCGGCGCCGCCAGGTTAATGTGCCCCATCCGCTTGCGCCGCACGCGGCTGTGGGTCACCTTCACGCCACAGCGATCGCAGATCATGCCTTTGTGCTTGGTGCCCTTGTACTTGCCGCAGAAACACTCCCAGTCGCGCTCCGGACCGAAGATGCGTTCGCAGAAGAGCCCGTCCTTTTCCGCACGGTACGTTCGGTAATTGATCGTCTCCGGCTTCCGGACCTCGCCGTAGGACCATGAACGAATGTCGTTCGGGGATGCCAGGGAAATCTTGACCGAACCGTAATCGTTAATGCGATCGTAAATACTTTCAGTCATTCTTATCCATCCTTCGTTTTGTGATGGTTTCGTTTCAAATCGAATTAACTATTCTGCTTGCCGCTGCTCGCGCCGTACTCCTCGTGATCGCTCACGTTCAGGCACATGGGAACGATTCCCGAGGCACGCTTGAAGCCGAGCTCTTCACAAAAGTCCACTTCCGTGCCGTAGGCCGCTGCGTCGATCCGTTCGCAGCCCTGTGCGGCCAATGCCTTGATCACGCGCGTCGCCATTTCCATGGCGATGCCGTATTGGTCGTGCTCGATGCGCCCGTCGATGTGCGTGACGGCTCCGGGACCCTGCCTGGAAGGATCGAGCTTGCACTCGGTCAGGTATCCGCGAACCCCGTCGGCCACGCCGCGAGCGATACCGATCAGACGGCCGTCTTCCTCTCGGGCTGTCACAAAGCACACCGAGTTGTCGACCATCTTGGAAAGCTTATCGATGGACTGAGGAATCACGCTTCCCTGTGCATCGTAGAAACCCTTGAGATCGTTGATATCGATCTGATCGACGACAGCGAATCGAATGTCACTTGTCACCGCAAATCTCCTCTCGGCCGTCAAGATGAGCCATTCTCATACGTCTTGAACATCACTCACCACCGATCAGATCAGCTTGCCTTTCTCCAACTGAATGTTCATACCCAGGCCGCGGATTTCATTGCACAACACGTCGAACGAAACCGGCGTGCCGGCCTCAAGCGTGTTCTCACCCTTGACCATGGACTCATAAATCTTCGTACGGCCTTCCACGTCGTCGGACTTGACCGTCAGCAGTTCCTGGAGGACATAGGCACACCCATAGGCCTCAAGGCCCCAGACCTCCATCTCACCAAAACGCTGACCGCCGGTTCGGGCCTTGCCTCCCAAGGGCTGCTGGGTAATCAACGAATAGGGACCCGTCGCGCGAGCGTGAATCTTGTCATCCACCAGGTGGTGCAGCTTCATCATGTAGATGTAGCCCACGGTCACGGGCTGGTCGAGCGGTTCTCCGGTGCGCCCGTCGTTGAGGATAATCTTTCCACCGTAAGGCATCTTGCAGAGAATCGATCGGTCCTTGTCCGCGCGCTGAACGGACTCAAGATTGTTCGACAGATCTTCGACTTTGCGATTCGCCTCGTCGATCACGTCGTGAAGCTCTTTCTCAGTGCAGCCGTCGAAGACCGGTGTCGTCGCCTGGAAGCCGAGAATTTTCGCCGCCCAACCCAAGTGGGTTTCCAGGATTTGCCCGACGTTCATACGCGAGGGAACACCGAGAGGATTCAGCAGGATATCCACCGGTGTTCCGTCGTCGAGGAAGGGCATGTCCTCGACCGGCAGGATCTTCGCAATCACGCCTTTGTTTCCGTGACGTCCGGCCATCTTGTCACCCACCGACAAGCGGCGCTTCGTGGCAATGTAGACCTTGACCATTTCGAGCACACCGGAGGGCAATTCATCTCCGCGCTTCATTTGTGCGACCTTGCGCTCGCGTTCCTCGATTTGCTCGACGATGCGCGGCCAATAACGGTCGTAAATCGGCTCGCATTCGGTGCGCTTGGAAACGGGCTTGATCCACTTGAAATCGAACGCCCAGTTCCCCGGTTCGCCGATCTGCTCCATGACCACTTCTTCAAGCTCGCTCCGACCAACGACCTGCTTCGTATTGGGGTCGATGATCGGCTGGCCGATGACCTTTTCCATCTCATCCGACATACGGCGGAAAAGTGAGATGACCCGCAGATTCACCGACGACTTGTATTCCTTGATGCGCTTTTGGAGCTGCCGTTTTTGATCGTCGCTCATGCCCGTCCGGCGACTAAAACGCTTGGTGTCGATGACGATTCCCGATGCCCCGCTGGGCACTTCGAGCGAATCGTTTTTGACGTCTTCGCCGGCCCGACCGAAAATCGCATGCAGCAGCTTTTCTTCGGGACTCAGCTCGCTTTTACTCTTGGGCGAAACCTTCCCGACCAGGATGTCGCCCGGCCCGACTTCGGTTCCGATTCGGACGATCCCGTCCTCATCCAGATTCCGAAGCGCCCGTTCCGAGACGTTGGGAATATCCCGTGTAAATTCTTCGCGTCCAAGCTTGGTTTCGCGAATCTCGACATCATGCTCCTCGATGTGGATGCTTGTGAAGGCATCTTCCTGAACGAGGCGCTCCGAGATAAGAATCGCATCCTCAAAGTTGTAGCCGTCGAACGTCAGGAACCCGACCAACACGTTTCTACCAAGAGACAGCTCGCCATTCGTGCAGGCCGGGCCATCCGCGATAATCTGGCCTTTCTGAACTTTCTGGCCGATTTCGACGAGCGGCTTCTGATTCAAACAGGTGCGTTCGTTGAGACCCTGGAATTTTCGCAGGATGTGCTCCTCGGTCTCGTCGATGACAATCCGATTGGCATCCACGGAGGTGATTTTGCCGTCCTTTTCCGCTCTGAGAACCATGCCGCTGTTCTGGGCAACGACTTTCTCCATGCCCGTGGCGACGACCGGTGGTTCAGTAATGAGCAACGGAACCGCCTGACGTTGCATGTTGGAACCCATCAATGCACGGTTGGCGTCGTCGTGCTCCAAGAAGGGAATGAGGGAGGCGGAAACGCCGACGGTCTGTTTCGGCGAAATGTCCACATACTCGATCTCGTCCTTTTCGACCGTGGAAAGGTCGCCGCGAATTCGCGCCACGATGTGATCACCGGTGACCTTCTTGGTCGAAGGGTCCACCGAATCGGGCGGGGAAAGGACCGTTTTCATCTCCTCGTCAGCCCGCAGAAACTCGACGTTCCCGTTGACCGCCCCCTTGTTATCCACCTTTCGGTAGGGCGTGATCAGGAAACCGTATTCATCCACCGTGGAATAGATACTGAGCGACGCAATCAGACCGATGTTCGTGCCTTCCGGCGTCTCAATCGGACAAATGCGGCCATAGTGACTGATATGAACGTCACGGACTTCGAAGCCGGCCCGCTTTCGATTCAATCCGCCGGGGCCCAAAGCGGAGAGACGGCGTTCGTGAGTCAACTGGCTCAACGGATTGGTCTGGTCGACCACTTGCGACAGCTCGCCGCGTCCGAAGAAGTAGTCAATCGCGCCGGAGGCGGCTTTTGAGTTGACCAACTCAGCGATTTTGCCAAGCTGGTCCGGGTCTTTCATGCTCATACGCTCCTGCACGGTGCGTCGAAGCTTCAGGAAGCCCTTGCGAATTTCGTCACAGGCCAGTTCGTCAATGGTGCGAAGACGGCGATTCCCCAGGTGATCGATGTCGTCTTCCGAAACAATCACACGCGTCTGCTTCCAGGCGTACTCATGCACATTTCCCACGGAAAGCGAATCGGACACATCCTGTTTCTTGAGAACATCCGTCGCATCGTCCAACGTCGCGAAGGCAATGTGCTTGGCCGTGCTGCCGTAAAGTTCATTCCATTCCGACTCGATCGATTTGCCCAGCGCCGTCATTTGCTTCTTGGCGCCCGACTCGTCGAACAGATAAATCACGCCGGGGCGCGGGTAGTAGTTCAGAAACTCAAGCTGGGCCACCTCCGGCGAAGACGTTTCAACGGCCTGCAAATATCGATCGATCCCTTCGAGGATCCTCGCCGCGCGCGTCCGAATCGTGGCCACGATGAAGTCCTTCGAAGCCTTGGTCACGTCGGCATCACGGTCCTGACGCGTTCGGCTCAACAGAGGGCGCATCACGTTCAAATCGATGGAAGCCGGCGGCATCCACTCGGTGGGAACGTCGCACAGCGCCTGCAACTGCCGCCGGATCTCCTTGACGGCGTCGATCGGCTGAAGCTTTTTGCGTCCCTCCTTGATGGCGCCCAATTCACCGAGAATGGCACCCTTCTTGGGATCCTTAAGCGGTTCACGTCCGATGCGATACGCGCTGAGCTGATCCGCCAGCTCCTTGGTCCAACGCTGAAGCGCCAATTCAAAGGGCAGGCGTTGGGGCACGGAGAATCCGAATCGCTCCTGGCTTCGAAGGTCGAGGAGGTATTTCAGACAAGCCACGAAATCCGCGACGGTCAGACTGTTCAACGAAGTCGGAATGGAGAGTCCGAATTTTCGATTGATTCGGAAGCGCCCCACTTTCCCCAGACGATATCGATTCTCGTCATAAAACTTCTCATGAAAAAGCTTGACCGCCTTGTCGAGCTGTGCGGGATTCCCCGGCCTCAGGCTCTTGTAAATCCGCATCAGCGCTTCTTCGTGGCTGCGGCTGTTGTCTTCCGCCAGGGTGTAGAGAATCAACGGATCGACGAGATTGTCGATGACTTCGACCTGCTTCAGGCGACCGGCCTGAATTCGTCCGACCGCATCACCAATCTGGCAACCGGCACGAACGAGAGGCTCGGCCTCGACCCCTTCTTCGGCCTCTTCATCCGGAATGTCCGACACGACGTACATGTCCGGCTTGAGCTGGGCAACGCGAACCATCTTCGTCTCGTAGAAGGATCGAATGATCGCTTCATCGGTTCCGAACTGAGGGTCCATCGCCCGGAGAAAACAGGTCGCGGGAATCTTGCTCGATTGATCGATTCGCACCGCCAGAACGTCCTTGCGCGTGATGTTGATCTCAATCCAGCTACCCCGTTCCGGAATAATTCGACAGGCATGAAGCGGGCGATCCGCCTCGAGGGTTTCCTTGATAAAGTCCACACCCGGAGAGCGATGCAACTGGGAAACGATCACGCGCTCGGCGCCGTTGATGATAAACTCGCCGCCGCCGATCATGATCGGCAACTCACCGAGATAGACCCGATCCTCAAAAATTTCGTCCTTGTCCTTACGGTGCAAACGACAACGAATCCGCAAGGGCATCCCGTAAGTCAGCCTCAATTGCCGGCATTCATCCGGCGTGTAACGCGGCTTCCCAAGCGTATAGTCGAGGTATTCCAACGTAATGTTTTCGTCATAGCTTTGGATTGGGAAAACTTCCCGGAGCAATCCCTGCAATCCGTCATCGTCACGCCCGCTCGGGGACGCGCTCTCTTGCAGAAATCGCTTGTAGGAACCGACCTGAATCTCGATCAGGTTCGGAATCTCCATCGCGTCTCCGATCTTGCCGAAATTGCGAATTTCACGATTGACGATCATTGAAATCCCTTCCAAGAAAAGAACGGGTGTGAGGCAACACGTCCCCGGGCAATGCGATGGATCTGAGGCGCACGCGAACTAGGAGCATGAAGACGACCGCGTGTCTTCACGACACCTGAGTGCTAACCGCCGTATCAGATCAGAGGGAATCAAGCACCCAAACTCAGACGGACCATCGCTAAAGTTTGTGAAACACCAAGGGACCGACCGCCACGGGAGCCATCTAGCAAGCCGATACGTCCCACCGGGATCGACTTAGTTCCGCACCCAAAGCGGTAAAACCCAACATAATAGTGGACCCGCCCCACCGCATCCAGAAAAAAAATAAAAAAACTGTAAATTATCGGCCTTTGTGTCCTATTGGTGGTGCGCAAGCTGGGATCGAAAAAGCGGCAATCTCACTTCCACCTGCGTGCCTTCGCCGATTTTTGAGGTCAAATGAATGGTGCCCTCCATCTCGGAAACCAGACCGTGCACCGCCGCCAGGCCAAGCCCGATGTTGCTGCCGCCCCCGCCGCCCAATTCGCCTTTCGTCGTAAAAAAGGGCTCAAACAAACGGTCCTTCATGTCGTCCGGGATGCCGCAACCCGTGTCTTTGATCCGAATCACCGCCGTCTCATCTTCCTCCACCATCGTGACCGTCAGCGTTCCCCCCTCAGACATGGCGTCGAAAGCGTTCTGAGTCAGGCTCTCAAGCGCGGGGATCAAGCGTTGCGCCTCGAAGGGCTCCGATCGGACTTCAGCGATCTCGGTCTCCAAATGAATCTTTTCTCGCCGAGCCTGAGCGCGGATCCGTTCCAAATAGGTGTCGATCAGAGGGTTCAGTTCCATCGACTCGGCCGGCTCGTTTTCCGACTCCGCAAAGGCCGCGAGTTGGTTCGTGATCCGTGTCGCCCGGCCGATGGCCTGAGCCAACAAGCGCAAGGTCTTTCGCAATTCCCGAGGACTGTCACTGGTCAAAACGTAGTCGATGCTGGTCAGCATTCCTCCCAGGATATTGTTGAAATGGTGCGCCACGCCGCCCGCCATGCGACCCAGAGCCGTCATTCGGCGACTCCTCGCCAACTCCTGCGAAAGCCGCTTACGCTTGGAGATGTCCCGCATGCTGACCGACGCGCCAGCGATCAGACCCTGATCGTCGAGAATCGGAGAGAGAATCAGAACCCACGTGGCGTAGGCCCCCTCGCCGTCCGGATATTTGACTTCCATTTCTCCTGGGGACTTGGTCGCGATCGTGCGCTCGATGAGCTGACGCGCCTCATCACGATTCTGCTCGTTCAAAATATCCAGGAACGAGTTGCCCACCATCTCCTCCGATGATCGATTGAACTGCCGGCATGCCTGATCGTTCCAGAAGATGATGCGCATGTCGCAATCAATTGCGACGCAGACAAAACCCAGCCCTTCGCAAAGCCGCCGGAAAAAGAATTTATCCAGGTCATTCATGCTGAAAACCCGGGCTTCCCCAAGAAATCACGGCGATTCCTCACCCCCCCGATTCGACTCCCGTATATGATCGAATAATGGGGCTGATTATATAAAGACTTTCCTTGGCGGTCTCAAGTCCGCCGGAGGAATCTTGTGAGGACTTGATGAAAAACGGCCTTCCCAACAGGGGCCTTTCGTAAACCGCCGACGTCGGAGCAAGCACCAGAAACCCACCTTCGGGAATCATCGCGGCAAACGCCAAGTCGTTAAAAGTGTGCCGGTGGTCCTGGATTTTTTGCTGGGCTGTTCCATCCGAATTCACGATCCACTTCGGCGGTCCCGGAGGCTCTTCCAACTCGGGAACCAAACGAAGCCAGATCTCCTTCAGGTTGATCGAACGTACCTCAAAGGCAATCTTGAACCGAGCCGAGGCCTCCGCGAAATCCATACCACGCAACCCCCCCTCGGGACCGTAGTAGAACACACTCTGCCATGGCGCACAGCGCCCGAGCTCAAGCTCAACGAGCCGCGATGCGTCGGGCAATATCTCGTCCCTCGCGATTTTCGGTTCCTCAAGATCCCCCAAAAAAATAAGGAGTGCCTCCCGATCAGATTCCCGGCCCACGGCGATGCGGAATCCGTTGGCATTCAATCGCAATGCGGCCGCGGCGTCGGGCAGCACGCCCCTGGCGATCTCCCAAAGCTCCGAATTCTCGCCGAACGCCCCCCTCGTCGCGGAAACTCGATGGACATTGAACAGGACCACAAGGCGCTGCAACGGTCTCTCCAGTGCGGTCGAGGAGACTGGATCCGTGTCCGCAACTTCGTGCGTATCCTGGTTTTCGGTGGGGACAGATTGCGCGCCCCACGGCAGGCAGCCTGTAAAGGCCTGAAGCGAGATCAGAACCATCGCAATCTTGTGAAAGCCGGGACAGTGTCGTTCGACAGGGCTCTGCCGCAAAAGGCACGAATTGAATGTTCGGGTGCAGTTCACAGAAAACTCTATGAGCACAACGGAGAACCCGTCAACTGACAGCAACACGATACCGGACACTAGTCGGATGATGCCATCCGACAGAGAACTTCACAACCCCTTTGTATCATCTCATCCGACGTGGCGTAGCTGATTCGAAAGTGCGTATCACGGCCCGAGAAGATGTTGCCCGGGATCACGAGAACGTTCTGCTCCGCCGCCGCTTCACAAAACTCAGTTGCGCTTCCGAACCGGTCCGGGATCTCCGCAAACACATAAAAGCCGCCGGACGGCCTGACAAACTTAAAGCTCGGCTCCAGCAGACCACAAACCAGATCACGCTTTCCGGCGTAGGTTTCGCGGTGAGAGGACACGTCTGTCTCCAACGCGGTCATGGTCGCCCTCTGGGCCATCGACGGCGCGCAAACGAACGTGTATTGCTGAAACTTGGTCATCTCGAGGATCAGCGGTCCCGGCCCGGCGGCATAGCCCATCCGCCAACCGGTCAGTCCATAGGTCTTGCCGAAGCCCCGCAGAAGCAACGTGTGTTCCGGCGCGAATGACAACGGACAAGGACTCGGCCCGTCGTAGCAAAGACGGTCATAAATTTCGTCGGAGATCAATAACAAGCCGTGCCGCTTCGCGATCTCGGCCGCTGATTTGACCTCGTCCTCCGTCATCACCCGGCCCGTCGGATTGCTCGGTGAGTTGATCAACAGCACCTTGGTCCGCGGAGTGATGGCGGCCTCAACTCGATCGGGGTTGAATCGATAATCCGGATAGGAGTCGACCGGCACCGGCGTGCCCCCGGCCATACTGACAAGTTGAAGGTAAGAGACGAAATAGGGGTCGAGAAACACGACCTCATCACCAGGCTCCACCATGGTCAACAGGGCCAGCGTCAATCCGCCAGATACGCCCGCCGTGATGAGCACGGACGGCTCCCAGTCAAATTGCTGATGGATTTCGTTGGCGATCCGGTTGCGCAGATCGGGGAGACCGGCACTTGGGGTATATCGGTTGTGACCATCCCGGATGGCTTGAATAGCGGCCTGCTTGACCGGCTCAGGCGCATCGTAATCCGGCTGGCCGATCGATAGATCGCAAGGGTCCTTGAGTTGACTCGCAATCTCGAAGAATTTACGGATGCCGGAAAACTCGACCTTGCCGGTCCGGGAGGCGAATAATTTGGTCAGATCCATGACAGGTGACTATCGCGGCGCGCACACGGCGAGCATGACATCCGGCTACTTCTTCTCCGCGTCCTTGCCTTCTTCTTCGGACTCAGGTCCCTTCTTCTTCTTGCTCTTGCCGCCGACTTCCACTTTGCGATGAGCGACCTTCGGCAAGCCGACCGGACGATCCTTCGACTCGTCAAATTTCTCCTCTTCGACAAGTTGCTTGATGCGTTCCGCCCGCGTCAGAACATTCCGGTGCCTGAACAGCGAACCTTTGACTTTCAGCGAACGATCCATTGACATGACCAACAACTCCTCGGCGATCAAGCCGGTTTGCCCGATGTCGCTTGTGCGTAACTCACGAAGTAACACCCCTTGAATTGGTAGCGACCACCGGACTTACGATACAATTTACCTAATTCCTCGACTTTCCTCCGGAAAGCTTCGCGTTGCTTCCTGTTGTCGTTCGCAGGCGAAAATCCCTTCGACGCATAAAGCGAGAATCCCTTCGGAGACCGCCGTGCAAACGTCTTGATGTTCTGCTTCGCCAGGAACCTGCGAACATCGTCCAACTCCTTCTTTAGGTCCTCACCGCTTTGCTCTCGCGTGATCCTGAAGAACTCGACCGCCAAATAGTTGGCCTTTGCGGCTTCCGGCGTCCGCGGCGGACCATCGGATTCGATGCTCACCGGCTGATTTGCCATCGCCGAGGGGCCTCGTGTCGGAGGCGGCCTCAGCAGCATCGACAAATCAGGGTCTTCAGCGGATGCCGACGCTTCCCCAACGGACTCCCGGTTTGAATCGTTCGAATCCGCAACCATTCCGCCGTCAGGCGAGCCCTTTGTCATGGCCGCCAATTCCGACGGGCCCCACGGCCCCACCGACCGGTGACCCAACGAATAGCTGCCCAAGAGCAACACGCAGAAAACCGCAGCCACGGCGACACATGCCGCGGAATTCAAAGAAATCACAAGACGACCCGCCACGAAACGAAACAGGGGAGCCTTCGCTCCGGGTTCGCCCTGGGCGGCAACCACATCCGCGACCGCTTTCTTAGCCGCTTCTCGTGCCGCGGCCTTGGCGGCCTTCTTGGCCGCCTTTTTGGCATACTTCGCTTCCAGCCTCTCGCGCTTAGCTCGCTCCGCCTCATTCCGAACGGCCCGCTGTGCGGCAAGCTCAGCCGCGGCCTCCTCTTCCGTCAGCGCTTCCGCCACCATCAGCGGCGGCTCAGACTGGCGACGCCTCCACCCGAAAAGACCACCGGATTTCTTCTCGTAACTCTGAATCGGTGGCGTCTTGTTGAGGACCTCGAAAAGGCTCCGTCGATTTCTCATGCCTTGGTTCCCTAGGCGACTTCCACCGCGATTCCCATTCGCAGCCCGGATCGTCGGTGCCGAGTTCAGCATTCGACAACCACTTAGGATAACCGGTTTTGAGATGATTTCAACGCTAACCCGACAGCGGAAATCCTGGTGGGCCGAGAAGCCACGAAATCGCAGACAGGGCAGTTATTCCTTTCCCTGTTCCTGTTTCATCATCTTCGCCAAACGATTCTCGACCAGAAACAGGTTGGATTCTCCTGCCATTTCGACCATCTGAAGCAATTCCGACATGGAAGACACCTCTTCCACTTGCTCATCAACATACCATTGCAGGAAACTCCGGGTCGCGTAGTCCTTCTCTGATTCCGCGAGGCTCACCAGATCGTTGATTTGCCGAGTCACGGTCTTCTCGCTCTCCAACGCGGCCTCCACCATGGACCGGGCGGAGCCGTACTCCGACCTGGGCGTATCCACGCCGCTCAAAACGACCTTTCCCCCGACGTCTTGCAGGTATCCAGTGATCTTCATGGCATGTTCGCGCTCTTCGTCGGACTGCTGAACGAAACGTTCACCGAAAATCTTGAGTCCCATATCGTCAAGCTCAAACGCCATGGCCAAGTAGGCAAACGAAGTATTCAATTCATTCGCAACCTGTTTGTTCAACGCGCTGTTCATTTGTTCGGAGATCATCATGTTGAGCCACCTCTTTCGGTATCGTACAGGCTAAAGAACCGAGGGAAATCGACGCATTATGACCATCCTAGTGCAACTCCGCCCCATTCTTCAATGACCTTCTCCGCAGAGCGGCAAAGTTGAGAACGAGTTTCAATCCGATGACACGGAACCGTCCTTCCGGCTCCACAGACCGCGAAGAACGTCCAGGCTGATCGCCACGAGAATGAGTACCGTTCCGTAGAAAAAATAGCGCGTCAACGGCTCGCGGAAGGCCAGCCACTCGACGAACACCGTGATCAGAAAGCTGCCGTTGACCACAATCATCGCCCGAGTCGCTTCATATCGGGCCAGCACGAGATAGATCAGCAAATAGTTCACATAGCAGGTCACCCCCGTGATGTATGCGAAGCCGGCCCAGGCCGTCCACCGTGCGGCGCGGATGTCGAGCTGATGAAGATCGAAACACACAAACGGCGTGTGCAAAAGAGTCCCCAACAAGAAAACGGCGGTCAACGTCTTGAGCGCACCGAAGCGACTGATCAACGGCTTGCTAAGAACGACGAACAAGGCCCAGGAGACGATGGCCAAAAGGAGAAGCAAGTCTCCCACGAGCGTGCCACCGGTCCACGCGCAACCGAGACGAAAGGACGGCCAAATGACACATCCGGCCCCCGCTGCGGCGAGCAAGGCGGCCACCAACATCAAATGGTTGTACGTCGTCTTGCGAAACAGCAATGAAATCCAGAAAACCAGCACCGGAGCCAGGGCGTAAAACAGGCCCGCATGACTGGCGTTGGCCTTCTTGATCCCGACGAGAAAACCATACTGATTGATCGGCACGCAGATCAGTGCCAAACCGATCAGCATGGGCAGATCTTCACGGCGAAAGTCGAGTCGCTTCTTCCGGCATCGAAGCGTGAGCCATAGCAGGAAACCCGCCGAGCCGAACCGGAACCACGCCATCGTCATCGGCGGAAATCCATCCAAAGCCATCCTCGCGGCAATGGGCGTAACCCCCGCGATCATGGTAATCAGCGCGAGCAGACAAAAAACGCGAATCATGATCGGGCCAGCGTAGTGACAGATCGTTCATCGCAAAAGGGCTCAGCGGAGGCAAGTGTGCCCCTTGTCACACATCCTTGGAGGAAAAGGTCGGAGATCCTCATGGAATTTGTGAACTCTGGGGATCGCCCACGCTCACGACCTCAAACCCACCCGGGCGCATAGGCCTGGCGCTACGTTTCCGTGCCAGCACCGTATAGGGAAATTCGCCAATAACTCGTGTCGCCCAACAAGACAGGATATACAGCAGAAAAATGTAGATCGCAATAATAGCGAGCTTGATGAGCGCATAGAATCTGGAGGCTGGGAGATTACCCGTTAACAGCGGCATGATCATCAACAGGATGAAACTGATGCAAACAAGAATGAGTCTTCGCCATCGCACCCGCGGCGCCAGAGCCCTGCTCTCTAACAGTCGTGAATACGGGCGTCGATCATCCGTATTTTCCTCTTTTTGTGTCATTCCGCGATTCCCGCAGCGTCACGCAGCGTCTTGCGGTGCTTCTCGCAGTCGCTCGGATGCACGCTGCACAATAGCTCGAAATATGGATGATTCTTAAAGAACTGTTCGCTATTCATTAGATCGAAGCCGACGTAACCGGCATGCCGTGCTTCGCGTATTTGATTGGCGATTTCCTCGATGCGCTCGGCAACGTCGTCCTTTGATAATCTTGATCCGCATTCCTGCTCAAACGCCGTCCTCACGGCCATGATCTCCGCCTTCGTGATCAACATGACGGGTGTATAATTCGGATGCATGAATAGATCTGCTACAATACGCTCTGCTTTTAACAGTCCGTCATTTGCATCCTCGTGCCACTTTGAGATCTTTTGCTGCTTGTTGCTGCTCTTGTCGCGATTAAGGCATTTGGCCATTTCAAGACAACAAGTGGCTCGCTCAAGCCAAGTGTGTGCCTTGTTATTGTTCTTGACGGCGTGTGCTCTTGCATGGCTCTCGATTGGCGCTTTCTCCATAATTTCCTCTGCCTTTTCGACGGCGTCGAGCCTGATAGTGAGGGACTCTAACTTTTCCTTCGCTTTCGCCGCGGCTATTTGCGCCCGCTCAAGAATTATGACGGCCAGATTGCTATACGGCCTCACAAAACTCCCGTGCTTCCTCGCGTATTCAAAGTATTCCTCGGCCTCATCCAGCAATACACTTCGCTCATCACCCGATTGCTCCATGTATCGCCTAAAAACCAACATTCCTTTCAGGTTCGCCAAGTAGGCATCAAATCGCTGATATCTTTCTCTGCGAAGTCCATCGACGGAGCCCAGGTCAAATTCTTGAGCTTCTGCAATCATGGTCTCGACTTCGCTGACTCGACCGCCTGCGGGTATATCTCTCAGGCATCGATTGTACCCGACGACGCAGTCATGGATCATGGCGAGGTACGTCAATTCGGCGGCTTGGGCGGACTCGACATTGCCGGTTACCTTTGCCGCCCTCAACTCCTTGATTAGTGCTACATTCTCACTCACTGATTCGAGACCCAAGTCATCCGGCGTATGAAGCGCTGCGTTGATTAGAACGGACTCGTACTGCCGAATCATTCTCGTAATGGCCGTCGCGCGCATCCGAATGACAACCGCGTCCAATTGGTCTAACTTTACATTGATTTTTTCAGCAACAGTGACTTCAAGATCGGTCACCTTAGACTCCACGTCGGCGAGTCTATCTGTTGCCCGACCATACTTAAGCTTCAGGTCGGACTTGATTTCATGGTCCGCCTTGGACACGGCGACTGACAATTTTCCAAGTTCCTTGTCAACATTGCCTACGCGGGTGTCCATCTGTGCCCCCAAACCCTGTGCTTTCTTGTCAATCGAATCTCGCAGCTTGACAAGGTCTTCCTCGCGAATCTTTGTCAAATCCGCGGAGATAGCGTCCTGATTCGACCGAATGTCCGCTTCAAGCTTATCAGCGCGAGCTTTGACATCATTGGCCTCCTTGTCCACTCTCCTGGTATCAATTGCCCGAAAAAACAAGCCGGCACCTGCCAAGGTCAACAGACCCAACACAAGAACGGTGACACCGTTAAACACCATTTTCTCCAAGAGGTCCCCACGTTCTTGAACCAGTTCGACTTGCTCTACGTTCGCCTTCCTCGAAAACGTCGCATCAAGTTCTTTGACTCTAGCCGTGAGTTCGTCGATCCGAGCCTCAAAACTCTCCACCGTATTCTTGTGTGCCTGCAGACCAAATTTTGCGTCATCCACGTATTGGGTTAGGGATGACCTCAGTCCATTGAGATCTTCTACCTTCGGAAGACCAGCGACTTTGGCGCGCAATTCGTTAATTTGAATACGATTTTCTACATTTTGAGTCTGAAATGAATCCTCGACTCGTCGTTGATCAGACATGGTTTTAACTCCCCAACCCTACGCGACCGTTTACACCGATGGCACGCGACTATGCCGGGAAATCTAACCGCATCAAATAAGCCGATCAACACACGACTATCCAATGGTGCGCCAATAGATGACACACCATAAATCTTCTCTAATGAGTTGTCCGACTTAGCCCCCAATGCCCCCGGACCAAATCGTTCAAGGTATGCCCTTGTGAAATTTGGCATCCGCGCTACGGATCCTTCCTTATGCCCAATACGACTTTCAGAGTATTTTGCACACCAATGGTTCGCCGGTTCTTTCGCCCAAGTAGGCAATAGATGCCTGTTAAGCAGCGCCGTGGTCAGAAGTTGGGGTTGACGCTGGGCTGGGGTTCTTATAAAAATCTCAGGCGGTGTTGCCCGAGTGGCGTGGGGTTTCGGGGCTCAGAGAGAGGCCGTGAGCGATTGGGCGGTTCAGTCGCGCTCGCGGTGGCGATACCCTGCCAGAGGCAGCCCGATACCGAGAAATCAGGAGCCGGTAGGGAACCCCTTGGCACGGCCCGTCCAAGGCTGTTGACATGGGCGAAGCGCCGGTGCCTCATAGTAGTTTTCGGCATCAACCGATGGCATTCGCTTGCGGTGAAGGCTTGGTTCTTAATTCGCGAGGCGCAGAACGCTCATGATCCGAGTGCAGAACCTGACAAAACTCTACGGCGACCGAAAAGCGGTCGATGGCATCTCATTTCACATCGAAGAAGGCGAAATCGTCGGCTTCCTGGGCCCGAACGGCGCCGGTAAGACGACCACGCTGCGAATCCTGACCTGCTACATGCCCGCAACGTCCGGCGCAGCCTCGATCGGGGGACGCGACGTTTTCAACAATTCGATGGCCGTCCGACGAATCGTCGGCTATCTGCCCGAGAACGCCCCACTGGATGGGAACATGCGAGCCCGGGAGTATTTGAGCTTCCGCGGCAAGATTCGCGGCCTGAATCGGCCCGATCGTGAAGCGGCCATCAAGCGCGTGACCGATCAATGCTGGCTAGGCGATTTCATCGACCGGCCGATTCACCAGTTGAGCAAAGGGATGCGGCAACGAGTCGGCTTGTCCGACGCTCTGCTGCATGATCCGAAGGTGCTGATTCTGGACGAGCCGACGGTTGGCCTCGACCCGGGCCAAATCCGGGAAACGCGAAACCTGATTCACGAATTGGCCAAGCGACACACGGTCCTGCTGTCGAGCCATATCCTGCCGGAAGTCGAAGCGACCTGCGAGCGGACAATCATCATCGCAGGTGGAAAGATCGTGGCGTCGGGCTCACCTGAAGAACTGAAGAAACGTATCCGCGAAGGTTCGCGTCTGATTCTTGAAGTCGCAGGCCCGCCCGACGAGGTTAAGAAAACGGTCTCGGGTGAAAAAGGCATCCAAAGCGTCGAGTGCGTGGCATCGGACAACGGCTGGCACCGGTTGACGATCGAGACGCAGAAAAACGTCGATCCCAGAGAGGAGGTCTACAAGATCGTGAAGCAGAAGAATTGGTCGCTTCGCGAGCTTCGACTCGAGCAAGGCAGTCTTGAGGAGTTCTTCGTCCGAATCACAGCGGAGCAGGCCGCGAAGCAAAGGTCTTCGAAACAGGAGGTGCGGTCATGATCCGGCGTGTCACGGCTTTGATTCAACGGGAACTCGTGGCGAACTTCTTGTCGCCGATCGCTTATATCGTGGCAGCGCTCTTCCTGGTGGCGACGGCGCTTTTTTTCATGCCGTTGACCCTGGTCGAGGGGGGAGAGGCGTCGATGCGAGTCACGCTCGACTGGATGGCGATGGCCGTACTCGTCTTTACGATCCCGCTGCTGACGATGCGCACCCTTGCAGACGAGTTTGCGACCGGCACGATCGAGACGCTGATGACGGCGCCGGTCGCTGATTTTGAAGTGGTCTTGGGCAAGTTTTTCGGTGTTCTCATCTTCTACCTGGCCCTGCTTCTGACCACCGTGGTTCACGTTTTCCTGCTCCTTAAATACGGTGCTCAGGATGTCACGGTCGTGCTCTACAGCTATCTCGGCATGATCCTGCTCGGCGGGCTGTACATTTCGATGGGCATCTTCGCGAGCTCGCTGACTCGGTATCAGTTGCTCGCCGCGATTCTGACGATGGGGCTTCTGTCGCTCTTCGGCGCGCTGGTCAACGAGGTGGCCGGGTGGTTCACCGGACTCTGGCGTCAGGTCTTCAACTATGTCAACATCATTCATCATTTCGAGGATTTCAGCAAAGGCATCTTCGACACGAAGGCGATCGCCTTCTTTGTCAGCGGCACCCTCTTTTTCCTGTTCTTGTCCGTCAAGGTATTGGAGTCGAGACGATGGCGGTAAGCACCAACGACACAAAAACGCCCCAAGCCGAGGAGATGAGTTCGGGACGGCGGTTCGCCATCGGCGCGAACGTCACCATTGCCGTCATCACTGCGGCCGCGCTGCTCGTGGCCGTCAATTGGATTTGCTCCCTCAAATACTACCGGCGGGACATCGCGTCCATGGGCAATTTCGGCATCAGCGAACGCATGAAAAAAATCGTCGGCGAGCATGACGGTGAAATCAAGTTGTCGCTTTTGTACCGACCCAACGAAAAGGACGAAAAGCAGCGGGGCTATATCGAGCGTCTCATGGAGTATTGTGACGAGCTGAGTCGTTTTGCGCCGAACGTGAGCGTGACACACGTCGCCACGGACAGCCAGCGGGAGAAGCTCGTGGCCCAGATCGGCGGAACCTTCGGCGGCGAGGCGGAAAGCCACAAAAAGGCCCTGGATTCGTTCACCCAGGCCAAGGACGTGTTGGAAACCGATCTGGAACAGCGCCTGACCTCCGCACAAGCACTGCTCGAAGAGGAAACCGGCTGGTTGAGCAACTTTCCGCTATTCACACGCGTCGTCGTCCTGCTCCGGGAGACCAAGGAGGTACTCACGAAGACCACGGAAGAAATCGATCAATTCACGCCTGAGGGAGGAATCCCGAAGTATGCCGACGCCACGAATGTGGCGAAGGAGACCGTCAAGGGCATCAAGGAGGATTTCGAGAACGTCGCCAAGTTTATGTCGCAGTTCACGACGCTGGCCGACGAGACGACGCGAGCGGATTCGCCGTATATCGCGATGCTCCGCAAGGTCGCCGGCGAGGCCAAGTCCGCCGTCGATTCGTTGCGACTATTGATCGGGAACGAGGGTGAACCGCCGCAGGAGATTACCGCGGCGCTGAAAGCCTATGCCGACCGTAGTGCCGAGGTCGGCAAGACCCTGAACCTCCTGGTTGAAAGGGTCAATCAGTTCGGAAAGCGATTTCCGATGGTCGAACAACATGCGAACTGGGCCACTCGCGTGCAACGCGGCCCGTTTCTGATGCGTTACGAAGTGGCCGGTGTCTTGCAGGACGTCGGCCGAAGCCTTTCACAAAATCGCCTCACTTTGCTGGGCGTGATCGATACGGCGGACCCCGAGCAACTTAAACGGGCACTGATCAAAGCCCGAGATACGACGGCGACCCTTGAGCAAAACGCGGCGATTTGCGAGGAGATCCTGACGGGCCTGGCGGACGGCCTCTCCAATCTGGACGACGCTTCAAAACAACTGTTGGAGGCCGCGCGTGGCGGAGCCTTCCTGCAAGATCAGATCGCATCGCTGGATAAGGTCGCCAAAGAATTGGAGGCATTGCCGGAGCTGAAACTCGGGTCGGTCGCGGATCAGCTAAAGGAAGACAATGCCGTCCTCGTTGAAGCCAACGGCAGTATTCAGGTGGTTGACTTCCTATCCGTGTGGCCGGTCAGAGAAGCCCTCACGGGCTCGGCTCCCTCGGATGACGAGATCGCTCATACATTCAATGGGGACAGCGCCCTGTCGTCGGCGATCCTATCGCTGACGTCGCAAAAACCGTTTGCGACGGTCATGCTGGTTTCCTTTGAACCGCCGGCTCCGCAGCAGCAAAGCCCGTTCATGCCGAGACCGCCTCCGAGTTCGATTCCGATCGGTGCGCTCTCTGCGGTCAAAACGCGGCTGCAGAATGCGAACTTTGAAGTTGTCGATTGGAAT
This sequence comes from Phycisphaerales bacterium, assembly GCA_022360095.1. Taxonomy (GTDB): domain Bacteria; phylum Planctomycetota; class Phycisphaerae; order UBA1845; family UTPLA1; genus JAKSDK01. The sequence goes on from JAKSDK010000138.1 coordinate 65,940, forward strand.
CTGGCGACGCAGCCAACGAAGCCCTCCGTCGAAGAGGGACGCGAGGAACTTTTCCTTCTACTGCCTCCCGCACCGCCGGCCCCTCCCAACCCTTTCGGCGGCGCGACGCCGCCTGAGCAAATGTTCAACGAGAAGCATCGCACGATCATCCGTGATTTGCTGGACAAAGACGCCAAGATGCTTTTCCTGACCTCATGGGAAGTCATGGGCGGCTTCGGCGGTCGCTTCCAGACACCGCCCTACGGGTATGCCCCATTGCTGGAGCAGGATTGGGGGATCCGAGTCAATAACAGTCTGCGGATGGTGTCCGTTGAGCCGGACGTTCAAAAGGAAGGCGCCTTTTTCGTTTCGCTCCCGAAATTCCAGCACTTGCCCGTGAACCACTTCACGGACCACCCCATCGGCAAACCGATGCGGGGCACGCGATTTCTGGTCAACGATGCATGTTCGATTGAAACGACCGACAAGGTTCCTGAAGAGGTGACCACGAAAGTCATTTTGAATATCCCCAGGAAACAGGAATACATCGCGTCGTCCGTCGAAGAGATCATCGAGATCATCAATAAGATCAACGATCAGAAATCCGGCGGCTCGGTCCATTTGGGCCGACTTCCGAAGGTCGGTCCGTTTGACCTGATGGTTGCGGCAGAGCGTCAGGCTCCCGTTAAGTCGAAGGATGAAGCCGATACGGATGAAGTCAAAAACGAGGATGAGGAGACTCCAAAAGACGAGACCTCCTCGTCAAGAGGCAAGATTGTGGTCTGCGGCTTCGGCAAGAGCCTGCACGACCAGTACCTCCGGCAGCCGGTGTTGGCCGAGGCGGAAAGGGTCCGTTTCGACCCGCCGCCTTCCGAAAACCTCGACCTGCTCGTCAACACGATGTACTGGCTGAACGACCAGGAGACCTATATCGGGCGCGGACCGGTCCCGGTACCGCGGATTCAAGCGATTACAGAAGGCGAAATGCGTTTGATGTGGGTCTTCACCCTCGTGGGGTGGCCGATCCTGGTGTTGGCGCCGGGGATGATCTTCTGGTACATCCGGCGCCGCTAGCCCATCAAAAGTTGCCGAGTCAAGAGTTCAGGAGCAATTACGGAACTAGATCATGAATCCCAAGACAACCATTGGTCTTGTCGTGGCGTTGTTGTTTGCCGTAGGTGGCGTCTGGTGGGCCCAGTCCTCTTCGAATCCGGAAGAGCAGCCGGAGACAACGGGACCGACGTTGTTGTTCGAGCTTAGCGCAGGCGACGTCACCGACTTTGAAGTCAAGTCCGGGTCCGCTTCGACATGTGTCCTTACAAAGGAGGGCAGTCAGTGGCGTATGAGCGCACCGATCAGCGGTCCCGGCCAGCAAACCACGATCGATCAAGACGTTTCCAAAATAGTGACCTTGGAATACGTCGAGTCGTATTCGTCAGGCGACCCCGATCGCCCGACCGACGACCTGACCGCATTGAATAACCCTCTAAAGATCGTCAAGCTGACCGACAAGGACGACAATGCCTACGTCCTGAAGATCGGCGCTCGCCAGAAACTCTCTAACAAGACCTACGTCCAGAAGGAAGGCGATGACACGATCTATCTGGTGAACGGTGATCTGAACCAGGACATGCGTCGCAGCCTGAGCGATTATCGTGGCAAGCGTGTGTCCGAATTCAAAACGGCAGAAGCCGTGCGCATTGAGGTCCAAGGGAATCAGAATTATGCCCTGGCCAAGCAGGACAAGCGGTGGACCATCGACTCACCCGTTAAAGCCCGGGCTGAGGTGGCCCCCGTCAACATCCTATTGAACAGCTTGTCCAGCCTTTCGGCGCTTGACTTTGTGGAGGATGCCCCGAAATCCCTGCGACCTTACGGCCTTGGCGATCCCCGGTTGACGGTCGCAATCACCACGGAAAAGAGAACACGGAAACCCACGGAACCCGTCGAGGGTCCGACCAGTCAGCCTGTCGAGCCTGAATACGACGTTGAAACGAAGACCATTCGGGTGGCCTTCGGCGGCACGGCGGACGACAAAGTGTTCGCCAAGCTGGACGAGCCGGACGGCGCCGCCGTATTTCAGGTGGACGCGAGTGTGCTCGAAAAAATTGCGCCTCCTCTGAAGGACCTTCGAGACAAGAAAATCGTGAACCTTCAGATTAATCAAGCTGAGAAGGTGACCGTGAATTCCGGTGCCGATTCGATCGAATTGGTCAAATCAGGATCAGATTGGAAGATCAATTCGGGCATCGAGGAACTCCCTTCGAACAAAGCGGAATTTGCCGCGGTGGACGATTTGTTGAAGACCCTTCGCGACCTGAAGGCCACGGGTTTTGAGGTCGGCGAATCTCCTAACTTTGGTTTCGGTTCTCCCCGCGCGGTGATCGAAGTCTCTCAATCCGGGCAGGTCGAGCCTTTGAAGGTCGTGGTCGGCGCCACCACGCCAAGTAAGACCGGCGCCTATATCCGTAACGAGCGCGAGGACTTCGTGGCCGTTGTTCCCGCTGATAAGGCGTCGGCCCTGACGGCCAAGCCCATCGCTTTCCTGAGCCGAGAGTTGTTGAAGTTCTCCCCCACCGACGCGTCGAAACTCAACATCGTCCGGCCCGGCAAAACCTATGCCGTCCAGCGTGAAAACAATGTATGGCAGTTTTCTGAGCCGGTTCAAGGCAAGGCGGAAATCACGGCCGTCACGAATATCATGAGCGACCTTTCGAACCTGCGCGGCCGGCGTGTCGTTGCGAGGGCCGCTGAAGCCGCTCGTTACGGACTGGATTCCCCCGCGGTCCAAGCCACCGTGACCCTGAGCCCCCCGCCAACAGCTCAACCGGCGGAAAGCCCACCTACTCCGCCGACGCTTCACACCGTGCTGGTCAAGCGCCACGTCGGAAAAGTCTATGCCATGGTCGCGGGCGGCTCGACGATTTGCGAAGTTGACGCAAAAATCCTGACCGACCTCGAAGCTGAGTTGTTGGAAACCAAGGTGGTGTCGATGGAGCCTTCGTTGGCCCGGCGCCTCGCGTTCTCAGGAGAAGGCACGTTCACGTTTGAGAAGAACGGTGACGATTGGTCCCTGGTCGGCGAGTCCAGTTTCCAAACCGATCCGTCGAAAATGACGGAGATGTTGGAGTCGCTTCGTGATTTGCGAGCCAAGCATTATGTAAGTTACAAAGGAGCGGATCTGTCGAGCTATGGCTTGCAAGACCCCGCCGTTACCATCGGCGTCGAGACCACCGAAGGTGATTCGCTTGCCCTGATGATATCGGGCAAGGGTCCGGGCAGTGATCGTTACGCGTCGATTTCGACGACTGCAGACCAGGTATTTGTCATCAAGCTTGAAGACCTCACCAAACTCCTGAAAAAAGTGACGGACTTCCAAAAGACGAACTAAGACACTTGGCCGATCCCTCGTTCGAAGGAAACACAATGCAGGGCGAGATTACCCGAATCGAGAGCGGTCCGACAAAGGAAAGAATCGTCAGGTCCTCTTTGATGTTCACGCTGTTCGCGGTCGGGGCCGTATGGTTTGCGTACGACGGCTGGAAAGGCTATCCCGACAAAAACTTTCGTGAGCACATCGAATCGCTTCCGCCTGAGGACCGGGAAAAAGCAAAAGAGTCTGCGGTCTATCCTGAGGTCAGCGAAGAGACTCTGAGGTCGGCGCAGGAAGCCGTCCGGAAGATCGGCCTCGACAACCAGCGCAATGCACTGGAAGATTTGTATGGAGGGCCGCCCTCCTACGAAAACGATCAGACCCTGTACTATTACGGCCCCTATTTTCGAGTCGAATTCCCCATCAAGAACGGCAGTCTCGGCGAACTCGTTCCTCAGGCCACGGAGAAGCGACAACTGGATATTGCCGTGCAGCAATGGCTCGCCGTCGGTCTGGCAGTGTTCTCGCTCTTCGTGCTGATTCACGTCCTCCGCGTGATCTTTACTCAACTCACCCTGGACGAAAACGGACTGAGTTACCGTGGCAAGGGATCGATCAGTTGGAAAGACATGACCGCACTGGAAGCAGACCGTTTTCGAGAGAAGGGTTGGGTCGATCTGGTCTTTTCAGACAATGGCCGGGAACGGCGATTGCGCTTGGATGAATATCATCTCAAGGCGTTCAACGACGTCATCGCCGCTATCTGCACGCAAAAGGGATTTGAAGATCCGGTCGAACTCGAAAAAGCTGAGAAGGCCGCGAAGCAGCAGCAAACATGACCGATGTTCAGCGGGGCCGCTCGTCTCAATCTAATCGTCCAGCTCAATCGGTCTTATCACTTCCAGTTGTGGCCGAAAGGGTTGCTTGACGCGAGGCGGCGCTGAAAAACTCGGTTTGGGCTCAGGTGAATCCAGCCTGTCCTCCCGTGAGGACGGTTCAAGATTTACCTCGATTTCGGGTGGCGTCTCGGATTCCGACTGCTGAATCGGTGCCAACGGCGTGATCTGGCATTTCCCCTGGATCACTCCACCTTCCTGGACGACGATCGTCGCTGCCTTGACATCACCGAAGACCTGTCCGGTCGGTGTCACCTCAATGGACTCGTTTGCCGATACGGATCCGCGAACACGTCCGCTGACGATCACGTTGTTGGCCGAAATCTCGATATTGAGCTGGGACGTTTGCTCGATCAGAATATCCCCGCATGTCGCCAGCGTCTTCCCGGGGTGGGCCCCGACGATCCTAAGACTCTCCAGCGTCACTCGTTTCTGGCAATGAGGGCAAAAAACCGAGAGCGCCCTTGCCGCCACCCGCATCATTCCACGGCAATGGCAGCACCTTACGATCCTGTTTGACGACCCGTCACTCATTCAGCGCGCCTTTCCTACCGAATTGGGGCGATTTTATGGCCTGACGGCTCCATCTGCCAGGGGGTTCCGCGTCAGATCGACCGAACCGACCCGAGTTTGCGATCGTTATATAGGATGGAGGCGACCTATAGAACCCTACCTTGCGCGAGCGCACGGAAGAAATGGCCGATTTCTGCATAGATCGTTCATAATCCTGTGCATAAATTGTTCATATACTTTGGATATTCTCGGACGGCATCCATGCCAGGATCGACGAAGGGGCGTTGATATTCGCATTTTGTTAGCATAGCCCGCAATCCCACAGCAATAGTCGTAATCCTATTGATAAGATGATTTTACAACCATAAATTCTTCCGAATCAGTGTTTAGTTCGTTGTCCAAACTTGACGTTATCGGCGATGATCGCTAGGATGATCCCCCTATGACGAGATCAACACAAACGAGACAAGCAACTTCACGACGCAAGATGACAGAAGCCGGTTCTAATCGACGCTCCCCTGCAAAAAAAGCGAAGAGGACCCCGAGGAACGCCAAGGGCGTGTCGAAAAAAGTCGCGAAGCCGTTGGCCGCACGTACGGAAACAACCAAATCGCCCAAAAGGAAGAAGGCTGTTAAAACAGGCAAAATAATCCGATCATACCAAACCGCGCTAGACTATTTGGGCTCTCGAATCAACTATGAACGGCGCCCAATGCGCCGGCATGAGCGTGGAACGCTGACGCTTGATCGAATGAAGCGACTTCTGAAGGACCTCGACAACCCTCAGAACAGCTTCCGAAGCGTCCATATTGCGGGGAGCAAGGGCAAGGGCTCGACGGCGACAATGCTTGCACAAATGCTTATGGGGAACGACCTTAAGGTCGGCCTCTACACATCGCCGCACATTCTCGACATTCGCGAACGGATTGTGATCAACGACGAGCTGATTACCAAGCCCGCCTTGACCAAGCTGATTGCCAAAATCTCCGAGGTGTCGGCTCAATACGACGACCAGCCGACCTACTTCGAGATACTGACGGCTGCGGCCTTTTTGCATTTCGCAGAACGGCAAGTGGACGTCGCCGTGATTGAAACGGGTCTTGGCGGACGTTTTGACGCAACGAACGTGCTTAAGCCTGAAGCATGCGCCATTACCAATATCAGCATTGACCACACCCCCGAACTTGGAGATTCGCTGGAGAGCATTGCCGCGGAAAAGGCCGGCGTCTTCAAATCCAAAGTGCCGATCGTTTCCGCCCCGCAAACCAAGGAAGTCAAAAAAGTCCTGAAGAAGGCTGCGGATGCATCCGGGAGCGATTTGCATTTTGCCGGTGATGATATCAGGTTCAGCTACCGGTTTGAGTCATCGCGTAACGCAGGCCCTCAGGCGAGAATCTGTGTGACGACGCCGACGAGCCACTTTGATCACCTGCTGGTTCCGTTGGTGGGCGAGCATCAGGCCGTTAATTGCGGTGTGGCGTTGGGCCTGCTTGACCAACTCAAGAACCGCGGTTTCGAGTTGAATGACGAGTCCTCCATCAACGGACTGGCCAACGTGCAGCTGCAAGGCCGCATGGAGATGTTGTGCGATAAGCCTCGTGTGCTCGGTGACGGCGCCCACAATGCCGCCAGCATCGAAGCCTTGATGCGGGCCATCGGTCAAAACGTTCCTTACGACTCCATGGTCGTCATCTTCGGTTGCTTTGCCGACAAGGACATCGAAGGAATGCTGAAACTGATCCGGCTTGGTGCAGACAAGGTGATTTTTACACGGGTCAAATCCCCCAGAACCGCCGACCCCGAGGTTCTGGCTTCAACATTTGCAAACATTTCGGGCCGTATGGCCCAGGTCGCCCCGAGCCTCGCGGATGCGCTTGAGATCGCTGAGAAGGCGGTGACCCGCGAAGATCTCATCTGCGTCACGGGTTCGTTTTATCTTGTGAGCGAGGCGAAAGAGCATTTCGCAGATCATCCTCATCGCGCGATGTCCATCCTGGTTCAGACTGCTTAGGCGGCGGAAACTTCTTTTGTTGTCGTGCGGACACGCCGGCCAGCAAAAAGCAGACCGTCCACAAAACGGCCATGACGAGCCCGACAACGATCCGCCCGACCGACGAAAACTGGATGAACGCGTTGCCCAGATACGCCCAAAAAAACAAGGCCATCACGGCCGTGAGCCAAAACGCGGTGCGACCGCTTCCCGGTCGGTCATGTTGAAGGCCGAAACCGATCGTCAACAATCCCATCCCTGAGAGGAACGACAGGACCACTGCCACCATGGACCAAAGCTGATGCATTGACGCATCGGTGATGACTTCCGGAATAAACCTGCCGGCTTCGGTCGACCGCAGTTCATCCTGCCAGCAACTGGCCGCCGACCAAAGACAACAGGTACTGACGGAAAGCAGAAATCCGATCGATTGGTAGACAAAACCGGTCGCATGGCAAAAAGCACGCGGCGAGGCCTGCTGTTCAGATTCGGACTCAGGCTCCTCAGTCGTCTTCGATTGCATGGTGTTCATGTCCATTCGGGCCCGGATTATAGCGGATTGATCACTCGCGGGTTTGATCCTCTCTGACGACAGGATAAGCCCGATCCGGCGGCAATAACATCATTCTTCTCACGTTTTAGCCTCATAGGTACAATGAGTTCTTGCCCTGCCGGGCATCCTCCAGTGAATCGGCGATTATCCGTCGCAGAAATGAAGAATGGGAGAGCACAATCATGACGAAGCGAATATTAGTCTCCAGCATGATCAGCATCATTTTCTGGTCCTTTTGCGAGGCTCAGGACGCCGAGCGGGACACCCGACGAAGACGCCCCAGAGGTCCGCGATTCGAGTGGATTTTTGACCGCGTCGCCAGGGACCTCGAGCTTGATGAGGAACAGAAGCGACAGTTTGACGAGATTCGAGCCGCGCATCGAGAGCGAATGGAACCGTTTCGAGAGCGCCGAGAGGCCATCCGACAGGCCAGAGATGAGGGCAATGACGAGCTGGCCGATCAGCTACGATCAGAGCTGCGTGAGTCGATGCGAGGAAGCGGCGGACCTCGCGAGTCCATGCAGCAAGCCCTGGATGAACTCGATCCGATTCTGACGGAGGAACAGCGAGGCCGCCTGAGCGAGATGCGGGAGCGCCAAAGGGAACGCCGCGAACGGCGACGCCAAGATCGCAATATGATGGAAAATCTTCCGGATCAGCTTCAGATGGATGAGTCGCAGCGGTCGCAATATGCCGCCCTGATGGATGCGAGCCGTAAACAAATGCGTGAGCGCTTCTCGAACATGCGACCGTTGTTTGAGCAAATGCGGGAAGCTCGTGAATCGAATGACGAGGCGCGTTATGAGGAACTGAGGACACAGCTCGATAACATGCGTCCCGATCGTCAGGCCATGCGGGATAATCTGCTGGGGCAGGTGGAAAGCATTCTTCGAGACGATCAGAAGCAGCAATTGGCGGATCTTCGGCAGAACCTTCAAACGAGCGATGCCCAACCGGATGAGAAGCTGCCGGGAGACCTTCGCACAACACTTCGTGCAGCCACGCGCCTCAGGCTCAACACCGAACAAAAGGCCGAACTGAGGAAGATAAACGCCGACGCCCGAAAAGCCTGGCGCGATGCCCGTCGAACCGACCGCGAAAACCGCAGCCGTGATCGAGAGGCGGAAGCGGCGCTCACGGCCCAAGTCAAGACGCAGATTCTGGGCATACTCGACGAAGAACAAACTGAGAAATATCGAGAAGAGCTGAAGAAGTTGGATCGCAAAGGCGGCAAAAAATCACGCCGTCGCATCCGCGGAATCTGACGACCTTCTCCTGAAACTGGAGGCACCCTGATGAGAAAAATCGCCGCCGCGGTGGTTTGTTTTTGTGCCTGTTCAAACGCGGCTTTTGCAGAATCTCGGTCCGGTGGTAAGTTTTGGCCTCAGTGGCGCGGCCCCCACGCGACCGGCGTCGCGAAAAAGTCCAAGCCGCCGACCGAGTGGAGCGAGACCAAGAACGTTCGGTGGAAGGTCGCCATACCGGGTCAAGGTCATGCCACGCCGATTGTCTGGGGTGACCGAGTTTACGTTCAAACGGCGGTCAAGACCGAAAAGCGTCTCAAGCCCAAGGGGGACGCTCCGGCCCAGCTTTTCGGAAATGACTCAGGCCGTGATCAGAGCGCGGACATCTTCGCATCAGGCTATCTTCAGCCTGAGGAGCGCCGGCGACGTGGTGGTCGGGGTCGCAGGGGGCGCCGCCGTCGTCCGAAGCCGACCCAGGTTCACAAGTTTTCCGTTTTGGCCCTCAATCGGCTGGACGGTAAAGTTGTCTGGGAAAAATCAGTGTGTGAAGAGCTGCCTCACGAGTCACTTCATCCCGATAGTACTCAGGCGTCGAATTCGCCCGTGACCGACGGTAAACATCTCTATGCCTATTTCGGTTCGCGCGGTCTGTATTGCCTCGATATGGACGGCAACCTGAAATGGAAAAAAAACTTCGGCAAAATGCGAACCCGAAACAGTTTTGGGGAAGGCAGCTCACCGGTTCTCTTCGGTGACGCAATTGTCGTAAATTGGGACCATGAAGACGACTCCTTCATCGTCGCTCTCCATAAGAAAACCGGCGAGCAGTTATGGAAGGTCAACCGCGATGAGCCGACGTCATGGTCCACGCCGATCGTCGTGGAACATGAGGGCAAGCCTCAGGTCGTGACCGCCTCCACCGGGTATGTCCGCAGCTATGATCTGAAAAGCGGAGACGTCCTCTGGCGATGCGGCGGCCTGACCTCCAATGTGATTTCGACGCCCGTGTCGGATTTCGGCATGATCTTCGCGATGAGCGGCCGTCGAGGTGATGCCCTGCTGGCCATCCGTTACCCGGGTGCGACCGGAGACATCACCGATTCCAAGGCGGTCGTCTGGCAGCATGACAAGGATACATCGTACGTTCCTTCGCCATTGCTGTATGACGACACTCTCTATTTTCTGAAAAGATCGAACGCAATTCTCTCATGTTTCAATGCCAAGACCGGCAAAAAATATTACGCTCAACAACGGCTTGAGGGAGTCGACGGCGTATACGCCTCTCCGGTCGGAGCTGACGGCCGTGTGTATATCGCCGGTCGCAACGGTACGACCGTCGTCATCAAACGGGGCCCTGAATTTGAAGTGCTGGCGACCAACTTTCTGGACGACGGTTTCGACGCGTCTCCCGCAATTGCAGGGAATGAGTTGTACCTGCGCGGCCGCCGACATCTTTATTGCATCGCAACAAATTAGATCAGAGCCGCACCCTTGACAACATTTTGCATTGCACAATGAGCGAACGAACGTTTCGGCGTCGAAAAACAGCGTGACCAAAGCCCCGGTCAGGCATGCCTGACCGGGGCTTTTCGGAAAAAATCAGAGCCGCGAACGCCCGGGAACGATTCCCCTACGATCGCGGCTCTGTGAGTGTCCTTGATCTGTCCGTGAGACTCTTCTTATTGGATCAGCCGTACCGGCCGCTTTCCTCCGAGCGTCTGGAATATTTGCTTAAGCTGATTCACGTAGTAGGGCTCGTTGTTGTTGTCGGGATCCGGGGCATTGTCCGCGAAGTAATAGTGTTCAGCCGTTGACGCCATATCGATGCAAAGATCCTCGTTCACGTCACCGCCGACACCGATGGAATAGACGGTCATCCCCATGTTCTTGGCTTCAGCCGCCTGATCGATGGCCCAATCAATCGCATCGGCATGGTTGTTGCCCACATAGGAATTGTACTCATTCACGTTGGGCTTTCCGTCGGTCAGCATAATAATGACCTTCGACGCAGCGGTTCGGGCCCGGCTGCTGGTCAATTCGGCGATGGCCTTATTCATACCCGCACCGATGTTCGTCGTGGAAGTGTCATGGCCGGCCTGGTAAGTGTTCAGATTCGTAGGAATCAGCTGCAACGCTTCCGCCAGGGTCTGACCCGAGTCCGGAATCGACAGGTCCATCCGATGAATACCATACTGGCCGAACGTTTCCAGCGAGACATGATCCTGGGTATCCAGCGTGACGATCTCATTAATCATCGTCTGCACGGCGTCCTTGACCGAATAAAGCGGCTCTTCCGGCGCGTCGGCCAACTCGGGCGTGTCTCCATGATTGGCCCGGTCTTCCAGCAGATAATTTACAAACGTCTTGATTCCGTATCGATACCGGAGATCCGAGTCGGTGTCCTCCATCCAGGTCGAGCTCGATTTGACGTAGTCGACATAGTCACTCCAACTTCCGTCGGCGAAGGGATAACTCACTTCCTGAGTCAGCTCGCTGCTGCCGACGATACTGTTGCCGTTTCCTCCGCTGCTGAATTTCGCACCGCTCTTGCCGCTTTTCCAGCCCGCCAGGCCTAGAAGGACTTTCACTCGGTTACGATAATACGTCGATTGATAGTCATACTGACTACTTAACAAGGCGCTGCGCTCCGACGAGGTATAGCCCGCCTCGGTCAGATTTGCGATGACGTCCGGATCAGTGCAGGTGTAATAGCGCGGAATGTAATAAAGTCCGTCGTCATTCGTGGGGTTGTACACGTTCAACGTCACCGGATCACCAAAGCCGGTCATCCAGCCCCATCGAGGTCCGGTCGGATTGGAACTTCCGCCGGCCGGCTCGTCGCCCGGATCAGGATTACCGCCTTCCACTTGCGGTGACCCCGCTCCCGTGGCGGGTTGGCTATCACCTGCGGCGGGCGCGCCGGGGGATGAAGGATTTGAACCGTTCTTTATTCCGGCACAACCCTTGTTTACCGGCAAGGCCAACCAAATGTCCTTCAGGTTGATCTGCACGCCGTCGATGGTTCCGCTCTTTTCGGAAGCGAACGTATCGTAGTGGCGTAGCTCGCTGTCATCATTCATGGAACCCGAGAGGTCGATCACCAGCGCAATGTCCCTGGGCACGAGCATGGCTACGGCACTCGCTTCCATTTGGGTCTCCGTCAGGCCAAAGGTCCTCGCAAACAGCAAGGACACGGGCCCGTCGGAGGCGCTTTGATCTCGTCGCAACGTCACCTTGACCGCGTCGTAGGGCTGTGTATTTGCGTGAAAATCAAACTTATCGTCGCCGGACATGGTGGCATGACCGAACACCAGGTCAGTCTGAATCAGATCGGCGTTGTCGCCCATAATGCTGTTCTGGCTGGCATATTTCGCGGCTTCGGCCAAGGCCATGTCTGTCGGATTGGCTGTGGTCCCAAGTTGAGAAGCGGCTGCCAGCGCCGCCGCATCCGCAGCGCTTTGCAGTTCCTGCTTCGCGCCATACATCAACCCGGTATCAACAGCCAGCGCCGCCACGCCCAGGCCCACGGCACTGCCGAAGACGGTGGTTTGGACCATGATCGATCCGCGACGAGCGCGGGATTTCGGATTTCTGCCCACGGCTGTGATTCGAAGGCCCCGATTGTGTTTCCGGCGTTGGGATGATGGCGGCACTTTGTCACTCCTGTTTGAGTACAACAACCAGCACGTTCAAAAGCGAGGGCATACACCTACTCTTTAAGATTCACATGAACGTGAAGCAAACCATCCCGGGACGAATTCAGGAAATGCGGGGCGATAATGTAGACAGAGGAAGAAAAAGATGCCCGATAAGAGTAACAACCTATTTGTGATAGCCTGCGAGGTTTCTTAATTGCTGCCGCTGGATTCCCATCGTGATTTGCTGCAATCCGCGCTTGAGCTCGATGGAGTCCTCGGTAATCGACAGTCCGTATCTTTTTCGCCCCTCACCGAGCGTATTCACATTACGGACGCGGGCCTTACCCGTGAATCGCTGTCCTCCGTAATACAGCGTCACTTCCACAACGGACCCGTTTTCGTAGCTCTCCAAGGACCAGATACTGAACCCGTTGAAGCTGACGTCGACCAGCCAAACGGAATCCGTCCCTATCATTGCATTGAGTTTGCTGCCGGGGACCGATACTCTGAACGTGCTTCGTACCTCGCAAGGGTGGGGCTGGCCGATCCAGGTCAAGCGGATCAGGATCGGCGGCTCTTGTCGGAGGATGGCCTGGACGGTGGCCTGGGCTCGGACAAATTTGTATTTGAGACGGCAAAGCACCTCAACGCGCGCATCGACAGGCAGCTCAATCCACTCCTGAGTTTCAAAGACCAACTCGCAGGCTGTCGATGTAACGACAGCGCCTCGTATAGCGTGTTCCCCGGAATCGTCCGAGAAACGTACGTGTATGCCCGAGCCGCTCTCCAACATCATCGCACCTGAGTAGGGTTGCCCTTCCGTCCCGAAGATGTGCATCGGTGCATCAGGCGCTGCGCTTAATCGGAACCAATTCAGGTGAGGATATCGGAATTCGCTCTACGCCCTGCCGACGGTCAGGAAAATCGGAGCCCAGATGTTCTTCTTGCGCTGCCGGACGTCCTTGAAGCCCGCATCGAGGAAGTACTCGCGCATATCAGACCAGGAGACATGACAGACCTTGGCCTCCGGAGTGCTCTCGGCAGCCGTGATGAACACATCGAACAGGAACCAGCCGATAACGTTATCCCGAAAACCGTCAATGAGCATGAGGCGGCCTCCAGGCCGCAAAACCCTCCGCATTTCCCGAACCGCCTCCCTTTGGTGCGGATAGTGATGGAATGAGTTGCTGCAGGTCACGACATCGAAGGACTGATCCCTGAAAGGCAGGTGCTCGGCGTCGCCATTCAAGAAACTGGGGGCGTCTTCATCGATTTCCTGAGCTTTGCCATGCGCGACACCGCACATGCTTAACGAATAATCCAAGCCAACGAGCTGGCGAGACGGCAACGGACTTCCCGCGACCATCGCGACCCAGGTGCCAGTGCCACTGCCGATGTCCAGCAGATCGAATGGCGCCGGATCATCGCGACGCCAACGATAAAGTTCCTCCATGAACATCCGATAAGTCGGCTGGAACAACAAGTGCTGGACAATCGATCGGTCATACGTATGGGCCCACGCATCGAATTCGTGACGGGCTCGATGCTTGACGGCGTGATGAACGGATCGGTGCTGATCGTTCTGTTGAATATCGTTCGGAACACCGTCTTTCTTACCGAGGGCTTCGGCCGAATCGATATTCTCCTGTCTGACCTCGTACTTCGTCATGACGCAGATTCTAATCCAGCTTGGCGATGACTGCATGATTATCGCGTCGGCAGGTTCGCGACACACCGACGCACACGATGGATGACCTTAGAATCGCATGGATCATGAAATCAACTTAAGGCGTTCTTTGCTTCCGTCGAAAAACGGCGCCGTTGAAACACGTTCTCGCAGATGGAACCCTGAAATCGAAACCGTCTAAAGTTTGACAACTTCAGCGGTCGATAGGTTGTTGCCGCCGTTTCTAGTGACCCACATTCCTCCTGACAAACACCTCTCGCCGAGATGTCATGGGAGACCCGTCGCGATGTCCAAGCGGGAGCTTATTGATCGCATCAGACTTTTGAATCGTTCCGCCCGAGAAGCATTTCTCCAGGCCTTTACTGAAGATGAACTCGCAGCCTATCTTCAACAACTGGAATCCATCAAACCACGAAACGATCCCGGCCTCACCATCGAGACGTCCAATAACTGACATCACGGTTGCGGCTCACACTCAGCCACGCTTGCGGTTCTCTTTCAAAATCGCGCTGGAGCGAGTGACGATCTGCGAACGAGGCCACTGTTGCGTGTAAGTGTCCAATAGGTCCTCATAGACCTTGTTACCTTTGCGTATGCTGCCTTCCTGGATCAGTGAATCGGCGTGCCACCATTCGACCACCATCTGCTCAATGGAGTCGGGCTTCGCCACGCGTTGGGCATGCTCGTAATAGCGGCGCGCCGCGACGTAGTCATAGCGAAATTCCGAAAGAAGTCTTCCCGCTAGAATGGCGGCAGCCCATCGTTTCGTGTCCGACAGTTCAGGCGACTTCACCGCCGTGGTGAGGTGCTTCCCGCATTTGTCGATCAGGCCCCGGTCCACGATGGCGCCTTGGCTGATGATCTCATAAAAAAAGGCAATGCCGGTCTCAAACGACATTCCATCGTTCGCAGTCACTGCCGGTTCGGAATGAGACCGGATATCAAGCATGGCGGCCCCACGCTTTGCGGCATTGAACTCATCGCGCTCCTCAAAGAGAAGATAAGTTTCCTCTACACTGCCTGACCTGCCCAGGGGAACATAAAGCATTTCAACCAATCTGGCGCAAGAGCGGGCATCGATATTTCGTAAATGGAAATGATATTCATCAGGCGGGGCGGACGAGGCCTGATCGCCGCTCACAAGATAAAGGTGAAAAAAGGGACGCGTGTCGCGCCGAGATGAGACCACAGAATTCGAAGCGTTGGGTACAGCTGGGGAATTCCGCGAGACTGGATTATGGGCCATTCTGTTATCTTGCCCTTTCGTCTCTGCCGGCGGCGTCTGGTGCCGGTCAGCAAGCGTGGGCGACGCGGTCTGATTGGGGCGAACGATCCGACTGGGTTTTTTCCACCATTCCAGGTCCCAATTCCAGTCTGTGTCAGAACAACCCACCGTCTGACCGAAAAGCAGCAACGTGAGCAAAGCGAGAGCGAATGGCCTGAGGATCATTGCGGGCACTTTCCAAGGGAAGGTCTTACCGGAAACTGTCAGTGATTGTGACACTGCAAACGAATGTGTCAAACGCTTTAACCGGAGTCGATTTGAAGACGCGGGCGACGGTCATTGTTAACACACGATTGGCTTGATGTGAAAAAATGGACAATCTGAACCGCCCGTATCGTCTATCTTAGTTGTGATGAAGTGTATAACTTCTGCCTCATTCGCTGGATACGTTTTTATTGACGCCGATTATCCGGAATTTGTTTTTTTGAATTGGACTCGCCTTCCGCCGAGGACAGGGATATCATTAGCATCTCGCAAGGGGAAAGCCCACGTTCGTGTGGGAACAGAGAACAACTCACAGTATCATCCACTCGGGCTTGCATCCCTTGCCAATGTTGCGCTGTTGGCTCGCTCAGGCGTAACTCCATATGGGGAGGCGGGAATGAGCACGTTAACGCACCGCGGAAGACCGTACCGTGTGTTGGTTGATCTCAATACACAATGTGATTTTCTTTTACCACGTGGGGCTCTGCCGGTCTCAAACCGTGCAGAGGTCCTGCCGAAAATCCGCCAGCTCATGAACTGGGCCAGGCTTGAGCAAGTGGGGGTCATTTCAAGTCTTGAAGCGCATCGCCCCAGTGAAAGCAGCAAAGGGTTGCCGCCCCACTGCATCGATCGGACACGCGGCCAACGAAAGCTGCCATTTACTCTGATGCCTCGTCGTGTCTTCCTTCAGGGTGACAATACGCTGGACGTGCCGATGGACCCTTTTCGACGTTATCAACAAGTCATCCTCACAAAACGCGAGACGGACTTTCTATCCAACCCCAAGGCAGATCGTTTGATCAACGGACTCACACCGAGTTATTGGATCATCTTCGGCGTCACAGCATCCCATTGCGTCAAGGCCATGGTTCTTGGACTCCTCGCCCGACAGCAGCACGTTGTCGTCGTCAAGGATGCATGTGGCTATTGGTCCCAGGTCGACGGAGAGCACGCCTTCCTGCAAATGGACGCCAAGGGCGCCATCCTGCTGTCCACCGATGAGCTCATTAGCGGTCTGGCCGAGGAGAAGATCCGGGCGAAATTTCCGGTGCCGGTCGCCGAAGACGACGATGACCAGGAAATCATGGCGGACCGGGAAGGCCGAAACGGAGATGGACAGGATCGACATGAACGAAATCCAGCGGCTTCCAATGGCCGCAGGAAGGCCAAATCCGGTAAGGACGACAAGCGTGGCAAGGACATTTCGGACTTCATTCCGGCACGGCTGATCCGTCGCAAAGCGCGGTCATCCAAGTCCTCGGCCAAATCACCGCGGGACCTTGCCTGAAACACATCACCTCGACTATCCTCTTGAGCCAGCGTATTAGGGCGAGATGCCGGACGGTTGGGTTCAAGAAAAGTCCCGTCCCGGTTTATGCCGAAAATGAACGTAAAGGGACCAATGCCCCATGGGTAAGAAACTTCCCAAACAACTGGCGATCCTGGACGAGGATCTCTGCACCGGGTGCGACGCCTGCGTCACGGTGTGTCCAGTGGACTGCATCGACAAGATCAAGGACCCCCACCACCCCGGCTACGCCATGGGCATCTGCACGATCGACCTCCAGGTCTGCATCGGCTGCCGGCTGTGTGCCCAGGTCTGCCCCTGGGATGTGATCACGATGGTCCCGACGGATCAGGTCATGGCCCAGGAGAAATATCAGGAGCTCGTGCGGGAAGAGCAGCTTGCAGCGTTGGCGAAATAAATCATGTAGAATTGAGAATTTAGAACGTAGAAAAGGGAGAAACTCTCAGAGCGTGTTTTCTCGATTCTACATTCATCATTCTAAATTCTATTTATGTCTACCTTTCTGATTGCCGTCGGCAGCTTCGTCCTCTACCTCATTGCCTACCATACCTACGGTCGCTGGCTGGCTCGCAAGTTCTTCAAGCTCGACCGCAATGCACCCGTGCCGAGCAAACAGCTCAACGACGGGCAGGACTATGTTCCCACACGTCGAGAGATTCTGTTTGGCCACCATTTCACCTCCATCGCGGGAACCGGGCCGATCGTCGGTCCTGCACTGGCCGTCATCTGGGGTTGGCTGCCTGCCCTGCTCTGGGTGCTGTTCGGAAGCATTTTCATCGGGGCCGTCCATGACTTTGGTGCGCTGGTCGTGTCGATTCGCAACCGGGGACAGACCGTCGGCGAAGTCGCGGGTCGCCTGATCAACCCGCGGGTCAAGATCCTCTTTCTGCTGATCCTGTTTCTGGCGTTGACCATCGTGCTGGCCATTTTCGGCCTGGTCATCGCCAGCATCTTCGCAATGTATCCGGCGTCGGTGTTGAGCGTATGGCTGGAGATTCCGCTGGCCGTGGCGATGGGCTATTGGATCTATCGTAAGCGCAAGTCGCCGCATCTGCCTGCGGTCATGGCTTTGGCGCTGATGTTGCTGGCCGTCGTCCTGGCGGTGAAGTTTCCCATTCTGCAATTCATGTTTGAACCGTTGACTGTGGCTGGGCTGACCGTCTCGCCCGTCGTGATCTGGACGGTCCTATTGTTTGTTTATTGCTACGTGGCTTCGACCATGCCGGTCTGGAAGTTGCTCCAGCCTCGCGATTACATCAACAGCCATCAGTTGATCCTATGCCTGTTCCTGATCGTGGCAGGCATCGGCGCGGCGACGTTTTTCACCGAGGGCGGCGCGCCGATCGTTGCCCCCGCGATTCGCGCCGAGGTTCCGGGCGCCCCGCCGATCATGCCGTTTCTGTTCGTCACCATCGCCTGTGGCGCGATCAGCGGCTTCCATTGCCTGGTCAGTAGTGGGACGACCAGCAAGCAGATTTCGTGCGAGACCGACGCCCAGTTTGTCGGCTACGGCTCTATGCTCACGGAGGGCTTTTTGGCTGTGTTGGTAATCCTGGCATGCTGTGCCGGACTTGGAATCGGCACCAACATCAAATCCATAACATGGTCATGGACCACCCAACAGGAGTACATCAATAATCCTAAGAAAACGAGCATCCAAGGTCGCCTATGGGACACAGGCTTTAGCACCGCAGACAGTGACTATTGGTTGATTCATCGTCGTGTGGTAGAGGAAGACGTGCAAACATCATCAAGCTGGGCGCTGATTGAAGAACAGGGTCGCGTATCCGAGTCCGGCTGGTCGAACGCCGTTTTCTCCCCGGGCAGCTTAGGAGAACGGGAAATCGGCTTGACGCCGGGCGACAAAATTGCTTTGCGAAACGGCACACTCAGCATTGAAAGTGATGGAACCGCGAAGGTGTCAGGGCCATTTTCCTGGCATGCGCGGTATGGTTCCTGGCATGACGCCGGCGGACTCGCCGCCAAGGTTGGTGCCTTCGTCGAAGGCGCCGGCAATTTGGTCGCTAGCCTGGGAATCCCGGTCAAGATCGCCATCGCGCTGATGGCGGTACTGGTCGCATCCTTCGCGGCGACGACATTGGACACGGCGACGCGCTTACAGCGCTACGTCGTGCAGGAACTTGCAAACTCCTTCCATGTTCGTCCCTTGACGACCAAGCACGGCGCCACGCTGTTCGCGGTCGTCATCGCCGCCGTGGTCGCCGCCCTGCCGCCGCCGAACATGACCTGGGCCAACGGCATGGGCAAAGGCGGACTGATTCTTTGGCCCGTCTTCGGCGCGACGAACCAGCTGTTGGCCGGACTCGCCTTTATGGTGGTCGCCTTTTATCTCGCCCGTCGAAAAAAACCGACTTGGTTCATTGTCTTCCCGGCGATTCTGATGCTGGTCGTGCCGTTTTGTGCGATGCTGTATCAGTTGGGTGTGCTCAATCCGGACGGCTGGTGGCCGAGGAGGCAATGGCATCTCGTCGTGACGGGTGTCATCATTGTGGCACTTCAGGCCTGGATGGTCGCCGAGGCACTGAAGCTCTGGCCAAAAGTTCGTGGCATTTTGGAAGTCACCCCACCCCCTCTGCCACGGGGTTTCCCCGTGGTCGAAACGGCCGGCTCTCCGGCTCCCACCGACGACCAAGGCCGTAGCTGCTGATCCCCCGGTCCCCTGATCCCCTCTCCCCTGAAACCCTTGACCCCTCTCCCCCCCGGTACTACATTCCTTTCAGAGGATATTGAAAATTCTGTCAATCCAATGTTGCTTGGAGCCAATGACAATGTCCGACATGCCGACACCCTTGGAGGCCGCGAAGGCCCTATTCATCCGCCGCTGGGGGGAAATGGGCGGCTATTGGGGCATCAACCGTACAATGGCGGAGATTCATGCCCTGCTGTTCGTTTCCACCGAGCCCATCTGCACGGATGATGTCATGGAAAAACTCATGATTTCGCGGGGCAACGCCTCGATGAACCTCCGTTCGCTGGTGGATTGGGGCTTGATTGAACGCGTGCACCTGCGAGGCGACCGCAAGGAGTATTTCATCTGTCAAACGGACGTCTGGCAGATGTTCGAGACGATCGTCCGCCAGCGTCGTCGCCGCGAGGTGGAGCCGATCCTGGAGACCATCGCGCGTTGCAAAGACATGGTCGCCGGCAAGCCCGAGGGCCGCGGCACGGCTGAAGAGTCGGCGGTTTATCGCCAGCGTCTGGATGAAATGAACAAGTTCCTGGAAACCATCGGGACGCTCGTCGATCTGTTGATGAAGGTCGGACCGAGAGGCATCGGGCACATCAGCAACACGATGGCGGCATTGGCCGCGAGATAATGGAAAGTTAAAGCCCCGGTCAGGCATGCCAAAGGCATGTCTGACCGGGGCTTTTCTGCATAGAGATCAACTGCTGCAGCGTATTACGTTGTCTGCTTCTTTTTGTCCCGGCTGTCGTCGCCTTCCAGGATGCGAGGCTTGACTTCGCCGCTGATCCCGAGCACAAGCTCCAGCAGCTTGCCGGTTTGCGAACAGGTCATGTGGATCGTCGACTCCGGCATATCGAGGACATGGGACTGCTTACAGGCCGGGCATTGAAATCGAACTTGCATGGGGGTCTCTCTCTGAATCCGCGGGTTGAATACACGCCAACCCGCGCAGCTTAACGACATTCGTTGAGCTTGAAAAGCAGACGCCTCACGTCGGATGACCATCACGAAAGTATCAGGCTTTCGGCGCGCTTCAGACGCTGACCGCCTCGGGCGTTGAACCCTTCTTCTGCCCGGCGCCCTGATTTGTGGGGGTTCCCGTGAACTCTTCGCCCAACGCCAAAGCGGTCTCCTTGCACATCGCCTCGATTTGCTCGGCGACCTTCTTTAACGTCTGATCGGCGCTTCCGGCGCCGGATTGGGCCAGCTTCAGCGCCTCGGTCAATTTCGCGTATTCGGAGCGTCTGGAGGCGTCGATGGCATCAATGGCTCGCCATAACTCAGCATAAAGCTCCTTGAATTCATCCTTCTTCCTCAGCTCGCGGCGTTTCGGAAAACGCCCTTCCGTCACCTGACGAAGCAGATTCTCCATGACAAAAATGGGACCGGAAAGACGATGCGTGAAAACGATCGTCCAAACCCCGAACGCCAAGGCCAACAGAGACGCAAATGCCACAGCCGAAATCAGGACGACGGGCGTGCTTTCCCAGACACTGATTTCCTGCGGGTTCGTCTTCCCGAGAATGCTGGACCGGGCCTGCTCATGGAGAACACCAAACAGCACGGAACTCATGAACGTCGTAATGATGAAGACGCCCATCACGACAAAAATCGTATACTTCCATTGAAAAGAGGCGTTGATGACACGCCTTCGTCGCCGATGCGATCTGGCAGTGGACCTTTGATTCTCGTTCATGGCCATCAGGAACCTTTCTTTGAAGTATCGCCAACGCTTCGAATTCGCCCGCGCACGGACCGACTCACGCCGTCCGCTATCGGGCTAAATCGGTCCGGCCCATCGGGATGATTAATTCATATCGTTTTCGGCCTATGGAAGAAGTCCGATATGGAATCCATGACGTGCGGTCACCCGAAAAACCGGCGCGGAACGCCTCAACCCGGCGTTCCGTATCCACCCCCGCCCGGCGTCTCAATGGTCAGGACGTCCCCTGCGTCAACGGAAATGCTGCATATCGACGGAAGCGTTTCCGTCTGAGCGCCCTCTTGGTTTGCACGTCGAATGAGATTGCGGCCGGTCTGCCCTGGGAGACCGCCGCTCAGTCCGTACGGCGCTCGCGTTCGTCGCTGGGTGAGTAGCGAGACTTTCAGGGGCGTTAAAAACTCCATTTCACGGAGAATGCCGTCCCCACCGCGCCATTTACCTTGGCCGCCGGAATCTCGGCGTATCGCGAATCGTCTCAATCTCACCGGATATCGATCTTCGAGCACTTCCGGATCCGTCAGGCGCGTGTTTGTCATGTGGGTGTGTATGGCACCGGCGCCGTCAAAGCCCGGACCGGCCCCCGCGCCACCGCCGATTGTCTCGTAATAACCAAATTGTCCGCTGCCGAATGAGAGATTGTTCATCGTGCCCTGACTGGCGGCAACCATTCCCAGTGCACCGAAGATCGCATCCACAATCCTCTGCGAAGTTTCGACGTTTCCGCCCGCCACGGCGGCACACCGTGCAGCGTCCTCACGCCTCGGCGGATTGAGAAAGCATTCCGGCAACACGATGCGTAGCGGAACCAGAACGCCTGCGTTCAAGGGGATGTCTTCGTTAATGAGACAGCGAAAGCAGTACAGTGCGGCGCTACTCACGATCGCCGGCGTGGCATTTAGATTCCCCGCCAACACAGGACCCGTTCCCGCAAAATCGACCACCGCTTCATCGCCGTCAACCGTGACCGTGACGACGATTTTCGAACCGTCGTCCATGTCATCGGTAAACCGATAGGTTTCGTTTCCCAGATTGCGAAGTGTCGTCCGCATCTTGGTTTCCGCCGCCCTTTGGATGTGACGCATGTAGTCCTGGACCATGCCCAAACCATGTCGAGCCATCATGCCTTGCAAGAGCCGTACTCCACAATGGTTCGCAGCCACTTGAGCCTGGATATCGGCGACGTTCTGGTCAACATCGCGCGACGGGTAGGACCCGCCGTCGAGAATCGTTCGCAATGCGTCCTCTCGAATCCTGAAAACGCCGGCCTCCCCTTTGTTGTCGGCCGGATCGATCTCGATCAACCTCATCGCTCGAAGCAGCACTCCCTCTTCAGCCAGACTTCGGCTTTCCGATGGCATGGAGCCCGGTGTGATACCGCCGATCTCAGAATGATGGGCCCGACTTGCCGTGAAAAAGAGGATCTTCCGCCCTTTTTCGTCAAAGACAGGCGTGATCACCGTCACGTCCGGAAGATGTGTCCCGCCGCGGTATGGATCGTTGGTCACAAAAACTTCGCCCGCCCGCATCACCGGGACATCTTCCATAAGACATTTGACGCATTCACTCATCGACCCGAGATGAACGGGAATGTGGGGCGCGTGTGACACGAGCTCGCCATCGGGATCGAAGAGGGCGCAGGAAAAATCAAGGCGATCCTTGACGTTGGTCGACAGCGCTGTTCGCTGAAGCGTGGCCCCCATCTGCTCGGCGATGTCCGCCAAGAGATTGTTGAACAACTCTAAAGTAACAGGGTCATAGCCTCGGTTTGTGGTCGAAGGCGTCTCGGCCACATGAGGCCGGTTCAAGTTTTCCTCATTGCGCAGCAGGATGTCACCCTCGGCATTCAACTCGGCCTGCCAACCCGGCTCCACGATGGTCGTGCTCGTGGTTTCCAGCACGATCACCGGCCCCTCGATGACCTCACCGGGCTGCAAGGCTTCGCGCGGATAAACCGGCGTTTTGTGAAAGGCGCCGTCGAAGAAAACATTCGCGAAGCCGGGTTCTGCCTTGGGCCTTCGCGATTCTGCCCGCTCGGTCGAAACCGAGCGTCTGATACGACTGCTCACTTCCAAACGAGCCGCATGTATTTCGATCGGGCGGTTTGAAAAGGTGAATCCGTATTGTCGTTCGTGCATCAACTCAAAGGCCTGGCGCCAGTCTTTGTCCTTTGGCTGGACGACGGTCATGGTGGAGTCCTGTCCTTGGTAACGCAGTTCAAGCATCCGACGACGAGGAGCGATGTCATCGTCGGCGAACCCCTCCTTCAACAGCTCACACCGCAATTTCAATTCAGCTTCTGCAAACCAGCGATTCATCTCATCCAGGGTTTCCGGGGCGAGTGACTCGCCGACGTCACGGGCGGCGAACTTCGTGACATCCGCCATCCCGATTCCATAGGCACTGAGCACACCCGCATGGGCCGGCAGAAGTATCCGGCGCATGCCCAATTCACGCGCAATGGCACAAGCGTGTTGCCCGCCGGCCCCGCCGAAGCTCACCAACGCGTACTCACGCGGATCGTAACCGCGTCGGATTGAAATCTTGCGAATGGCCGCCACCATGTGCTCATTCGCAATATCAACGTAGCCGGTGGCCAGTTCCTCTCGCTCATAATGGCGACCTGTCCTTGATTCGATTTTTACCCGCACTTCGTCGAGCCGGGCCTCCACGACCGCGCGATCCAGCGGAAAAGGAAAATTTCCCTGCGTGACACGGCCCAGATAGAAATTGACATCGGTCACACAAAGCGGTCCGCCGCGACCGTAACATGCGGGTCCGGGCGCGGCACCGGCGCTTTGCGGTCCGACGATCGGCTTGATGCCGTCAAAACCGCAGATCGAACCGCCGCCGGCAGCCACCGTTTCGATCGCGAGCATCGGCGCAGCAATCCGAAGGCGTCCCCCGGTCTCGCGGTCCACCAAGGCCATCTCGTAGCGGCGCTCGTACTGTCCGTCGAAGCGGCTGACGTCCGTGCTCGTACCGCCCATGTCGAAACCGATGACCTTTGCAAGACCTGCCTGTCGCGCAGAGGCTGCACAACCGACCACTCCGCCGGCCGGCCCCGACAGGATGCTATCCTTCGCGGCGAAGTCAGCGGCCGTGACCAGACTGCCGGCGCTTGTCATCCATTTCGTCGATGCGTCGGGAACCTCTGCACAAATCTCGTCAACGTACTGACGGATGACCGGTTCGAGATAGGCATTGACGACGGCCGTTTCGGCACGGGCAAGCATTCCCTGAAGCGGTGACAACTGATTGGATTGTGAAACCGCTTCAAAACCGATCGACCGAGCCAGTTCTGCGACCAGATTTTCGTGATCCGAGTTTCGATAACTATTGATCAGACCAACGGCCACCGCTCGGATGCCGGATTTCTTCGCACCCAGCAGTTTGTCTCGCACCTCGTCCGGATCGATCGGCTTAATGACGTCCCCGCGTGCGCCCACGCGCTCATCCAATTCAATGACATGCCGATGCAAAGGCGTCGGCTTTCGAATGTGCAGATCGAACAGCTTCGGGCGGGTCTGGTCCCCGATCCTCAACAAGTGACCAAGTCCTCGCGTCGTCACAAAGGCGGTCGGTGCACCCTTGCGCTCCAGCAATGCGTTGGTTCCGCGTGTCGTTCCAAGGCGAAGGTGAGCCGGTCCGATCGCATCGGCCATTGTCTTTTTCGCCAACCAGCGAATCCCGACGAGCGGAGCCTCTTCACTGCTGGACAACTCGTAGACCGTTCCGACTTCGGGGCTCGTCTTAAGCGGGCGTTCGAGTTCGAGAGAGCCATCCCGTGCGTCAAACTCTGCAACGACCGCATCATCGACCGTCGCAGACGTCAGCAGCGCGAGCTTAAAACCCTGGAAGAAATTCGGCGGATCATCCCGACGCCGTTCGTCCAGAATCCGGCGTCGTGTCGACCCCGGCCCGACTTGTCCGCGGTAGATACCGCTGCTGAGGAGTTTATGGGTTGTCAGTGTGCCATCGGCCGCACGGGCGATACAGTCCGTGAACGTACCACCCACGTCGATCCAGAATTCACGCGGGCCTGACGATTCCAAAAGCATCTCGGCAGATTATGAGGCAAGAGCTCTTCCAGCAAGGGAACCATCGACGATTAGCCGGTATCCGCCAACGGACCCGGCCGGCTCGTGATTTCCACGGTGTGCACCGTGCTCGAAGCGACGCCGGTCGCCTGAGGGTCCGAACCGAGCAATTCAGGGGGTTCCGGCAAAGGATGCTCCTCCGCCCCGATGTTCTCGAAGCCCCTGTTGCGCTTTCGCATCCAATGAATACCGAATAGAAGCAGCGCGGCCGCGCCGTAAGCAGCGGCCAGGCGGTATCCACGGTGAAAGAACCTACCGGCATCCTCAATATAAAACTCCGTATCCTTGAACGCGTCTTCGGTCCTTTGCCACAAAAGCAGCTCCTGAGGCATCGTGCTGCCGGGTTCAACCCGATATGCATGCTGAAAGCCCAGGAGCGTCATGATCACGGCGATGACGCACCATGCGCCTGCCGCTTTGAATCTGCGATCAATCAGAAACGCGGTGATTGCGGAGACAATGATGCAGGTGATGATAAACCCACTGTTTGCGCCGGCCAGGGCATAGACGCCGACCGGCCACCAGTCATCGGTGAAGGCGTTTTCGAGTTGCTGTCCATGTTCGTTGATCATCGGCAAGATGCCTTGGGTGGCGCCGACACCCATGAGTATTTGCGGCACGAGAAGAACGGCCATCATCGCGACCGCCGGAAAGAAGCTAATGGCCACGGCCGCGTAATGCCGCTTGGGCACGGCTTCATAGCTCTGCGCAGTAATGATGATCCCAATCCACATCACAATCGCGATTCCCGCCTCGATCGGAATGAGACTCACCGCCATCGCGCCAAGTCCGAAGATGAAGACGATCGAGAAGAATAATCCGTTGATAATGGAATACCCGGATCGGGCCCCGAGTGCCTTCCAACCTGGGTGGCCGATGTAGATTGTGGTGGGGAAACAACTGCCGAAGAGGCCTGCCGCGATCGAGCCGATGCCGTTGACCGCCATGCAGGGGCCGGTGGAGAACCGGTCCCCCGCCGCCTCGGCTGATTCGATGTTCTGAAGCGAGCCGATCGCATTGATCAGGCCCATCGGCAGAATGATGCCGAGATAGGCCAGAACCAGATGGCGATGATTCTTGTATAGATCAACGATGGATTCCCAGGTGTCTTGAGGAACATGCAGGCCGATCCATTCGCCGGACTGGCGGACGGCCTCAATGCTCATCATCTGCGGTCCAACAGCGAATGGCACCGTCCAGGCGAGAACCGTGCCCAGAATCAGGGCAACCAAGCCGCTCGGTAATCCGCCGGGAAATCGCACCTTGGCGAAATAACCGATCAAGACAATGAACATCGGAACAATCGCCACCAACGGCCGCTCGAAAATCTGGAACGCGAAAGGGCTGGCGATGAAAATCACCGCAATCGCGGCGAGTGCGGAGAGCAGCGCCGCCCGAGGCGTGACACGACGAATCCAGCCGCCGACAAAGGCGCCCACGAATTCGATAACGCCGCTACCGAGGCATGCGACGAGTCCCACCTTCCACGTCAGGTCGACGTCATTCGTAAGCCGGTAAACCGGGGCAAGAATGAACAGAATGTAAGCGAAGACGGATGGCGTGTTGATCCCGTAAGGCAAGGCCGTGCAGGTCAGGTTTCCGTCACGCTTGGCCACGCGCCGGGCATGCAGTGCGTAATAGATATTGCCGATGAACAGGCTGACCGCGATGCCGGGCAAGATACGAAGAAAAATCAGCGTATCGTCGAAACCGCACAAGCCTTTGCATAGCGCGACGATCACCAATACCTGTACGAGATTGTCGACGGCGAGACCAAAAAAGCCGTCCAAATCACCTTTGACAAACCAAGGATAGCGCTTTACGTGATTCATCAGCATAAACTCCCAGGGGATCGCCTACGGTTCTCTAGATTTGCGAATGGTGCTAGTATCGTATACTCCCTCGGCATCACGATATTTTGACTGCCGCCCACGAATGGGAGTTGTACAGGTAGATGAATGTTTTTCCAATGCCCAGGCGTTGAAGATCAGGTCCCCACCTTCGGGGAGGTGGTTGGCTCTGATCGTTGTAGGGCGGGTTCCACCCGCCGCCACGGCTATCTCGGCTCTGATAAGTTGATCGATGTCTGAAGGCGATACCAAATGGATTGAGATTCACGGTGCTCGGACGCACAACCTCCGCGACGTCTCGCTCAAAATTCCCCGCGATAAGCTGATTGTTGTCACGGGCCTCAGCGGCTCCGGCAAAAGCAGCCTCGCTTTTGACACGCTCTATGCCGAAGGCCAACGCAAATACGTTGAATCTCAATCCGCCTATGCCCGTCAATTTCTGGGGTTGATGAGCAAGCCGGACGCTGAACGAATCAGCGGCCTGCCGCCGACCATCGCCATCGCACAGCAGTCCGTGCGGAGCAATCCCCGCTCGACCGTCGCGACGACCACGGAGATCTACGACTTTCTTCGGCTGCTGTTTGCCCGAATCGGCCGGCCGCATTGTCCCCAATGTGATCGGCCGATCGATCGGCAGACCGTCACGCAAATCGTCGATCGCGTTCTTGATCTGCCGGAGCGATCGAGAATCATGATTCTTGCCCCGCTCGTTCGTGAAGAAAAGGGGAATCACAAGGAGGTCCTGAAGCATGTTCTTCGGCAGGGCTTCGTTCGTGCTCGCATCGACGGCGAACTTCACGAAGTCAAGAACGTCCCTTCATTGACCAAGGAGAAGAAACACACCATTGAGGCCGTTGTGGACCGGATTATCATGAAACCCGGTCTGCAAACGCGGGTGACGGAGTCCGTCGAGACGGCGTTACGGCTGACGGAAGGCATCGTGGCGGTTTCGCATCAGCATGCCACGACCGGCAAGGGCGCAAATGCCGGAGCAGATCCTTGGCGGGACGCCATTTTCAGCGAGCGTTACGCCTGCATCCATTGCAACACCCGCCTTCCGGAGATGGAGCCACGGTTGTTCTCGTTCAATTCGCCCCACGGCGCCTGCCCGGAGTGTGACGGTCTCGGGACTGTGATGGAATTTGATCAGGAATTGATCGTGCCGGATCCAAGAGCGCCGCTGGAGCGCGGCGCCATCGGCGCCTGGCAACGAAGCGGCAAGCAGATGACGGCCGCTTACTCCCGGATCATCAAAGAATTCTGCGAGCGGTTTAATGTGTCTCCCGCGACGCCTTATGAATCGATTCCCAGCCGGCTGCGTGAGATTCTCATCCGCGGAACGAAGCCCGGGGACGAAGCCGAATTCGGATGTCACTTCGAGGGCGTGATCCCGAATCTGGACCGGCGATGGAAGACGACCGACAGCGAGGCGGTCAAGCGCCGGCTGCACAGCTATCTTATCGAAAGACCCTGCCAACGTTGCCGGGGAGCGCGATTGCGCCAGGAAAGCCTCGCCGTCAGACTCGGCCAACTGAACATCGACGACCTGACTCAAATGAGCATCGACACGGCGGCAGACTATTTTTCGGCGCTGACGATCGAGGGTGAGGACATGGAGATCGCCGAGCCGATTCTTCGAGAAATACGAAATCGGTTGCAGTTCATGATTGACGTCGGCATCGGTTACCTGACGCTGAATCGCGGCAGCAATACGCTTTCCGGCGGCGAGTCACAGCGCATTCGCCTTGCCACGCAAATCGGCAGCGGCCTGGTCGGCGTATGCTACGTGCTCGACGAACCGACCATCGGCCTGCACCAGCGCGACAACGCCCGACTGATCGAATCTCTTCAGCGCCTCAAGGAACTCGGCAACACGGTGCTCGTTGTCGAGCATGACGTTGAGATGATCCAGGCCGCGGAGTGGGTGATCGACATCGGCCCCGGCGCCGGTGCACACGGCGGACGCGTGCTCGTCAACGGTCCGCGCGAGGAATTGCTCGCCGCCGACGAGTCCGTGACGGCCCAATACCTGCGCGGCGACCTGAGGATCGAGCCGCCTGGAAAACGGCGAAACCGATCGAAAAAAAATCTGATTGAATTAGAAGGTGCGGCTGAGAACAATCTCAAGTCGATCGACGTTTGCTTTCCGCTGGGAGTCTTTTGCTGTGTGACGGGTGTGTCCGGCTCAGGGAAATCAACGCTGGTGAATCAAATCCTGCTCCGCGCGCTCAAGCGCCGCCTGTACAATTCAAACGAACTGCCCGGTGTCCATAAAAGCATCACCGGCGCCGGCCGGATCGACAAGGTCATCGAGATCGATCAGTCTCCGATCGGTCGCACGCCGCGCAGCAATCCCGCCACGTATGCGGGCGTCTTTGATCACATCCGAGAGCTGTTTGCAAAAACTCGAGAAGCGCGCATTCGCGGCTATGCCGCAGGCCGTTTCAGCTTCAACGTCAAGGGAGGACGTTGTGAAGCATGCCAGGGTCAGGGCACCAAACGGATCGAAATGCATTTCCTTCCCGACATTTTCGTTCGGTGCGACAAGTGCAAAGGCACGCGATATGACCGCGAGACACTCGACATACATTTCCGCGGCAAGTCGATCGCGGACGTCCTCGACATGCGGGTCGAGGAAGCGTTGCCGTTCTTCGACAGCTTCAGTGCGATCAAGAACATGCTTCAGGCCCTTCACGACGTCGGCCTCGGCTACATCACGCTCGGCCAGCCGGCCAACACACTCTCAGGCGGAGAGGCCCAACGCATCAAGCTTGCGGCCGAACTCGGCAAGACGGCCGTCGGCCATACGCTGTACATCCTCGATGAGCCGACCACCGGCCTGCACTTCGCCGACATTCATAAGTTGCTCGATGTCCTAAACCGATTGTGCAACCTGGGCCACACGATCCTCGTGATCGAACACAATCTCGACGTGATTCGACAGGCCGACTGGATCATCGATCTCGGCCCCGAGGGCGGCGATGCCGGTGGCCAAGTCGTGACCGAAGGAACCCCGGAACAAGTCGCCTCGCACCCCAACAGCCATACGGGCCGGCACCTTCGTCCGACGTTATCCGACGCGGAAGAGTGTTGTCCCTCGGGCGATTCGAAATAACGCACCGGATTGGATTGGGCGATGTTCCAAAAATCGGTTATTATATCAACACCTTTGGAACGTCGTGAGAGAGACATACCCATGACGACGGGGCACTATTTTGATCGGGCTGAATGGACTTTACGGCACGCGTTCTGTAGCCGCCTTGTTTCTTGGATTCCGCGACGATTGAGAATGAGTATTGGACCGAGGGAACGTTCGTGGCGTTACGTGTCAAATGCAAATGCGGCAAAACGCTGAAGATTTCATCGAAGCATGCAGATCGGAAGCTGGGATGCCCCCACTGCAAACACGCGTTTCGTATCTCGGCCGCCAAATTCAAAAACGCTGAGGCCAATTCCGTTGCGCGAAGTCCGGCGCCTCGACCACCGCCGCCGCCCGCTCCACGACCTGTCCCACTTCAGGCGTCCCCGACACCTGCCAATCTCGACGACGAGCTGCTCGGCGAACTCTCCGGCGTTTTCGACCATTCTCAAAGTGACATCCTCACTGCGCTCGACGCGGACGCGACCTCTGCTCCAACCTCCGCGGCGCCGGCAGCGATTGCCGTGGAAGCCGCGAAGCCGGTTTCACTCAGCTATGCGCGTGACGGGCGACCGGAACGGCCGCGAGGCTCGAGCCTGCGTGATACCGTACAGGGGCCCCAGCGTGGGTTCTGGTCCGATGCATTCATGAGCTTCATCTATCCCGTCCAAAGCGGCGGCAACGCCATTACGCTGGTGATCATCCTTTTCCTCTCGGCGATTCGGGAATTCCTTCCGG
Source organism: Phycisphaerales bacterium (assembly GCA_022360095.1). Classification (GTDB taxonomy): domain Bacteria; phylum Planctomycetota; class Phycisphaerae; order UBA1845; family UTPLA1; genus JAKSDK01. The sequence goes on from JAKSDK010000138.1 coordinate 96,865, forward strand.
ACTCAGGCTGCATGAGTCTGATTCCTTCGCTCATTATTTTCGGCTGGCTGGCCGCGCTGTACTTTTCCGTCATTCAAGAGACATCGACCGGCTCGGACGATTTGCCAGGAATCCGGATGGAAGGCGGGTTTCTGGATGACATCATCAAACCGGCGCTGAAGTTCATCGGTGCGATCGCGGTGGTGCTCGCACCATCCGTGTTCCTGGCCATCGCCTTGAGTTCTGGTTTGTTGCCGTCTTCGATGGGATGGATGATCCCCATTTGGACAGCGGCCGGCATCTTCCTGTTGCCGATCTCGCTTCTACTGTTCGCTTTTGACGCCTTGGGGACGATCTATCGACTTGACCTGATCTTCTCGACCATCTTCCGAACCATCCTACCCTACCTGGCAATTTGGCTCATGTTACTGATCATCGGCACCGGGCTCATGATCACGAACCTCGGCGAGATGATCCTCGACGCATTCAAAATAGATTTCCTCACCAGCGTCTCGCTCACGAACGTCGGCCTGGGGTTCGCCATCATGCTTCTTCTGAATATCTTCAGCACGTATCTGATGATCGTCGCCATGCGGGTCATCGGCCTCTATTACTTGCACTTCAAGAAGCGATTCACCATCGTTATGGAGTAGGCAGTCGCCAGACCTGATCCGTGGACGTCTCTTCCCGACCGCGGTCTCCCAGTAAAACAACCGTGTCGGGGTGTTCCTGACACCATTGAGACAACGTTACAATCGGAGGCTTGTCAAGAAACGATAGGCGACTTCCCTTGCGCGGGCCGCTGATCGCATCAAAGGCACCGTTCTGCAGCGGATACCAGACGGTTTCGGTCTGACGATCGTAAAGTACAAAAATGTTGTTGAAGGTATAGCCGGTGGTCCCGAATGTCGTGGCCGTGCCATCCACTTCCCGTCCGTACACGACGGACAACTTATCCAACGGTCACCATCCGACGGTCACCGGCCTGCCGCCGACGGTGTCGTTGACGAGTTCGTGGCGATTGAGCAATTGGATTGGATATGCCCGAGCATCGCCGTTGTGTTCATAGCCGATGACGGAAAGCTCATCGATGTTCTCTTGGCCGCGTTGTGCCCAACGGCCCTTCAACGTCGCATCGTCGGGTTTGACAAAAACCGGATGGTCGATGGCCGGGATCGAGTCGCGACCGATGCCGAATTGGAATTCGGCAAGCGGCAGCGGTGATCCGGTCAAATCAAACCACTCAGACCCGCGCTCCGCCGGATCGATCGGCCCTGCGGCCCACAGATATTGCCGATCCCCTTCCGTGTGAATCTTGTTTGCCGGGGCATATCGAGAAGGGCGGAAACCAAGAGGGCCGTCCGATAGATAACTGAACCAGTATATGGAAAAGCCGGCGCATATCAGAATGATCGCCGTCAAGGCGATGACGGTGCTTAAGTCTTCTTTGCGATAGAACCGTTTTTCGTCCGACTTCGGCATCCCGCACCCTTTTGCCCCGACAGGCGGTTGCCGGATGGCTCCAAACTCGTTGTTGATATATTATCTGTCGTGACCGATAGATTGCAGAAATTGCCGTTGGGCAAACTCTGCCAAAGAGACATGGCAAGATGTTTCTGAGCCACGACCTCCAAAAGCCTGCAATATCCGGGCGAAGAGAGGAATAACAAACATAGGAGTCCGACGTTGGGCAAAAGAAAGTCGTCGTCCAAGGCTTTTCTGGATCTCCTGGAGCCTCTTGGCGACTCGCTCTACCGCTACGCCAAACGGATGGCCTGGGACGATGATCTGGTTGCGGACATCGTTCAGGAAGCCGTGATGACCGGCTGGCGGGAGTTCGGACGGTTCGAGCGCAATACGAATTTCAAAGCATGGATGTTCAAGATTCTGATCAACACGATTTACCGACTGAACAAACGCGCGGCTCGTCAACGGGTCGCGACACTCGACGAATCGAATCCCGACTCGTCCTTGATGCTCGAACGAGAAAATACCTGGGCCTCGCTGTTGGAAAATCCGGAGCGTCTGATGCAATTGCTTGACGAACGCTTAGTCCATGCCTTGGACAGACTGGCGACAGACGAACGCCAGTGTCTATTGCTGCGAATCCTCGAGGGGTTCAGCTATAAGGAGATTGCATCGATGATGGAAATTCCGCTGGGAACGGTGATGTCCCATGTGCATCGTGCCCGGGCCAAGCTCCGCGAGCGGCTGGCTGCGCTGGCACTCGAACACGGCTTCATTACGAGGGCTTCCGAATGAATTGCAAAGATGTCCGAAAGTGGATGAGCCCTTACATGGACTCCGAGCTGGACCCGACGAAGATTTTCGAGATCAGCGAGCACCTGCGGAGCTGCCCGAAGTGCAAGGCACGATTCGAAAGAGAACGCGGCATCGATGATCTGATTCGCAGTCGTTTGGAACGGGACCGAATGCCTTCCGATTTGTGGATGCGAATCAGTCGGAAGGTGTCAATGCCGTTCTGGCTGCGACAACTCACCAGGCCGAGTGGAATTGCCGCGGCGGTCTGTCTCGCGTTGTTGATCTTTGGTGCAATCGGTTTCTGGCCGCGCGACACCGGCGATGAACGTCCCTGGTTGGTTCGCGAGTTGGCCCTCTTGGCCGCGGATGACGATTTCACGGAAGACACGTCCACGGTCAGGACATCGGAACGGCTGTTGCGTGACCTGTTTGGGATCGAGATTGCGGCTTCAACCGCGCATCCGCACGCGTTGGCCTTAATCAAGGCAACAACTCAAGTTGATGAGAATGGCCATGAGTACGTCCAAGTTCACCTGAACTGCTGTGGTAATCCCGTCCTGATGGTCCTCGCACGCCCCGGTGACGGCCCGATGCCGACGCCGTTCGACGGGGCCCCGTTCGATCAGGACGGGGGCACCGATCAGATTGACGGCATCAACATCATGACGAAGAATTTCGGTGACATCATGGCCGTCGTCGCATCCACGCATGCGGTGGAGCAAATCGCCAAGAGTTTGCAAATCAACAAGGTCTAGCGCTACCTACGATTCAGCTTAATCGGCCGCCGACACCGGAGGCGGTTTAGAGCCGAAGGGCGATCTCATAACTCGCCTGCTGCGCCGATTTGCCCGATTTTCGGGTCGCTGACCCTACGAGACTCTGCACGCCGCCTTTTCCTCACAGGCACAGCTCTGATTGTGTTGTTCGATGACGACCCGCGCCAACAAGATCTGAGCGCTTCGGTTCATTCCTACGTTTTACATAATAGAGGGAGAACAATTCATGAGAAAAGAAACCGTGCTTGCGAGCGTCCGCACCACCATACGGTTTTCCGAAGAAATGTCTGAATGGATAAGAAGCAATGAACGACAGTTCTGGTTTGCGCGTGAAGGAGGCACGGTTTTCTTTGGTGAGTATTCAGAGATATGGAATTCTTTGTTGATTCACACCTGCGAGCCCGTCATTCAAGACTACTTCCGAGAACTCGGTATCGAAGATGAGTACATGCCTCAGCTCAGAATGCAAGAATCCTACCGCGGCTCCTGGATTATTGATTGTGCAATTGTCATGTTCGCCTCCGCCGGTACGGCTTACGCAATCCTGAAGGGAGTGTCCGAACTACCTGCTATCGCGGACGGATTGGCGGAGCTAAAAAGGCGTCTTAAACCAAAGGTATCTGAAGCCGTAGGCGATCGGTCCCGTGAGCAAATTGTCGCGGAGACACAAGAGCACGATGCACAAGAATTGCCCCGGCACATCGTGACAACTGATTTTGTGATCGATGCACGACCAATGTTGTCACTAACTCCCGCACAGCTCAAATCCCACAAAATCCACCTAAGTGCAGGAATATCACGTGATTCATTCACCCTGGAAAATCTCGGCAATGAGCCATTACGCCAAGTCAAAATCGGTTTGTTTCAAAGCTCCAGTCAACGCCATGTATGGAAATACGAAGACTCCCACACGGCGATGGTCAACTTATTGTCTGCCGGACAGACCATTACAAAAGACCTTGCTGATTTCAAAAAATCAGCCCAAAGTGAATTCTCATTACCCGCCAGTTCCGCAGTACACGTGGACTGTTGGGTTCAGGACAATCATGGAATCTATTTGTTTAATTTTTTCCTTGAGTAACGTGGGTATCCGAAACGATGATCAGAGCCGCGCATGCGAGGAAAGCAGTGGGCTCACGCATGCTGAGGCCCCTGACGAACAGAACACAGATCACTTCGCAATCGGGTGCCGCTTACCGCTCCATCCGACGCCCCCTTTCCACCGCATGCCCACTTCTTCCTCATGAGCGAGTGTCAATTAATGGCGGCCTCCTGAAAAAAAGTGAGCGCGTTTACTCATTCCTGCGTCTTACATAGCGAAGATCATTGTTTCTAACCGATCTGCATTTTCAAGAACGAGAAGTGACTGATTTCGCGCATTTCATTGGAGCTGGACATGGCTAAGAAGAAAACACATGAGAAGTCGCCATCCAGGAAGCCTGGCAAAGGCCGTCGCTTTGACACCAAGCTTCCCAAGACGTCCGCCCTCGCCGAGATTGAGTTTCCGTCGGAGACGGCAGTTCAGCCGGCCTGGATCGCGAAGCGTTACCCCGATTACGTCCATGACCATGGTATCCACGGGGAGCTTACAAGCGTGCGGCGGAGCGAATATGCGGGCCATACCATTCAAGTGACCACGTCATACAAAATCGAAATTGACGGCACGAAAGTCAACCTACATGCCTCCGTGGATAATGACGGTACCGTGCATTGCCACACGACGCCCTACGACCGCTATCACTCCATCCTGGATTTAGTCAGAACGCTTATCGATCGGTTTCCACAGGCGCTGACCGACCTTCAGCACGGCTCACACGGTCACCCTATGTGAATGGAGGTGAGAGACGATGATTCGGCGAAACATACTCTCTGATGACGGCATCGCTCAGCAATACGTTCAGGCCGTCTCACGGCTGAAAGATCCGGATGCGTATCCGTGGCCCGGCCAGGATGGTCTTTCACTCTATGACTTCTTCGTTTTCTGGCATCACCGGGCCATGATGCTGTCTACACCGCCCGGCCAAATGTCGCGAAACGCCGCCCATTCGGGACCGGTTTTTCTCCCCTGGCATCGTTACATGCTCCTTCGGTTGGAAGGATATCTCCGTGAAGCGGTCGAAGACGATGGCTTTCGCATTCCATACTGGGATTGGGCGAGTGACTCAACGCTCCCCGACCCAAGACTGTCGCCACTGTGGGATAACAACCTGTTGGGCCAATTTATCGCGACAGGCTCAACCTGGCGGGTTCGCTTCGGGCCTAATCCGTTCGGGGGCGGGGGGAGCCCACGAATAACGGACCGTGCCCTCGATCGAAGCCTTGGAGCACCAGGCGGGCGACTGTCAAGTCGCGCGGAGATTCGTGAGCTCGTGCGCGACAACGCCGTCTACGACCTGCCGCGCTTTGGCCAGTCCGCCGCCGGTTTTCGAAATGAACTTGAAGGCTGGCAGGACATGGGACATCATCACAATCTCGCCCATGTCTGGGTAGGCGGTGACATGACGATCTCTACATCACCCAACGACCCTGCTTTTTTTCTTCTTCACTGCAACGTTGATCGGATATGGGCCGCCTGGCAGAAAGCACATCCGAGCGCAACGTACCGTCCGCCGCAAAGTGCATCGGATGACCTGCGGTTTCACCGGCTTCGCGACCCGATGCACACGTTTTTTGATGAAGAGATCACACCGGAAGACATGCTCGATTTTTCCGGCTGGTACGACTACGACACTTACGAGGATATTCTTTAGCGGCGCGATTTCCGCCGCTAAGAATAGGTATCAATGCCATTCCGCCATGTGTTCCGCCTGTGTCCGAGTGTAGGCCCCCGGTTGGTAGAACTGGTCGTAGAAATCCAAATCCAGATGGTGCGCCTGATGGGCCAAAGTGGATCGAAGCGGACCGAAGTTGGCCGGGAAACGACCATAGGTTTCGTAAATATACGTGCAGTAAGCAATCGTGGCCGCGATGCATTCATCGCTGAATTCCGGAATGGAATTCTGAATTTTTTCTGAATTTTTCCACGTTGCGGAGAATGAAGATCGCAACGAAGCATCGTGCAGATTCTTGCGCTTCTGTTCGAGAAACGCGAGCACGGCTTCCTCCATCGATCTGTAATAGGGTGGGCAGAACGGCTTGATCAGGTCCACACCGTCCACCGTCAGACCCAATGGATGAGGCTGAGGCCATTTCGCATCGAACAGGTTCAGAAACATGCTTGCGAAAAAACCTGTCTTGATGACCTGGGTGAACCGTTGAGAACCCATGCGGAAGCCGAGCGCTTGAAACCATGCCACCTCGCGCGCGGTTGCGTAATGCGTCCACCCCCCCAGTCCCATCGCCTGTTCCATCAGGGACAGGTTATGCAGCATGAAGGCCTGCTCTGCCACCATAAACTCTACGATCGCGGTTTCGAGATTCACGATGGGAACAATACGGTCACCGTTAAGATCGTCCCGGAGCTTGCCGCCTCGGGACATTCCAAAACGGGCGATGCCGGCCGGCCTGAGTCCTTCCCGCTCGTCGACGATGAACATGGCCATCTGATCATCGAACATCGACAGAATAATATTGATGTACATCGCCGTGAGGTCACAGATGGGCAAGAAATAGGTCGTGCCGGGGAGGTTGGTCGACCATTTGTTAAATGGGAACACGTTGGGCACTTCCTTGATGATCGACGTCGCCGTGTCGCGAATCCGCACTCGCATCCTCTCGTACACGTCTTCGTACCGTCGATCGATCGCCATCCGACTCAGATCGTCAATCTGCTCCAACGAATAATCCTGCGGCCGTTTCAGGAGATATGTGCCCTGATCGTTGATCACGACCAGTGACGTACTGTGGACGGCGTCGGCGCTGGCGCCTGTTCGACCCAGGAGCGACGCCATCACGTTCCCGCCGGCGGATTCAGGTTCACCATCGGGCGCATACGGGAGTTCACCTAAACAGAAACCGTTGATTCCGGCAGCGGCGAAGGCGAGAATCGCCTCTTCCAACATCGTGAGCGGCAAGGGCTCCTTTCGACTTGCATAGGCGAGACCGCCTGTCGGTAACGTCGCCCCCACACTGAAGCGCCGAGAACGTCTATGGGTTAGAGCATCGACCAGGGGATAAGTCAGGAGTTTCTGCAACGCCTCTCTCTGCTTACTCGTTTTTCCCATCGGCATACGCTTTTTTTATTCTGAAGATCACTCAATGAGGAGGGTGGACTGTCGGTCTAGGCATTCATTCTATGCGAACGACGGCCATGACAAAACGAAAAAACCCCGGGCAGGTTTGCCCGGGGTTTTCAGTGCTCCGAAATATTCACAGGCATGTCGCGCATGCCTTTTGACTTAAGAAGATCGAATAATGTCCATCGTGGCGACCTGACCGGTGGAAAGATCGAAAACGTTATTTCCCAAGTCCGCGCCGTCGAGTCCCAGCACCGTGACTTGAGCGGTGTTGGGCGGAAGAGTGCCTTCATTGAGCGCCTCGAACTCAAAGTGATTCAAGCCCGAAACAAGGCCGACGTCCACCGCGAATGCCGTCGTACTCACGGCACCGGTGAAGATAACCTCCCCGTTTCGCCGGATGGCGATTTCATCCCCGTCGTCCACGCCGGTGTCCAACAGCGATAATTGGATCGCCGTTGCGCCGGTCAAGATTCCGCCGAGATTCTGGTCACCACTGAGAATCTTGCAAAGCTGCTCCGCGAGCGTCTCGCCAGTCAGCGTCCGGCTTCCGTCGTTGAACGTACGCAGTGTGAAACATGCAACGCCGATGGGATTTGCATTCGTAAAGATGTTGGCGACATCCAGGCCGGCCTTCAATCCTTCACAGGCCACGCCGACCGCCACCCTCAATCCCGAGAATACACGATCACCCGTCGAGCCTGGGCTGGACTGGCTGCGGGCCAAGTTGACCGACTCCAGTGCGAGCTGGCACAGCGTATTGGCCGCCCGGGCCGGCAGTTCACCCGTTAACAGGGACTTGAGCTGACAGACGCGTCCAATCACCGTGACGATGCCATTTCCAACCTTGTCGCAATCCGTCTTATCCAGGGACGACTGGCCTGCAATTTTCCTCAACTGTGAAGACGAATCGGTGATGCGAATTCGCGCCGTGCCGTTGTCGTAATTCGGATTCGGCGTCTCTTCGAGCGTCGAGCCGAGAATCGTCACCGAGTCGGTACTCGGATCATACTCTCCGATGAATTGGCTGGGTGGGTCCGATGCATTAAGCGTCAGGACAATACGTGGGTTCTGTCCGCTGACATCGACGTCCACGGCGTCCCCCGTGGCAAAAGTCAGCATGGTTCCCTCGTCTCGAAAGTCTTGCTTCAAAACCAGATTACCATCCTCATCAAGAACGGTCACGGCATCGATCGTCACCTCGCCGGTCGTTTCGTCCACATCGCCCTGGACGAAGACCTGCGTGTCATCTTCCAGGAGTACGCCAAAAATTGACCTTTCCGGACCGAGCGCTGCGGGCAGTATGGTCTTGACCAGCGCGTCGTCAGCTGGAAGCTTTTCCAGGCCGTTGAGCAGAGCGAGAGACTGTGCGGGAGCCTCAAAAGCCGCAGGCGTCTCGCAACCGGGCGAGAAACCGAGACTGATGGTCAGAAGACCGACGAAAGCCGCAAGACCATGAATTCGGCGAAACCCGGTGTGACGATCGCGCTTTTCGGAAATCGTATTCGACGCCTGCATATCTTAATCCTCCGTTCGTCTGATGATGATTGGACGTTCCGAAGGAGTACACGGATGGGGGCTGAAACTGACACGGAATCTTGGAACTTTTTCAGATTTTGATGGAAAAAGCTCGAGAGCTCCCCGGCCTTACCGACATGGAACGTCCTAAGATGAGCTATGACAGGAAATTAGATTGAATAACTTGCATGAAGTGTTCTAGGGCGCCCCCTGAAGAGAAAGCCGCCAACAAACCTCGACCACCTGCCGCATCTCTGCCACGTCATGCACTCGGACCATGTCAACACCGGTGAGTGCCGAATGAGCAACCGTGGCGGCAGTGCCTATGAGACGGCGTTCCGGGTCGGGCTCGTTTAGAAGCCGGCCGAGGAAGCTCTTGCGCGACGTGCCGACAATGACCGGCCATTTTTTTCCGTAGGTCGCGGCCGCGCGCAGCAAAGACAAATTGTGTTCCAGCGTTTTGCCGAAACCGATGCCGGGATCAACGATCATTTTTTCGCCGACCTTCACACCGGCAGCGGCCAATGCTTGCGCCCTTTCATCGAAGAACGCGCCGACATCGGCCACAACGTCTTCATAGCGCGGCGCGGCTTGCATCGTTTCAGGCGTGCCCTGCATGTGCATGATCACGAACGGTACATTCCACTCCGCGAGCAAGCGAGGCATGTCACCGTCGGCTCGGGCGCCGGAGATGTCGTTGACGATGTCTGCCCCGGCCTCCAGCGCGGCAGCCGCGACCCTCGCTGAACGGGTGTCGATGGAGATCGGGAGTGATACGCCGCGCGACCGAGCACCCCGGATCACGGGGAGGACGCGGTCGATCTGCTCATCGTCGGACACGGGCGGGGCCCCGGGACGGGTGGACTCGCCGCCGATATCAATGACGTCGGCCCCTTCGGCCGCCATCGCCTCGGCTCGGGCAATCGCGGCGACCGGATCGAAATAGTGCCCGCCGTCGCTGAAGCTGTCCGGCGTCACGTTGAGCACACCCATGATCCGGCAGCGCCGACCAAACACAAGATCGCCGTGGGCCGTAGGATAGTTGCGGCGGCGACGTGAAATCGGTTCGTTGCCTTTTGCTGACACAGCGGGAATGATAGACGGGGTGCATCATCCCCTACAAGCATGGAGAGACCGTGACGGAAGCTGCAACTCAGTCCGAACCTCGGATGCCGGACACGATGTCCGGTCGTAGGACCCTGCTCGCGCTGGCCGTCGTCGGTGGACTCGCCTTCGCCTTCGGCTGGCCGACGAGGCACGGGGAGTTTCTCATGGGGGACGACCAGCGGTTTGTCACAAACCATGTTCTCGTCAATCATCCTTCTCTCAGGCATGCCTGGAAGCTGCTGACCACGGTGCACGGCGATCTCTGGCAGCCGTTGCCGATGCTGAGCTTCCAGGCAAATTTTGCCCTTGCCGCCCCGGAACCGGCGTCCCGCTTCGGTGTCAGCCCCTACGGCTTTCATCTGACCAACATCGTGTTGCACATGATCAATGCGATCCTCGTATGTCTGATCGCGCTCCGGATCTCACGTCGGCTGTCGGTCGCATTTCTGACCGGAGCCATGTTTGCGTGCCATCCGTATGCGCTTGAGCCGGTCGCATGGGTCTCGGGGAGGATGATTCTGCTGGCATCGTTCTTTGCCCTCATCACGATCCTGATTTGCCTTTACCGGCGCGAGGACGGGGGCGGTTCGTGGCCATGGTGGGCGGGGCTGACCTGGTTGCTCTCGTTGCTCTCGAAAGTATTGCCCGGCGTCCCGATCGCTACTGTTTGGTGCGACTACGGACGTCATCGGCGCGTACCCCGCCGTGCCTGGGTGACCTATGCCGTGCTACTGGCACTCGGCATCACGGCCGGTGCGTACGCGTTGGACATCACCCGCCGCACCGGCTTTACGCGGGGAATGGAAAAAAGTGATACGACGAGCATTCCGGTACGCTGTCTTCTGGCGGGACGATACTACCTGGAGAACTACGTCTGGCCGTCGGGGGTTGCCCCGTGGTCGCCCCCGCCGTCTAACGTGATGTTCGGATCGCGGGCGACCGTCGTGGCGATCATCGAACTCGGAGCGTTGTTGATCCTGACCCTCATGGCCTGGCGCTATTCTCGCATGGCTTTCATTGGGCTCGTGCTCTTCGCGATCCTGGCTGCTCCGTTTCTGGCGACAGGCATTGCGCGTCGGCTCCTGGCGGCCGATCGATATATGTACCTTCCGCTATTGGGCCTGAACCTGGCGTTTGCGGCGATTCTTGTCCAGATGTCCGATTGGCTGGCCAGACGATCTTCCTATGCTTCATCACGCGCGTTGATGCTCGCGCCCATCGTGATGATGGGCACTTGGCTATGGATCAGCTGGAATCTGGCGCCGGTATGGTCGGACACGCTTCATTTCAGCCGGCGAATCGTCGAAGTTTATCCTGACGAGGTGACGGCCCATAACGAATTGGCCAGGGCCTACCTCTTTGAAAAGCAACCCGACCGGGCGCTACAGGTTGTTGCCGATGCCAGGAAGCGGTGGCCGGCGAACCCCCGACTCGCGGCCCAGGCGGGCGAAGCCTATCGAATGAAAAAGGACTGGCGACGGGCTGAAGAGGAGCTTCGCAAGGCGGCGACTCAGATGCCCGGCCACCTTCGAACACAATATCACTATGCGCTAACGATCGAGAAGCTCGGCCGGCGCGCCGAGGCGCGAAAACGCTATCTGCAGATTCTCGAGGAGCACGACGGCCACCTGCAGGCGATGACGGCGCTGGCAAGAAGCTACGTGTCCACCGGTGAAATCGATCAGGCCGTTGTGACCTATGAAAAAGTCCTTCGGATCAACGCATTCCATCGAAGCGGTCTGTTCGAACTGGCGTTGTTGCAAATTCGACGACAATCATGGCCAAACGCCGAACGACTGTTGCGCGAGATTCTCAAACTGAACCCAAACGACCAGGCCGCGGAGTTCCATCTGGCGGTCGTCCTGTTTCGACAGGGCCATAAACGATCTGCGTTGGGGATTTACGATCGGCTGCTTGAAAAAGATGAATCCAACGTCAACATTCATCTCAATCGGGCCTATGCGCTGGCGGACATGGACCGAATTGATCAGGCTGAAGAAGCCTTCCACAAGATTCTCAGCATACAGCCGGATCATCTCGACGCAGCCATCGGACTGCACGAGCTGTTCCAAGCGCAGCGGCGGTTCACCGACCTTCTAGGGCTCTGGAGTGATTTTGAACGAATCACGAACAGGACGGAGGCAAAAGCCTATCTGGCCTGGTCCTACGTGCTCAATGATCAAATGGCGCAAGCCGAGCGCATGGTCGCCTCGATTCCCCTTGATACACCCGACCGTAATTTCGCGGAATGGGCATTGATCTATGACGCATTGCGGCGTGGAGCCTTGAGTGAACCGGAGACGTATTTTCACCAAACGAACATTCCGACAAAGGCGAACCCGAATCGTCAGAGGCAAACCAGAAGGATGATGTCCATTTTCACGGAGTTGCCCGAGAAGGTTCGGTCATCCGCGGCTGGACAGTACACTCTTGCCAGACTCTTTTTGTATTATGGCGATCAGGCGAAAGCCAGCATGACCGCCCAAGCGCTGGCCGACAACGTCATGCAGGATCAATGGACAAAAGCGGCAAGAGACCTGCTCGAGGTCCTTGCCGCGTCAAAACCCGTCAATCCGTGAAAAGGAGGCGCCCGACATCACCGAGCTTTGGCCGGCCGCTCCGAAGCAGCAGGCCTTCGAATCAGCGCCGGATCCACAAGATTGACGCGATCCTGCGTATCGCCGAAACGGCCGAAGCCGACTTCAATCACCAGCTTTCGTTTTCCTTTTAGACTTACGTCCACTTTTCGAGGTTGCTGACCGTGCTGAAGGCCTGAGAGGTGAGCCACGCTTCGATCATCCACGCGAAGGACAAGCTCCGCGTCAGCCCATCGTCCGGACGAGTCGTCGATCCCCACCAGCCCCGTAAATCGCTCGAATTGACCGTCGAGCTGCCATTGTAGACGGCAAGCCGAATGGAGTCCGAGACCGCGCGCATAGTCCTTACCTGCGATTCGCAGGGGGCCTCCGAAGGCATTCGTATTGATGCCCATCGGCCATTGACGTACGAAAAACGGCATGCTTTCGTGCATCACGGGGCGCAGATCCGTAAGCCAAACGCGACTGCCGCCCATCATTTCGGCATCGGCGATGAAGCCGACGTGACAGTGAACCGATTGGCCGTTTGCGAGAACGATTCGAACCGTTTTGTTTTCACGCTCCAGTGTCTTGGCCATCACTTTGCTGCCGTCCAGGAAACGCAGACGAATTGAGACTGCGTTTTTTCCAGAAACCGGGGATGAAGCGAACTGGATGGCCTGGATAACCGACCAGGATCTTACTTGTTCCGTGTCGTTGCTGAAGATCGATACGCCGTCTCGTCCGACGGCCGTAATCACGCCACGATTGACGTCTCCATTCATCAGGAGAACCGAATCGACTGAACGATCCAATCCACCTGCGGTCGATTTTCCCCACTTCCCGATGGCGTCGAGGCCGTCGAGGGGCAAACTGATTTCACCGAGCTGATGATGTCGAACAGTGACCTTGTCTTCGCCGCCTCGGACGATGTCCCCCAAAAGCCGGTCGCCGTCTTTCGTCTCAATCCTCCAGTCGCCAAAGGACGGCTTATCCTGCCTGCACGAAAATTCCACGCGATCGACACGGTGAGCATCGATCCCGTCCGACCGACCTTGGTTCGACACGATCACAAGCTCACCATCAGCCCGCCAAACGTGGATCGAGCCCTGATGGACCTTGCCGTCAACCGTTTTCACACGAACATGACCGACATCGTCGCCCTGGGATGGCGGGAGAAGCAACGCGCTGAGCATCAGGACGGTCCGTGTTGACATGGGACTCACCTTTGAAAAATGGGCAACACCTGCTTCGGAACCTGGAGAATGATCAGCGCCATCGCCGTACCGTATTCCGTTCCCGCCTGGCCTCGCCAGTAGCCCTCCGGTGATTGTTTGATCATCAGTTCATCGCGAATTGCCGGCCACCACTGCGCCCAGTGCTCCCCCCCGGCCTGATAAAATGCCTGCGCGGCGTAGTAGTGTCCATAGAAATAGTGTGTCTGCTCCTCGGTTTTGCCCGGCGTAAACTTTTCGAGATAGACAAGTCCGCGTTTAATTGCCGGCGTTTCATAACGCCCCGCGTAATACAAAGCGGCGACACCGGCGGCGGATCGGGCAAACATGGAACCGGATGAATCAAGCATATAGCGAAATCCCCCGTCGGGATTTTGGCTGTCCTGCACATACTTGACGGCCCGGTCGATGGTACTCTTTGGCACGGCAATGCCTGCATTCCTCGCAGCCCTTAACGCCATGACCTGACAAATCGTCACCGACAAGTCGGCATCCTCAGGTCGCGGATGGTATCGCCAACCGCCCTGCTTATTCTGTGTGCGAACAATCAGCATCACGGCTTTCTGCAATTTTTCACGAAGATCGGAACGATGGGACATCCCGTACATTTCCGCGAGGAACAACGCGGCGAAGCCGTGGCCGTACATCGGTCCGTACGACGTCTCGGCGGCGATCAGTCCGGACTGCTGAGAACAGGACTCCAAGACAAACTTGAGACCCGATTCAACGTTGCCTGCATATTGGCCTCGACCCGGCATGTGACCGTCGCTCATGAACGCCAGGCAGGCCAAGGCCGTGATCCCAACGTGGCGTCCATATTGCGACTGGCTGCCGAAGGACCCGTCGTGACTCTGTTGGCGAGCCAGCCACTGCAGGCCGCGCGAGATAGAACGCTGCAACTTCGGCGCAGCCCTTTCGATCTCGATTTGAGGCTTAGTCCCCGTGCGTATTTGGTCCGAGACACTTTCATCCGCCTGGATCACCTGGCCGTCATTCGCGACGGCCCCTGTCGTCACAGAGACGATAAGCATGAACCATACCGGAATACACATTCCGAGTTGAATCTTGTACGCTCGCACAGTACCTGCTGAACCTTCGCTGATCATGGCCGCACCTGTCCGCTCTTTTGTGCCTCCTCAGCCAAATTCCGGTAGTAGTCGTGAATCTGCTCGCGAAACTTGGGCAGAAACTTTTCATCAAATCCCTGAATGACTTCGTCACGGTCCCGTTCCGGCAGGAAACCCCATTGTCGTGCCAAATCGGCTTTGGTCGGCTTGCCCTTGTTGCGACCCTTCTTGCTTGCATCTTCGCCGGCGGGTCCCTGAGGCACCGGCGCGACCCCAGAGGTGCCGGATCGTTTTTGACCGTCCGCACGACGCTGCCCTTTGGAGGGTCGATCGGTTTTTCGGCGGACTCGGCGGTGGCGGTCCGGTGCGCTCCGGCTCTTGCCGGCCTCTTCGATGAGCCGGTCCAGCCCATTCAGGATTTCTTCTTGGATCTTTTGTGTTTCCTTCCCCGGATCGAGTCGCTCGGTGAGGCGATCGGCCGCTTCCTCCATGTGCCCCAAGGTTGCCTCCACGGTGTCGCGCGCACTGGATTGACCACCGAGGAGCTTGCGAACAAGCTGGTCATCAACGACATCTGAAGGCTGAGTCGTCGTTACTCCCGCATGATCCGAGTTCGCTGACGCCCCGGCGTCGCCGAACGTCGTGCCGTGGAAGTACACACCTGCCAGGGCGGCGAAGCACGCGATGGACATGCAGAGCGTTCTGTGGTTCCTGCTCATCCTAGGGTCCTCCCGCTGACGCGGCCTTTTTGATCATACGAACCGACAGATCGTGAATCTCACGTTGCCCTAGGCCCAGTTCTTCCGTTTCGCGCAATTGTGCTTCGCTCCGGAGTAACGGGTCGGGCAACGAGGCGTTCCAGGACCGAGTGCGTTCACTTAGTTCGGCCTGCAGCATCCGTAAGACCTTCAGCTCAGCGAGCGTCGGCACCGGCTTGGAGACTCGAGGCGTGCCCGCGCCGCCGCCGCCGCCTTCCGCCGCCACAAACTGCTTCCTGTCCTTCCGTGGCCGGTCCTGCAAAGCGACGATCAAACGATCCAGGTGCTGCAAGACCTGTTGCTGGCTTCCCACCGCCTTCGGACAGTCATGTGCCCAAAGCCGTTCGGCGGCCTTCTCCATCTGCCGTTCCGCTTTTTCGCAAACGTGCCGATAGATCACACTGCCGACCATCTTCTCATTCACATTCTTTAACGGCTCAACCAATTTTGTCTGTTTTTTGGCGAGGCCGTTGAGCTTGAGACCGTCAATTCGCGAAAGCCGTTCGGTCTTGTTCCGTCGAGTATCGATGACCTCGGTCTCCCGCCTCAAGACGGCCTGTGATTCGCGAAGGTCCATTAGCGTATCGAGAATGGCAACGAGTGACCGTTCGGCGATCATTCGCTCCGTACGGTCCTGCAAGGTCCGGAGCAACTCACGCGCCTCATCGAGCGCGTCCAGCGCTTGACGCTGCGCTTCAACTGCGGAGGGCCATTCGCTCCGTTCAAATTTCTCAACCGCGGATTGCATGGCATTGACGGATGCCATGATTTTGGCCCTTGCCGCAACACCTTCAAAGTCGGAAGTCTTGATACGAGGAGCAAGACTTGCCGTCGTCCCTGCCAGGCTGGATTGCCGCCCGATGAGCTTGTGCGGCGGCGCTTCGGCAGACTCACTCAAAGCCAAAGCCTTGTCGATCAAATCCTGTTGCCTCCGAATCAATTCAGTCAACCGGGCGGCCAAGTCCTCCAGGGCCCGAGACAGGTCAGCCAATTCGCGATCCGGCTTTGTCTCCAACATGGACAACATGGCGCGCAATCCCTCAGCGGCACGGTTCTGATATTGTTGTGCACGGTTCAAGCGATTCTCACGAATCTCTGCGCCTGCATCCTCCATTTCGTCCGCCAGGGATCGCTGATACGCAGCTTCGACGGCTCGATCCAACGCGGCAGAGGCGGCAACATGAGTCGTTTTTTGTGATGACGCCAACTGCTTCATGCTTCGGAGGAGCGCCTCCGCATCCAGTTTGAGCTGCGATTGACGAGAATATGTCCGCATCAGCTCGGATCGCTGAGGGGCATCCAGCGAATCCGCCGCTCGTCCTCCGAGAGTACGGGCCATTCGAACGACATCACGGATCAGCATTTCCTGCCTGTCGAGCAGTTCACGATTCAGGCGGACGATATCCGCAAATTCGTTCCACTGATCCAGGTCGGCGAGCATCCCACGAAGTGCCGTCGCCAGTTTGTCTTGTTTTTCCCTTGACCTCATCAGGTGCGATTGTTGTTCTGCCGGAGTCGCCGCCTCAGCCAGACTGACAAGCGCCTCCGCGGCTCCATGCCCCGTCTCATCCGTCGATCTTTTCAGCTTGCGAGCAAGGCGTTCCGCCTGCAAGGCAACGTCCAGCCTCGACGCCTGATTCATTTCAGCCCGATGAGCCGTCTGTTCTATCCGTCGCGCCACCTCCCGGCCCGAATCCGACAAGTGCCTCAGTTCCCTTGCGAGCCTCGCGGCAACTTTTCTCTGCTGATCACTCAAAGATCGCACCGGCCCTACATCCAATCGATCACTCTCGTCTTGCACGGCCTCGAGGTCAGCCAGCAACTGTCGCAACCGGGATCGCGTGTCGAGCAATCCCTGGCGCAAAAGCTCGGCCAGTTGTGGGACGGAAACGATCCGAATCCGCCGAACGGAAGAGCGTACCAACGGATGCCGGCGGCCGTTCAATTCGAAGTTGTCCCCGGCCTCTGCGACATACTCAATCACATCACCTGGTTTGGGGACCATCAATGTCGAGCCGACGCGCCAGACGTAGGCCCGACGGACCTCCGTCGGCTCCTCCCGTTGACGGCCCGGCTCTTCGAGCAACTCGACGATCTCCATCATGTCGGAATCGCTGCCGGCGGCGAGCAAGCGCAAAGACGTGATGCCAAAATCGTCTTGCGCCTGAACATTGACCTTGAGCCTTCCCCGTGGCGCGAGCTCAACTTCGCCAACAGGCTCGGTAATGGCCGTTTTGGGTGACTCATCCTCCCGAACCAGAAGTTGATGCTTGCGCCCACCGCGTGACCGAAGTCCTTCGGCATCGCTCAGGCAAATCTCAAACAAACCGCCCTTTTGTGCAACGAACTGCCCGACCAGCACGTTGTCAGAGGCGTCACCCATCTGTTCGAGCCTGATCGCTTGACCATCCTCGAATCGAATGATGTTTGCAGTGTCATGCTCCGACACGGCCAGCCGCTTGTTGGTCACGACCTCCAATCGAAGCCGACTTCCAAGGGCGACAACGACCGGCTCGCTTCCGAGCGGTTGGACCGTCTTGCGACGGTTTTGGACGTAGTCCGGGGGTTCGACGACAAACCGTGCCGAAGCGACATCGGGACGGCGGGCCACCCGGATCATGAACGGGGACGCCAGAGTGTCGTCATCACCGGCCGCAAATGCATAGCGCATGGACTCGCGCACATTCTCAAAGGTGTGTCGATACACGCCGTCCGCATTGCGGTTCATCAAAAACCGCTGTTGCTCGCCATCCGGTCGGAAGCTGACCACAAAGGCACGCAGACTGCGCCCCTCACCTCTTTTCAGCCGCATTTCGGCGTGGAAGTATTCGCCGTATGCGACAACGGCATCCCGTGTGAGCGGTTCGATGGCCACGGCCTTGGGCCAGTTGGCGCCGCCCAACGGCAGGACCAATCGTTGCCAGGCGATGGCGGAAGCTGAAGGGCTCACCGCGTGAAAAAACAAAACCAAACCCAAGGAGATGACGGCCATAAAACCTGAACGCAAGGTTTTTCTGGAATTCAAACCCACCGAAAGCGGCGTCTCGCCGACCGATTGCAGCGCATTGTCAATCACGCGTTCCCATAGCTGTGGAGAACCTTGTCCACCGTGGCGCATATAGGTCACCGCGCTGGCGAGGCGATCCCGTGTCGCGGGCGTCAGACGACCCAGGTTAAGTGCCAACTGCTCCAGACTGATCGAAGCCAGGAGAGGGCGGATGATCCGACGGTAGCCCCATACCGCGCTCCAGCTCGTACCGACGAGGAGGACAGGCATGCGAATGAACCAGGGAAACTGAACCCACCAATCAAGAAAGGCGAAGATTCCAAAAATGACCGACAAACTCAGAATCAGACGACCAAGTCCGTCGAGGACAAGAAGCATGCGCAATCTGAACCGAATGGAGACCAAGGCTTGAATGAGCTGGTTTGATCGCATGATGAACTAATTTCTGAATACCGATTTCCTGCCAAGGAACGGTTACGTCTTAATCATTAGGCCAATCCAATTCCCTTACGAATGATCCACTCCGTCACAATGAGCCCTATGAAGACGATAAGAATGAGCCTGGTGTCCCAGAGCGGTTCTTCAACGTCGTCAGGAATCCGCTCGCTCCGATCAGGCAGGCCGGCGATCAATTCATCCAGGTCATCCGTCATCTCCCGGAACGAGCCGCCGCTTCGAACAGCGAGGTTCCTCAAGAACGCATGGTCGGATTCAAGCCGGTCGCGTTCTGCGTCGCGAGCCGTGACCGAAATTGTGTGTTCGGGAGATTCAGCACCGGCAAAGCCGACCGGTTCTTCGAGCGATAACGCCAGGATGCCGGTTCGCCGCGGAATGAACTCTCCCTGCCAGGTGCCTCTTATCATTTCGTTTGGCGTCAAGGTGATACGATCGACAAGTGCATCTCGTTCGTCATGCACAAGCACGACCGTCTCGCCCAAGGCATGAGGACCGGCCTTCCTACCCGTGACAAGCTCAACCTGAACTTTCCGGCCGAGTTGGTAAGCTTTTCGGTCAGTCTCCAAACGCCATGACCGTCGAGTCCCGAGCTTGCGCCCTCGCGCCAACGTACGAATCACCTGAAGCCAGGTGTTCTCGTAATAGCTTTCGCCGGAATAACGCCTCCATCGCCAAAGATCATCGCTGCCCAAGTAAAAAGTACGACCTGCGCCAAAGCGGCCGAGCACCATAATCGGCATGGCCCCTTGCTGAGATTGAACCGAGGGGTGCACGGCCAGAACCGTTGCGGCGGGCTGTGAGCCAAGAACGCTGGCGAACCAGTACCAGCCGGGCATCGATGACATCAATTCGTCGTTGCGCGCCCGATCAAACTCGAATCTGAAAATCGGGTGTTCACGCCCTTCGATCGTGAGCTTCGGGGTAAACGAATTTTCCATCGCCGTCTCGTACCGCCCCAAAAAGTTCGGAGCGATCCTGATCGGAAGAAGTTTTTCCAATTTGGTTCGCCGAAGACGATGAGGCATGTTTCGTTCGCCGGCCAAAAAAGCCAGACCGCCGCCTTGAGAAGAAACAAAATCTACAAGCATCGACTCCTGAACCGGGCTAAGCCAATCGCCTCGTGGGTCCACATCGCCCATGATCACGACGTCATATCGACCGAGTTCCTCGACACTACGCGGAAACCGCTGAATGGGATGAGTCCCCTCCTGTGTAAATCCCGCCGTCGCTCCCAAGAGAAGACAGGAACTTCGAAAGGTCGCCTCGCGAAGCAACAGATTTTTCAAATAGCGATACTCGTAGCGCGGAACACCCTCGACATACAAAACACTGAGCTTTTCGTCATGAGCGCGGATGGCGACGTCCGCCCAATTGTTCTCCACGTTTTTTTCGTCCGCATGAGGGACGGCTGCGATACGCAATATCCTTCGGCCGACGGCTTCGGGACGATATTGAAGCTCGCCCCGCCACATTTCCTGCGCTCCCTGGACGGTCGTCGTCTGTTTCGCCAACAATTCATCGGTGGTCTTGTCCCGCATTTCCAGCGTCATCGGGACCGGCGAGTTAAAGCCCTTGATCTTCAGGCGAATACGGATCTTGACGGTATCGAAAACAAAAACATCTTCCTCGGCCCAAGCGGAAATAACGTCAATATCCCGCCGTGCTTTGTCTGAGCCCATCGCAATCACATGAATGGGAACCGACCGAGCTTTGGCCCGTGCCAACATGGCGTCGAGCGTTGAGGGCGATGTTTGGCGACCGTCACTGACGAGAACCACGCCGGCGACGCGGCTGCTTCGGTTCCGCTCCAGTGTCGTGTTCACACCGCCGACGATATCCGTTTCAGGGCCGTCGGGGTCGGCGCCCTCAAGTCGGCCGAGCAGGAGGGCCAGCTCATCCGGCCCGCTGACTGAACCGTGTCGAGCTGCCTCTTCACCGAACGTCCACAATTCGGCACGATGGCGAGGAAGAATTCTCGCAAAGAGGCCCTGATCCGGATCGAGCAATGTCCATACGGCTGCGGACCAGCGCGATTGATGCGGCTGCGGGACGCCATGCCGGGTGATCGCAACATCCTGCTCCGCCATACTGGTGGACCGGTCGAGCAATACCGGCACGACGGACGGCTCTACATGGTTTCGATGAAGCACGAGCATGGGGCGACTGAATAGCAGCAAGACCAACATGATCGTTCCAAAACGCAGCACCATGAGCGGCCATCGCCATCGATCCTTCATCACTTCGCGCCGATAGAGCCGAAACACCACGAATGCGGCAATCACTGCGCCGAACAACATGATCCATGGCGCGGGAGGCGTGGCGAAGCGGATATTCAAAGGCGCGTCATCACGAAGATGAATCCGCTCCAGACCCAATAGCCATTCCAAGACCTCCGTCATTTTCTCGGCCCCATCGAAGTTGCAATCATCGTTTCGAGCAGAACAACCGTGATCAATATGAACATCGAGACGCGAGCAAATTCCCGGGCAGGCCCCGTCACGACAAGGGCATCCGCCTCATTCGCGCGATTGACCAGGGCGCTCTTACTCCCAAACCGAATTTTCAATTCAGCCTCATCGATTGCGCGAAGATCACTCGCTTCCGGATTGATGTTGACGGCGAAGAGAACGCCGGTCTTTCCGGTGTTCACTTGATAGAACCCCGGCTGCTCGGTATCGCGAAACGTCAAAGACAATGCCTCGTTCATCGACCTGGGCTGGACCTGGATGGCGCCGTTCCGAGGCGGAATGACGGTCCCAGGCCCCGCCGCATCCGCGGCATCCACATCTTGAACCAGAAAATCTCCCACATAGACATTGCGATCCGCATCTGCGCCGGTCGCAGCGAATACGGTCGTGTTCAACATGAGCGGCAGGTAATCAGGTTTTGCAGGCAGGCTACTGTCATCCATGTTCGCGCCGGTCAACCAAATCAGCACACGTCCCTTTTCGACGCGGGACGCCACCATCGCCGGCTCGCTGTTCGAAAGATTGAGAATCGTCCGTGACGCCGTGGACCGTGGCAATGGCTCTTTTCGAGTGCGCCAATAGTGTTTTACACGGGCCATCTGAAGGCCGCCCTGATCGTGTCCGACGAAATCGGCGAGAAGCGAGTGGCTCTGTCCCGAAAGTCCGAAGCGTATCGTTTCGTCCGTGTCCACGCGGACAAAGTCAGCGAGTTCGAACGGCATCAGACGAACGGATTTCGCGCCGACGATGGATTCACGTTCGTAGTTCTCCTGTTGAACGTTCTTTCCCAAGAACATGATGAGCCCCCCGCCCTCACAAACCCATTGCGCGAGCCGGTCCCACGTTGCCTCGGAAAGCCTGCGCACGTCGCCGAGTGCGATCACGTCATAATCCGTGAGAATCTCCGACTCCATTTCGCCGGGTGTTCTGGTCGTGGTGCGAAAAAAACGTTCGACACCGTCGTGGGATGATGTCGCGAGAGCCACACGATAGTAGAAAAGAGATTGACGGGAAGGTTCGTTTCCCGACTCCCCTTCGACCAGCAGAACCGGAATCTGCTCGGCCACCTGCACGGCAAGGTGGCACGTGTTGTCGATCTCCAAAACATCGGGTCGCGGCAACAAAAGTGTGGCCGTCACACGATGCGGACCGGCCCGTGGAAACGCAAACTCCGCTGTTTTCGTGACGATGGCATGGGGCGACATCGCATCCAGTTTCACGGTTTGCACAAGCCGGTCGCCAAGGCGCAGCTCAACTTTCGCGCCGGCGACCGTTTCGGAGCCGTGGTTGGTGACGTCCCAGGTCATTCGCACGGGGACGCCGGCGCCGATGATCTGGCCGTCACATCGCAGATTCGTGACGGCCAGGTTCGTGCGAACTTCGGGACCGACATTGATGAAGAGCAGGCGATCGACATTCAATGTCGACTCGCCTCCCACGATGTTCATGCTTGCATGATCAAACGAGGCTCGAGACAGATCAGTCAGGACATAGATTTCGCGACAGCCCTCCACGGCATTGCCTCGTGAGAGTATCTCCGAAGCCTGACGAACGGCTGCAGCCAAGTCTGTCGTTCGAGCCGAGCATTGCAGCGAAGCAACGATCTCGTGGACGGCGCCACGGTTCAGCGCGGGCTGATCCATCCAAGAGCGAGGTGGCGATGACGCGGTGATCACACCGAGACCATCACCGGCTTGCGCCTTGTCGATGAGCTGAACCGCCGCTTTCTTTGCTGCATCAAAGGCGGATCGGCCGTCTTCCAAGCGAGCCTGCATCGACAAGCCATCGTCGATAATCAGAACTCGGTCATATTGAGGCGCCGTCAGGAAACGCCCTGATCCAAGCTTGCTCATGTAAGGCCTGGCGATGGTCAGCCCTATGAGCAGAATGGCCAATGTGCGTAGCGCAAGGAGCCACCAACGATCGATGCGAATGCGGTTCTGGCTGCGCCGGTGGGCTTTGACAAGAAAGATCATCGCCGCCCAGGGCTCGCGCCGGTATCTCCGCCGATTGATCAGATGGATCAACAACGGCAACAGCGCCAGGCCCAATGTCGCCACGGCAATGCCTGGATGAACGAAAGACAATGCTCTCCTCGCTCTTCATCAAGAACCAAATACGCAGGAACGTCCTGCGAAACACATGCCTACCGCCAATGTTTGGATCGTTTTGAGCGCACGGCGAGGTATGCGCTCAAAGCGACGCTCAACGGAGTGCTCGTGTCAAGGAGTTCGTAATCAGCCTGCTGCTCATGACAGCCGCGGCGAAATGCACCAAGAAACTCATTCAATTCACTCAAGTAGCGTTCACGCATCACGCGGGGTTCCGTCAGCAAGGTCCCCATGCCCTCCAAACCGTTGAACCGAACGGGCTGATCAAAGGGGAACGTCAACTCCGCACGGTCAAGCGTGTGCAGGACAATGGGTTCGTGTCCGCGATGTCGCAAATGTCGAATTCCGTTTAAGACATCCGTCATTTCGCCCAGGAAGTCGCTCAGAATAACGATCAAATGCCGCTGCGCGAGCGTTTCCGCCAGCTCGTCGAAGACGGACCTGAAGGCCGTGTCCCCCGTGCCTTGAGCGCTTTCAAGTTCCTGCACGACGAGTTTCCATTTATTAGGATTATTCGAGGCTCTGGTTGTCCTTCGCACTTCGCTATCAAACGTGACCAGGGCCACCGCATCGGATTGTTGCAGGGCCAGGTATGCCATCGCGGCTGAAACGGTCGTGGCATAGTCTCGTTTTGAAAGGGGTGAGGAAGCCGAGCGATAGCTCATCGATTCAGAACAATCGACCGCCAGGAGCAATTGCAGATTGGTCTCCTGTTCGTATTGCTTGACATAATGCTTGTCGGTCCGTCCGTAGGCCTTCCAGTCCAAATGCCTCAGATCGTCTCCCTGGCAGTATTTTCGATATTCAGCGAATTCGATCGACACACCTCGTAGCGGCGAATGATGCATGCCGCTGATAAAGCCCTGAACAAGAAGACGCGCACGGAGATCCAGACTGCGGATCTTCGCAAGCACGGCCGGATCGAGGTATTTGCGATAGTCATCGGTTTGACGGACCATCGGACGTGGCGCCCCCTTCAAAATCGATACGGGATCAGCCGGTTCGGTTTCATTTTTTTCATCCGTCGCTCAGCACACGACCCGCTCCCACGGCATCCAAATCCGGAGTTTCGCTCTGAGGAATCTCCATCAACAGCAGATCCACGACTCGGTCAGACGTCATTCCGTCTACTTCAGCGTTAAAGTTGGTCACAATCCGATGCCGCAGAACGGGATGAGCTACGGCGCGAATGTCTTCGGTGGAAACGTGGTATCGCCCCCCGAGAATCGCTCGGGCCTTCCCGGCCAGGACCAGGAACTGAGACGCACGGGGACCCGCCCCCCAACTGACGAAATCGGACACGAACTGAGGCGCTCCTTCCGACTGGGGACGAGACGCCCTTGCCAATCGCATGGCATACCGCATGACGTGATCGGCGCACGGCACCCTGCGTACGACTTCCTGCAACGCCTGGATATCAACGCTGGAGAAAACACGTTTGAGCGGCGCGTCCGACGTCGACGTCGTCAGTTCAATGATTCGGAGTTCCTCTTCCTCGCTCGGATAGTCAACCAGGATTTTGAACATGAAGCGGTCGAGCTGCGCCTCAGGCAGCGGATACGTCCCTTCCTGCTCAATCGGGTTCTGTGTCGCGAGCACGAAGAACGGCTGCTGCAACCGATGCGTGAAACCCGCGGCCGTCACCTGGTTCTCCTGCATGGCCTCAAGCAACGCGGCTTGAGTCTTGGGTGGCGTCCGATTGATTTCATCCGCGAGGACCACGTTCGCGAAAACCGGCCCCTGTACAAAACGCAATTGCCGCGTGCCTGTGCTCTTATCCTCCTCGATGATTTCGGTACCGGTGATGTCGCTGGGCATCAGATCGGGCGTGAATTGGATACGATTGAACGACAAACTCAGAGTCTGGGCCAGCGAATTGATCGCTCTCGTCTTTGCCAGACCCGGCACGCCTTCGAGGATTCCATGCCCCCGGGCAAACAGACAGATCAGAAGCTGGTCGATGACCTCTTCCTGCCCCACAATGACCTTGCGCAATTCCTGCAGGATCTGATCTCGACTGGCCGCCAAGGCCTCGACGGCCTCAGTCTCACGCTTGCCCAAGGGGCCATTCGGCGTCGAACCATCTCGCTCGCCCATTTCGTTTTCACGTTGCTCCATCGTTTGACACCTCTCCATCAGGGGGTGGAGTCCATTCAATTTTAGGTTCGACAACCGCCAGGCAACGGCCAATTCAGACGACAACGGGCGAGAGGGCCGTTCAATGCCGCCTGGATAGGTTGTAATGTCTGGACGACCTATCGATGGACTCGGAAAACTCGGTGCGCCCCTTTTTTGGGACGAAAGCGAGTCCATCACGAGAAATCCCGGACATGAGGCCACCGACCCACCTTCAGGATTCAAGGATGTCGCAAGGCTTACTGTCCCGGTTTAATATCGTCGAACAGGCTTCGTTGAGGACAACGTTTCATCTGATATGAAGTTAGAAACAACATAGAACCGAGATCAACGACCCGCCGTACAACAGTTGACGCGTTACGATAGCGAAAACTGCGACCAGGTCGGCGGTTTCTGCCGATTAAGACTGCTCGCTTAATGATCGAACGCGATCCCCCCGTGGCATCTTGAACATTGCTCGAAACGATGACAAGATTCAAGAATGGCGATTGTCGGACACGCACTCGTTGGGCTTTCACTCGCGGGACTTGATCGATCAAAGTCTCATGACTTGCTCCGGTACCTCTGGCCGGGCCTCGTCGTTCTGCTCGCCTACCTTGTGGACCTCGTGGAATGGATCGCCTGGATCTGTGTCTCTGATTCCACAAATCATCATTTTCTGACGGGTTCGCCGCTACTTACGGCCGGTCTCGTCCTCTTCGTCTGGATCATCATGGGGTTATCCGGTCGATTCAGGAAAACGTCGCCCTACGTCATTGCCGCCCTGGCAATCTATAGTCATCTTCTCCTGGACTATCGTCCCGTTCGCGCGTTGATCGGAGACGCTTACGGTTATCCCATGGGTGAATACCTACCGAGCTTTTTTCCATCGATGCAGGCCGAGACGTGGCTATACGGCTTCATTCTGGTCGCCGTCTCGCTTTTCAGGGCCGCCATACAGCCCAACTGTCCCTCAAAAGGCCGAGTGGCGGCGAGCCTTCTGGCGCTCTTGTCCATTATCGCGGCCAGCACGAGGATGCCTGTTTTCTGGCTCCCCGCGTATCTGGCATCGCTTGCGCACGCCGCTATTTTATTACGCCGGGAGATCAAGCTGCGTTTACTATGGAGCCTTGTTCCACTGGTGCCGCTGTCGGCGCTTTTCGGAGTCGAGTTGACCGCGGCCTGGCTTTCCTCGAACGCGAGAGAATTAGCCCGACAGGGACGCGCCCAAGAAGCGATCCAAATCCGGCAGCGCGTGTTGGCCATTCCAACGCGCTCCGTCCGGGTCGAAAATTACATCGGCCTTGGTCATTGCTATCTGGCGTTGGGCGAGCTGGAACAAGCGGAGAAATCGCTGTTACAAGCGCAAAACGTCGCGAACGGAGCTTATGGACCATCGTATTATCTGGCAAGATTCTACACGCATCGAAGGTGTCGTCAGACACGTTACTTCCGACCCGATAAGGCGGAAGCACTCTTGACGGACATTCGCGACGGTCCCCACACCCAGCGCGTACGCTCACTCGCCCGAAGAGTGCTCGACGAAATGCGCAAAGAGGGTCTGATCAGGTGAAAAACACCTGAAGACAGGCCGTCGCGTCGATAATGACCTAGGAACTTACTTTTTCGCGTTAACCAAACCAGGAGTGCCATGAAAGCGTTCATTACAGGCGGCGGCGGTTTCATCGGTTCTCACCTGGCCGAGTATTTGCTCGACCGAGGTGATGAGGTCGTCGTGCTGGACAACCTCTCGACCGGAAATCTCGACAATCTGTCCAAGGTCATGGAACACCCGAAACTGCGGTTCATCGGGGGCGATGTCAGGCACCCGAAGATCGTAACGAAGCTTGTCGAAAAGGCGGATCAAGTGTTCCATCTGGCGGCGGCGGTCGGTGTTCAGTTGATTGTGGACCAGCCCGTTCACACGATCGAGACGAACATCCACGGCACTGAAGTCGTCCTCCATGCCTGCAATCACTTTCAAAAGCCAGTTTTCCTGGCTTCGACCAGCGAAGTTTACGGCAAGAGCGACAAGGTCCCGTTCAGCGAGGATGACGATACGACGCTGGGCGCGACCCGTTTCTCGCGTTGGTCCTATGCCTGTTCAAAGGCCATCGACGAATTCCTTGGCCTGGCCTATCACCAGCAATTTGATCTCCCCGTCATCGTGGCGCGTTTCTTCAACACCGTCGGACCGCGGCAAACCGGTCGATATGGAATGGTGATTCCTCGGTTCGTGGAGCGAGCCTTGAAGCACGAGCCCTTGGAGATCTACGGAACCGGAAACCAGTCGCGTTGTTTTGGGTATGTCGGCGACGTTGTGAAGGCGGTGGTCGATTTGATGGAATGCCCCACGGCGTTCGGCCGCGTCTACAACGTGGGAGCCACGGAGGAAATCACCATCGGGGCGCTGGCGGACAAGATCATCGAGATGACTGGAAGCAAGAGCAAGAAGCGCTACGTCTCCTATGAAGATGCCTACGGACGGCCGTTCGATGACATGATGCGAAGAGTGCCGTCGCTGGATCGTATCCATGCAAAAATCGGCTATCAGCCGAGCTTGCGCCTCGATGACATCTTGCGCGAAGTTATTGCAGAGAAACGCGCAGTGTTAGAATCGTGATGATTGCAGCGTGCGAAGAGGAGTCTTAGGGGCTCAACGAGCCAGTGGACGCCGGCCATTCTGCCAGGACGCGTGGGCAGCCTCCAACGTTTCAACGAATTGCCTCGCGCGTTCTTCCCGTGAACATGCGGTTTCAGCATAAAGACGACCACGCCTGCCCATGTCGATCGCGTCGTCCCGATGATCGCGAAACCAGACGCACGCATCTGCAAATGCCATGGGATCATCAGGCGGCACAACTTTGCCGAAATCATTCTCCTCAATCATCCCCGCCAACCAGCCCGGGTAATTGTTCAACACAGGCAAACCGCTGGCAATGTAATCAAAGAATTTGTTCGGCGAAGTGCCTCGGTAAAAGGCCGGTACGTTTTTTAGCAACATCAGCCCCACATCGAATGTCGGCAGCATCCGAGCCAAATCCGCCTTGGAGACGGGATCATGCCAGAGAATATCCTCTTCGAGCCCCATGTCCCGTGTCCGCCGAACAAGCCCGGGTTTTAGGCCGCCGCTGCCCACACAGATAAACTGAATGCCCCGCTCACCGCGTCGCTTTAGTTCTGCAGCCGTGTCGATCAGCGCGTCCAGGCCGTTGGCCTTTCCGTGGGCGCCGGTGAAGGCGAAGCGACAACGTGTCGGGTCTCCGATCCATTGATCTCTCGCCAACTCGTGGTCCGGCCGAAACAACTCTAAATCGGAGGCATTGGGGATGACTGTGATCTGCTTCTCAGGATAGCCGGTTTGCGCGATACCTTCCCTCATGCCCGGAGACAGAGCAATGCAATGGGTCGCCGCTGAGTAGATCCGGCGCTCCAAACGCCGAAGATACCAGATCATTGCGGGATTCTTGATGATGCCCATGGCGATGGCGAGTTCCGGCCAGAGGTCGCGAACCTCAAAAACAAACGGCACGCGCAGATTTCTTGCGCTTTTCATGCCCGGCGTCCCGACGGTCAACGGCGTGCTGGTCGCAAAAACCAGATCCGGTTTCCGTGCTTCAACAACGCCCTGTGCCTTCTTGGCGAAACGACGAAAACATGCCACTCGTTGCCAGAAGCTCATCTTGTTTTCATAGGGCTCGTTGATATAAAAAACATCGATCCCGTCAACGTCGACTTGCTTCATCGCGCCGCTCAGGCCGACCCTGTGCCCGGCCCCCTCCATGGCGCCGCTGATCATGCTGACTCGGTGCCCGGAGGCGAGCAGACGTTTGCTCATTTCATAGGATCGCGTCCCGCCCGTGTCTTGCGGAGTCTGAAAATGTTGGTGGATATAGGCTACGTGCATTTTTCCGCATTCGTGAGAAGGAATCGACTCAATTTTTGCTGAAACCTCAAGCCGAATGGCCTCCCCCCAATTCAAGGTGAGTGACGAAGCGCATCGGGCACGTTCCGGAAACTGCCAGCCTCAAGACGGGAATCGGCTTCTTCTCAGCATAGTAAAGTGACTCCCAACCTTGGGGGGATTCGGCGTCTTCCAGGCCACGCACGACTTCCGCATGATGTCGTTCGCAACCCTCCACACTGACCGTCAGCCGGATCATGCCGACCGGTGTTTCCTGGGACAACCGACTTTCATCCGGGTCCCACACGCAGGGCCAATCACCCAGGTTCCAGGATAATACAGCATCATGGCGACCTGAACCAAGCAATTCGTCCCTGATCACCCAGACCCGATCGCCGTTGCGATCGAGGACGCGTCGATGTGTGACGCCGCAACGAGACACATAGCCGTAGTGTTCGCCCTCCCAACGCTCGGTGCGGTCATCGTCGTTCAATACGTGCTCTCTGAATCTGGAGCGCGTCCAATCGAACCAGAGAAATCGAGGTCCTTTGGTCATCTGGTTCATTCCGTCCACTTCGATCGTATTGTGCGCCCTTGTCGTCTTGAAGTAGTCGATCCACGGCTTTGGACAATAATATTGAAAGGTGCCGCTGTCGCGCAGAATGTTCCGGCCTCGCCACCACAAATCAAAGTGGAGCATGTCCGCCTGACCCGGGCGTTCCTTGTATGTGTGGCACCGGATCATTCCCCAGGTCTCCTTCCCGCGAATCGTATAATAACCTCCAACATCGTATTCGCTGCTTCGCGGCTCCGCCTGCGATATCTCCCCCTTCAACGATTCCGCGCCAAACAGCCAAAGCAGCTCCTCGTTCCACGGACCGTCGTCAAGCACAAGCCTTCCGTTCGCCAAATAATGAGAAGACTGAATGACGGGACGATAATCGAGATAGTCGCACGAACTCAGCGGCAGAACCAGAGCACCGTCGTTGGCCCCGTAGTTGGGCACGCGCCCGGATTGCGCATCGTGCATCTGAAAAACGAAATCCGATGCTTTACGGACCCGATCGACAAACCGCTCCGGGAACGCGTCGCCATGAAGCCGACCGAGGCGGGCAGCCCAGATGCAATCGTGCAACATCACACGATGATAATTCATCGAATGTTGAATGAACGAGCCGTCTTCGAAGATCTGCTTGTCCGCATGCTCGACCAGAATACGCTTCCCCATCCGTTTCCACGACTCGGCACGGTCGAACTCCGGAAAAAGCAGACCCGCCGTGTAAAGGCCGACGGCCTCGCTCAACGCGTGGTTGTTTTTCAAACTTTGTGAGAACCCGATATGACGCTCGATTCGTAGTGCCTGACGATAAATCGAGGCGGTTATCTTCGCAAAACGCTCCACAGACAACAATTCGGTCGCATAGGCCGCATTCAGCGTAAAGCACCACGCCATTAGCCGAAAGGCCGTTTCCTGTCCGCAGTTCCATTGAACGCCGCGAGCAGCCGGATTCGCGTCGATCCACTCTTCCATTCGACGCAGCGCCAAGGACAAAGGGCGTTCATCGCCCGTGAATGCAAACGCCCGGGTCAGGAAATAACACTGCGAAAACCGGCTGGCCTCCCATACCAATTTCACGTCACCGAGGTCCGGATTGAAGAGCCCGTAGTCACTCCAGTGCCGATCCGTCGGCCAGGTGCTCTTTTTGATCGGATTCAGTTGCCATTGAATCGGGTCACCCAAATCCGCTTCCCAATGACTGAAAAACTCCACTCGGCCGCGCTCCAGCGCTTCCACCTTCGCGTGAATGGCTCGATCGGCTTCTTCGGGAGCCATCGCTCTGAGCACGCCTCTCATCTCGTTAAGCTGAGACGCCCGAAAGAAAAACGGCACTTTTCCTTCCCGGCGCTCCGCCAGCATCCTCGCCGGCGTCACCTCATCCATCAGGTGGGATTGCAACTCAACGGGTCCGCAGGGGCCGGATGCATCAAGCCACTTCATCAGGCCGGACTTGAGTTTGAAAGCATGAAAGAGCCGCCGCCCGAATAAGGTCGGCCCCAGCGTTCGGAGTGTCTTATAGGCATGAATAATATGCACTCGTGCCGCCCTATCTCACATCGCGCTTACAAGGCCGTTTCATCGTTTTGTTGAGATGCGCCGCGACCCAATCCATTTAAGCACACGCGTTGCCCCGATCTTGCCGATTCGACGGCTGCGAAACTGGCTAGTGTCGTGTTCACCAGGCCTTCAATCGAAACCAACAGTGGCCCGCCCTTGGCCACTCGCTCGACGAACGCGCTCGTTTCGGAATTTTGCCCTTTGTCTACACGCGACGTCTTGAAGCTTCGAAAACCCCGATATCCGTAACCCTGCAAACGCTTAAAATTGTCCAACTGCAATATTCTCTGTTCGCAAAAGACGTCGAGCCTTTCCTTGGGGAAGCCCTTGTCGCCGTTGGCAAGATAGTGAATCGTGCCGAGTGAACCGTCTGCAAACCAAAGCGTCATCGTCATCTTGTCATCGGCCGAACCGACACCGTCCCAGCGAGAAGGGACGGCCGCTTGCACGGCTGTCACCGGATGATCAGTGAGGAAAGCAAGCAAATCGATCCAATGGCAGGCTTCGCCGATGATTCGTCCGCCGCCGACTTTGGGATCATGCGTCCAATGGTCCGGAGGGATGAATCCGGCGTTGACCGTCATCACCATGCACATCGGCTCAGCGCGACGGCTCAAGAGTTCTTTCATTTTGACCGTGTGAGGCGAAAAGCGGCGATTGAAGCCGACGAGGAGCTGGCGATCACCGGCCTGGGCGTAGGCCTGCTCGATCCGTTTGAGCTCCTCGACAGCCAAGGCCAGCGGCTTCTCCACGAAGACGTGCTTCCCTGCTTCAAGGGCTTCCACGGTCATTTTCGCATGCATGTTGTGACGGGTCACAATCACGACGGTGTTGATGTCCGTATCCGCCAGAAGCGAATGATAATCGGTTGTTGTCTGTTGAAAGCCGAACTTGCGCCCCACGTGCGTACCACTGACACCGCTTGCGCTGGCAAGGCTCTTCAGAACAGCAGGAGTCTTGGCAAATGCGGGTAGCAACATCAGCTTCGCGTAGTTGCCCGCTCCGATGACACCGACACACGCACGACGCTCCCCTCTTGTCTGAGCGGGTGGTTGTTCGCCCGTCAACGTGATGGTCCGTTGAAGATCCGGCTTCTCTTCCGGATAGGTCAGGATCAGCCCGAGCGTGTCCTTTTTTGTCGCCAGATCATCATAAATCCCGGCGGCGTCCGACAAGGGCGCGCTTCGATCGATCATCGCGGTAACGTCGAGCCTCCCTGATCCCAACATCGCGAGAATCGCTTCAAAGTTTCGCTGCTCCGTCCATCGCACGAACGCAAACGGATAATCCTGCCCCTGCAGTTCGTACGTCGAATCGTATCGCCCGGGACCGTAGGAGCACGAGACCTGAAAAGACAGCTCCTTCTCATAAAAATCTGATCGTCGCAGCTCAAGTCCGACGACGCCGACCAGAATCAATCGACCTCGCTTGCGGCTCATTGCGGCTGCCTGATGAACGATCTCGCTGGATTTTGCAGACGCCGTGATCAAGACTCCGTCAACGCCGCGTCCTTCTGAGAAGGCCATTGCCGCCGTCACGGGATCAGCGCCGGTGGAAAGGTCGACGGTCTGCGCGCCGAACTGACGTGCCAATTCCAACTTTCGGGCATCCAGATCGATCCCCAGCACCTCGCACCCACTTGCACGGAGCAGCTGCACGGCGATCAGGCCGATGAGCCCGAGTCCGGAGACCACAATGCGCTCACCCAATGTTGGAGACAGCAAGCGTATGCCCTGCAAAGCGATTGAACTGAGAACACAAAACGCCGCGTGTTCGTCAGGAACGTCGCCGGGGATCTTCGCGCACAGGTTCATCGGTACGCACACAATCTCCGCATGCGGGCCGTTGCTGATGACACGATCGCCGACTTCGAAACCGTCGACGCCCTCACCCACGCCGATCACAACGCCGGCATTGCAATAGCCCAACGGCATCGGCTCATCCAGACGCGCAAACACAGCCTCCAACGTCGGCAACAACCCGTCCGACTTAATCTTGTCGAGAACCTGTCGCACCTTCTCCGGTTGAGACCTGGCCTTCGCCAGCAGGGAGGCCTTTCCAAACTCGACGAGCATCCGCTCCGTCCCGGCCGAAATCAGGGTTGCCCTCGATTGGATGAGCAGATGGCCCGCACGCGCCAACGGGACGGCCACGTCTTCCAGGATGATTTCACCCCGATTCAGATTTTGAACGACCTGTTTCATGCGCTTCTTGTTCTAGAACAAGTTTGTTCTTTGCAACACATTTAGTCACGACGCCCGGCCAAGCAAGTCCGATATTCTCGATCAAGCGCTTCCGCCACGTTTTCAGGGCGGAATCCGTCGGACAGTGCGGACGCCGCCCTGGAACATCGCTGTCTGCGCGCGGCATCGCCAAGCATTCCCCGCAATCCCTCCTCGAACGCATCCACCTTGGACGGACAACTGATACCAGCATCGGCCTCGACGATGTCTTCACTTAATGCGACACCGTCGGAGACGACACACGGCTTTCCGAAGAGCAAGGCCTCAGCGACGGACACGCCGAAATTCTCATGTCTCGACGGCTGCGCAAAAACGTCCGCACGCTTCAAGAAAGCTGCCTTCACTCCTCCCCGAACCATGCCTGTCAGCCAAACGCGTCCGCCGACGCCCGCTTCGGCAATTCGCCTTTGCAAAGCACCGGCCACCTTGGGAAACGTATTCGGTCCTGCGATCACAAGATGCCAGTCTGCAAAGGCGTCGTGGAGGCGGATGAAGGCCTCCAATAACACATCCAGATTCTTGATAAAGGAAATACGGCCGAGATACAGAATGACTTTGTGTTCCGCCTCGATCTTCGGGCACAACCTCTCCAGAGACGCGTCATCCGATTCCGCATCGAGCAGGGAAGTGTCCACCGGATTGGGAACGATAAACTTTCGGGCCGTCAGTCCGAGCCCTGCAAGTTCATTGCGCTCCTTGACGCTAAGGCAATGAACCGCCGCGGCCTTATTGGCGGCGGGTCGTTCCAGAAGCACAAAGTACGGAAACTTCAACCAGCGTTTGTGATGGCGCGTATGGATTCCAAGGTTGCCAATCGTCCGCAGCACGAATGGAATTCCATAGGCCTCGGCCACGGCCGCACTTCCTAGACTGTGATATCGCCAGGTGCCGTGGACATGAAGGATGTCTCGATCGGACGCCGCTTGTTCGATCGCTCGTTTGACTTTGCGTTCGTACCACCTCAACCCTGACGTCGTCACCGGCTCGTGCACGGTCATGTTATCGTAGCGTCCCGGCATCAGCGTCTGAGGGCCTGACGTTCGACAACAACACAAGACCACGACGTCATCGCCACGCATTGCCTGGGCTCGGGCCAGGGTGGCCAGCGCCCGAGCCGGTCCCCCACCCTCCTCATTCAGGTGTGGTGTGACATGAAGTATCTTCATCAACCTGCGTCGTAATCGTACAAGTAGAAATTCCCAGCGGCCGGGCTATGACAAGCTCACATTTTCCATGACGACCGAATCAACAAACAGCGCCGCCTTACACCCGATCTTCGTGTTGTATCGGACCGGAACCGTATGACCATGATCAAGCATGCAATGGTCCAACCGTGAAACTCGGGCCATGTGGCATGCCGGCGGCATCGATGTTTCGCAAGAGCATGTCGCCCATCGTCCCTACGCCCGAAGCCGAGCCTGTGTTCCCTGATCGAAAAAGAAACGCGAAAGAGCCTATCCGATAACACGCTTGATCGCGAGGGCTAAGAAACCCTGGTGTATTTATGGGAATCCTCTCAGCGTTCCAGAAGCTCGAACATTTTGGGGAGTACAACCGATTCATGAAACCGCTGGTCTAGATAATCGACGAGCGCTTCAGGCGGCGGCGGCTTCAATTTCCCCGCCAGATAGTCTTCCACTTTTTGTCGCAAGGCCGACGCATCTCCCGCCGGCACGATAAACTGGGGCATGATCGGACGCATCGTTTCCGGGATGGCACAGGCATCGGTGCTGAGGACCGGGCAACCAAACGCAAACGCCTCCTGTGTAATTAGACCGAAGCATTCCAGTGCGACCGTCGGCAAGATAAACAGATCCGCTGCTTGATACGCGAGGATCAAGTCCTTGTCAGACAAACGGCCGGTGAATCGCACGCGGTCACCACAGCCCTGTTCGCGCGCCATCGCTTCGAGTGTCGGCCGAAGCGGACCGTCTCCGCCGACAACGAATAGACATCTCCCTTCCGCAGCAATCGGACCGATCGCTTGAATGGCCACATCCAGGCCATAGCGTTTGCCGTGGCGACGGACGGTAAACAACATCTTTTCATCTTGGGGCCAGCCGAGCTGTTGCCTGGCTTCCTGCTTGGTATGGATTCGTTTCAAGTCCTGTCGCCGCCAATGAGGAATCACCGTGACACGGTGGGCCAATCCGTAATAATGCTCAATCTGACTTCGTGTAAACTCAGAAAGCGTCTGTATACCATGGCTCGCCTTCAAGAGGTTACCTTCAATCCGCTTGAGGGCGCCAAATCCAAACGCCATTTTCACCCGGCCGCCGAATCCCTGAGTGGCCCAGTTGATTTTCTGCTCCAGAACCAACGGAGAATGCACCGTGTAAACATACCGCGGTCCATCTCCCAAGGCCTTGAGCACCCCTGTCCCCGTAAACGGCGTGTGTATGTGAACAACGTCCCAGGTCTCGGAGCCCAACCATTTGCGTGTGGCTTCTGCAGCGGCATCAATCGCCCGCTGCGCTCGCCGTGGATGCCAACCCAGGAGTTGAGGACGATCGTACCTCAGGATACGAATCCCATCCGTTTCGGAAACCGGCGGTAGATCCGCCCCTGAGTTCTGACGGGCACTAATCATCGAAACGCAATGCCCACGGTCACGCATCGCCGTGGCCACATCCCAGGCGACGCGCCCCATGCCTCCCGGCTTATCAACAAAGCAATAGTCAACAGCAACCAGATAGTTCATTCCTTCAACCCAAATCCTTCTAATGACGCCTTCTCACCACCCTGATGTCTGCCTGCAAGCCATCTCAAAGCAAAGCGCGCCACCGATGCCGAGGCATCTTGTGATGCACCATGGTAAACGAATCATCACGCGAAACGCCAAATGCCAAATCCCGCGTCTCTTCCATCAATGCTGCATCGAAGGGTAAAGGCCATGGCCGGCGTCGTCAGGGCTTTGATGTGGCGTGTCCGCCTGAGTGATGATTCTCAAAAATTGATAAAGGAGCCACCCGTAGGCTGAGTACCACACGACGGATCGGAAATGAGAAATTGGATCCGAAAGCAGGAACGTGATAAATAGGCTAAACAGCACGGAATATAGCGTTAGGGCTTTTAACGGAGATCGGTGCCAGGTCCGCCGCAGATAGCCCATCAGACAAACATGCAACAGACCCGTGCATGCGGCCCCCACGGCAAGCGGAACCCATCCTCCCAGCATATACAAATGACCGATCATCGATATTTCAACGGAGTTCGCCTCCGTGATCTGGTGTCCGTAACGATTGAGCGGAAGCGTGCCGGAATAGTGAGGACGATAATAGAGACGGCCTGGAAGGAGGCGTTCCAGAATCTCCCGACCGTAAGCGAACGCGTTGAACTCCAAATACGGAACCCGACTGGGTGAATCCGTCAAAATCGAATGCCCTCCGGTCCAGTGTAGTCTGCCGAATACCGCATCCAAAGGGCTTTGTCCGGCTTTGTATTCCCGCCAGTTCTTCAGAACTTCCATACGACCTCGCAGATTTCCGCCTTCCTCTTTGCCGAAAACTTGACGAGTCGTGCTGCCGATCAACGTGTACCAGGGAAAAATGAACATGAGGATCGCCAGGAGCATCATTTTGCGCTTCCCACTAAGCGGGCTCATGAAAAAGACACCCACCAGAAAAGCGAGGATGGGCCGGGCGATCAGCCCGCGGCCGCTGAAGATCGCACTCAAAAACATCCCGATCCCAAAATAGATGACAAGGAAAGCTTTATTCGACTTTGAAAGGTTGACGACCAAAACACCGGCCGTAAATAACAGACCCGCCGAATAATAATAGAACGAGGCCACGTTTTTGTAGACGACGCTTTCCCTGCCAAGGCCCGCAACTTGTGCGATGAACACCGGAGAAATCAGAATAACGTTGAACAAAACGATCGCCAGGGCCCAGCGCCGATAGTTGGCCACATAAGGGAAGATAGCGGGCCCTTTTCTTCTCGCTGCAGGCAAGACAAAAGCCAGATAAATGACGAAGAACATCAGGACCGCCGACTGGAGGCGCACATTGTCCTGAAGAAGCAGGAGCGGGTACGAGAAAGGACGATTCGTCATTTCCGCCATGGGGTTCCAGATGGCCCAGTAGATGTTGCCCAACGGCCATGCAATGATCCCGACCGGCAAGATGGCTAACGGAACCATCGCCTCAATTGTTTGCCGGCTGGCCAGATAAATGAATGCTGAGATGCCGATGCAGCAATTCAGATAAGCCAGCATGCTTCCCGCGAGGTGCTCGCGGCCCACCAGGTAAAAAATCAGCAGGGGCAGGATGATAATGACGACGAACAAAGGCCGCCGCAGCCAGGCAATCGAACTGCGAAGGCCCGTGTTTCTATCCTGAATGCCGGCGACCGCCGGCTCTGCATAGGAAGCTTGCATACGCATACTCTATCCTACGGAGTCTTTACAAATGCTTCATGAGAAGAAGTCGCGGCGAGCGCCTCTTGAAGCATGAGCCGGGCTCGATCATAGTTGGAATAGCCGGATTCCAAACACCGACGATATCCGGCCTGGGCGATCCGCTCACGGGCTTCGTCGTTCTTTAGATAATATTTCGCTTTGTCCACCATTTCTTCCGTGCTCGAAAAGAAAACCGCTTCTTTATCTTCTTCAAACGAAGCAAGGTGATCCTCGGTCCGATCCGCAAGCATAAAGACACCACACGCGGGGATCTCGAAAGAGCGGGAAGACTGAGTATCTCGGGCCCAGCAGGAGAGTAGTTGAACCGCGATCTTCGCGCCGGACAAAGCACGGCGATAATTCTCAAACGCTGCGCCACGATACATCACCTTGCTTCGAAGCTCGGGCGGTAGCCGGAATCGCTGCCAGCCGTTGCCCCACACTTTCATCTCGGTGATTTCCATCGCTAAGGCGGTCAAGGGTTCGATCCGACTCGGCTCTCCATGACCAATAAAGACCAAATCAGTGGCAAACTCAGACCTCTGCTCATCCGTCAGCCGTTCGGGAAAATGGAACTCCGGATCAAAACCCTTCCAAAACTTGCCCACCGCCTTGGCTCCTCGATGCCGCAGTTCATCAAAGTTCACATCGCGCGGCGTGAATATATGATCGTACAAAGGGATCGCTCGCTCGTAGTGCGGGGATCGTTTCGTGCTCGATTTATCCAGGAAGTCGTCGGAATAGGTATTGACCAGCAAACAACCCAACCGCTCCTTGATCTGCTTTAATGTTCGAGCATAGATAAGCTTACCCATCTCGGTCCAGACCAAATCCGGCCGGACCTCCAAGGCGCGACGAAGAAATCGACGATTCAGCTTGAGCGTTATTGGACCATTGCACAATCGCCATTCCAATGAACGCCATGGCCGCCAGGCGGTCTCAATCGGACTCCGCTGAAAAACGAATTCCACCTGATGCCCCAATTGGCGTAGTCCCTGAACGCGTGAACCGCTGTTTCCACGATTGGCGCCAAAATAGAGGATCTTTAACTTCTTTTCTGAAAGGCTCATCCCGCACACACTGTCAAAATCGGCGGCAAGCCGCCCTACGACGGCGCCCCATTCCCTCCGTGAGGCCGAACCGCCGAAGAAATGAAGACGCGGGTCAACACACCGCTTCCCATCGAACCCGTTTCCACCAGGTTGTGAAACAACATCTTTGCTCGTAACAGTTTCCACAAGGTGAAACGGCACACCGACGTGATGCTGCGGGGCACCGGTCCCTGCTCTCGGGCCTCAAATCTCTCGAAACCGCACAGCTTCAAGATCCATCCCATCGAGGTCGGATTGAACCCTAGTTCGTGTGTGAAGTCGTTGTAACGGTGCATCAGCCCCCAAGGCGTGTCCCCGTTGGGGGTTTGCAAAACCAAACGTCCTCCGGGCCGGAGGGCAAGAAAGCAGGCATCCAGAAAATCAAGCACTTCATCTTTCTGAAAATGCTCGATGATGTCGAAGGCCGTGATCAGGGCGAATTCGCCAGGATGTGTCTTTAAGAATTCGAGCACATCCGACTGAACCACGTTCGAATGTAGCTTCTTTGCGTATTCAACTTGCTCCGGACTGATATCCACGCCAAGCACATTGGTAAACCCGCGCTTCGTGAAATAGCGAAGCAAGCGGCCGTATCCACACGCGACGTCGACTATCGGCGCATCCTTCTCTACCGGAAGCCAACCTCGCATATACGTATCATACGCGTCGCCCCAGCGATCAAATGCGCGGACGTCGGAATCTTCTGCCAGTCGGTGAACCGTGGTGGTATACTTTTCGTAGATCCGGTCTCTATAATTCATGCGGCCATCCTGAAGAAGCCAATCGATCGTTAATTGCACATTGCCTTTGCTCGCCGGCAGCCCTCGACGATCCCTTCGACCGCGCCATCCATACTATATTGACGAATATGATGGGCAGCCTGTTCTTTCATTTTCTTAAGCAGCGCAGGATTGCCGACAAGCTCTTGAATATGTCGGCCCAATGCCTCTGCGTCGTTGTTGGGAATAATGAACCCCGTTTGATATGGAATCGCCAGGTCCTCACCGCACCCGACTCGATCCGTCACGACGGCCGGCAGGCCGAAGTACATTGCCTCGTTGACGACAAGCCCCCAGCTTTCGTACACGGACGGGAGCACGTGAAGGTCCGCAAGCGAGTAATAATTACCCAGCTGGCTTTGATTCAAGAAACCCAGCATCACCGCCCGTTCACCAATGACGTCGCGTAGCGCGCGTTCAAGCTCCTCGTACAAGGGCCCGTCACCCGCGATGAATATCCAGACTCTCTCACGAGCCTGGACATGCTTCAGGGCACGAGCCAGCAACATCGGATT
Organism: Phycisphaerales bacterium; assembly: GCA_022360095.1. Taxonomy (GTDB): domain Bacteria; phylum Planctomycetota; class Phycisphaerae; order UBA1845; family UTPLA1; genus JAKSDK01. Next base: position 137,522 of record JAKSDK010000138.1, read on the forward strand.
CTTGCGTGGGATCAGTTTCCCGCTGAATATGAGAACCAGATCGTCCTCACGAATTCCCATTTCGGATCGGCGTTTCGATCTCGAGGGCAAAAGCGCCTGACTCTCGGCTTCAAACCGCTCGTCCTCAACGCAGTGAAGACAATCGACGATCCGCGATTCTTCCATCCCATGATTGATGTAGTGACGTCGCATGTAGCTGCCTATCGAAAGCCCAATGGCGATGCGCTTGTACAGCCGTTCGAGGACAAAACTTCGACAGAATTCAAATGCAGCGGATCGGCGAACCCCCGTGCCTTCCCGATTGTCTCCGCGTATTAATATCGGTGTCGCCGTGCGACCTGCCGAACGAATGACTTGCCAGCTCAAATACCGCTCATAGCCATGAATAAGAACGGCATCAAACCGCTCCCGACGCTGTATCGAAAAAACCTCGGGACAGTTAAAAGACCAAAACCCCTTGTGGGCAGGACCCGGTTTTCTGGCTTTGTTTTCCAGGAAAGTATAAGGATACCCCTCGAGCAGCGGAATATCCCACTTTATTTCAACCCCGAATTCCTGATTGAACTCACCCCGGACCGAAGCGTCACTCGCGTAGTAGACATGAACTCGAACATCGTCGCGCGCCGCGAGCTTCCGCCAAAGCGGGGTCTGATACTGGATCGGGTGCGTCGAAAAAATGCCTAAATAGTAGCTCATGGTTCGTTCAAAAAAATCCTATCCTGCGCTCCTACCCTGAACGGATCTGTAACCATTGGGGTGCGATTTATGCCAGGCCCACGCGCTGGAGATGATGTCGCCTAAATCATCGTGAACCGGAGTCCAACCGAGTTCAGACCGAATCTTGGTCGCGTCGGCATAAAGCACGGGAACGTCTCCAGGTCGCCGTGCTTCTTCCACCAGCGGAATCGGATGCCCCGTCACGTCGCGTGCGACCTGGATCACTTCGCGGACGCTCATGCCGCGGCCTGTCCCCGTATTGTAATAGCGCTGCTCACCAGATTGAAGGGTTTCCAGCGCCCGAACATGGGCAAGCGCAAGATCATCCACGTGCACATAGTCCCGCACACAGGTACCGTCCGGAGTGTCATAATCCGTTCCAAAAACCTTGACCTTATCGGATTGACCGAGCGCGACTTTGAGGACGTTGGGAATGAGATGCGTCTCCGGATCATGATCCTCGCCGATGATTCCGCCGGCGGCCGCACCGGCCGCATTGAAATATCGAAGCGCCACAAAGCCCAGCCCCCAGGCCGAAGCGGAGTCTGCCAGGGCCCATTCGACCGCCAATTTGGCCCGCGCGTACGGACTGGCGGGAGATCGCGGCATATCCTCGACCAGGGGCATCCGACCCGGAATCCCGTAAACGGCACACGTCGAGCTGAACACGAACCGAAGGACATCGTGTCGTTGCATCCCCTCAAGGAGACGAATCGAGTTGCCGACGTTGTTTCGATAAAACTTCAACGGCGCCCTGACGGATTCCCCGACTTCGATGAACGCCGCGAAATGCATGACGGCGTCAAACCGTTCCTGACGAAACAAACCGTCCAACAGGTCGCTGTCTCCAAGATCGCCGACGACCAGCCGGACCTGCGGAGGCACCGCCTCGGCATGCCCTGACGAAAGGTTGTCGAACACGACGACCTCGTGGCCGGCCGCGATCAAAGCCCTGACGGCGTGGCTGCCCACATATCCAGCTCCACCGGTAACGAGAACCCTCATGTCGTTTGCCCTGACAAAGTAGACCTCAGACGTTGAGCCATTTTACACGCTCGCCCCTTACGACCATGCCTTTTGATCACTAGCCATCTCGCTTCGCGCTCCTCCCGACATAACGACCGACAAAACCAATCAAGTTTCGCATCTCCCCCCGAATCGCGGGATCGACGGCGTAGTAGGCCGCAAGCAAAATCGCCAAAAGCGCGACGCCCTGTCCAACCAGAAGCAACCATGATTCCGCCAAAGGAACGTAAGTCGACCATATTAGCCCCAAAATGACGGCAATGGCGACGGCACGTCCGATCACCCACAATTGGAGACCCATTTGTCTATCGGAGAAACCCAATGTCTTGCGCCATTGCCTAAGAAAATAGGGAGCGCCGACAAAAATAAAGGCGAGAATCGTGCTAATCGGAATGCTAAGGATCTCCACGTAGGAAATCGTCAGAAGAAGCACCAGAAGGCGCGCGACATTCATCCCTGTCTGGCCGATTGCCGATCCTCGGATATTGTTCGCTGACAACAAGATTTGAGAAACTGTAAATGCAATAACACCGACGAACGTTGCGACTCCAAGCAACGAGTTGTATACACGCCCGGCAAAGAAATCATGCCCCAGCCAGAGTTGAATAAACGACTCATTGAGTCCCCACGCGATTCCTGTACCGACGCCAATCGAAGCTGTTACAACAGTCAATAATCGATTGGTGAGCGCCTGATAGGCCGCGGGCCCATCCGCACTGTGGAGATGTGACAGGCCGGGTACGAAGGAAAAGCTCAGCCTATTCACGAAAACGACAAGAATATCCCAGGCCCTTTTGGTAAAAATCGCCACGGGAACCATTCTGTTACCCAGAAACATACTAATCAAAAAGGCGTCGCAATTCTTAATCAACGAACTCCCCAAACGGTTTAGTGACGTCCAGCCCATTAATTTCAAAAGTGATAAAGTTTGGCTTCTCGATACGGATGGTCGAACCTTGACGCGCTTCAAGGCGATAACAAAGATCGGCCACAGCACAAGATTGTTGAGGAGTTCGCGGAATACCATTCCAATTGGAATGGAAATAAGCCCCCAACCTTTGTACAGAAGAACGATCGTGACAACGATACTCGCTGATTCCGCACTGACGCTCGTGATTCCTATTGCGAGATGACGCTGAAAACCCTGCAAGACCGAACGTGGAGCACCCCAGATCCAACTTGCCGCCATAGCCACAACGGCCAAGCTAAACGCTTTTGAAAGTTCGGATGCTTCGCCACCCTGCAATCCCAACCAGGTCGACACGAATGGAGAAAGTCCCAGACCAAACGCGCAGGCTGCAGCGCTGAGCACAAAGACCAGCAAGATGCCCGATCCGATGACTTGACTCAATTCGTCGTGGGCGACCTTGCCGAATGCCCGCGCTGTCTGCTGCTGCAACAAAAGAGAGGTGCCGCCTTCCGACATCGATATCCAGGCGACGATGTTGCCGCAGGCCATCCAGGCACCATACAGCGCGATGTCGATGTAATGCACGAAGAGGGGGACAATGATGATCCCGCGAACGATTAATATAACGACGGAAACATATTGATTGAGTAAGTAGACTAGGGTTGCCGTTCGGCGGCGCACAGGCCCTAACGCTGAAGGTTCAAATCCTTGAGCGGGTGCTTCCTGACCAACAGCGCTCGGATCACTGGAACCATCGTTGATAGAGTCATCGGACATTAAATGTGATTACCGGCGATGCACGACGTGAAAAACTGACAGCGGTCCACCCTCATCCAAAACGAACTCCGATGTTAATCACCATGATCCGATTCAAGCAACCGAGGCGACATCCACTCAATCGTTCTGCGCAGGCCTTCATCCAGAGCCGTCTCAGCCTTGAAAGCAAACAGCTCAAGCGCCTTGGACGTGTCCAGACATCGCTTCGGCTGACCGTCCGGTCTTGAGGAATCCCAAGTCAACTCACCCTGGTAACCGACGAGCTCGCGAATCCTGCCCGCCAGATCACGAATCGTGACCTCATGTCCCGTTCCGAGATTCACGGGTCCAGGTCCTTCATAATGCTGTGCGGCCAGAACAATCCCTCGGGCGCAGTCATCGACGTACAAGAACTCACGACTTACATCCCCCGATCCCCAAACTTCGACGCTTTGATCTCCTCGTTGCTTCGCCTCATAGCACTTGCGAATCAGCGCCGGGATCACATGGCTGGACTCCAGATCAAAATTGTCGTGCGGGCCGTATAAATTTGCCGGAAGCAGATAGATTCCGTTAAGGCCATACTGCCGTCGATAGGCCTGCAACATCACCAATAGAGCCTTCTTGGCCACACCATACGGCGCGTTGGTCTCCTCAGGATAGCCGTTCCACAGGTCCTCCTCCTTGAACGGGACCGGCGTCACCTTCGGATAGGCACACACCGTCCCCACTTGTACGAACTTCCGCACCCCGGAGGTTCGCGCACGTTCGATAAGATGCAGCCCCATGGCCATATTGGCGTAGAAAAAACGCCCTGGATTCTCACGATTCGCTCCGATCCCCCCCACCTCGGCGGCCAGGTGAATGATCACGGTGGGCTGCATGTCCTCAAACATCCGCGCCACATCGCCCTCTCGGGTTAGATCGTAGTCCCGGCGCCTGGGCACTTGAATCCTTTCCGCCGGCACACCGACCCGCGCAAACTCCGTCTGCAAGGCCTTGCCCAAAAAGCCCGCGCCACCGGTGACGACGATATTTTCCCGACGGAGGTCCACGCAAACACCCACAATCATTGCGCGGCTCGGTGGTCGGCGAGCACGCGTTCCTCTTTGGCCAACTGCCAATCATGGTCGGTCATCATTTGCACGAGTTGATCGAAGGCCACCTTGGGAGTCCAGCCGAGCTTCTCGCGGGCCTTGGCGGCGTCACCCTGGAGGGCATCCGCCTCAGTCGGGCGGAAATAGCGAGGATCGGTCTCGACATATTGCTTCCAGTCTAGATCCAAACGGCTGAAAACCGCTTCGACAAAATCCCGGACCGAATGAGACTCGCCTGTGGCGATGACGAAATCGTCCGGCTCATCCTGTTGCAACATGAGCCACATGGCCTCAACGTAATCGCCGGCAAACCCCCAGTCGCGCCGAGCATCCAGGTTGCCGAGATAGAGCTTCTCCTGCAAACCCTCTTTGATCCGAGTCGCGGCTCGCGTGATCTTGCGAGTGACAAACGTCTCGCCGCGCCGCGGGCTCTCATGATTGAACAGAATACCGGAAGACACGAACAAGCCATAGGCTTCGCGATAGTTGACGGCCTGCCAATGACAAAAAACCTTGGCACAGGCGTAGGGGCTTCGCGGATAAAAAGGCGTCGTCTCGCGCTGAGGCATCTCACGAGCCAGGCCGAACATTTCAGCACTCGACGCCTGATAGAAACGTGGCTTCTGCCCCGTCTCACGAATCGCCTCCAACAACCTTAACGTCCCCAATGCCACGGAATCGACCGTATAGACCGGCTGATCGAAACTGACACGGACATGAGACTGGGCCCCGAGGTTATAGACCTCGTCCACGGCCACGTCGCCGAGAATCCGCCGCAAACCTCCGCCGTCGGTCAAGTCCCCGTAATGTAGAAATAGCTTCGCGTCTTTCTCATGCGGGTCCTGATAGAGATGGACGATCCGCTCGGTGCTGAACGTGCTGGACCGACGGATGAGACCGTGAACCTCATACCCTTTGCCCAGAAGCAATTCTGCGAGGTAACTTCCATCCTGTCCCGTAATGCCTGTGATAAAAGCTTTCTTGGACATAGTTTGTCAATCTTGCTGGCCGCGAAACCACGCGACGAATTTCCTTAAACCCGTATCCAAATCCGTCGTCGGCTCATAGCCCAGCTCGGCCCGCGCTCGGGAAACATCGGCATAGGTCCGATCGACGTCACCCGGCGGGCACGGCAAACGGTCGATCGTCGCCTTCTTGCCCAATGCCCGTTCGATCGCTGAGATCATCGCGCTCAGTGACACCGGCTGAGACTCACCCAGATTATAAATGCGAAAGCCCTCGCAACGATCAATCGCCGCAAGGCCGCCCGCAATCACGTCATCGATATAGGTATGGTCCCGCATCATGCTGCCGTCTCCAAACACGGGAATCGGCTTGCCCGACTCGATCAGGCGCGTGAATTTGTGGATCGCCAAGTCCGGCCTCTGTCGTGCGCCGTAGACCGTGAAGAAGCGCAGACACGTCACATGAATGCCGAACAGGTGATGATACGCATGACACAGGAGTTCGCCCGCTTTCTTGGTGGCCGCGTACGGCGAAATCGGGTGATCCACGAAATCCGATTCGGAAAACGGCGTCTTGTTATTATTGCCGTACACGCTCGAACTGCTCGCAAAAATGAACCGTCGATTGCCGTGACGTCGTGCCGCTTCCAGCAATACACACGTGCCGTTCACGTTCACATCTTGATACAACAACGGATTCTCGATCGACGGTCTGACGCCGGCCCGGGCAGCCAGGTGAACAATTGTCCCCACGCTGCCGGACAAGACGCGATCCACCACTTCGGTGTCTCGAATATCGCCTTCCACGAGCGAGAACGACGAATGCCTGAGACAATCGGTGATATTGCGCCTCTTCACTTTAGAATCGTAAAACGAATCAAAATTATCCAGCCCGATGACAATTCTGCCCGCAGCCAGCAACGCCTCACACAAATGGGACCCAATGAAGCCGGCGGCGCCGGTCACCAGAACGGTTTCCTTGTCCGGGTTGTTTCCCATCAGGGGTCGCCCTGCACGGCCGGCCGGCCGACACTGTGATATTCAAAGCCCAACCGGCTCATGAACTTGGGATCGTACAGATTGCGCCCGTCGAAGATCACCGGTTTTTCCAACTTTTCCAGAAGATCATCAAAGTCCGGTGTCCGGAACTGCGGCCAATCGGTGAAAACAACGAGGGCTTTCGCACCTGCCAGAGCCTCGTACGCGTCATCAAAGTACGTGACCGAATCGGTCTCCAACACGCGTCGCGCATTGGCCATCGCCTCCGGATCGTGCGCCCGAATCTTCATGCCGCACTCTACGAACATACGGATGGCGTCCATGGCCGGCGCCTCGCGGACGTCATCGGTCCTCCCCTTGAAAGCCAACCCCCAGACCGCCACCGTCGCCTGGCCGACACGATCACCGAAATAGTCGATCACCCGTTTCGCAAAGGCCCGCCGCTGTCGCTGATTCGCCTCGTGCACCGCTTCGGCCACGAGCGTTCGATGCCCCATCTCTTTTCCCATACTGATGAAGGCGTTCACATCCTTGGGAAAGCAGGACCCGCCGTAGCCCACGCCCGGAAACAGAAACGCGTGCCCGATCCGCGAATCCGAGCCGACTCCGGCCCGCACCGTTTCCACATCCGCCCCGTATTTCTCGCAAAGACCGGCCACCTCGTTCATGAAAGAGATCTTCGTGGCCAACAGTGCGTTGGCGGCGTATTTCGTCATCTCGGCACTGGCCGGGTCCATCACCAGAATTCGATCGTGCTTCCGCATGAATGGCGAGTAGATCTGCTTCAGAATTTCGACGACGGCCGGATTGTTCGTCCCCAAGACGACACGATCAGGCTTCGTGAAATCCTCGATGGCGGCACCTTCCTTCATGAATTCAGGATTGCTGACCACGTCGAACGGATGCGGCGTTTCGGCCTGGATCGCGGAAGCGACCTTCTTGTGCGTCCCGACCGGAACCGTGCTCTTGGTCACAACGATGCGATAGCTATCCATTAACCTGCCGACCTGTCCGGCGACCGACAATACGGCCGACAGATCGGCTCCTCCGTCTTCCGACTCCGGTGTTCCGACTGCGATGAAAACCACCAGGGACTCGGCCACTGCATGGGCCAGGTCCGTGGTAAACTCCAGCCTTCCCGCCTTGACGTTTCGCTGGATGATTTCCCCAAGGCCCGGCTCGTAAATCGGGACTCGCCCGCTTTTCAGCGCATCGATCTTGCGCTCGTCCCGATCCACACAAATGACGTGATTGCCTCCGTCAGAGAAGCATGTCCCAGCGACCAACCCGACATATCCGGTCCCGACAACGCTCAATTTCATCCGCCATCACTCCTTCGAAGAAGGTTCATTCAGTTATTCCTACCATCGCCCTCATGCTTGTCAAACTGGATTTTGCTGGACCGGAATTTCACGCAGAAAGTAGCTTATGTTCACGATGACCGATATTATGACGTCATTTCACTCCAGCAAGTCTTCTCGGCGGAACTTCTGGGGGATGGCGCCCCTAAGCCGTCGCACCATGCGTTCCGAGCCGAAGCGTGGGTGACCGACGTGATGTATTCGATATCAGGAGTGAATGCCCCCCTGTGACGATGCCCAAACCGTCCAAAGATTCCACAAATCCACTGAGCCGACGAAAGCTTTGGACCTTTCGAGCATGGACCGTGGGCGGAGTGCTCGTTCTTTTGCTTCTGCTTGTAGAAGCCGCTTTGTGGATCTTCGCCCCCCTGACTTCCAATGAAAAGTTAGCTTGGATCCCGGATGGTCATGTCAGGGGCATCCCGGAGCCGAACCAAACACTCCGCACAGCCGCCGGACACCAGATTCAGATCAATCGTCTCGGCTTTCGTGGGCCTGATTACGCCTGGACTCCTCCACCCGGAACACTTCGCCTGGTCGTGTTCGGTGGATCGGCGGCCTTCGGCCTGGACGCCCGCTCGGAAGACGATACGTGGCCACGGCGACTGCAAGACGACTTGGGCACCGCCCTGAAAATGCCTGTCGAAGTCATCAACCTGGGGCTGCCGGGCTACGACGCCTCGAACTCCAAGATTCACTATCTCTTCACCGGCCGTGCTCACCATCCTCACGTCGTGATGATCTATCACACGTGGAACGATCTAAAATACTTTCGCCGCCTCGAGCGAGAACCCGTGATTCGATGGGGAGTCAATCGAACGGAACCCTGGTGGAAAAGGGCGGCGCGGAAGATGCAGAGCACGCGACGCTTAGCCAGATTGTATGGCGCGCTCAAGGAAAACGAAATTGAAAACAGCTATCTCTCGATGACGGAACAAGGCGTGGGTGCAGCCCTGCCGCCAAGCTCGGACGCCCTTGATTGGGCGAGACGGAACTTCAAAGATTTCGTGTCTTTCAGTCAATCGGACGAAGTTTTGCCGGTCCTGATTACGCAGGCGACCTCCGTTCATCCTGATAATCTGGATAAGCCCAAGTACAGGAAAGCGATCCGAGAACACCTCGTCGGAATGACATTACCCATCCTTAACCAAACGTGGACTCGAATGAATGACATCATCGAAGACGTGGCCTCTGAGACAAATGCAATCTTCGTGGACGGTTACAACGCAGTCCCTCATGACCTCGAACATTTGACGGATCATGTTCATCTCACCGACAAAGGTCGTGACGTCCTGGCCCGAACAATCTCCGAAGCCTTGTTGAAGGATCCCCGTTTCCTCCGCGTCGTCAAGTCGGTACGGAATGATGTGCCCGGAAAACGCTAGGCGATCGGCGATTTACCCATGCTCCAAGCCTCCATCCAATGAGGCTGAGGCATAATTGCCGAGTGGGAATGCTTCTCTTTTCGCCCGAAACCGTGTACAAAGTGTATCGCCATGAATATCCTCGGGATCTCCGCTTTCTATCATGACAGCGCCGCCTGTTTGGTGCAGGACGGTCGTATCGTCGCTGCAGCCCAAGAGGAACGCTTCACCCGAAAAAAACATGACCACCGTTTTCCGCAGCGCGCCATCGACTATTGTCTCGAAGCCGGCGGCATCCGCGCCGCTCAACTGGATCACGTGGCCTTCTACGACAAGCCTTTGCTGAAGTTCGAGCGCCTGCTCGAAACCTACTTGGCCTTCGCACCGGCCGGCTTCCGCAGCTTTCTGCAGGCCATGCCGCTGTGGGTCCGCCAAAAACTTCACCTCCCGCGCGAGATGGATCGAGGCCTCAAACATGGCTACCAAGGACGGTACGTTTTCACTGAGCACCACGAATCCCACGCAGCCAGTGCCTTCTTTCCCTCTCCATTTGACGAGGCGGCAATCCTGACGCTGGATGGGGTCGGCGAATGGGCGACGGCCAGTTACGGAATGGGTCGCGGCAACCGAATTGACATTACACACGAGATGCACTTTCCGCACTCGCTCGGCCTCTTGTACACCGCCTTTACGTACTATTGCGGATTTCGCGCCAACTCAGGTGAATACAAGTTGATGGGCCTCGCTCCCTATGGTGAGCCCTCCTATAAGGATCTGATCCTCGAAAAGATCGTAGATCTCAAGCCCGACGGCTCGATTCGCATGGACATGGCCTACTTCAACTATTGCCAAGGTCTGACCATGACGAGTCAAAAGTTCCATGATCTGTTCGGCGCCCCGCCGCGAAAACCGGAGGCACGGCTGACGCAACGCGAGATGGATATCGCCGCGTCCATACAGGCCGTGACGGAAGAGGTCATGCTGCGGGCCGCGCGACACGTCCACACCGAGACCGGCATGAAGAACCTCGTTCTAGCCGGCGGCGTAGCCTTGAATTGTGTCGGCAACGGGCGAATCCTTCGCGAGGGCCCCTTCGAAAACATCTGGATACAACCGGCGGCCGGTGACGCAGGCGGAGCGCTGGGGGCGGCGCTGTTTGTCTGGCACCAGTTGCTCGACAATTCGCGAAAGACAAAATCGATTGACGCTCAGTCCGGTTCGCTGCTCGGACCGAGTTTCGAACTGGACGAAACTCGACGAATGCTTGATCAAATCGGGGCGAAATACCATTATTTTGAGAACGAGGATGTGATCGTCGACCGCATCGCCGAAGCCATCGAAAATCAGAAGGTTGTCGGCCACATGGCCGGCCGGATGGAGTTCGGGCCGCGTGCTCTGGGTTGCAGATCGATCATTGGCGACGCGCGCTCCACCGAAATGCAATCGGTGATGAACCTGAAGATCAAGTTCCGCGAGTCGTTTCGACCGTTCGCGCCTTGCGTGCTGCGGGATCAGGTTGACGAATATTTTGAGATGCGGCCCGAGGAAGACAGCCCCTACATGCTCTTGGTCGCACCGGTGCGCGAGGAGAAGCGGGTTCCGCTCAACGGCCAAGCACCGGCCGGTCTCGACAAGCTGAAGCAGATTCGTTCGGTCGTCCCGGCGATTACGCATGTGGACCATTCCGCTCGCGTTCAGACCGTCGACCCCGAGCGGCACCCGCGTATGCACCGTATCATGCATTGCTTTCGGGAGCGAACCGGCAGCCCGGTGATCATCAACACGAGCTTTAACGTCCGTGGCGAACCGATCGTCTGCACGCCCGAGGACGCGTACCGCTGTTTCATGGGCACCAACATGGACGTTCTCGTCATTGATAATTTTCTGCTCTTCAAAGAAGAACAGCCCAATGCGCGCCAACATGAGATCGACGAATATCTGGCGCAGTTCGAGTTGGATTGAATCACGATGGCCCTTATTCAAATAGATTGGAATCCCCCACCGAAAACGCTACGCCAGTTCGGTCTGATCGGGCTGGGCGGGTTCGGCCTGTTGGCGGCTCTGGCATACTTTCAATGGCTTTTGTTCGCCTATCTGCCCGATTCCGCCGCCAAGCCTACGGCCTATGCCTTCATTGCAGTCGCGATGTATAGCGGATTTTTTGCGGCCGTCGCGCCGCCGGCTCTGAAACCGCTCTATGTCCTCATGACAGTCATCACGTTCCCGATCGGCCTCGTTGTGTCCTATCTCACGATGGCTGTCATCTTCTACGGCATCCTGACACCCGTCGGGCTCATTTTCAAACTCATCGGTCGTGATGCGATGAATCGAAAGTTCGAACCGTCGGCGACGACCTACTGGGTCAAGAGGAAACCGCCGGCGAATGTGAAACGGTATTTCCGCCAATTCTGACGAGGTTTCGTCCAGATGACTGAAATAAAGAACGAACACGAACAAAAGAGTCGAGAAGAATTCCTGTCAGAAGCAGATGCCGAACGCATCGGGCTCGCCGCGGAATTTTGGGATTTCCTCAAACACAACAAAAAGTGGTGGCTGATCCCGATTCTGGCCGCAATCGTTGTCATCGGCGTGCTGGCGTTGATGGCGACAAACCCGGCGGCCGCGCCATTTATCTATCCGCTGTTCTAAGCAACCCGGTGGGTCACTGTTGGGCGAAGATCTGCGCAATGCGCTCCGCCGCGCGTCCCTCCCAGAACTTTGGCGTTCTGCCGGAATCAATCGGCCGGGCAAGTTGCTCCCGGTAAGCGGCCAAAATCAACTCCGTCTTCGGGCTGACCAGCCGATTCGTCCCCTCCGTGATCGTCACGGGCCGTTCCGTGTTCTCGCGTAATGTCAAACACGGCACCTTCAGAATCGTGGTCTCCTCCTGAATTCCGCCCGAGTCCGTCAACACGAGCGCGGACGATGCCATCAACTTCAAGAAGTCGAGGTAGCCCAACGGCTCCGGTGTTCGAAGCGCGGCCATTGAATCAACGCGTTCGCCCAACCCCAGGGTTGCGATGTTTTTCCTCGTCCTTGGGTGCATCGGAAAAATCACCGGCATGTCGCGACAAATCACCTCAAACGCATCCAAAATCGAACTCAACGTCCGGACATGATCCACATTGCTCGGACGATGCAACGTGACCACGACATACTTCTCCGCATTCAGGTCAAGCGATTCGAGGATCTCAGATGCCTCGGCCCGATCACGGTTCTTCAGCAACGTGTCAATCATCACGTTGCCCACGAAGTGGACCTTCTCATCCGGCACACCTTCGCGCTTCAGGTTCTCCAGGCCGCTGGGGTCGCTCACGAGCAACAGATCCGAGATCGCGTCCGTCAACAGCCGATTGATCTCCTCGGGCATCGCCCGGTCAAAACTGCGCAACCCGGCCTCGACATGGGCCACCTTCACGCCCAGCTTGCTCGCCACCAGCGAGCACGCGATCGTGCTGTTGACGTCACCAACCACCACCACCCAATCGGGCGTGTACTCCATGACCACGGGCTCAAATCGGCGCATGATTTCGGCGGTTTGGACCGCGTGACTGCCCGACCCCACCTCCAAATTCACATCCGGTTCCGGAATGCCGAGATCTTCGAAAAACAGCTTGCTCATCCGGGCATCGTAATGCTGACCGGTATGGACGAGCAGTGTCTCGATTCCGCCGGTCCTGCCAAAGGCCTCGACCAACGGCGCGATTTTCATGAAGTTCGGCCGTGCACCGCACACACAGATAATCTTAGTCATGCCATCTTCCCAGTCGCGAGGAGGTATTTACCGCGCCGACGACCTGTGTAACCTTTGTTGATCCACTCTGTCAAGTCGCGATGAAGGCACGCCGAGCAGCCCGATTCTGATCGATGACCACCGTGTGTACGGCTCGCGCAACGGAATTTCAATGACGAATAGACTTTTGGAATGATCGAATGCCCCACGTGACCGTCGAGACCGCGAGCCCTCAATCGGCCGAGCGGCTTGTCCACGTTACGCCGTAACGGCTCCTTGGCCGCCTCCATCTGCGCCACCTCGCCCCGTTCGCGGCCTTTCTGCCGGCCAATGAGACAACGCTCGGGGTCGCATGCGTCGAAAGCCGTTCGGGGTCGGTTTCGAGTGCCGCTTGATATTGCAAGGGCTGCCGACCGCCTTTCAATAGTGAAGCCAATGGCAACGACACCAAGAAGATGATAATCGCCAGCCGCAAAGTACTAATAAGTGTGGTTGTATGGGTTTCCATTTGAAGGACGACATTGGTTGCCATCACGCTGAACACGAAGATCGCTCCCAACGGGCTCTTCGGCAATAGCACTCGAATCAAGGCGCCCGAGAGCCTGAGCACCAGCCCAAACAGGATTCCGTAAATCACACACCCGATCAATCTGAAGTCGGCTAGCGCAAAGGCCGGCAGATTACTGAACTGATCTCGACCGGGTATCCCTAGTCTTTCGTTCAGCAGCCCATCCAACTCCATCACATGCATGAACTTGTTCGGGAAAAAAATTCTCGGGATGCTCTGCAAACAAGCCACCTTCAGCAATTCGCCGCCTACCTGTGGTCGGCCGCTATTCAAACTGTTCGCAACGAGATAATTCAGCGACATCGCATTGAAGCGCGACCGAACCGACCGCGCGTAGGATTCCTGTTCCCGCTCGCTCCGTAGGTCCACGCCTTTCACGATGGACCAAGCGCCGGTCACCATGTGAACGATCGATACGCTGCGATCGCTCTGCCATTGTTTCCTCATCTGCACAAAGAAAGGAAAGACCAGTTGCCACAAGAACGCAAGGGCGATCGTCCCAATGATGGCATGCTTCGGCCTCAATCTTCCATATTTGATCAACCAGGCAAACAAGACCATGAAAGCCAGGAGAAACATCTTTCGACGGCCCTGTGTGAATGCATGGACAAATTCCGTCGCAATGATCAGAACATAGAGCATCCGCCCCGGCTGCCTTTGCATGAGCCGGAACGCACAAATGAATACAAATCCGGCCCCGAAGACGTAAACGATTTTGTAAACGACCAGAACATGGTATGGCACCTGAAAAACCGCTTCGATGGTATTCACGCCGGACAAACCGATGCCGTGGACGATAATCACATACACTTTGATGAACATGGTCAAAACGTAAAGGACCACGATGCTCTTCAAGGAAACGTTGCTGGACGCCACCGCGATCTGTTGAAAAATTCCCTTGGCTTGATCCACTCGCTCATATCGGCCGATGGAAACCTTCTCAAAGCGATTCCGCCAAAGAGCCGCTACGACAAGTGCGCCAAACCAAAAAAGATAAACGCCCATGAACGCCAACGTCACATCATTCGCTTGCGCCGGAATACCGGGTTGAAATGGCAGGAAGGACAGCGCCGGCCCCATACAGAATTGCATCGTGAACGCAAAGAAGCTCAGACGAAAAATGCCGATGGAACCCGGGTGCACCAGCGCCCATATGATCGTAAAAACGCCTGCGACAAAGAGCGGCAAGGCGAAGATCGACTGAAGAAAAGTGGATTCCATGCCGTCTCACTGGATCAGGAAGCGGGTTGAGGCGATGACGAAACAGGTCGTTCGACAACTCATCCCTATTCTAGAGGATCACCGCCTGCGAATACAAAGCAAAGCGCATCGAAGTCGGACGATCCGATCGGTCCGAGCAACAATTGCTTACGGGAATCGTTGTGCAGTCCGGAGGTTCAGCCCGATAAACCTCATCGCGGCAGCGCCGCATCCAACCTGGAATCGGGTCCGCCGTGCTATCGGCTCAGGCCAGAGTCTCCACGCCGTACTGCTCCGCCATGATGAGGGAAACGTAGGCATAGGGTATGCCGATGCCGTTCGTGCGATACTCAATCTGGCATACAGCATACCCTACGGGGACTGGCGCTATGGAGCGGTTGGACGAATCTGCCAATGAGATTCACCCTGAAAGATATGCTCGCCGATCCGCAACGATCGACAAGGTGTTCGGCCGGTCATCGTATGCATCATTTCTTCAGGTCTTCACCGCGCAGTCCTGCGCTTCCTCGCAAAGATCACGGCGCCGACCGCCAGCAGGGAGAGCGTGGCAGGTTCGGGGATGATTACCTCACTGACGAAGCCGTAAGTCGCGGGGTCATGCGGAGCATCGAAATCGGGACTCCCGCCGGGAGTGCCTTTACCTGAACCGAATTGAACATCGAGGAGGGTGCCCAGCAGTGGAGGTTGCACATCCAGCTCGAACCACAGTTTATAGACTTCGTTCGTGTCCAGTGGCGGCAGCGTAGTAAAGGCTGGTACAAGCCCGGAGAAGCCGAACCAAGTTGAGCCAGGATTGGCGCCAGCGCCGCCCTGCCATCCGTTGGTTGCATCCACATCGGCCAGGAGCGCGCTGAACTCCGGAATGATCACGTTCTGATGGGTGACCGTGTTGGTGATTGTAAATCTGACACCTTCAACGGTAATTCCAGGCGGCAGAGGCTGAGCGGTCGAGCCGAGTCCAAGACCGCAGGAACAGGTCGTCGGGGATCCCGGCGGGAACAAACTGATCTGCTGTCCCACCCAAACTTCGATATTGGGATCCATATCGATATTCCCGTGATTCACAACCCAGACCGGCATTGGTTGCGGCAGTGGCCTACCGCACGCTTTGGCCTCCCGTTGAACGCAGAGCGCAAGCGCAGCGCACGCCATCGCGACTGAGAGCGTCTTTGCAGTTCTCATTTTCCTACCTCCTAATTCAGTTAAGTTCGACGATCACAGCGACTTGCCGAATGAACCGCCGGCTTGCCACGGCGGCTCGGATCACACGAGGGCCCTCTTTGCACGCCCGAACGACGCACTTACATCGTGCAGCAACAGCCCTCCTGGCCCGTCAGCGCCGGGGCGCTTGCTTCCGTCATCCATACCTGCGAGAATAGTGGTCGAAAGCGGTCGGGGGTTTTGGCTCTTTTTGCATTTCTTTTTGCTGGGCAACTGGCCATGGCCGTGCAACGGACTGACGGGACGATCACTCGGCTCCTCGCGAGCGTCGGCGGCAACGATGCACAAGCCCGGGACGCGCTTTGGTCGGCGGTTTACAAAGAACTTCACGAAATGGCGGCAGGGATGATGGCCTTGGAGCGGGCAGGACACACCCTGCAACCTACGGCGCTGGTCAGCGAGGCCTACATGAGGCTGCTCGGAGGCGAGAAAGTGGCCCACAAGAACCGGGCTTATTTTTTCGCCGCAGCCGCAGAGGCCATGCGACGCATCCTGATCGAGCACGCACGAAAACGCGCATCCAAACACAAAACGACGAACCCTGACGTTAATTCCTCGACGAGGACGCCGAGAGCCGGCGGTGCAACCGACGTGCTTCTGCAGGACCTGACGACACATTCGGGGGGCCTTTCGGCCGACAGCCTGCTGGAGTTGAACGAAGCACTTGATGCCCTTGCCAAGCACAATCGTCAAGTTTTCGACATGATCATGTTGCGTTTCTTCGCGGGACTGACGATCGAGGCTGCGGCCATGTCGCTGGGCATCTCCCCTCGGACAGCCCGCCGCTACTGGACCTATGGACGAACCTGGTTGTATCGCCGCATCGGGGAAGAAGACGGCTAGCACGTAACCCTATGGTGTTGACGGGAAATCAGGTGCACAACACACTTCGCCGGCTTTACGTGAGCGACGTCAAGCGAGACGACCATCCTGCAGTTGAGGACAAGATGCGATGAGTTCGGATTCTCAGCCTGAGGCCATCGACATCTTTAACGATGCCCTGGAACTGGACACGGGCCCGCGTGCAGTGTTTGTCGCGCGGGCCTGCGCGAACGATCCCACCCTTTTAGCTGAAGTGCGGTCACTACTCGCCGTCCATGAGCATGAACAAAAGGCAGGCTTTCTCGCTACGCCCGTGGCCGAGGGCGCTTTCGAAAACGCAGCAGAGTATCCCCCCCGGCGCTCCATGATCGGCCGACGGCTCGGGGCCTATCACATCCTCGACGTATTGGGTCAAGGTGGCATGGGCATGGTCTACCTCGCGGAACAGGAGCACCCTCGACGGACCGTCGCGCTCAAGGTCATCCACCCCTGTGTCGTGGACAGTGGATCGCTGCGACGGTTTAAACATGAGGCTGAGGTCCTCGCCCGACTCCAACACGCAGGCATCGCACAAGTCTTCGAGGCAGGCAGCGCCGAAAGCGACGCCGGCCCCCAGCCTTTTTTTGCAATGGAGTACATCGACGGTGCGCCGCTGATCCAGTCTGTAGAAAACGAGAAACTGAATACAACTCAGCGTCTGACGCTGTTCCTGAAGGTTTGCGAAGCCATGCATTACGCCCATAAGAAAGGCGTCATTCATCGCGATCTCAAGCCGGCCAACATTCTGGTGACCGTCTCAGGCCAACCGAAGATCCTCGATTTTGGCGTGGCCAAGCTGACCGACGGCGACGTCGCGCTCACGACGTTGCATACGCAGGTCGGCCAACTGGTCGGCACACTGCAATACATGAGCCCTGAGCAGTGCATGGCCGACCCGGACACGTTGGATAAACGTTCGGATGTCTATGCACTGGGCGTCCTCTGCCATGAACTGATCACCGGGCGACTTCCCTATGATCTGAAACACGTCACCGTCCCCGATGCAATACGGATCATCACAGAACACGATCCCACGTTGCCCAGTTCGAGCAATCGCGCCTTCCGCGGAGACATCGACACGATCATCGGCAAGGCGTTGGAGAAAGACAAGACACGGCGATACCAATCCGCGGGAGAGCTGGCGGCGGACATTCGACGGTATCTGGATGACGAACCGATTTTGGCCCGGCCGACCAGCGCGCTATACCAATTCTGCAAATTCGCAAAGCGAAACAAGGCATTCGTCGGGGCGGCCGTTCTGGCATTCGTCATGCTAATGGTCGGAGTCTCGGTGGTCACATGGCAAGCGGCCCAAACGAAAACTCAACGCAGGTACAAGGATCAGTATCGCGACCTCGCGATCATTTTCGCCGGTGATACGAATACGCCCAGTCCATTACACATGCGCGAAATCGAACGCTATCTGGAAGATGAAAAGGACCTCTTGCCGGACGTGGAAACTCGGCTCAGAGAACGCATCGGCCTGAATTACTACGCCTTGGGAGAATACGACAAATCGGAGGACCATTTGCGCCGCGTGCTCGAACTCAATCGCCAGGAACATGGCGATAAGAAGCCGACCACGTTGCGATCCGTGAACATCTTATTCCTCGTCCTCCGAGACGCGGGCAAATTGGAGCAGGCGGAATCCTTGGTTTATGAAAAGTTGGCGGCATTTGAATACGCAACGGGTGATCAACGCCCGCCTTGCACATCGGCTGGTGCATGCGGGCTGGCACTCAGGCTACTGATGTTACGATACAATCTGGCTGAGGTACTGCATCACAAGGGAAAACTGCGAGAATCGGAGACGACCTTTCGACAAACGTCCGAACGCCTATCGGAAGTATTGTCCGCTTACTTTGAAATCGAGCCGGAGCTTTTTCCAGACGGCACTGAATCACTTCAGTTCCCGCTGGAATTCAAGGCTAGTCAGGCGTTGCTGCTCGTCGATCTGGGCCAACCGCTCGAAGCCGAGATTCGGCTCCGCGCGCTGTTGAATGCACCGCCAAGAGCTGAATACCCTGACGGCGATCTCGAAATGAGTCAGGTGCAGCACTATCTGGGGCAAGCGCTGCTGGCCCAAGGCAAGCTCGCGGAAGCCCAAAAGATGCTCTCAGGCGCCCTCGAAAAACGGCGCTCAATTCTCGGCGACCAACACCCGATCACGCTCCAAACGAAAAATCATTATGGACTGCTCCTCCAGGCTCAGGGAGATCTTAAAAAAGCGGAATCCTATTTGATTCAGGTCGTGGCAAACGCGGAAAACAAACTGCCCGCCCATTGGCAGACCGCGGTCTATCGCGGCAATTACGGCCGATGCCTGATGCAACTGGGACGCTACTCCGAAGCCAAAAAACAACTGGACAAGGCCCATGCAGAACTTGAAGCGGTATTCGGCACCGGGGACTTTCGAACGCAACGTGTGATCCGTACGCGCGCCGAGTTGCACGAGGTGGCGGGAAAACTGTAAGGGCCCGCTCAGCCATGCCAGACCGAGGCTTTCCGAGACGTGGCTCCGATTGCCTGCTGCCAAGCCGTTGAACCGAAGCCTCCGTTCCTGTCTTCCCGGTCGAAAATCTTGACATTCTTATAATGGTGAAATACTCACGGAGAACGAATACTCTGGTGGAACCAAGAAACCGTGTCGGAATCCAAACCAACAACACCCTGGGTCCAATGCCCTGCCATTGATCTCGATCTGGAAAAGCCCCTCGCGAGGCGATTCGACGACATCCCGGAGGATGCCTCGCGGAAAGGACGACGACTGCTCGAGGCCGTCATGCAGGAAATCCCGCTGACCGCCAAGTTCCTGGCAGATGCCGCCCGTCTGCGCACCGGCAACCGGTTTCATTCCGAGATCACGGCCTTGGCCCGGCACATCGGCGCATCCTGGCGGGAAATCATGCTCGCGAACATCTCTTACGATTTGGCGCTCGCCTACATCGGATGCTCAACGATGCTTGTACCAACCTCCGACGGGCCGGTCCTGGCAAGAAATATGGACTGGTGGCCGGAGGAGGTCCTCGCGCAGACAAGCTATCTCATGCGGTACTACCGTGAGGGGCGCCTCGCCTTCGCCAACGCCGGCTGGCCGGGTTCGACCGGCGCCGTCACCGGTCTGTCCGGCCGGGGATTCGCCATCGCTCTCAACGCCGTGCTCTCCGAAGAAGGGCCCAATCGGACCGGCTACCCCGTGCTACTGCACATTCGGCGGGTCCTGGAAGATGCCCGGGATTTCGAGGACGCCGTCGAGCGGCTTTCCAAAATCACGCTTGCGGCGCCGGCGCTGTTCAGCGTGGTCGGCACGCAGAATCACCAGCGCGTCGTCGTCGAACGCTCGCCCAAACGGGCCGCTATCCGACAGGAAGAGTCCGGGAAAGTGCTGATTGCGACCAATGACTATCGTCTGCTTTTCAAACCTCAGACGCATGAAATAACCGAAATCTATCAAACGACGTGCAATCGGTTCGACGTCCTGACGCGATTGACACAGAACCACGATCCGGATGCACCGACCGACGATGCAACCCTGCTCTACTTGCTCTCAGACCCTGACGTGATCCAGCAGATCACGGCTCAGCACGTCATCATGCGGCCGATGACCGGGGATGTTCGCCTGTTCGTGCCCCGCCGTTTGCTCCCGTCAAAGGGGGCTCCTTGACCAAACGATCCGGAACCGTTACAAAGGATCTCATGGCAAAGCAAAAGGACATACACTGCTCCGTCATCACGCCTGAACAGCAGGTACTCGATGCAAACGCAACCGCCGTGGTCATTCCCGCTCACGACGGTCAGGTCGGCATTCTGTTCAACCGCGCTCCGCTGCTCTGCGAGCTCGGGAAAGGCACCCTACGCATCGACACGGTCGATGAAGGGCAAAAGAAGGTGCGGATCAGCGGAGGATTTGCTCAGGTCCTGAACAACGAAGTGACGGTTCTCACCGAACGGGCGGAAGAAGAAGCCTAAGGTCAATATCGCCCCCCGCTCCTTCACGCTGACGCAGCTTGACGACGGTCTCCCCTTCTCACCCAAAGCGTTTCCGCAATCCATGCCACGAAGAACGGAATCCAGATGATGCAGACCGCCCACGCCGGTAGCTGCCATCGGAGGCCTGACTGCCACGCCCAGTCGGCATACCAATACATGACCATAGTTCCCGTCAGAATCACCCACGACCAATGGCCCTTTGGCCTCAAGGTGATCAGGGCCAAGGGCCAGGTCAGATACCAGAAATGAATGATCGGCAACATCAACACGACGATGACCAGAAGCCACTTGGCATCCTGCAACAGGTCGCGCGGCCGCCAGACGCGGTAGGCCGTAAGACCGGCCAACAGAGCAATCGCAATCAGATTACGATCGCTCAATAACAATGCCGGGCCGCCCAGCTTTCGAAACCCGATGCGCAGCTCATCGAAGATGTTGTTGAAAGGACCGTCTTGGGACGGAAACTGCTTGAGTACCTTGAAGAGATCGGTTCCGGCATCGACGTAAAGCAGGTAACCGCACGCAATCGTGGCCAAGCCCACGCCGATTGCGCGCCGTGAACGTCGCAGCAACAGTGCGAACAAGATCGCGGGCGTTGTCTTCGCCAACACCGCCAATCCCAGCGCGAAGCCCGCCCATCCCCAGGATCGCTTTCGACCGGCAGCGACGAAGCCGAGAATTCCCAGAATCATCAGCGTGTCGTTGTGCCCGGCATGTGCAAACGATGCCAGCACCATCGGGCACAAGGCGTAGATGGCCAGATACCAGTTCGGTTGCCCCAATGCTGACAACAGAGCCGCAAGTGCCAAGACAACGCCGACGTCCAAAATCGTGTGAAAAACCTGCGGACTTTTGACGCTGTAGTGGATGTGCGCGAGCAACCGAAACGCGAGTTCCGACAAGGGCGGGTAAATCGTCGAATAGTGCTTCTTATTGATGCCCTCGTAAACGTCGTCTCGAAGATGTTCAAGGACTTCGTCCTGCGGAGCGTAGACATAGGGACTGTAGCCCTCTCCTTGAATCCGGCCCTCCCAAATATATCGATTGCAGTCACTATTCGGCGGCGATAGGAGAAGAATCACTCGCAAGAGAATTGCAGAGAACAGGAGTGTATGCGGCTTCGGAGGATTTCGACGGAACGCCCATAGCAGCACGACATAACCGACAAAGCCCACGGCGTAGATAAACTGCCACGCCTCAATCGGCCGAATCTCGATACTCGACAAGCGAAAATCTTCAGCGGCCGGAGTGTAGATGTCGCCGACCAAGACGGCGCCGACGGTAAAAACACCGCCGAGGAGACACCATCCGAACCACAGTATGACGGTCGATCTCACGGGAGTTGTCGCGCCAAGATTATTCATCCTGAAGCGAAAGCGCCGGGGCGGTAACCGGCGATGTGCGTTCCTCAACCGCCGGAGCCCTGCGGCGCGAACCGAGCGACTCCGGCCTCGACTTCCATCCGACGATGGCAAAGCCCAAGGTGAAGATCGCCAGAAAGGTCCCGACGATTCCCTCGCTGACGGTCACAAAATACCAAAAGCTGAAACCGCAGTAGGCCGCCGCCGCAAGCTCCAACATCCAAACCGGCGACGATCGCAGCCGATAGCGTTTGGGCTTGGCTTCCGAACCCGACAGGTCTCGTTCCGCATCCCCGCTTTTGGGTGTTCTGACGAACTCGCCGCCGCGTCGGAAAAGCCCGGAGACGCAGGCGATCGACGTGCTCAAGCAGATTCCGACTCCGAGAATCATCAGCAGCGGACTGGCCAGGACACCGGACCAACGACCTTGGATCACACGTCTCGAATAAGCATGAGCGACCGGAGGCCCCGACAGACCAATCCACATCAGCGCGACAAGAACAAACATCCAACCGCCGAGCGCGCGATACGGATTGACGTGGTAAAGAGGGAAGCAAAGCAATCCCAAAGTCAACATCCAGACGGAAACGCTGTACCCCGTGAGGTGCATCGTGGCTTCGAATTTGCAGGACATCGGCAGTCTGCTTCGCCAGATCCGAAGAAGCAGTTTTCGAGCACATTGAAGCGAGCCCTTGGCCCATCGGAACTGCTGTGTTTTCAAGGCCGGAATCGTCTCGGGCAACTCTGAGGGACACGCGAGGTCCATGCAGTATTCGATCTTCCAGCCAGCAAGCTGCGTTCGATAGGAAAGATCGAGGTCCTCCGTCAATGTGTCAGCGGTCCAACCGCCGACGGCCGGGTCCTCAATCGCTTCGCGCCGCCATAGCCCGGCCGTTCCGTTGAAATTCATGAAGAGTTGATTCCAGCTTCGCCCCCCCTGCTCCACGGCAAAGTGCCCGTCGATCGCAAGGGATTGGGCCCTCGTTAACCAGGAATGCTTCTCGTTCAGATGCGACCATCGACCCTGGACGCATGCATTCTCAGGCTCGTCCATCAACAACGGCACACCCCGTCGCAGGAAATCCGACGGTGGAACGAAATCAGCATCAAAAATGGTTATCACGTCTCCGCGCGCCAGTGACAAACCGTAAGCAAGCGCCCCGGCTTTGTAGCCGGTGCGATTCGGACGCCTCACGACCACCACGTTTCGGCCCGACTGCCGCAGCTCCTCGGCAACCCGGTCAACGATCAGCCGTGTTTCGTCCGTGCTGTCATCCAGGACCTGAATCTCATGGCGACCATTCGGATAGTCCATCGCCGCGACAGCACGGATGACCCGGTCGGCCACATTGGCTTCGTTGTAAAGGGGAACCTGACTGGTCACGACCGGCCACGCCCCGTCCGGCCGTTCCGCGGCATACCATTCGATTCGGCTGCTTTGGAGTTGCGAGCGCGGAGCGTGACGTTTGCGAAACAGCCAGGTCAACACATACATATGCAGACCGTACAAAATCAAATACGCGGCGGCCAACCCATAAAGAAGGACCACGGCGACGCTAAAAGCACTCCACACGACCTGGCTCATTGAATCCATCCCCGCAAGACGCCTCTTTCACAAATCGACGACTATTGCAGATTTAACTTCCAATCGTAGTCAAAGTATTTCAGTCGCCAATCATACGTTCGCAAGGTTCGACTCAACGCGGGGTCGTCCACGCTCATCGCCAGGAACGCTGCCACCGACTCAGCCCGCGGTGAAAAACCGGGATCGGTAAAATCCTTCCGATACCATTCGAAGACCTTACTGATCCTGATCACGCGCTTGTCACGATCAATCAGGCAGTTTTTCCTGTTTTTCACAAACCGTCGCATGGCCGACGCGAGTTGCTCGTCGACCTCCTTGCCCGTATAAGCCCGGTTCCATAACGGCGGGCATCCCCTGGCCGCGCAAACCAAGGCCACGTGAATCCGGGGGTCACGGAGACCGTCCTGCTTGCGAATGATCTCATGCTCAATCTCATCCAGCGACCAGCGACCACCGCCGACCTTGAACTTCATTCCTTTCCAAAGGGTCTGGCCGTTCACCTTCTGATCCTTGATACTGTATTCCCGCCAAGCCTTCTGATCTTGCGGTAACGTCTTGAGCACCCCCTGAATGGTCAAAGCATTGTAAGCATTGATCCAGAATGCCAATCGTTCCTTATCATTTTCCAAGCCCGCGGCGTCGGCCTTCGACAATCGCTCGAGGTAGTTCTGAAATGCCTTCGATTTTGAGAAGCTCGCATAATCGACCAGCCCTTCGGCATCGACGAATTTTCTTAGCGCTTGATCCCAGAGACGATGATCAAACGTCTTTCGCCCCCCGATGACGACGGTTTTCGCGCCGCCCTGGGATTCTTCGACTCCGGGGTCCTGTGAAAAAGCGCTCTTTTCCTTCCATGCACCGCATGCAAGAAAAACAAGAAGCAGAATGGAACAACGTCGCGTCATCGGGAACTCCAAACCTTAAAGCGCGGCTAAGGCATCACAAATTCGTGCTCCGGGTGCCGAATCGTCAACACCGGACAGGGCGCCTTGCGGACGACTTTTTCCGCCACGGAGCCCAGCAATACGTGCTTCAGCCCACTACGACCGTGCGTCCCGATGACGATGAGATCAATTTCGTTCTCGCGCGCATAACGAATGATCTCCATGAACGGTCGCCCCACACACACCTCCGTCACCAGGGGGACTTTAAGATCCTGCAAATGCTCCTGCACAAATTTCTTCAGCTCCTGCTTGGAAACGTCAACCAGTTCATCCGTCGCCGGGGCGACCGGAAGGCTGTTCGGCCCCATGGCCATCCAATACATCGCCGCCTCATCGACAACGTGGACAAGATGCAGCTCAGCGGAGTATGCCTCTGAGAAGGAGCGTGCATAGATCAGAGCCTGGAGGGAAAGGTCTGAAAAATCGGAAGGAAAAAGAACTCGTTTTATTTGGATCACGAAGTTTCTCCCCTGTTCGCCGCTACAAACTAAAGGATACGCATCTCCGCGTAAACGGGCTATACTAGGATGATAATCATGAGAACGGCTCGCCATTTGGCGGCCCCACAGGAAACGAATAACATGCAGCTAGACGTTTTAGAGTCCCCCGCCCCGAGCAACCGGCGCCTGCCCCCGTGGCTCAAGCGCCCCCTGCCGACCGGCGACATTCTTCTCAGCACACGCAGGATCGTGGAAAAAAGCGGAGTCGCCACCGTTTGCGAGGAGGCACGGTGTCCAAATCTCTCGGAGTGCTGGTCGCATCGTCACGCGACGTTCATGATCATGGGGGACAAGTGCACACGTCGCTGCCATTTTTGTGCCGTCAACACCGCGAGGCCCGACCCGCTTGAAACCGACGAACCCCGGCGTCTGGCCGGCGCCGTTGCGGAATTGGGCCTGCGTCACGTCGTGATTACCGCCGTCGCCCGGGACGACCTGCCTGACGAAGGCGCCGGCCACTTCGCCGAGTGCGTCCGTGAGATTCGGGCCCGATCGCCCGAATGCGCGATTGAAGTCCTGCCTGCTGACTTCCACGCTCGCGACGATTGCCTGAGAATTCTTTGCGATGCTCGACCCGATATCTACAATCACAATCAGGAAACCGTGGAGCGCCTCTCTCCGTCCATCCGGCCTTCCGCTCGATATCGCCGAACGCTTGACGTTCTGAGAAAAGTCAAACAGCATCTACCGCAAGTTTTCACAAAGAGCGGCTTGATGGTCGGCCTCGGCGAAACGCGCGAAGAGTTGCATCAGACCTTCGTCGATCTTCGCGCCGTGGACGTGGATATTCTCACCGTCGGCCAATACCTCCGGCCGACCGAAACACACGCGCCGGTCGCGCGTTACGTGCCGCCCGAGGAGTTTGATGAAATCGCCGCCGAAGCCGAGGCCCTGGGCTTTCGAGCCGTGGCCGCTGGACCGTTCGTCCGCTCCAGCTACAATGCGGCCGAGGTCTATGAAGCCATCAACGCCAGGAAACGGTAGGTAAGAAAATCAACAAAACAGAGCCCCGACCGTCCGGGAGGGGTGGGCGCACGGATGCAGAGGGCCCGACCGTTTGCACACCAACCGCTTCCTGACGGGCGCGGCTCTGATCGATAAATCGACTCATTCGCGCGGGGCATTGGTTTGTCAGAAAAAGTATTCGATCGGCTCAGGGGAAAGTTCATTGTCTTTGACGGCGTAGACGGCGCTGGCAAAGGCGCGCAGCTCAAACGCCTGGAAGCGAATCTGGAGACCCACGGCATCGAGGTCGTCCGAACGCGCGACCCCGGCGGCACGGTGATCGGCGATCGTATTCGCCACGTCATCCTTGATTACGATCTTGCCGAAATGGACGTCCGCTGTGAAACGTTTTTGTTCATGGCCTCACGCGCTCAACTCGCACGAGACGTCATAGGGCCGGCAGTCTCCGAGGGCAAAGCGTGCCTGGGAGATCGATATGTCTCCGCCACCTGTGCCTATCAAGGCGCCGCAGGCTATGACCCCAAACGGGTGGTGGAGCTTGCTCAATTCGCCATCGGCGACACGTGGCCGAGCCTCACCATCATCATTGACATGCCGCCGAAAGAGGCCTTCAAACGAACCGGCCGAAAGACGAACGCGCAACGAAAAAACGCAGGGGCCGAAGGTCAAACGATGCTTTTTCACGACGCCCACACCGACGCGATGGAGGCAAGGCCACTCGAGTTTCACCAACGCGTCCGCGAAATCTTCCTTGAGCTGCCCAATTTCTATCCGGCTCCCGTCGTCATTGTGGACGGCAACGGCTCCGAAGACGACGTCGAGACCCGTGTGACGGAGGCCCTGGCCAATGCCGCTCTCTGACGTCCTTCACCAAGACAGGGCCCACAATCGGCTCCAGCGCGCCTTCTGCGCCGGACGAATTCCCCATGCATACCTGTTCACCGGACCTGACGGCGTGGGTAAGGAAATGCTGGCGAACCGACTTGCCGCCGTGCTCTTGTGTACGAATCCCCAAGAGCGCCAGCCCCCGGCAGACGTCCAAGGTGCACTCGAAACCTGGCGCGACGCCTGCGGTCGCTGTGTCGATTGCGAACTGCTTCGCGCCGGCAATCATCCTGATTTTCATCGAATCCACCGAACACTCAACAAGTCACATCCCGATGCCCAGATTCGCAGCCGCAAAGCGATTGATCTCAGCATCGACGTCATCCGTCATTTCCTGATTGCCAGGATCGGACTTCGCCCCAGCCAGGGTCAGTCCAAAGTGTTTATCATCACCGAGGCCGAACGGCTCAGTGCCGGCGCGCAAAACGCGATGCTTAAGACGCTCGAGGAACCGCCCGCGCATAGTTATCTTGTCCTGCTCGCAACCTCTGCAGACGCGCTTCTGGAAACGACGAAATCGCGCTGTCAGCACGTTTCGTTCAACACGTTACCGGCTGAGTTCATCCGTCGGCATCTGGACGACCAAGCCGGTCTTTCGCAAGACGCCGCCACCTTCCTTGCCGAGCTTTCGCAGGGAAGCCTCGGACAAGCCATGCAATTCGCCGCGTATGGATTGCATGACAGCGTCTCCGCATTGCTCGACCTTCTGAGCCAGGCGGCAGCCAATCCCCTCGCGTGCGGCAAAGGTCTGCAGGAGGCCGCACAGGAACTGGCGGGCGCCCTAAAAACACAGTCCGACGACGACACCGGTGATACGAATATGACCCGCCTTGCCCAGAACATGATCCTGGCCACGGCGTCCACGATTCTGCGGGATGTGCAGCGGCTCACGGTCGGCCACCGCCCGGCGGCGCTTCCTTCGAACGCCGTGATCTCTCGGTTGGCGGAGAAAACGCATCCCGAGGCGATGCGAAAAACGATCCAGGCCGTCGGCACGGCAGAGTACCAGATCCGACGCAGCGGCAACGTGAATCTGATCTTTGACACACTCGGCATTGCAATCGGGCGCGGACTAAAACCTGGCGCCCGCACGTCACAACCTGTCATTTGAGCCGCATCTATTTTATTTACAACAAATTACAACGAATGTAGGGCTTGACTTAAGGCGCAGGTCCGATATTATTACTCTGATCGTGAAACACCTCGCGCCATCGGTTCTGTGATCCTAGCCCGTCACGGCCGATCAATTAGATGGGGAAGATTCAGGCGAGCGAACATAAAGTCCTTTATCAATCACAGCACGCGGGAGATCGACGCGATGGCCAACAAAAACGCAATCTACGAACTGGTTGAAAAACGGCTCGACACCCAGAGCTTTCGCGACGAGCATTGGGAAGGCACGTTTGACGACTACCTCGATCTCGTGACCCGCAATCCCCGTATTGCCCGCAACGCCTTTCAACGAATCTATGACATGATTCTCCACTTCGGCACCGAGCGCTACACGAAGCTCCGCCATGAGTACGTGCGCTACAAATTCTTCTCCGACCCCATCGGCAACGGGGAAGATGCCATCTATGGATTGGAAAATTCCTTGATGCAACTCGTGGACTTCTTCAAATCCGCAGCCCAGGGCTATGGCACGGAGCGCCGCATCCTGCTGTTGCACGGTCCTGTCGGCTCGGCGAAATCAACCATATGCCGGCTGCTCAAAAAGGGTCTGGAGTATTACTCGCGCCTGGAGGAAGGTGCGATGTACACGTTCTCGTGGAAGATCGAGAAACCCAACGGCGAAACCGATCTTGCCGACTGTCCGATGCACGAGGAGCCGTTGAAGCTCGTGCCCCATCAGGCGCGTCGCGACATCATTACGATGCTGAATGAAACGCTGCCGCCTGAGCACCAAATCCTCGTGGAAGGCGATCTCGATCCGTTCTGCCGCAAGACCTATGACGACCTCCTCAAAAAATACGACGGTGACTGGAAAAAAGTCATGGAACATGTCGTCATCCGACGGTTCATCGTGAGTGAAAAGGACCGGCGCGGCATCGGCACCTTCCAGCCCAAGGACGAAAAAAACCAGGACTCGACGGAACTCACTGGCGACATCAACTTCCGCAAGATCGCCGAGTACGGTTCCGATTCCGACCCGAGGGCCTTTAACTTTGACGGCGAACTGAATATCGCCAATCGCGGCGTCATCGAATTTATCGAAGTGCTGAAGCTCGACGTGGCGTTTCTCTACGACCTGCTCGGCGCCTCTCAAGAACACGTGATCAAGCCCAAGAAGTTCGCGCAGACCAATATCGACGAGGTCATCATCGGCCATACGAACGAGCCGGAGTACAAGAAGCTCCAGAACAACGAACTCATGGAAGCCTTTCGCGACCGTACCATTAAGATCGACGTGCCATACAACGTCGTTCTCGATGACGAAGTCAGGATCTACGAAAAGGACTTCAACAAAGAACGCGTTCGCGGATTGCACATCGCCCCCCACACCGTCGAGACGGCGGCGATGTGGGCCGTGCTGACGCGTCTGGAGGAACCCAAGAAGGCCGGCCTCACACGACTCCAGAAACTCAAGCTGTACACCGGCAAGAGCATTCCCGGCTTTACAGAAGATTCCGTCAAAGAGCTGGTCGAAGAAGCACCGCGCGAAGGCATGCAGGGAATCAGCCCGCGATACATCCAGGACAAAATTTCGAACTCTCTCGTCAGCGACCAGGCCATCAAGGAAAAGGGCATCAATCCGTTCATGGTGATGAACGAACTCGAATCCGGTCTGTCGCATCACTCTTTGATTGCGGATGAGGAGTTGAAAAAGGAATACAAGGAGCTGCTGAACGTCGTCCGTGAGGAATATGAGGATATCCTCAAGACGGAGGTTCAGCGGGCAATCAGCGCCGACGAGGACGCCATCAAGCGGCTATGTGCGAACTATATCGAAAATGTTCGCGCATACACACAGCGGGAGAAAGTGCGGAACAAATACACCGGCCGCGACGAGGAACCTGATGAACGTCTGATGCGGTCGATCGAGGAAAAGATCGACATTCCCGAATCGCGCAAGGACGATTTCCGCCAGGAGATCATGAATTACATCGGCGCGCTTTCGCTCGACGGGAAGCGATTCGAATACAACACCAATGCACGTCTGCAAAAGGCGCTCGAGTTAAAGCTGTTCGAGGATCAGCGCGACACGATCAAGCTCAAGAACGTCGTCAGCGGCGTCGTCGATGACGAAACGCAGGCAAAAATCGACGTCGTCAAACAACGATTGATCAAGTACTTCGGCTATAACGAAACGAGCGCAACCGACGTCTTGAACTACGTCGCCAGTATCTTTGCCCGTGGCGACGCCAAATCGGAAGACTAGAGCGTTTTAAAACTGCGGGTGAATGGAGGGGGTGGCATGGCCAAGCGAAGCGCGGCCATGTTTCGCCCGGGGAACCTGACATGGCCGCGCTTCGCTTGGCCATGCCACCCAGTCACGCCGTCACCGAACCAAAGACAGGAACGACGTTTCCCGCTCAATCGGCGAGCGGATAGCATTCGATTTCCTCCGTCTCTTCGTGACGGACTTCCGCAACCGGTGCGAGGTAATCGGTTGCGGTTGCAATGTCATCCGGAACAGCGTCGTTACTCTGGTCACCCAATTCCGCCGCGACGGCAGCAAACGAATGCTGCTGATTTCGGAAGGCCTCAACAAGTTCCGGATCAAATTGCATTCCGGATAGCTCGCAAATGATCTTCATCGTTTCCGCATGGCTGAATGGAGGCTTGTAGGGACGTTTGGTACGCAAGGCATCGTACACATCCGCCAAAGCGACGATTCGAGCAGCCAGCGGAATCTCATCGCCCTTGAGCTGTTTCGGATAGCCCGTGCCGTTGTACCATTCATGGTGATTCCCGGCGATCTCTTCCGCCATCTTGAGATAGTCCACTTCCGGAACGTTCCTTCGCACCGACTGGATCAGCTCTACGCCCATATTTACGTGGGTTTTCATGATGGCCGCTTCTTCGAGACTGAGCTTGCCCGGCTTTCGGAGGATGTAGTCCGGGATACCGACTTTGCCGATATCGTGCAGCGGCACCGAGCGTGTAAGGTCTCGAATAAAACGTTCCGTGATTCGATTTTGATAAACGCCCATCGCGCGCAGCTCTTCGGCCAGCAAGACGGAGTACTGTGTGACGCGCTGAACGTGGTGCCCTGTATTGTCATCGCGGTATTCCGCAAGCTTCCCAAGGGCCTCGACAATGGAATCCTGGGCCTGATCACGTGACTTCCGGCTCATGTTGTCCGCAATGGCCGAGGCCGCCATGTTGCACGCCTGATTGATGTACTCCAGCTCTTCGGCATCAAAGGGGTCTCCTCCCTCGCGGTCACTGATGTTCAGAACACCAACGCTATGGGCGGCCACGCTGAGCGGGCTCGACATCTTCGGCACACCCACGAGAATTTTGGCGTCGTATTCCTGATGATGGCCGCGCATTCGTTCGTCAAGCGAATTGACGATGATGGACTTGCGCGATTGGAAGGCCCGACCTGCCATGCCGGATCCGAACGGAACCCGAAGCGTGGCAATGGTCCTGTCGTCGATTCCCTGGGACTCGGCAATCACGAGGTTTTTCTTTTGCTCGTCCGGAAACATAATCGAAATGCGGCGACATCCCGTCAATTCAGACATCATGCTGATCGTCTTCTTGAGTACCGCGTTCAAACTCAGCGCAGCTGCAAGGCTGCGTGAGAAGTCGATCAGCAACGACATCACGCGCCTCTGTTGCTCGTACCGTTTGTTCCTGAAGGACAACTCGATTTGCCCGCGATAAAGCTGGGCGAGCAGCTTAAGTCGTCGAACCACTTTTTGGGGATGAAGCGGACGAGTGATGTGGCCGTCAATGAACCCGAGCGCAGCCGTGATGACTTTTTCGTCACCGTTCTCCTCCCCGATCAAGACAACCGGGACATCACGTGTCCCCGCATCCGTCTTGAGGGTTTTTAAACAATTCAGCAAATTCGATTCCGAGGACATGGCGTCCATCAAAATAACGTCCGGCTTGGTGCTCTTGACGACCGTGAGCACATCGGGCTCGCCGTTCGCCGCTGCAACCTCCACCGACTCCGACTCAAGAAGATTACGGCACTCCTTGCGAAAGCGCGCGCCGCCATTCAGGATAAGTGCGCCGATCGGCCCGCTCAGGGGTCTTTCAACATCCGGGAGGCGAGTATCTGAAACCTGATCGGGCTCGGCAGGCTGGTTCGAAATCCCCAGGTCATCATCCCCGGCCACGACGACTCGATTCCGCCCTGCTCGCTTCGCGCTGTATAGACAATCATCCGCCTTCTTGAGGAGATCCTCGTATTGAGCCATCTCGGATTCCCGAGCTGCGACGCCGAGGCTGACCGTCACACGCAACAACTGGTCCTCAGCGGCGATCGTGTGGCCTTCCACGACAGCTCGCAGATGTTCCGCGCACTCCGCCGCCTCCTGAAGACTGCTTTGCGGACAAATGACCAGAAACTCCTCGCCACCGAGACGACAGACAGCATCCGCGGAGCGAACGTTCGTTCTCAGCAGTTCTGCCGTTTTCTTTAAGACGAGGTCGCCCACGGTATGCCCGTATGTATCATTGAAAGACTTGAAGTAGTCGATATCGAGCATGATGCAGGCAAATTGATCACTGCAAAGCGTTTTGCTGTTCCAGAACATGTCGAGCTTGTTGATCGCCTCTCGACGATTGTGCAGTCCCGTCAGCTCATCTTTCGTGGCCAATTCCGATTTGAGCTGTGAATCCCGGGTTTGGGTCGCGAGCCGATGCTCCATCAAGGATTTCTGGTAATCAAGCTCCTGTTCATACTTCAACTTCTGCTGGTTCGCCTCTTCACACTCCTGCTGAATTCGCTCGGCCAGCCGGTTGAATTCAAACGAGAGTTGCGACAATTCCTCAACACCCTCGTACTCGACCCGTTGCGACAGGTCTTTTCGCCCGATTTCATTGGCTTTCACAATGAGCGGCGTCACGGAAGCCACGATGGATCGCTTCGCACGAACCCCGAGGACCACGGTGACGAACATCGAAACCATGCAGGCAATTACAGTCGGCATCATCCCCAAGTTCAGGGACGCCACGACGGTCATCGCGGCCATGAGAACAATCACCGTTCCAATAATGGTTGATATTTTGGCGCGTATCGTCATCGGCCCACCCGTGATATGGTCATCCCTTCGAAAATTCCGAAGAAGCGACGTCGAACAAATTCAACAAAGGTGGTCCTGCCGACCGACTGATCGGACGTACCGACACAAAGCATCCTGCGAGAAAGGAATTCGTCCAAGCACAAAATGGGAAGCCACGGCGGTTTCATGGTGACGTGGAGACACAAAACCAACGGACGGCGCTTCATTGTTGCCCCCTTACCTCTCGACCAACGGTGCCCGCGCCTCGAATGTGCTCGCAGGACCGCTCGACAACTCATCACGTATGTCTCGTCTAACTTCCAATTGAACTTGGAATTCTGCAAACGCCCGGCCAGGATATTGGACGAGGGCTCAAGGATTCAGTGAATACAGGACCTGATGGAGTCGCTCTTAGACATGAAAAACATCAGGAGACGTGCGATAATCGTCTTGATGATCCGAATCTGCTAACGGCGGGACGTGCCCGAGGCGTGGTTCTTACAAATACCCCAAATCCTGCATGCGTCGCTTGATGATCTCCTCTTCCTGAGCCGTATATGCAGCACGCGCGGCCGCCGGAAGATAGCCGAGCCGCTCCAAAGTCGCCAGAATCCTCTGGACGCCGATCTCCGCGGATTCATCCTCCGTGTCACACAACACCTGCGGGTCGTCCGGTTCCTCGTAGGGTGCATTCACGCCCGCGACATGCTGGATCTCACCACGCTGTGCACGGCCAATGAGGTCCTTCTCGTCACGCTGACGCAGGATGCCCATGGGGCAACGACAGTACACTTCGACAAACCGACCGATATCCTTGCGAATTTTTTCTCGGACATCGCTGTAAGGTGACACGGCCGCGACGATGGCGATGATTCCGTTTCGGTTCAGGAGCTTGCATTCATAGGCGATTCGCTGCATGGCCTGCTCGATCTCGTCCCGAGTGAACCCGAGCGAGCGGTTGAGCGCCTGGCGTATCCTTCCGGAATCCAGAACCTCGCACTGGTGCCCTCGACCGGTCAGCTCATTGTGCAGTTTCCTGGCCAGGGTGCTTTTCCCTGAGCCGGTCAGGCCCGTGAACCAGACTGTAAAGCCGTCAGAGCTCATCGCGTTCCCTACGGTACCGGCTTCGCCTCATTTCGGCCAGTATACCGCCGAGGCGGATAAGTGACGATCAATAACGATGTGGAGAATGGCCGACCTTGACCGCATTTGACCTCCGCCCATCAAACTCGCTAGTCCTGTAAATGAAATCCACGTCGCGAACGACGTATCTCTCTCCGTCTGACGTCCGGGATGAGCATCGTTGCATCCGCCATCCCGTTTTACGCTATACTGATTGGCAGCCAATTGGCTCAATTTCTGGAATTCATAAACGGGTTGCCATGCCATGAACCTTTCAGGCATTTCGTACAAATCGCTGCTCGGGAAAGCCCTTCGTCTTCCGTTGCGGCTTATTCCTTCCAAGGCCGTCGTTCGAGTGTTGCAAGGTTCATTGAAAGGAAAGAAGTGGATCGCAGGATCGAGCAATCATGGGTGCTGGATCGGCAGCTACGAACACGACAAGCGCGTCTTGTTCGAGGGAACGTTAAAGGAAAGCAGCGTCGTATTTGACATCGGCGCCAATGTCGGCTTCTACACGCTCTTGGCCTCCACGCTCGTGGGGAAAGAAGGACACGTCTTCGCCTTCGAGCCTTTTCCGGCAAACCTGACCTACTTGAAAGAGCACCTACGCTTGAACAACATCGAGAATGTCACGGTCTTTGATGCCGCGGTTTCAGACAAGTCGGGAACGACTTTCTTTGAAGAGGGGCCGAGCCGCTCGATGGGACACATCTCGTCGACCGGGACACTTCAGGTTCAAACAGTGGTCATCGATGAGCTGGTTGCTGCAGGAAACTTGCCGACGCCTGACTATATCAAGATGGATATCGAGGGTGCGGAAGTTCATGCCTTGTCCGGCGCCAAATCCATGCTTTCAGAATCTCATCCGACCATTTTCCTCGCGACGCATGGAAGCGATATTCACGATGAATGTTGCCGCTTGCTTCGCTCGCTGGATTATGAGCTGCAGTCCATCGATGGAACGAACCTGGAATCATCACGCGAAATACTGGCGACGTACAACGGCGGCAAGCAATGAATTCGCTAAACATTCTTCGCTAAGACGGATCGCCTATGTCCAGAAAATCGGCGCAAGAAGAATGGCATGCCAAGACGCTCGAATACGTCACGGCCGTGAACGCGTTTGTCGAAAAAGGGCTTCGTGAAGGGTGGGAAAACGCCGGAGAAGAGCCCGGAGAACCAGGTCGGGGCCCCTTTGTGGGAGCCGCCATCGATGCGGTTCGCAAGGCGAACACGAACGGTGAACTGAGCAACCTCAGAGAACGTTGGCCCCCTGCACACCGTCCCTTGGCAGGACTTCTCGAAAAAAAGGGACAGTGCATTCCCGTTGTTTGCATCCTGCCTGATGGGTCGATTCTCGCGCGCGTCGGTGGGTATGATGAGCCGGGTCGCACGGTCCATCTCCGCGGCGACTCTGCTGTTGACGTCCCGGACGTACCGTTCTTCGGACACGGACCAAACCGTCGCCATTTTG
The DNA here is from genome assembly GCA_022360095.1 of Phycisphaerales bacterium. GTDB lineage: Bacteria > Planctomycetota > Phycisphaerae > UBA1845 > UTPLA1 > JAKSDK01. Next base: position 173,330 of record JAKSDK010000138.1, read on the forward strand.
CGGTCTTCCAAAAGGACGGCGTCCATATTATTGACGGTTGGAACGGCCCTTCGACCGCGAAGTGCCCTTGGCCCACCGGTTTGGAAGATATGCCGGATGGCAGTGATGCCTCGCCGTGGGAAGCGCCCCCGACGCCGACGCAGCTCATTCCATTTCCGAGCGGAAAGCGAGTTCTCCTGGTTTGCGGTGAAGGTGCCTTCGTCTTGTCGGAATTCGAAGCCAAGCGACTGCTGCCAACCAAAGAAGACCTCGGTTGGCTTTGTAAAGAGAACCCGGACGGCAAGCCAGAGCGGCTTCTCGACATGGAGCACGGTGCCGTGTCCAAAGACGGCAAGCTCATCGCCGTCGGCTCTCAAGACAGTTCGCACTTGGTATTCAATGACCAACTCGAAATAATCGGAGAAGTTGCGCCTCGAAGTTCGTACCCGCATTACGCCCTTTTCAGTTCCGACGGCCATATGATCGCGTTCAACGCTTGCCACTTCTACGACGGCGTCACAATAGGAGTCCCAACGCAGATTTTGCCTGTCGCGGAATTGCACGAACACGACGAGCGTATTCCAGACCTGCATGACAATGCAAGAGTCTACGCCGGCGTTAGCCGCAACGACGAGTTCATTGTCGGCGATGCATACGGATATGTGCGCGCCTTTGACACGAAAGGGGAAGCTCGGTGGCAACACTTTATCGGCTCAACGATTTGCGCCATGGACATTTCCCCTGACGGAAAAACGCTCGTTGTTGCAACCTACGCCGGTTTCTTGTCGATCATCCAACTCGACGCCGGTAAACGGGCTCCCTATCAAATCGGCACCGGCAATCACGTGGAAACACGACGATGGATTTTCTGGAAAGACGAACCCAGACCGCTCATCTGGTAAACCGGCTCATCGGCTGAAAGAAACCCGGGAAACGGCACCCACGATTCACAGCATGGACTGGATGGACAGATGGGCCGTCCCTATGATTAGGCGGGCCTCGCATTTTCATCTTAGAAAGCAGCGGCATGAAACTGAGAATCGCGACGGGTCTTCTCGCCATGACGAATTTTTCCTTTCTCTTGGACTGCGATCCTTGCACGACACCGGTCGATCTGGCTTCATCTCCAAACTATGAGCAGGCCTTAGAAGACGCTCGCGAATCCGAGGCAACGGCCGCCATCTGTGAGCTGTTTCCAGATGCAATCGAGACCGGCACCTGTGGTGACGGCAGCGTTCTGTTCATTTCGTCCGGCACCGGTTTTGTCGTCACGCATGAATATTACGACGCCGAAACAGGAGAGTTCATCGGCAGCATGCTGCAATCGGATGCGATTGATCAACTCTGTGGCGGTGTCACCTATTCGGGTGTGGGCCGATTCATAGATTGCTCAGATCGCGTCGTTGTGGAAAACCTCTGCCCCTGATCAACGTTGGTGATATGTTGTTTGTGACGGATCTTGGCCCATGGGTGCTCCACAACTGGAGAAATCTCACAGGCGTCCGTCGATTTCTTGAGTTCAAGGTGCGAAAATCCGACCCCGATGCCCCACGCCGCGTAGTATCATGCGGCCATGAAGAACCCTTACCGTTACGAAATCGCAGGAATCTTCGCCCTCGGCCCTCTCATTCTGGTCGGTGAGCTTTGGCGCCGTTGGGGCGACCTGCTCAGCCCGGGCTGCATCGACGATTTCTTTTATTTCCTCATCGCCATGTTCGCGGCTTACCTCCTGCGGAAACGAAAGTACGCCGGGCAACTACTCTGGCTCTACGCCTGCGGGATCGGAACTTTCGGCATCTATTTCAGCCTGTTCGCTTCGTTGTATCACTATGACCAAGGTGACGCCTCCGGCGTGGCGATGCCCGTGGTCGTCGCGTTCAAATGCGTCGGCGTCTTCCTGGTCACACTCATCAGCGTCCGGGCATTCAAGATTCTAAGAACTAAGCGCTTCTTTGAGAATTGAATGTAGGGCGGGCTCCGCCCGCCGGGATGAGGACGCGTACCCCACATTTGCGTCCGAAAAGACAGTCAGAATCACGTCTTGACTCCGACGGTATTCCGGTCTTTAGCCTGCGGATAGATTACGGTATAATGGCGAATACAGTTCGCGGCGGTGATATCTTGGAGAAACTAATCACTTAGGATGAGAGAATCACCATGCATACTCTGGAAAAAACCAACAAATCGTTGAATGACCGAACGTTGTCCCTCGTCGCCCCGACGGTGCTCGTGCTGGCGTTGATGCTCTGGCCGACGCCCGCGAAGGGCCAGTGCGTCGGGACGACCAAGACGATCGACGCCGGGCCAATCGGCACGGGCACCCCGAACCACCCCAGCACCAACGGCGTGCAACCGATCAGACTGAACCGAAATGGCACCCGTCCAACCTGTCTCGCGCCCAAGGTCTGCCCAGGCACCGCCGGCATTGCCGGGGACAGGAACTTCGACGCCTATGAGTTTGCGAACCTGGAAGACAATACGGTGTGCGTCGAGATCGACTTCACGACCGGCTGCGACGCCGATTTCTTTGCGGGGGTCTACCTGAACGCATTTGATCCCGATGATCTGTGCGCGAATTATCTGGCCGACCTCGGCGCCTCCAGTGACGGCGTGTTTTCCTTCGAGGTGCCGGCGTTGACCAGCTTCATCTTCGTCGTCTATGAGAAGGACCCGGGCGTCCCGTGCGCCGCCTACAGCTTCGACGTCTGCGGTCTGATCTTCCAGCCGGATTTGAGCATCACCAAAATCGAAGACCCGGACCCCGTCGTGCAGAACATGCCGCTGACCTACACTCTGACGGTGGCGAACAACTCGCCCTTGGCCGCCGACGACGTGGTCGTGGAAGACACGCTTCCCGCCGGTGTGACGGTCACCGGGATCACCACCCCTCAGGGCGGCTTCACACAGACGGGCAACGTCATCACCTTCAACCTCGGCACGGTCGCAGGCAACACCGACGTCACCATCACGATTGAGGTGACGCCGACGGAGTCCGGCGTGCTCACCAACACGGCCGAAGTATCGACCCCCTTGCCGGATCTGGACCCGTCGGACAATACCGCGACCGTTCAAACGGCCGTGCTCGGAGACGCGGATGGCGACGGCGTTCTTGACGACGACGACCCGTGCCCCAACGACGCGACTGACGACAGCGACGGCGACGGTGTGTGCGACAGCGACGACGCATGCCCGGGTTCGGACGATTCGGTCGACACCGACGGCGACGGCACGCCGGATGATTGTGATGCAACGCCGACCGGCCCGGCCGATCCGCCAGGCACAACCGGCCCCGGCCAAACCGTCCCAGGCGAGGACTGCTGCGGCAACGGCATGGACGGCATGATGTTGATGCCGATGACGATGCTCGGCATCGGCTGGCTGCGCCGTCGCAGCCACGTGCGACACCGCCGGATGGCTGATTGACCTCGGTCTTCTTCGAAACCGTCCGACGATTCACGAACGATCGGCGCAGGATTCCCCACCTTGCCCAGAAGCAAGGGCGGAGCATCCCATGCCCTATGCGTTTACGTTCTGCCATCGTCGATATAGAATATACGGTCGTGATCAACCCTGGGAGCCACAGATCATCGGGAGTTTGTGATGACCAAATCACGTAAGTTGCGAACGATCGCCAAGTTTGGCTTGACGCCCATACTTTTTCTCCTTTGCGGCACTACGATCTGGCAAGCTGCGATCGCAGATGGATTCAGTCGTTGGGCCATCATAAGAGTTTCACTCGTGACGTTCATTTTCGTGGTGGTGGTCCTGGCAAGCGTCATGGCTTGGCGTGAAACGAACTAAGTCTAGTAGTGGCCGTCGGGAAAAAGACGGTCGTGGTTCACTTTGATATTAACCCCGGCGTTCACGCCGGGGCTAATATTAGAACCATTACAAAAAAGACCGATCAGAGCCGCGTCCGTCCCGGGCGCGGCTCTGATCGTCTTGTGCCATCGTCCTGTTGGCAGTTCCGTCAGCAGCGGGATCTCATCGGAACACCAAGGCACGGGCGTCTTGACCGCAGACCCATTCTCGGACCGGCAGCATTTCCCCAACCCGGGTCAGAAGCAAAGAAATCCACAAGCAAAACTCAAATTCCCTGTGAGAATGGAGGGCCTCGTGGGTACATCAGATAGCAATTTTCGATTCTCAGAACCAGTCCAAAGGAGAGAGAGTCATGAAAGCATCTTGCTATCTTCAACACCGAATTTTGGTCCTCCTGGCGTTGCTCGGCACGGCCATGGGACTGACCTCGGGCTGCGACACCATTGCTCCGGCGGCGTTTGAGACGACACCTGCCGGCTTGGCCGAGGTCGACTTGAACTTCGACAAGCTGCCGGCATCCAACCCTCAGGCCAAGAGCGTGCTTCCCGCCGCCGTCGGTCCCGCCGGATCGCTATTCGGACTGCTCCTGGAAGACGACTCTCAAATCTTCGTGCTCGGCTCGATCGACGCCAACGACGACGTTTCGATCACCGGCGTCGTGCTTCTCGACGAAAACGGCAATCTGGTTCTCCGAAAGGACTTCACGAATTCCGGCGCGATGTTGACCTTCGCCAGCGGCGATTCGATTGATATTGATGCGAGCAGCCCGAACACGCGCTTCACGCTGACGTTGAACGCGACGACGCCGCCAAGCGTGGCCGTCGGCACGTTCGACCCGGAGACCAATACGGTCATCATCGATGACGTTGCGACGCAATTCGAAGACGACCTGAACGGGGACTATGCCCCGAACGATGCGCGAATTCGTATCGCCGACCCGTCGCCGCGACTGAAAACGTCGGGCATCGCCGGGAAAGACCTGTGCCCCACGGTCGGTAACGCCCTGGTGGATATCGTGGGCGTCGTGTGCGATATCAAGTCGCTCATGGTCAAAGCAGCGCCGGAGTTTGTGGTCAACGCGCTTTGCGTCGGATGCCTGCGCGCCCTGGACCTCGCCAAGGGAGCGGCCGAACCCGGAACGGCGGAGTTTGGGGTGGTCGTCGGAGTCAAAACCAGCATCACCGTTGCTTGCGAGGGACTCAAGAAGGCCATCGACGTTGGAAGCCTATTGACCATGCTGAACCCGTTCGATGCCGCGTGCGTCGCCATCGGACTCGCCAACGACGGCATCGCGGCCGCCACCGGAGATTCACTGGCCGAACAGGTTTGCAGCATCTTCAACAGCGACCAGAACTTGGGGGGGCTGTTGACCGATGCGACGTCCATTCAACTGTCCCTGCTGGACACCGGCGTCGAAGACGGCGATATGATCGCCATCCGTCACAACGGCGCTGTGATCTTCAACGGAACCGTGAGCACGACCGCATTTTCCGTGGACGTCAACCTGGCCTCGGGTCTGAATCACTTTGAATTCGAAGCACTCAACGAGGGAACCCTGCCACCCAACACGGCCCGCGTCACGGTCCTGGGTCTCGACGGCAGCGATTTGGGCAACAACGTGTTTGACCTTTCCACCGGAGAAGTGGCGACGCTCGACATCGTGCGATCGTCGTAGGCGTTTATGGGAAAAGATGATCGAGGCCCTGAAAACAGCGTGATCAAAGCCCCGGTCAGGCAGGCCTGACCGGGGCTTTTCCATGGCACGCGCAAGCTCCCATCGAAGCTTCTTCACGGGTGCGGCTCTAATGGGTTGGAGAAAACTTCGTCTAACAACGTTCCCTCATCACCGTCGTTGAGACATAATAAGTAGTGGCTTGATCACTCGACTTAAGTCACAAAATTGAAGGGAGCCCCTATGGCCACAGGCAAAGAAAAAGACCCGACTCAACCGATCCGCCTGAAAGCGAGTCGCTATCCGGGCGTCGATGAGGGAACCGCGTGCACGCAAAGTTCCTTCAAGACAGGCAAGAAGGCGTTCCTGTATGTCGGCATGCAGGGGGGGCGCTATAAAACGATGTTTAAGCTGGAGAAATCCATCCCCGAAGCCGCCAAGCTGGCGAAGAAAGAGCCGAACTGCTTCGAGGTGGGCATCGGCGGATGGGTCACGGCCAGGTTTACCGCCGATGAACCGATGCCGAAGAAGCTCTGGGAAAAGTGGCTTGACGAAAGTTACAAACTGAGTCATGCAGCGGCCGCCGGGAAAAAGTCCACCAAGAAGACGTCTGAGAAAAAAAAGACAACGAAGCGCAAGACCACGACAAAAAGGGCGACCAAGAAAACAAAACGGAAATCCTCCGTCTCAAGGTAACCGTTTCCATCGAACAAACAAATCAAAGCAGCGCCCATGGGGAAAAGCCCCGGGCCGCCCTGCCCGGGGTCGGCTGGCGCGGAAAGGGGATGGTCGTCGAGTGTTTTTCAAAACCCCGGGCCGGACGGCCCGGGCTTTGGAGCAGTCGTGTCGACTCTGCGAGCGCGGCTTTGGGAGATGAATCGTCACGGCGAAACGCGGGCGGATCAAAACCGAAGCCATTCATCAAGGCTGCGTGATCTCCAGCCCCACGATCGGCCAGTACAGCCACATCCAGCCCATCATCACCGCTAAGGCCAACGCCGTCAGGGGGATGCCGTATTTCGGGACCTCTTTCATGCCGAAATGTCCCGAAGCGTGGCAGATGGCCAGCGGCGGCGAGCTGATCGGCAAGACGAACGCCAAGCCGGAGGAAATGGCGATGGCATACGTCATGGCCACCGGGTTTACGGCCGGCTGAGTCACGTCGCAGAGGGCATAGCCGACCGGCAGCAGCACGGCGACGGCCGCCGCATTGCTGATCGCGCAGCTCAACACCAGCGAGAGCGCGGCCATCAAGAACAGCAGCAGCATCGGAGGGGTGTCGGCCGAGGGAACGACCTGTTGAACGACGGCGAGCATGGCGTGGGTGTCCTTGAGCGCCGCACCGAGGGCAACCGCCCCACCGTACATCACCACGACGCCCCAATTCACATATTCCTGCGTTTCCTGCCAACCTGCAATCCGCAGCGCGGACAGCATCACCGCCGACAGGATCGCGATGACCGCCACGCCGCCGTCAATAAACTGGCTCAGGCCGATCCAACAAACGATCGTGATGATCGCCAGCGCCGCCAGTCGCCGTTCGCGAACCGACATGCGGCCGAGAAGCTTTACGCGCTGATTGAGCATTCTTGTCGCAGGCGTGATATCGGTGACCTCGGAGGGAAAGAATCGGAGCAGAATCAGAACCGCGGCGACGGTCATGATCACGACCAGCGGCATGGCGATCGTCATCCAGTCGAGAAAACCGATCGCGTATTCGGTGCCGCCGTCCGGCAGCCGGTAGGTGTCGCGAAGCAACTCGACCGCCAGGGGCGCTCTCGCCCCACCGAGGAACGAACCGCAACTGCCGATCATCGCCCCCCAAGCCAAGCCGAAGAAGAGTGTTCTGGCATAGCCGCTTTTTCCCTTTCGCAGATCGAGGCTGTCGGTCACCTCGAGGACAATGGGAAACATCATGGCCGCGACGGCGTAGGCCGGCATCCACAGCGACAGAAATGCGGCGGAACAGGTCACGCCGACGATCAACAAACCGGGGCGCCGATCGAACCGTTGGAGAAGGATCAGCGTGAGACGTTTCGACAGGCCGGTGCGGATCATCGCGGCGGCCAGCAGGAAGACTCCCATAATGAAGAAGACGGCACTGTTGCCGAAATATGCGAAGGCCTGTTTGGGTTCGACGATGCCCAACAACGGCAGCAGCGACACGGCCAGGAGTCCGGTGGATGCCAGGGGGATCAGGTTCGTCATCCACAAAGCCATGCACAGGACGAAGACGGCCAGTGCGAATTGCGGCACCTCTTTTGCGACATAGTCGGCGCCGTACTGGGCGTGGTCTTTGAGTTCGTGATAGGGCATCTGGGTGGGTCCGTGGATTGGCGCGATCCAGACGGGGCCGAGCAGGAGAACGGCCGCCACGATGATCGCCGCGACCAGAATGCCGTACCTTATCCAACGGCGTCGGGATGTTGTCTTCGCCTTCGACATCTTACGGGATTGTCGTCAGGAGTGGTCCAGGATGCAATTTTTTCGGAATGCTCGCCGGGGCTGAAAAAACCCAGGTTTTTAACATGACAATCTGCTCAGAATCCCTAATATGGTTGGTTTGGCCTGTATGGTGAGTTGTACATCCAGAGAGGGGTGTCATGGCGAGTCCTTCGTTTGTCAATATTCAATCGAAAGACAAGGCGGTTCTTGCCCGGATCGACTGTCGCGAATTGAACCACGAGACGACGGATAAGATGAAAGAGGCGTTGCGAGCCGTCTCCGTTGAGCATCCGAACCAATCGATGGTGCTCGATCTGTCTCAGGTTGAATTCATCCCGAGCCTGGCGCTGGGGGCGATGGTCGAGGTCCACCATATCTACCGAAAGGCAGGCCGGAAACTCATCCTGGCCGGTGTTGTTCCAAAGGCCCTCGAAGTGATGAAGCTCAGCAGCCTGGACAACCTTTTCGACATCTACGACGACGTTCAGACGGCCATGACCCAGGCGTAGGCACGATCGCCGGGGTCATCGATGCGGCAGGGGACTTGGTCAAGGAGAAGCCAGGTCTTGGGCGCGCGAGTTACAGACCAATGGACGATGCATCGACCGTCCAGCCCTTGGTAAGAGGAGTCGAGTAACGATGAAAACGAATAATGCACGTGACAACGCGGTGGCGTCGGCAATCACCTGGCGCGAAAACCTCAACATGAACGGCACGAGCAGCGAGCGCGTCGATTCCTATTTCGGCAGTGACGTCTTCAGCCAGCGAATGATGCACCAGCGTCTGCCCAAGGACATCTATCGACGGCTCATGAGAACCATCAGGCACGGTGAACAGCTCGATCCGGAAGTGGCGGACGTTGTCGCCGCTGCCATGAAAGACTGGGCGATCGAGCACGGAGCCACTCACTTCACCCATTGGTTCCAGCCTCTGACCGGACAAACGGCTGAGAAGCACGACTCGCTTGTCGTGCCGGACGGCGAGGGCGGGATGATCTACGCCCTTTCGGGAGAAGACCTGAGCCAGGGTGAGCCCGACGCGTCGAGCTTTCCGTCCGGCGGACTTCGGGCCACGTTTGAGGCCCGAGGCTACACCGCCTGGGATGCGACCAGTCCGGCGTTTCTGACGCGCGGCGAAAATAACGTCACGCTCTGCATTCCCACGGCCTTCGTTTCGTGGACGGCGGACTCGCTCGACCAAAAAACGCCGTTGTTGCGTTCGATGGACGCACTGTCGGTCCAAGCGATGCGGATTCTCAAAATTTTCGGCACGGATGAGGGAGTCAACCGCGTTTATACCACTGTCGGTCCCGAGCAAGAGTACTTCCTTGTCGACAAGAATCTGTTCTATGCCCGGCCGGACCTCGTCACGTGTGATCGCACGCTTTTCGGCGCCAAGCCGCCGAAGGGACAGCAGCTCGAAGATCACTACTTCGGCTCGATTCCGCCCCGCGTGCTGGCGTACATGGCCGAAGTGGAAAAGGAACTGTACCGCATGGGCATCCCGGTCAAGACCCGTCACAACGAAGTGGCGCCGGGTCAGTATGAGATTGCCCCGACGTTCGAGACGTCAAACATCGCCTGCGATCATCAGATGGTCATGATGGAGACGCTCAAGCGTGTCGCCCCCCGGTACGGACTCGTGGCGATCCTGCACGAGAAGCCGTTTTCAGGTCTGAACGGCTCGGGCAAGCACAACAACTGGTCGATGACGACGGACACCGGCGTGAATCTGCTCGATCCGCAGGAAGAGACGCATACGAACATGCAGTTTCTTGTTTTCCTCTGTGCCACGATTCGAGCAGTCGACATTCATGCGGACTTGCTGCGTTCCTCCATCGCGTCGAGTGGAAACGATCACCGTCTCGGAGCGGCCGAAGCCCCGCCGGCGATTATCTCCATTTTCCTCGGCGACATGCTGACGGACATTGTCGAGCAGCTGGAGAAAGGCAAGCCGAGCCGGACGATCAAGGGCGGCGCGCTGGACCTCGGGGCCATGAGTCTGCCGCAGATTCCCCGCCATTCCGGCGATCGAAATCGGACGTCTCCCTTTGCTTTCACCGGCAACAAGTTCGAGTTTCGCGCGGTCGGTGCGTCCGCCACGTCGGCATGGCCGAACACGGTGCTCAACACCATCGCCGCCGAATCCATGGATTATCTGGCCGGCCAACTCGAAAAAGCCGCCGGCAAGAACCCGACACCGGCAAAACTTGAGTCGGCGGTTCGCTCGATCCTCAAGGACATCATCAAGGAACATAAGCGCGTCATTTTCAACGGAGACAACTATTCGGAGGCATGGCACAAAGAAGCGGAGAAACGCGGCCTGCCCAACCTGGAAAACTCCGTGAAGGCCATTCCGATCCTGGCATCGAAGAAGTCCGTCGCCATGTTCAAAAAATACAAAGTCCTCAACAAGGCGGAAGTCGACAGTCGAGCCAACATTTTCATGGGTCGCTATGTGGACCAGCTGCTGATCGAATCTGAGCAGATGGTCCTGATGGGCCGTACCATGATTCTGCCCGCCGCCTTGAGACATCAGAAGCAGTTGGCTGAGACCGTCGCCACGACACAGTCGGCCGGCGTCGACTGCAAGGACGAAAAGGCGATGCTGGAAGAATTTGTCGATCTTGTCTGGCGGTTCAACGCGGCGCTGACCGCGCTGGGCGAGGCGGACAACTACCGGGACGACGATCTTTTCAAGCAGGGCAAGTATCTGAAGGAAAAAGTTGTTCCGCTGATGGACAAACTTCGCGAGACGGGCGACCAGTTGGAAACACAGGTGGCCGCCGACTTATGGCCGTTACCGTCATATCGCGACCTGTTGTTTATCAAATAGACGCAGCTCGTGATAGACGATGTCGATTTGCGGATCGTGGCGTGGACCGGTCCGGCACAGCTGGTGTACGTGCCGCCGAGTATGCAAGGTCACAATCCATCGGCTGCTCGCAATCGGCGTCGTACTCTTGCTGCAGGCGACGCGAGTGCGCGTGACCGCCACTGTGGCCCGCGGGCAGTGCGGAACGGAGATCCGGGGGGCGAAAACGGTCCCTCGGCTTGACCGTCGGGCCCGACCCAAACTACACTCCGGCCATGTTGAGAACGACAATATTCGACACGCACAAGCGGCTTGGCGCCCGAATGGTCGACTTCGGCGGTTGGGAAATGCCGGTCATGTATCGGGGAATTCAGGATGAGCACGTTCATACCCGAACCGCGAGCAGCATCTTCGACGTATCCCACATGGGGAGAATCCTGTTCCGAGGCGACGATTCAGAAGCATTGCTTCAACAGATCTGTACACGGAACATCGCCAAGCTGAAGGCGGGCCGATCCGGCTACAGCCACGTCTGCAATGAGCGAGGAGGCGTGCTGGACGACGTCATCGTCTCGCGCTATGAGGATCGGTTCCTGATGGTCTGCAATGCGTCGAACCGTGAGAAGATCCTCGCCCATCTTCAGAAACATGCCGAAGGGCGAAAGGTCAAGATCGAGGACACCACGACGAAGACGGTCATGTTCGCGGTGCAAGGCCCGGCGACGCTGGAGTTGTTTCGAACAGGCCTGGATAAGCTGCCCATCAAGCTGGAGGAAATGGGCCGCTTTGGGTTCCTTACCGGGTCCTACATGGGAATGCAATACAGCATCTTCCGCAGCGGCTACACCGGTGAGGACGGTTTGGAAGTCGTTCTTCCTGCTGCCGCGGGCGGGCTGGTCTGGGACTATCTGACTCAGGAGGGCGGCCAGGATCGTGTGACGATCAAGCCCGGCGGCCTTGGCGCACGCGACACGTTACGGCTTGAAGCGGCGATGCCATTGTACGGCCACGAACTCAACGAAGACATCGATCCGATCTCGGCAGGTTGCCAGTGGTGCGTCGATTTGGAGAAGGAATTCATCGGCGTCGAAGCATTGAAGAAAATCGATGCCGAAGGCCCGCGGCGCAAAATCACCGGTCTTGTGCTGGAAGGTAAACGAATCGCCCGGCAAGGCGCGAAGGTGTTCATGGAGGATGTGGAGGTTGGTGACGTGACCAGCGGAACGTTGAGCCCCACTTTGGAAAAATCGATCGCCATGGCCTACATAGACTCGGAGCATTCGGCAGTGGACGCGAGCCTCAGCATTGATGTTCGTGGCACCCGTATCGGGGCGACGGTCGTACCGTTGCCATTTTACAAGAAGAAGTAGCGCCTTAAGACGAAAGAGGAGTCAAACGGTGGATGTCCCAACCGATCGACGATATCTGAATACGCACGAGTGGCACAAACTGGATGGCGATCTTTGCACGATCGGAATCACGCAGTTTGCCGCGGACGAGTTGACGGACATCACTTACGTCTCGCTACCTTCCGCCGGCCATGAAGTGGCGGCCGGCGAGTCCTTCGGCGAGGTCGAGAGTGTGAAGGCCACCAGCGACCTGAACTGTGGCGTTGCCGGCGTCGTGGCGGAAGTCAACGACAAGCTGAACGACGCCCCGGAGCTGGTCAACCAGGACCCGTTCGGCGAAGGTTGGGTCATCAAACTCAAGATTTCTGATCCTGCGTCGCTGGATAAACTCATGTCGGCGGACCAATACGCAAAACAGCTCGAAGACGCCTGATGGGAGTCCACTGTACGATCATCGTCGATCAGAATCTTCCTGATACCCGGCTTGAAACGGTCACTGAGACGTTCCGACCGCTGGATGATGTCTTTACCGAAATAGCACGTGACGACGCTGGTGAGAATCCGACGCCCAACATCTCGCTCAAGCCTTGGGAAGACCTCAGTCGGCCGGGCGATAAGGAATCGTGGATATTTGGGGCGCCGGCCGGTGGCATGTGTTTCACATTTGGCGCCCATGTCTTAAGTGTGCATACCGGAACGAAGTTTTTTATGTTCGCCACGATTGAACACGAGCGCGAAATGATACGCCGTTTCAGTTTTCGTCTGGCCTCCTTGCTGGGCAACGACCGCGTAATCTATACCGCCTGTGAGGGTTTGGGAGACCACCTAAGAGACTGCATCTATGATGGGTACTCGTTAACGGAGATCGAAGAGAAGCTGGCCGATGGCGGCCTGCCGGCTCCCTCGATTGAGGCTCTGTATTCAGAAGGCATTGGTTGGCAAAGACATTACTTCATTGACCGGTTCGACGACTTCCGGAACCGGTCGATTTGAGAACGAACCATGCCTGACGGAGTACTCAGCCACGGTTTGATCGACTACAATTATTTATTTGTGCGGTGAACGCTCGATGATACCAGAATCCACACAAACACCAACGGAAAATGAATTCCCATCCATGGCCGACGCACCGAACCCCGGCAATATTCTCAAGCCTTCCGACACCTTCGTCGATCGCCATATCGGCCCGCGCAACGAAGATGTCCGTGAAATGCTGGCCACGGTCGGGTACGGGTCGCTGGATGAACTGATTGAGGCGACGATCCCCGCAGAGATACGATTGCGCGAGCCGCTGCTTCTGGAACGGGCACGGAGCGAGCATGAATTGCTGGCCGATCTCAGGGCGATTGCAAGCAAGAACAAGGTTTTCCGTTCGCTGATCGGGATGGGCTACCACGACTGCATCACGCCGCCTGTGATTCAGCGAAACATTTTCGAGAATCCCGGCTGGTACACCCAATACACGCCCTATCAGGCGGAGATCGCCCAGGGACGGCTTGAGGCCTTGCTGAATTTTCAAACCATGGTCGCCGATTTGACCGGGCTGCCCATGGCCAATGCATCGTTGCTTGATGAGGCGACCGCCGCCGCCGAGGCGATGAGCATGTGCCGCCGAATCGTGGGTGGCGAGAGCAATGCCTTCTTCGTCTCGGATGACTGTCATCCGCAGACCATGACCGTGCTTCAAACGCGGGCGGAATCACTCGGGATCGAGCTGCATGTCGGACCGACGCGAGAGTTGCTTTCGCTTTTGGAGAGGCAGGAAGCCTCGCAAAGTGTTCCGGCCGATGGCGACTGGATTAAGCGTCTCTTTGGGATCCTGTTGCAGTATCCGACGACGGACGGCCGCATCGTTGATGACACCGAACTGATCGAACATGTTCATGCCGCCGGTGCCTTGGCGGTCGTCGCGACCGACCTGCTCGCCCTTACGCTTATCCCGCCGCCGGGCGAGTTTGGGGCGGATATCGCCGTCGGCAACTCACAGCGTTTCGGCGTGCCCCTCGGCTTCGGCGGCCCCCACGCGGCATTCATCGCAACGCGGGATAAATATAAGCGTCAACTTCCGGGGAGACTCGTCGGCGTCTCGAAGGATGTCCACGGCAATCCAGCCTATCGCCTGGCGGTTCATACCCGCGAGCAGCACATCCGTCGCGAGAAAGCCACAAGCAACATCTGCACCGCCCAAGTGCTGCTGGCGATTATGGCGGGGATGTACGCCGTCTATCACGGTCCCAAGGGGTTGCAGCAGATCGCCGAGCGGATTCACCAACTGGCCGTCTTGCTGCGCGAACGCCTCGCGTCGATTGGATTTTATGTTTCCGACAATCGATTCTTTGACACCATCTCGGTCGAGCTCGATATGGATGGTTACATCATGGGCACGGCTGACTTTTTTCTCGACGCGGCCCGTGTCAAGGGTTTCAACATTCGCGAGCTCAGTCCCATTGAGTTTGCGATTAGTCTGGACGAAACGACGACGGAAGACGATGTGATGCAACTTGTGGATGCTCTGCGGCCGTCCGGCCAGCAGCGCTCTCCATATGCTGCGCCGGAGCCCGAACTTCCCAAGCGAACGTCACCCTTTTTAACGCACTCTGTTTTCAACAGCTATCATTCCGAAACGGAGATGATGCGTTATCTCCACCGTTTGCAACAGCGCGATCTCTCTCTCACGACCTCAATGATCCCGCTCGGCTCCTGCACGATGAAACTGAACGCGGCGACAGAGATGTTTCCCGTGTCCTGGTCCGAGTTCGGCGGCATCCATCCGTTCGCCCCGCCGGAACAGACACAAGGGTATGCGGCCCTGTTTGAGCAGCTGGAGCGCTGGCTCGCGGAAATCACGGGGCTGGCGGCCACGTCATTGCAGCCCAACGCCGGCGCGCAGGGCGAGTACGCAGGACTGCTCGTGATCCGCGCCTATCACGCCCACCGAGGCGAGCGGCATCGAGAGGTATGCCTCATTCCGGTCTCCGCCCATGGCACGAACGCCGCCAGCGCGATCATGGCGGGGATGCGTGTCGTGCCCGTGGCCGTTGATGACGATGGTGCGATCGATCTGGCGGACTTGCGAGCCAAGGCTGAGCAACATCGAGAAAAGCTTGCCGCCCTGATGCTGACCTATCCCTCCACGGCCGGTGTCTTCGAAGACGGCGTCCGGGGCGTGTGCGACCTCATTCATCAACACGGCGGGCAGGTCTATATGGACGGCGCCAACATGAACGCGCAGGTCGGCCTTTGCTGTCCCGGCGACATCGGCGCGGATGTCTGTCATCTGAACCTGCACAAGACGTTCTGCATCCCCCACGGTGGCGGCGGCCCCGGCATGGGGCCGATTTGCGTCGCCACGCATCTTGTGCCCTTCCTGCCTGGACACCCTCTGAAATCGGACGCTAAGGATCAGACGATCGGCGCCGTATCAGCGGCGCCCTATGGAAGCCCGAGCATCCTGCCGATTTCCTATGCATACATCGCCATGATGGGTGCCGAAGGGTTGACCCGTTCGTCACAGATCGCCATTTTGAATGCGAATTACATGGCAAAACGCCTCGAAGCGCACTATCCGATTCTCTATGCGGGAAAGAACGGCCGCGTCGCCCATGAGTTCATCATCGATTGCCGTCACTTTGACAAGTCCGCCGACATCAAAATCGACGACATCGCCAAGCGCCTGATGGATTACGGTTTCCACGCTCCGACCATGTCCTGGCCGGTCGCCGGGACCCTGATGATCGAGCCGACCGAGAGCGAGTCAAAGGCCGAACTTGATCGATTCTGCGAGGCGCTGATCGCCGTTCGCGAGGAGATTCGGGCCGTCGAGGAGCGCCGAGCGGATCGCGAGGACAACGTGCTGAAAGGAGCCCCGCACACCGCCGAGGCGATCGCCGCGGACGAATGGGTCCATCCATACTCACGCCAACAGGCGGCCTTTCCGGCACCCTGGGTGCGTGAACACAAGTTCTGGCCCGCCGTCGGGCGAATCGACAACGTCTGGGGCGATCGGAATCTGTTCTGCTCTTGCCCCCCACTCGTCGAAGATTGACACGACGGTTTGATCCGACTTTCATCCCGCCACTACGACCTGAAATGCAAGACATGAATCATTCAGTTGACGTGTAGGCGTCAATCGCCGATTATTGTTGCCGGCCCATCAAACGACGACAAAATGAGCATGTGGTTTTTGACCAGTGCCGACTTTCAAACAGATCGTTGAGCAGAGCGACACACGACTCGGTCGACTGTTTGATCTTTTCATCCAGTCACTCATCGTTCTTTCGCTGATTTCATTCTCTATCGGCACATTGCCGGGGCTTTCCATCGGCGTCAAGGTATGGTTGCGTCGACTTGAATTCGTCATCGTGTTGATTTTCACGATCGAGTATGTTTTACGGGCGTGTTTATCACGTCCTCGACACCGCTATGTCTTCAGCTTTTTGGGTATCATCGACCTCGCCGCCGTTCTGCCTTTTTACCTGACGATCGGCCTGGACCTCCGTTCACTTCGCGCGCTCCGCCTGCTGAGGCTGTTTCACATCCTCAAGCTGGCACGCTACAGCTCCGCGATTCGGAAGTTCCACGTGGCGTTAATTCTTGCAAAGGAAGAAATCCTCCTTTTCCTCGCCCTAACGGCCATTCTTCTTTTTCTGACTGCCGTCGGTATCTATTACTTTGAACGCGATGCGCAACCGGAAGCGTTCTCGTCGGTGTTCCACAGTCTCTGGTGGGCTGTTGCGACTCTAACAACCGTAGGATACGGCGATGTCTATCCCGTCACGACCGGGGGGAAGATTTTCACTTTCTTCATATTGATCATCGGCCTCGGCATCGTCTCGGTTCCCGCCGGCCTGGTAGCCTCGTCCCTTGAGAAGGCCCGAGACCTGGAAAATGAAGATTCCCATCCTGCAGAACGCGAGGAGCAAGAAGGCGCCACGTGACAAGGAAATGAAAAACGCCGCCACCCGGAAGAACCTGGGTAGCGGCGTTCACGAAGACTCAAATGAAATCGTCTGTTAGCGGTTCCTCCGGCGACGCAGGAGCAGGCCGGCTCCGAAACCGAGCAAAAGCAGAGTCCCCGGCTCAGGGATGAAGAATACATTCCCCTGAAGTCCCGTGACATTCGTGTTTCGTGCGATGATTTCGGCGAGCGTGGTGCCGTTGATTTCCGCCAAGAGCTGAGCGTTAAAGAACGGATCATTCTCATACCAGAAACGATCGCCGTCGCGGAGTCGCTCGAACTGATCGACAAGAATCGCGTTGATCAACTCGCCGACACTGCTGCCCGGCAAATGGTCCTCGGCCAGGCCGCCAATCCACAGGTCAATGTCATTGACGCTGGCATAGACGGAAGCGAGTGCCGTTTGAACGGCCACATCCGAGGTGATGTCGGCAAAGGTTGCCACTGGGGCCAGCCCCATGTCCACTCGCGCCTGATTGTAACTCTGTAGACCGTGATCTCGGCCGCGCTGAAGGTTCAGCGACGCCAGATCGAGACCCCCGGAGCCGGGAGGCCCGAAGAGAAAGTTGCGAACATCGCCCACAATTTTCGTATCGATTTCCTGCATTTCCTGGGAGGCAAGACCTTTGAGCACCGAATCGATCCCGCCTTCGGCGGTAATTCGATTGGGATTGAAGAAAGCGTCCGCGAGTGACAAGTCGCCGGCTCCGTTGCCCGGACGCTTGAGCGTCGTTGAGAGCATGGAGTGGCCCAGGCGGTAAGCAGCGGTCGAAAACTCATTGCTTACACCGGCATCGACTGTGGAGCTATAGCCGGTGTACCCGCTGACCGCTCCGGAGCCGAGCAACGCCGGAAGAAACTCGTTATAGGTGATGGCCTGCATCTGGGCGCCGACGATCTTACGGGCCTGCTGGTAAATCTGCTCGTCGTTGAACCCGGGATTGGCCAGGGCAATCTCGTCCGCGAGGCGATTGTGCTCACGAACAAAGAGCGTGTGCATGGCCGTCAGACCGGTCTGCTCGTTGGCCCGGACGTCACCCGCGAGAAAGAGATCCTGATCGGCGACAATCCCTGCGTCATTGGCGTTGGGAAGAAGACCGGTGTTGAACGGCAGGAGGTCTCCCGTGGCGTGAGAACTTGTCGCAAGTTTCCCGCCCGAGAAGGTCCGCAACGCCGCGGCTCTCGTTGCATCCGAGCCATAGACGTTTGAGGCATCAATATACGACGTGATCTGATTAAGCTGCTGTCTCGGATTGCCTACGCCCGTGCCGGTGGCAGCGTCGTAAACGGACCGATTCATCCCGATCGTCTCGACTCCGGTGTTGAAGGGATCGAACCAAGCATCTCCCGCAGGCACGGCAATATCAAACGGCTCGGCCGGACTCGCCCCTGCGGTCAGATCAATGTCGTGATCGAGGAACTGGCCCCATTGCCAGACATAATCGGTCAAATTGCGGTTGTTGAGGATCGAGCCGGTTTGGTGCGCAACGGCGTTGCTGATGGCCCGCGGACTCGCGCGCGAAGCTCCGGCCGGCGTGGAAATGCCATCGCCATAGTCGGACGAACCCAGCCGAAGAAGCTGAGTATCGGCGCTCCCCCAGTTCGGGTTGGCTACGTTGTTCCCCGTCCCGTCAATGGAACGATTCTGTGCGGACACGACATGCTGTCCCGCTCCGATCGCGACCGTGAGTGTCACCGCCGCAAACAGCCGGGATAGACGCGCGTACGGCCCCCCAGATTCTCTCCTTCCGTATCTCATGGATACAACCCTCCTTATAAAATGGACAATACCTATACTATCAAGAAGGACAACCTACTCCAAATGATCTCCCCAGATCGACGTATTATTATACCCTACCGAGTCTTGAATACAAGTTTCAATAAGGCTCTCCGCGAGCGGCACTTGCATACAAAACCCTGTCGCGCAAGGACCAAACGACCGTCCCAAAACTGATCCGAACCCGAAAATAGGGCAATCCGCCGAATGGCCTTGACGCCGACTTCGAATAGGATTTAATTAGCCTCCGTCGCTGAAGACCATCAACGACGACAAAACTGCGGGTGTAGCTCAGTGGTAGAGCGTCACGTTGCCAACGTGAATGTCGTGAGTTCGAATCTCATCACCCGCTTTCGAAAATCACGCTGAAGCGCAAGCTGTCAAAACTCCCGCAAATGGCGATTTTCTCCAGACCACGACTCAGCAGATCCGCGGGAGCTGCTCGCCGCTCAACATGTCAATGATCCGACTTGCCCCGATCCGGCTGCGCATCGTCACGGTCGGCGGCCGCGACCCAGACACCACGCCGACAACGCAAGCGTCCCTGCCGACGACGTGGCCATTCATAAGCTCGATCGTCCTCGCCGCCTGCTCGGGCGGAACAAAGACGACGAATCTGCCCTCACAAGCGACGTAAAGCGGATCCAACCCCAACATTTCACAAGCGCCACGGACGTCTTCTCGAATCGGAATTGAGCACTCATCGATCTCCATTGAAAGGCAGGCGGCATCGGCGATTTCGTTCAGCGCGCTGGCCAAACCGCCACGCGTGAGATCGCGCATGCAGTGGATCTCCATTCCCGAAGACAAGAGCGACATCACCAGATCCGAAACGATTGCGGAATCACTTTCGATTTCACTCTCGAATTCCAGTCCCTCGCGCTGGGCCATGATCGCGATACCGTGCCGACCGATGTCACCGCTGAGGATCACCGCGTCACCGGGGCGCACGTGCCGCGGCGTAATGTCGAGTGCATGTTCAATCACACCGACTCCGGCCGTATTGATGAACACGCCGTCCGCCTTGCCCTTGTCGACCACTTTGGTATCACCGGTGATGACTCGCACGCCGGCGCCATGGGCCGCATCGCGCATGGATTGCACCACACGGCTCAATGTTTCCATGGGCAAACCTTCTTCAATGATGAAGCCGGTGCTCAGGTACAAGGGGCGTGCGCCGCTCATCGCCAGATCATTGACCGTGCCGTGAACGGCGAGAGAGCCAATATCTCCACCGGGAAAGAAAAGCGGATGCACGACATAGGAGTCCGTTGTGAAGGCCAGCTTGGTCGAGCCGACCTCCACCACTGCGGCGTCGTGCCGTTGGGCCAGTTCGTCGTTGTCGAAGGCGGGCAGAAATATCTTTTCGATAAGCTCACGCATCAACGTCCCGCCACCGCCGTGGGCCAACAAAACCCTGGGATAATCTTTCATTGGCACGGGACAGGAGGCCGTGAATTCCGCAGTTTCGCTCATGGTTTCAGCCCATCGCATTCTCTGACGTTTTGATGTTTTGAAATTTTGATGTTTGACGTTTTGAAGTTTTGAAGTTTTGACGTGTTGACGTGTTGACGTTTTGAAGTTTTGACGTTTTGACGTTTCTTAAATTTCCCCGGTATCGATGGTAAGCCGCACAGGCGCCCTCGGTCGACACCATCGGTGCACCAAGCGGTCGCTCCGGCGTACAGCGCGTGCCGAAAACCGGGCAGTCATGAGGTTTCTTGATGCCCTGCAGTACGAGGCCGCTGATGCACTCCGAAGGTTCCTCAGTGACGTGTTCAGCGAGACCGAAGCGAAGCTCGGCATCAAATGCAGCGTAGCGTTCACGAAGGCCAAGACCGCTTCGGGGAATGTGGCCGATGCCCCGCCACTTTTGGTCGACGATCTGAAACGCCTCGCGCATGAAATGTTGCGCTCGTTGATTGCCTTCTCGGCGTACGGACCGGATGTATTGGTTTTCCACCTCGGCCCGGCCTTCCTCCAGTTGTTTCACGCACAGGTAAATGCCGTGCAGAATGTCCACCGGTTCGAAACCGGTCACCACGATGGGCACGTGATATTTCTCCGCGATCGGACCGTATTCGTCGTACCCCATGATCGTGCAGACATGACCCGCCGCGAGAAAGCCCTGGACCTGATTCGAAGGCGACGAAAGGATGGCCTCGATCGCCGGCGGAACCAACACGTGAGAAACGAGAATTGAGAAATTGGTGATATTCCGTTGCTCGGCCTGATGCACGGCCATGGCGTTGGCCGGGGCCGTCGTCTCAAAACCGACCGCGAAGAAAACGACCTGCTTTTGAGGATTCTCTGAAGCAAGGCGCACGGCGTCCAACGGTGAATAGACCATCCGCACATCCCCGCCCGAAGCCTTGACGGTCAGAAGATCCTTGTCCGAACCAGGCACTCTTAACATGTCCCCGAATGAACAAAAGATCACGTCGTGCAGGGCCGCGATTTCGACGGCTTTGTCAATCAGTTCGATCGGCGTCACGCAGACCGGACATCCCGGGCCGTGGATCAACGTGATTTCGTCCGGCAGCAGTTCGTCAATGCCGTACTTGACGATGGAATGCGTCTGGCCGCCGCAGATTTCCATGAGTCGATGCGGCCTTGTCGTGACGTCACGAACGGCACGTGCGAATCGTTGCGCCGCGTCCGCATCACGATATTCATCAATGAACTTCATGTGGAATCGCCTTCCAATTCGTCCAGCTCATTCATCTGATCAAGGTATTCAAACACTCGCCCCGCTTCTTCTTCGCTCACGACACTGATCGCCACCCCGACGTGCACAAGGACATATTGGCCCACCTTCGCTTCAGGCACACAGGCAAGGGACACGTTCTTCATCACACCGCCGAAGCTGACCGTGCCCGTGCGAAGCAGAGGGTCTTCTCCGCCGACGCTCAGAACCTGACCTGGGATGGCTAGGCACATGATCCTTCTCCCTGCATCCTGGAAATTGCCACGACGGCCTGACCAAGGGCAATTCCACCGTCATTCGGGGGGACGCGCTGATGCCAATAAGGACAAAAACCCGCATCTTCAAGGGCGCAGACGGCTCGCTCCAAAAGATACTGATTCTGGAAGCAGCCCCCTGTGAGAACGATACGCCTCTGACCAATCCTGCGTGCCACGGTGATCAACATTTCGACCACGGTATGATGAAATTTCGCCGAAATCACCGCCTTCGGGAGATCGCGCCCTAGGTCTTCCAGGATCGCCCGCACCATGGGTTCCCAGTCCAGGACAACGGGGCCAGGTTGAACGTTGGCATCTCTAGGGTCATGATTCTGTTCAAGCACTCGAAACGGAAAACACGCATCCGTCTTCGCACCTGCGACGGCAAATTCCAGCGCCATCGCCGCCTGCCCTTCGTAATTTA
Source organism: Phycisphaerales bacterium (assembly GCA_022360095.1). GTDB lineage: Bacteria > Planctomycetota > Phycisphaerae > UBA1845 > UTPLA1 > JAKSDK01. The sequence goes on from JAKSDK010000138.1 coordinate 195,533, forward strand.
CCTTCTGGCGAATATCCAGCAGCGCGGCCACCGCATCAAACATCCGGCCCATGCTCGTGGTGTACGGTGAGTTTGCGCCGCGAGCCAGCATGCCCTTAAGCGTCGAGCGCTGAACGGGTGAAAACGACCGAATCGGTGGTATGTGCAGACCATCGATCTTGTCGCCGAAGACCTCATAGAGCAAACCGACGGCCGAGCGCCGAGGTTCCTTGACCGCCCTTTCGCCGCCGGGGAGATGAAAACCTCGCAGATGGCCCACACGCCTGAAGTCACTCTCGGTGGCCAGCAAGAATTCACCGCCCCAGACGGTCCCGTCGCATCCGTATCCGGTACCGTCCCAAGACACGCCCAGCACCGTTCCCGTCAAATCGTTCTCAGCCATACAGGCCACGACATGAGCATGATGGTGCTGGACGGGAAAGATTTCGGCATCGAACTGCTTGGCGTGCTTCGTGGAGACGTAATCCGGATGCATATCACAGGCAATCGCCCGTAGCTCCGTGTCATAAAGGCGTGTCAGTGCGTTTGCTGATTCTCGAAAGGCATTCAGAGCCTGGACCGTTTCCAAATCACCGATGTGCTGGCTGATGAAGACGTTCGGGCCCTTCGAAATCGCTATTGTATTCTTCAAATGCGCTCCGACGGCCAAGACGGACGGGCCGTCCCGATGTGATGGAACAGGAAGTGGCGCGTAGCCTCTGGCTCGACGGAGGATCATCTCTCGCCCGGCAACCACCCTGGCAATCGAATCATCCACGTGACGAACGATGGGACGATCATGCACCAGGAACCAGTCCGCGATCCCTCGCAATCTGTTGACCGCCTCATATTCGTCGGTGCAAATCGGTTCGTCCGATAGGTTTCCACTCGTGGCCACGAGCGGAAATCCCAGTTCGCGCATCAATAAATGGTGCAACGGCGTAGAGGGAAGCATGACACCGAGACAGGGATTGTCGGGCGCGACGGCCGGATCAATCCTTGACTCCGCGTCCGCGTTTGTTCGCCGCCTCAACAAAACGATCGGCGATGCAGGAGAAGAAAGCAAACGCTCCTCCGCCTCGGAGATTTCGCATCGCGCTCTCACCTCTTCCACCGATGGAAACATCAGCGCGAACGGTTTTTCCTCACGGTGCTTGCGGGTTCGAAGACGTCGGACCGCAGAAGCGTTGCCGGCGTCCAGCATCAGATGAAAGCCGCCCAGGCCTTTGACCGCGACAATTCTCCCGTCCCGAATGGCTTCCACAGCCCGCAGCAAAGCGGAATGGCGGAGAGCGACGGCCTGACCACATTCATCCCAGAGGGCAAGCTGGGGACCGCAAATGGGGCAAGCATTGGGCTGTGCATGGAATCTGCGATCAGAGGGATCGTCATACTCCTTTTGACAACGTTCGCACATCTGAAAACTCTTCATGGACGTATTCGGGCGATCGTACGGGAGCGACCTGATGATTGAGTAGCGAGGCCCGCACAGCGTGCAATTTGTAAACGGATAGCCATATCGACGATTATCCCGATCAAGGATTTCGTCCAAACAGTCGGAACACGTTGCAATGTCCGGAAGAACAACGGCCGTCTTTGCACCGTCATTTTCGCTGGGCCGAATGACAAATTGGTCAAAGCATACGGGGTCCAAAATGGACGACTCATAGCTTTGAATCGAAGAAAGCCGCGGTCTTTCCGCCGGAATGCGTCGGAGAAACCTCTCCAATTGCTCACGATCACCTTCAACCTCGATGAAGACGCCTTGAGGAGAGTTCTTCACCCAGCCCGTCAATTCCAGTTCGGTGGCGAGTCGGTAAACGAATGGGCGAAAACCGACGCCCTGGACCGCACCACGGATCACCAGGCGCAACCGCCGGAAACGGCTGCTTGGTCGCTCGATTGTTCGCACAAGTGTCGCCATGGCGTTGCTTACCCCTTTGCATTATGGGCAATGGGCGTGCCAGGCTCCTGTAATCGAGGTGAACCGCCGGCCGTTGTCGAAGCGGCGCCACCAAAGCGAGTGATTTCTCGCAAGTTGCGGAATAATCCTCAGGATAACGATGGAACCTTCCATAACGTCGGGATTCGCCAATCCTGAAAGCTGGCATGACAACTGCTTGTTCGATGTCAGGAAGGTTGTCATGTGTCAAACACTTGACAAAGCATCCGAATCTGATGGGCAGCCCTTGGCTTTGATTATCGAGGAGAATCTGCTCACCGCCTGGGCCATTGAGAATACCCTGTCGCCGTCCTACGACGTGCTCACGTGCACGACGTTTGAGGAGGCGTCCAAGGTGCTCCAGAATCCGAGATTGAAAGCCATCATCTGCGGCAGTCCTGTTGCAGATGAAGATCCGGATGCGTTGAGCACATTGGCACGCGGTTCGGTTTGCCGTGTGGTCGTCTTAGTCTCAGACACAGGCCATCCGACGCCTGAAAATGTGATTGTTTTGGAAAAGCCGTTCGCGCTGGAACAACTCGCGTGCTTGCTTGCACCTTAGTCAAGCCGCCTATACACCCACACGTTGGTTGAAGACCTTTCTGAATCAGAATACTCTAGTCTCTGACGAAGTCGATTTGAGTGTTAACGAACGTTGATTGAGCGCAACGGGTCTGCATTGCTCCGGAAAACAAATGTATGAACGCCAAGGATTCTCCATCTCAGCCTAATGTCGAAGACCGTCTCGCCTTGCTCGAGACGCTCCTCGACCGCGTCCCCGATTTCTTTTATGTCCATAATGCGGAGTTGCGATTTCAGTACGTCAACCGTGCAGCCGCGGAATACTTCGGCCATACCAAGAACAGCATCGTCGGGCTTCGGCACCGCGATGTTGATGAGAATCCCGAGCAAGCGAGGTTCTACGAGCAAACCCTCATTCCCATCATCGAGCGTGGCGAACCTGTCACAACGGATGATCTTCCCTACAAACGACACGATGGATCAACCGGCCTTCTTCGAGCCCATATCGTCCCTTTCGATAATCCAAAGACCGGCGAGCCGATGATGTTGGGAATTTCTCACGACGTTACAAACGATCGACAGATTGCTGAAGAGCGCGCGAGGCGAGCGGTATACGAACGAGAACTCGACATCGCACGACGTGTTCAGCAATCCCTCCTGCCTGCAACCCTTCCTGAAATCGAGGGTTTCAGAGTCTCGGCGCGCTGTGAACCCGCGGCCTTCGTTGGAGGCGACTTCTACGACTTCATTCCCACGAACGACAATCGCGTCGTGGCCGTCCTTGGCGACGTCACCGGACATGGCGTCGGCTCCGCGTTGATCGCCGCCGTCTGCCGTTCATTTGCGCGCGTCCTGTTCGCCCATCAGCCGTTTGGTGAGGCGATACATCGGCTCGACCGGATGATGCACGCCGATTTACAAGTCGGATCGTTCGTCACGCTCGGCGCCGTTGAGATCCATTCGGAGCAACGATCCGTTCGGTTTCTGTCTGCAGGCCATGGTCCGGTGATTGTCGCACGCCGTGAAGGCTCCGTAGACACACTCCCGACACACACGACGCCGCTTGGACTAGGGCTCACGGACACTGTCATCGAAGCGACTCCTATCGATTTGTCTGCCGGTGATTCTCTGCTCGTGCCTTCAGACGGGCTGTTCGAGTCCCGGAGTTCGGACGGTGAGCAATTCGGGGTGGCGCGGCTGGCGACATCTGCAATGACGGGACAAACCGTGGAAGCGAGCATCGATGCGTGTTTTCGAGATGAAGCCCAATGGCGTATGGGGCTACCTGCCGAAGATGATCGCACGCTCATCGTGATTCACGCCTGACTGGGTAGAAATCGCCCCACGGCTCCCGTCCCATGACGCGTGGCCGTTTTTGGGTCTGGGGACTATAGTTCTGCTATCGGAGGACGCAAATCGAGCGGATTGGCGAATTTGTTGAGTGTACGGAGTCAAGATAATCGGCTTATGAATCTGTTGAAACGACCTCAAAATTGGCCGCGCCGTTCCCTTACGCAACTGTCCATCATTGTCATGGGCAGTGCGTCGCTTTCGTGTGAGCGTTCCGGCGGCGGGCCGCCTCAGATGCCCCCGCCAACGGTGGAGGTGGCCGAGGCCGAAAGCTGCGCAATCACGCAGTACTTTCGCTACAACGGGACGGTCAGGGCGATCGAGGAGGTGGAAATCCGCGCTCGCGTTCGCGGATTCATCGAAAAGATCGCGTTTCAACCAAGCTCGGATCTTAAAAAAGGCGACCTCCTGTTCGTGATTGAGCAGGCGCCATTCAAAGCAGCGGTCGACAGAGCGCGCGGCAGACTTGAACAGGCCAAGGCACGTCTCAAGCTCGCCGAAGTGACGTTCAACCGAATCGACCGTGTGTACAAACAAAACGCGGCCAGCGAGGACGAGTTCAGCACGGCGAAAGCTGAACTCGATCAGCGCAAAGGCGAAGTCCTCGAAGCCCAAGCAGACCTCGACGACGCCGAAATCCAGCTCAGTTACACAGAGATGCGGGCGCCGTTGGCCGGCCGAGTGGACGAGGCTCGTGTGGATGTCGGTGATCTTGTCGGCGTGAGCGAGCCGACGTTGTTGTGCACCATCGTGCAGATGAGCCCGATCCATGCTTATTTCGATGTCAGCGAGCGCATCGCCTTGCAGTACCTTGCCCGGGGAGAGGACGGCAGCACGAAAAACGAGTTTCCCTTGGCCTTTCTCGGCCTTGCCAACGAGAAAGGTTATCCCCACCAGGGCCAGGTCGATTATGTCGACAATGTGCTGGACAGCTCCACCGGGACGATTACCGTCCGTGCCATTTTTGACAACAGTGATCACCGGCTCTATCCGGGGCTCTACGCCCGAATTCGTGTCCCCTTCGAGCAGATGCCGGGAGCCGTGATGATCCAGGAAGCCGGCGTCGCGGCAGGGCTTGATGGAAAATATGTGTTGACACTCGATAAAGGAAACATCGTCGGCCGTACACCGGTCAAGCTCGGCGAGCGCGGCGACGGTGGCTACATTCAGGTCTCCGAGGGACTGTCCATCGGTCAACGATACATCGTCGCTGGTTTGCAATTCGCGCGACCCGGCATGCCCGTGCAGGTCAAGGCTCAAAACCCGCCGAATTTGCCTTCCGGTCAAGGCCAACAGGGCAAGGAAAACACAAACTCACCACGTAAGCCGGGTCACTGACGTCGATGTTCAGTCGTATCTTCATCAATCGGCCCATCCTTGCCGGTGTCGTCGCCATCATCATGTTGATCGTCGGCGCGCTGGCCGTGATTCAGTTGCCCGTCGAACAGTACCCCGAGATTGCGCCACCGACGGTCCAGGTGACGACGATTTATCCGGGTGCCGATGCGAAAACCGTCATGGAAACGGTGGCGGCGCCTCTGGAACAGGAAATCAACGGTGTGGACGGCATGATCTACATGTCGTCCATCAGCGCGAATAACGGAAGCTATACCCTCACGGTCACATTCAAGCTTGGAACGGATGTAGACCTCGCTTCGGTCCGTGTGCAGAACCGCGTGGCCGTAGCTGAACCAAGACTGCCCCAGGAGGTCCGCCAGCAGGGGATCGCAACACGCAAGCGTTCGCAAAGCATGTTGATGGTGCTTTCGCCGCATTCGCCCGATGGCCGCTATGACCAGTTGTATCTGAGTAATTACGCCACCATCTACATGAAAGATGCGCTCGCCCGTGTTCCGGGGGTTGGTGAGGTCACGGTATTCGGCGCCAAAGACTATTCGATGCGCATCTGGCTCGATCCGGAAAAACTGGCCGCCCGCGATTTGACGACCGTCGACGTGCTCAACGCGCTCGGTGAGCAAAACGTCCAAGTGGCCGCGGGACGCATTGGCGCCGAGCCCGCGGCGGACGAATTTGGATTTCAATTGACATTGCAGACCAAGGGCCGACTCACGTCCACGGAGGAATTCGAGAACATCGTGCTCACCGTCGGGGAAGATCAACGTACGCTGTACTTGAAGGATGTGGCGCGCGTTGAACTCGGCGCTCAAAGCTATGACGACTTCGGGCGATTCAATGGCATGCCCGCACCGGTCATTGCCATTTTTCAACTACCCGGGTCCAATGCGCTGGATGTGGCCGACGGAGTGGCGGCGGAACTCGAGCGATTACGGGCGGACTTTCCGGAAGGGCTGGAGTGTCCGATCTTTTATGATTTCACGAACTTCGTCAAAGCTTCCATTGAAGAAGTGGTGATCACACTTCTCATCGCCGCGACGCTCGTATTTCTGACCGTGCTCGTCTTCCTTCAGGATTGGCGGGCTACGATCATCCCCGGCATTGCAATACCGGTTTCCATCATCGGATCGTTCGCCGTGCTGTTTGCCATCGGGTTTAGCATCAACATGTTGACGCTGTTCGCGCTCGTCCTGGCCATCGGCATTGTCGTCGACGATGCGATCGTGGTGGTCGAAAACACATCGCGAATTCTTCACGAAAACCCCGAACTCGCGCCGCGCGAGGCCGCGCAGCGCTCCATGAACGAGATCACGGGTCCCGTCATCGCCACAACATTGGTGCTCCTGGCGGTCTTCGTGCCGACGGCCGTTCTTCCCGGCGTGACGGGGCAGCTCTATCGTCAGTTCGGAATTACACTCTCGATCGCAACCGTGCTTTCCAGTGTCAATGCCTTGACGCTGAGCCCGGCACTCTGCGGAGTTTTGTTGCGAGCCCGCCAATCGCGTCCCAATTTCTTCTATCGCGGATTCAATCGAACGCTTGGGTTCGCCCAGCGCAGCTACGTCGGATCCGTGGGCATCGGCATGAGATTTACTTTGGTCGGCGTCCTGCTGTTTGCAGTGCTTCTCGGGGGGACGGTATTCGCCTTCCGCACCGTTCCGAGCGGTTTCTTGCCGATTGAGGACCAGAGCTACTTTTTCATCAACGTTCAACTCCCCGATGCCGCCAAGCTTGAACGGACACGGCAAACACTTGCGGAGGCGGCTGAGTTCACCCGTGGGATCGACGGGGTCGGCGGAACCGTGACGATCGGGGGAATCTCGCTTTTGACCAACGCCGTTCAGCCGAACGCAGGGACCCTCGTCGTCATCCTGGACCCATGGGAAAAGCGGCAGCAACCTCATCTGACCGTTGAGGCCGTCATCGGGCAATTGATGCAGAGATTCTCACAGATGCCTGAAGCGATCATCTTTCCGTTCCGTCCACCCGCCATTCAGGGCCTGGGCAACGCCGGCGGATTCGACATGCAATTGCAGGACCGTGGAAACGTCGGCTTCGAGTTCCTGCAAACGGTCACCGACGACCTGATCGCCGCCGCCGCACAGACGGGTGAGATTCAATCGCCGTTCACCAGTTTCCGTGCCGTCGTTCCTCAAGTATTTGTCAAAATCGACCGCAAAAAAGCCAAGCGTCTTGGCGTTCCCCTAAGTGTGGTGTTCAACACGCTTCAGACCTACATGGGTTCGAGCTATGTCAACGATTTCAACGTCTTCGGCCGCGTATATCAGGTTCGTGCTCAGGCCGACCACAAGTTCCGTCAATCTCTTGATAACGTCCGCAATCTGGAGGTCCGAGACGAACAGGGCGACACGCTTCCGATGAGCACCATTGCCGAACTTCGTGATACGGTCGGACCGGACGTGATCTTCCGATACAACTTATTCCCCGCCGCCGGTATCATCGGATCGCCCATTCCCGGAAACAGCTCCGGACAGGCGGTTTCCCAGATGGAAGCGCTTGCCGAAAGGGTTCTCCCCCCCGGTTTCGCGTACGAATGGACCGGCATTACCTATCAGGAAAAAAAGGCCGGGAACATTGCGCCGCTTGTTTTTGCGCTGGCCGTCGTCTTTGTGTTCCTCTTTCTTGCAGCGCAATACGAAAGTTGGACAACACCGCTGACCATCATGGCCACGATTCCCGTCGGAGTCCTCGGAGCGCTGCTCGCCGTCTGGCTACGTGGCATGGACAACAACGTTTACACCCAGATTGGGCTTGTGTTGATGATTGCGCTGGTCTGCAAAAATGCCATCTTGATCGTCGAATTCGCAGAACAACTGCGCAAAGAAGGTCAGACCGAGCGCGACGCAGCAATCTCCGCCGCGAAGCTCAGGTTCCGCCCGATTCTGATGACGGCATTGTCATTCGTTCTCGGCACGTCCCCGCTCCTCATCGCAACCGGCGCAGGCGCCAGCGGGCGACAGTCCATCGGAACCACCGTATTCGGGGGGATGGTGTTGGCCACCTTTGTCGGCGTTTTCTTCATTCCACTCATGTACGTTGTCGTCGTCCGAACCGCCAGGCGCCTCGGCATTGCGAGGACGTGAACTTTTCACCGGCCGGGTCGCTCCTAAACCCTCATTTAGAAGATCCGGATCACGGGGAATATAATAATCCCACCGCGCAAATCGCGTCTCGGTGGAAGAAAGGCAAACATCGTGAGACGAATCCAATCGACTTACCAGTTCTTGTCAGGCCCCGACGAAGCCGACCGCAACCGGCAGACGTCCCCCACGCGAGGTCCCAGCGACACTGAGATTCTGGATGCGTTTTCGCAAGCTGTTGTGGGCGTCGTTCGTGACGTTTCGCCTGCCGTCATCCGCGTGACCGGCGACGGACGCGGCTCGGGGTCCGGCTTCCTGATCACACCGGACGGCTATGCGATCACCAACAGCCACGTGGTCCACGGGCGCAACAAGATGACGGCGGAGACCAACGAGGGTGACAGCGTGGAAGCGGAGGTCATCGGCGACGATCCGGCAACGGACATCGCGCTCCTTCGTCTCACGTCACGTGACTTGCCATACACTGAATTTGGAGATTCCGAAGCGCTTTGTGTCGGCCAACTGGTCATCGCCATCGGCAACCCGCTTGGACTACAGTCGAGTGTGACAACCGGTGTCGTAAGTGCCCTGGGACGCGCCATGCGCAGCCAGGAAGGTCGTTTGATTGAAGAAATGATTCAACACGCTGCCCCCATCAATCCGGGCAACAGCGGCGGACCGTTGGTCGATTCGCACGGCCGTGTCGTCGGCGTCAACACGGCGATCATCGCGATGGCTCAAGGGCTCGGCTTTGCGGTTCCAAGCAAGACCGCCCGATGGGTCACGACTGAGATACTCGCCCACGGACACGTTCGCCGTCGGCAACTGGGGGTCGTTGCGACGGTGCGCCGGCTTCCGCGACATAAGGTGCGGGAGTTCGATCTTCTGTCCGATCAGGTCGTGCAAGTGCTCAAGGTCGCGGCGGACAGTGTCGCGGAGCGAGCCGGGATTCGCGCAGGCGACCTGGTCACTTCGATCAATGGACGGATTACCGCAAGTGTCGATGACGTACATCGGCTGTTGGAACTCATTCCACGTGATACGCAAGTCGACATCACGGTGATCCGCAGCGGAACGAAGTTCGAAATCCCGTTGAATTGGCAATCGTATCAATGACTAAAGACGTTTGCCGGACGACGTGTCGACGCTATGCCCTGCCCAACAACGACGCTACCGTGCCGGGCCCGATAAATCGTCGATTCGGGCGAATCTCCTTTGCATATCCCGGATGGACTCCGTCCGTTTTTTGATCGATTTCGGCCACGTGATGGTCGATAAGCACTACGCCGGTACTGTCGTGGATACTTACGTGCGGAGCCGCACCTACGGACGCAATCGCCCAAACGAATCTGGAAACACACCATGCTTCAAAACGAAACTCTGACGACGATCAAGCGATCAGCCTCGATTCCTTCCATTCCAATGGTAGCGACTCGCTGCTACGAGCTTACGCAAGACCCGAACTGTAATGCCGACGATCTGGTCAAGCTGCTCAGCACCGATCCCGGTATCGCAGCCAGCATTCTGCGGCTGGCCAACTCGGCGTTGTTCGGCGTCACGCGAGAAGTCGGCACGCTGCAACAGGCCATCGCACTTTTGGGCATGAGACGCATTCGCGAACTCGTACTGGCTCGCTATCTCGTACACAAGATGGAAGATGCAGGAAGCGATCTGATCGAGCTTGATTACTATTGGCGGCGATCACTGCTGTCCGGCATTCTGGCGACAAAATTTGCAAGCGCGGCGTTGCTGCCCGTGCGCGACGAGGCGTTCATGGGCGGGTTGCTTTCGGACGTCGGCGTCATCGTGCTGGCCAAGTCATTGCCGGATACTTATGCCTCCATCGCCAAGAACTACCAGCCTCATGGAACCGAGGATTGGCTGCAGGCCGAATACAACTTGCTGGGCGTAACACATGGTGAAGTCTCAGCACTGGTCCTTGAACAATGGGGACTTCCCGAATCTCTTGTCGAGGCAGTCAAACATCATCATACATCCGCGGCTGATATGCCGGAGGATTGTGCCGGTCATGAACTCGCCAGGATTCTCAATGCCGCCGGCGCGATCGCCAAGCTCCTCTGTGAAACGACCGATGCGGAAGCAGCCATCGAAACCTGCCTCCAAAGCTTGCAAAAGGTGGAACTGGACCCGAGCGTCCTGCTTGAAGCGCTATCGGATCTTGAGCAGGAAGTGAACGGCATGGCCGAATTGCTCGGCTTGAACATCCTCAGCAGCAAGGTCTTCAGTGCGATCGGCGGACAACTCGCGGAGCATCTCAAGCAAATCGAGGCCCCGATGAAATAACCTCGGCTGAGGCTGAATCATTCCGCTTCGCTTAGAGTTGCGATGGCCTTATCGCGTTCGGCGATCTCGGCAGCGATTTCGCTCGGCACGCCGGAGTCCCTGGCGGAGAGAAGCCCTCTGTCGCGCATGTCCTCAAAAACGTCAAGGCAACGCCGAAGTGCCGATCGGGCATCCTGCCAATGACGCAATCTCTCTCGTTCGCTCTTGCTCTCATCTTTGGCCAAGGCCGTATGCAACTCGGCCATCTTGTAGTGCGAAACGCCGAGTTCGCGCAAGAATTTGCGATCGTTCGGATGTGCGTCCGCGGCTTCTCGTGTAATTCGGCCGAATTCACGGAAGTTCTCCCGAGCATCCTGGATGTCACCCATCGCGAGTTGCACTTCACCGACCCGGCAGTAGGAGGCCCTCAAATTCGATTGAACCTGGACATCGTTCGGGTTGACTTCCGACAACGACTTGCAGATTTGCAGCGATTCCTGAAAGTGCCTCAACGCCTGTCGAGTATTTCCTAACTGCTGCTCAACAAAGCCGACGCGCTCATGCGCGATGGACATGTCGCGTCGATAGATCGCGTTCTCAGGGTGTGCTTTGTGGATCGATTGAAGAACGGCCAGGCTTTGACGCTCGTGCTCCAAAGACTCTTTCATCTTGCCCTGAATTAACAGCATTTTGGCAATATGGCCATGCGTGGAGGCCATATCATGCTGAATTATCGACTTGTTGAAATCGAGTTCAGATTCGACAAGCGACCGGCCAATGGACAACGTCTTGCGATAGATGACCAGCGCTTCATCGAACTTTCCCTCGGCAACCTTCTTATCCGCCCGGAAACTGTAGCAGTGTGTTATGTCACGTTTGACGCCGGGATGGTCAGGATGTTCTTTAATCAAACGTTCATAAACCGCCAATGCCTTGTCGTAATAGGTCCCGGCTTCCTCTTTCCGCCCCATGGACTGCAGCAATGCGCCGATCCGATTGTAGGTGATGCCGACGGCACGCTGACGCCGAGGATCGCCTGGCTGGTCCTGGGCAACCACCTTGATAAAGGACAGGCTCTTCATGTAGTTTTCCAAGGCCCCTTCCTGGTCGCCGAGGTTGGGTTTCTGCGGATCCCCCAAGATGTCGGCAAGACGAGAATACGCCGTGCCAAGCTCTGCCTGTAACTGCATATCGCTCGGCTCAAGGTCTTCGGCCAGACTATTGAGATATTCAATGGCCGTCTTAATCAGGAACTCCTGGGCCGGCGTCGAGCCGGCAAGGTTTCGGATTTGATCGAAGAAACCGAAGATGAACTGGCGCGTCAGGCTGCGGACCTCATCGAAACGGCGTTTGGCCTTCGACTCAGCCTCTTTCGCGAGTGCTGTCTGCGATTCGAGTTCGACCAAAAGCCGGCTTTGTTTGTTATACATCACTCCGAGCGTGATGGCAGAAGCCGTCACAAGCAAAACGAAAGACGCTGCGATGGCCACCGCCAGCTTGTGTCTCTGAATGCCCTTCTTCAACAAATACCAACCGCTGTCCCGCTTCGCCTCGATCGGTTCATCGGTCAAGAAACGACGAAGATCCCGTCCGAGATCGCCGGCGGTCTGATAGCGACGCTCCGGTTCCTTCGCAAGCGCCTTGAACACGATGGTCTCGATTTCGTGATCAAGCGTGGAAATCAAGCCCACGGCGGAGGAGATCGTGGCGCCCGACTGAAGACGAATCTTGCTCGGAGGCGTCGGCGGCGTATCGGTGATATGTTTGAGGACATCCGCCATCTCACCGGCCACGGGATAGGGATATTGGCCCGTCAACAGTTCGTAAAGCATCACGCCCAACGTGTAAACGTCGCTACGAATATCAACATCGTGATGTCCGCGGGCCTGCTCGGGGGAAAGATACGGCACGGTCCCGGCGACAACGCCGGTGGCCGTAACCAACGACTCATCGGCACTCGTATCCGCGACCTGTTTGGCGAGGCCAAAGTCCAGGATTTTCGGCTTCGCCGAAAAAGGGACTGGGGGACCAGGGGAAAGGGGAGGTGAATGCATTGATTCCGCTCCACTGATCCCCCGGTCCCCTGATCCCCCTTCCCCTTCTTCCACAACGAGAATATTGCTCGGTTTTAAATCCCGGTGAATCACTCCCCGTTGATGCGCATAGTTCACGGCCTCACAGACATCGGCGAACAGCCGCAGGAGTTGGTCCATTGTGAGGTTTTTGGCAAAGGCATACTGATCGAGTCGAAGGCCGTCGATATGGTCCATCACGCAATACTGCCGGCCGTCGGTCGTCACGCCCGAGTCGAAGACCGTGACGATGTTTGGGTGTCGAAAGCTGGCGACCAGTTCGATTTCGCGCTCGAATCGTTTTTGAGCCCCGCGTGAGGCAAACGGCCCCTCTCGCAAGACTTTGAGTGCGACTCGACGCTTGGTCGACTTCTGCACGGCACGATAGACGATGCCCTGTCCGCCTCTGTTCAGTTCCTCAAGAATTTCGTAGCCGGAGATGATGTCGGTTTTGAAGGCCTGCTCGCCCGCGTCCATCCGAAGCTCGCCAAAAAGTCGAGGCGCGCCAGCCGCCTGAATCTGCTCGACCCAACTGTCGTGGCGAGCAATCAGTTCGTCACGGCGTTTGGCACAGCGATCGCACTCAGCCAGGTGTTGCTGAATGCGTGCCTCAGTCCGCTCATCCAACTCTCGGGCGAGGTGGCGACTGTGCTCGGCATCGGTCAGACAAGAACTCATGGTTCTACTCTGCACCGTCGAGGAGTTCCTTCATCTTGGCGGAGACTTTCTCCGTCATTCGCCACTTGATCGTGTAGACATGGTTTGCCTTCATATTCAGTTCCCGACAAACCTGATCAATCGGCCATTGGTCAATCACATAATGTTGAAAGGCCTTGTAAGTCTGGTCCTCGACGTCCTTTTGCAGTTCACGCAGGCAATGCCAGAGATGCTCCTGCATCCACAATTTCTCGAACATCTCCTCAGGAGAGTCCTCCTGGGTCGGAAGGTCTTTGAATTGCCTGCTCTCGGCCTGACGGTCCTTCCGGTCGCGAAGAAGGTTGCGAACCTTGTTGTTGACGATGGTCCGTAACCAGGCCTTGAATCTCCCCTTTTCCGGGTCGTATTCGAACGACCCGATGTGTTCCTGAATCGCCGTCATACACTGTTGGGTCACATCTTCGGCGTCCACGTGGCTCAGGCCGCAGGCCATTGCGAAACGCAACAGCATCGGACGATAAATGCCGTCAAACGTCGTCCAGGCCGCGGAATCTCCCCGGTTCCGAATGCGCACCAACAAGCTTGCCCGAGTCGTGTCCACGCGAGGTCCTGCCTCCGTAGACAATCCTACCCGTCCCGCGGGCCCTTTGCACAAGATCCTTGAAGCGGGGCACCGCAATTACAAAGGCGGGGACTCGGACGCTGAATAAACGTACCCACCACCGCTGCAAATCTCACACCGCATCATTATTTCGGACCGTCTTTATGGGCCCCCGCGAAAAAAGCGGACGTTGTGTGAGATTCAGGCCCGGCAGGTGTATCCCACGCATAGGGGTCCAACTCAAAACCTCTGATTTCGACGAATTCGTTGACAAAAGGAGACGAGAATCATGATCCGTCAAGTGGAGAACTATTTCAAAGTAATGACCTCCGGGCTTATCTGCTTTCTAGCGACAAGTGCTTTGTGGAACGATCACGCGTCGGCAGGCACGTTCGTCTTCGACAAAGTCGCGGACACGTCCACGAGCATGCCCGGCGGCGGTGGGAATTTCTCAAGCTTGTTCGACGCGTCGATCAGCGGCGACAACGTCGTTTTCTTCGGCTCGAATAGCAATTTCTCGCAAACCGGCGTTTACGCCAAATTCGGAGCGGGAGCCGTCTCGCTCATTGCGAACAAAAGTCAACCCGCCCCCGGCGGTGTCGGTAACTTCCTCCTATTCCAATGTCCAACCATCAGTGGCAACAACGTGATCTTCATCGCAAAAGACAGCAACGCCAACACAGGGGGAAGTGAGGGGCTCTTCTCCAAGTTCGGGGCCAGTCCAATCGGCGTGATCGCCAACCAGAGTACGCCCGTCCCCAGCGGCAGCAGTCTGTTCACCGACGTCGGATTCCACACGTCGATCAGCGGTTCAGCCGTCTCATTCCGCGGTGCGAGGGTGCCGGACTTCGGCGGCGCGAACGATCGGCAGGAAGGCGTTTACACCACCGCAGGGGGCCTCCGCCGAATCGCGAACAAGGGCACAGCCGTCCCCGGCGGCACCGGTACCTTCAACGGAGAGCCGTCCGGCATTGGGAATTTCAACGATCCCGTCATCGAAGGAATGGACACGGTTTTCCAAGCCACCGGGACAAGCAATCAGGAGGGCTTTTACCATTTTAATGGTACAAGCGGCACGCTCAGCGCGATCGTAGATAAAAGCGACACCATCCCCGGTACGGCATCAAACTTTACTGATTTTGACAATTTCACGTATGACTTCGACGGCTCCTACACCGTCTTCCGAGGGCAAAACGACACCGGCGCGTTCCCCAATGTGATCCATGATGCAGGCGTTTACGTTGCCAACGTCTCGACCGGAAACATCATGACTGTTGCCGACCTGGACACGACGGTTCCCGGAACGACGGACACGTTCGATCTCAACTCCCAGTTCGGTGACCTCAGCCCATTCAGTACCGTGGCGATCAGCGGCGGCAATGTCCTCTTTATCGCGGACGAGAGCTCGAGCAGCAATGTCTTCTCTCTCTTTCTGTGGGAGATGACCTCCGGCGTGATCACACGCATCGTCGGACCGGGGGACACGGTCGACGGCAAGGAAGTCATGGGAGTGGGTTTCCGAGTTCGAGGCGGAGGCGCCTACGACGGTGAAAAGTTTGTGGTCAGCATCACGTTCACGGACAACTCAAAGGGAGTATTCGTCGGACAGGAGGACCCACCAACGTGCGACCCCGATAACAACGATCCGACGATCGAGTGCCCCGACGATCTTGTGGTCAACACCGATGACGACGATTGCGTTGCGACCGAGGTCAGCTTGGGTTCACCCGTGGCAGACGATTTCTGCGGCGTCGACACGGTCACCGACAACGCACCGGATTCGTTCCCTCTCGGTGAAACGACCGTGACCTGGACCGTGACGGACACCAGCGGCCGCATGGCCACCTGCGAACAGATTGTCACCGTGGAGGATAATCAAGACCCGACGATCTCCGATTGCCCGTCGGACCCGAACGTGTCGACAGATCCCGGTGCTTGCACCGCAGAAGTAACTTGGACGCCGCCTACGGCGGACGACAACTGCAATGTCGCGAGCTTCATATCCTCGCACGACCCCGGCGACACATTCCCGGTCGGCAGCACGATCGTCACCTACACGGCGACAGACGATGCAGGCAACGCGAGGGAGTGCAGCTTCGACGTTCACGTGTTCGACGAAGAGGACCCGACCATCACCTGCCCGGCCGATGTGACGGTTTCCACCGACCCGGGCGAATGTTCGGCGTCCGGTCTCGATCTGGGGGCCCCCGATACAGACGACAATTGTGGTGTGGATGACGTCACCAACGACGCTCCGGCGAGCTTTCCGGCCGGTGAAACGACGGTCGTCACCTGGACCGTCACTGATACGAACGGCAACACCGAGACCTGTGAACAACTCGTCACCGTCAACGACGACGAAGACCCGACCATCACCTGCCCGACAAACGTGACGGTTTCCACTGACGCTGGTGAATGCACGGCGTCCGGCGTCGATCTGGGGGCCCCTGCCACCGGGGACAACTGCGGCGTGGACGGTCTGATCAATGATGCCCCGGCCGTCTTTCCATTGGGCACGACGACCGTGACCTGGACCGTGAACGACGAGGATGGCAACACGGCAACTTGCCAGCAGACCGTCACCGTCAACGACAGCGAAAATCCGAACATCACGGCATGTCCGACAAATCGAACCCTGTTAGCCGATGAGAACTGCCAAGCGGTCGTGCCGGACGTCACTGGTGAGACGACCGCCACGGACAACTGTGACAACAACCCGACGATTACCCAGGTGCCTGCGGCCGGGACCGTCATCGGACTTGGTGATACGGAGGTGACCGTGTCCGCGACGGACGCCTCTGGAAACATATCGACGTGTATGCTGACCATTACGGTGGATGCCAACGGCTGCAACGCGCAGGCGGATGATGACGGCGTCAGCGACGCGACGGAGAACGGCGCTCCCAATAACGGCGACGGAAACAACGACGGAACGCCCGACAGTGAACAAAACAACGTCACCTCGCTGCCCAACCTCAACGGGGACTTCCTCACCGTCGCCGCGCCGAGCGGCACGACGCTGGCCAACGTCTCGTCAGGAAACAATCCCTCTCCGGCCGACGCTCCGGCAGGCGTCGTGTTCCCTGCCGGTTTCATCAGCTACGAGGTCAACAATGTTCCTGCCGGCGGCCAGGTACAGATTCAAATCATCGCGGACCTTCCCGCCGGCACGACGATCGACACCTACTGGAAGTTTGGTCCCGAGCCGACCAACCCCACACCGCACTGGTATGAGTTCCTGTTCGACGGGACGACCGGCGCGGAGATCGACGGGAACGTCATTACGCTGAATCTCACCGACGGCCAGCGCGGCGATGACGATCTGACCGCCAACGGCACGATCGCAGACCCGGGGGCTCCGGCGACGCAAACGGTCGTCGTCCCGCAACCCGCCCCCGATTGCGGCACGGGCCTGTGTGCATCCGGCATGCCCATGACGACGCCCTTCCTGCTGATCGGCTGGGGAATACTGAAGCGCCAAAACCGGCGAAGGCGTCGGCTGGCCTGAGACAAGAGCAACTAAAACAGTGCCGGTGGATGGCGACCAATACTTTTGTTCGTCGTCATCCACCGATTTCTTTTAGGCTCGATGCCATCAACCGGCTTGCCATTTGGCAGACTATCCCTCGAAACAGCAATCAAAGCTCACTGGATAGCGTTCGGCATGGCCGTGTTCGAAAACCACTTTTCCCTGGAGTGCCCGAAGATCGTCGGTCCCCGAACCGGGAACGACCTCCCACGTCGCCTTCACCTGACCGGCCTCAAAAGTACCGCGATGTAGGAACACAAAACTTCCCTGACGGCCCTCCACGCGACCTTTCACACGCTCCATCCCTACAAACGAGGCGCTGCCGTCGGACCGACACATCATCATCATTTCGAGCGTTCCCTCGCCTTCAATCGAGCCCTCATACGCCTTGATCACGTTGGCGCGTGCGAGACTCGGGCCCTCGTCCACTTCATCGTAGGTTGTGTCTTCCCACTTCACGGTCTTGAAAAAAGCGTTGGCTGCCATGTGAATGCTTGCTCCCTTCGAAATTGTTCGAAAAGCAGAGGGGGGTGAAAGCCCCGGTCAGGCATGTCAAAGGCATCCCTGATTGGGGCCTTGAATTCATCGAGTCTGCCCTCCGACGCTGTTTTCGGTAGAATATCCCTGAAGGTATCATAACACCGACGTGGTTGGAGACCATTCATGACGGATGACCAGACGCCGAATAACGACAGCTCGCCCCCCAGTCGCGACCTGACGAGCAACACAACCCCTAAGCCTGCCGAGGCAGGCACACCACCAAAGCCGGGCGCGAGCGCCAGTGCCCCAAAAACGAGCTCCGAGCAATCCCCCAAGGACGGCTTCGGGGCCGTCACCGCATGGATGGGCAAAGCGTTGCGAATTATCTTCGCACCGCTGGTCTGGCTTCTGAGGCCGTTGGTGTTTCGGGTCAGCATGGACAAGAACCTTCCCAAGGTCTACTTCACGAGCTTTTCGACTTTGGTGTACCTCTGGCCGATCATGGTCGTGGGCTGGATCAACACGATGTTGTATGGATGGATCGACCCGGCAGTCCTGGGATGGGTCTGGATCACGGTCATGCTCGTCGTCATCCTGTGTATCGGGTCGGACACGGACCGAAACAAAACGATCGTCATTATCCTTGTAGGACTCCTTCTATGGATCGGCGGACTGCTGATCGAGGAGAAACAAGGCATCCCCGTCATCTCTCGTGTCTACGACCATTTCGCCGGCTACGAAGTCAGCTTCAACCCGGGCACGGCCCAGGTCTTCAGTGTGGCCACATTAATCATCCTGATTTTCGTCGTGCTCGCCGCATGGTTCGACGGCCGCTATGAAATCACCACACGGGAAATCTCTCACAAGCGGCTCTTCCGTACGAGCGACTCGCTGCCGCGTGCGGCCAAACGAATCAAACGCGACTGGCGCGACCTGACCGAAGTGTTCCTGGGCCTGGGAGCGGGTGATTTGATCGTCCTTGACTCCAACAAGAACATCGTCATGCGAATTCCCAACGTGCCGTTCCTCTGGTTCTTCCGGCATGACGTGGACCACATTCTCGAGGTCCTCGCCACAACGGAAATTGATGAAGCGGCCGCAATCGAGGAGGAAGACATCGCCTGATGTGAGCCTTGGCAGGCGAAAAAACGATGGAGCTGAAAAGCCGGACCGGAACCGTCGTTGTTCTTCGTGTCGGGCTTCAGTCACAAAAAAACGTGACTTCGGCTCGGTAGAACGGCTATGATTCAGAAACCGTGGTTAGGCCTCGGTATGAGGTAGACGCTCATGCCCATGAATTGCTCTCAATGCCACCATCCGAATCCGGAACAAGCCAGATTCTGCAGCCGCTGCGGACAAGGCCTAGCGCCTCAGATCCCCTTACCGCCCCTGAACATGCCCGGGTCCAGAACCCCGAAAAAACAAAAATCAAGCTGCGTATGGTGGACGTTTTTTTTCTGTTTTGTCGCCCTGGGGGGCCTCTGGGCAAGCAAAGGCCGTCTTCCCTGGTCGTGCTCACTGGCCACTTGTGACGTCGAGCGTAACATCTCCTTGGATACCGCCAAGCGAGAAGCGATGATCGATCTGTTGAGGCCTAAGGACGTGTCGGTCATCGTGGGTCGCCGCCCGCATGGAATTTTCCTCGAGGGAACCCCGCAGGAAATCCGGACCGTCGAGCGGTTCATTCAACTGTTCGAGCACGACCATCAGCATGACTGGCACGGTCCCGCCAAATCCAACGATCCGTGGAGCAGCGAGATGGTCGAGCGAACGTACAGGCTCACGAAATCAAAGGCAAAGACACTCGCCTACGCGCTGTCGCTTTCAGACCTGTATGTGGTCAGGCCTTCTCGCAAGGAACTGGTCATCATCGCGACGAATGAGGACCATAAGACCATCAGCGGCATGGTCAATATCCTGGGCGGCAGGTGCACTGCACCCCGATAATGCCGGAGAATTGTCGGCCCGATTCAGGGCTTCGACTCGATGTGCGAACACTTGGAGAACAAGACTTCGTTGATGGGCTGTCGCCCCCGGTAACCGGCATCCACTTCATGCCAATGCTCGATTTTTTCCTCGCCAAAGCGCCAGCAAAGCTCGACCAGGCGGCCCTGATAGATGGCGAGAAAATCAACGATCCCTCGACGCCAGTCCTTGAGTTGGCAACCGATGGCGGAAAGTTCCTCTCGCAGTTGCCAAAGCTTGTCCAGTTCCCCGACGTATCGTTCTCGGAGTTCCTCAAGCTCGCCTTTGGTCACGCCGGGGCCGGGCGCCTGACAGTGCTCTTCAAGCATGCAGACTCTTTTGTCCTGTTCGACCACGTCGGCCATGATTTTCGAAACAAGAGGCAGGGTGCGATTGGCATCTTCCAGAGTGAAGATCTTTTGGCCGGTGTGCAGACGTACGGGTCGCTTCGTTGAAGTTGCGCCGGAGACTTCCATGCTGGCCTCGCTCCCTTCTATTATTTACACACGTCTGATTTCGTAAGTCGCTTGCGTTGCTTGATACGTTCGACCTTACCACTGCCTCAACGGTGTGTCAACGGATGGCGCGGCGTTTCACGAACTCGTTTGATTATCAGACGAGTCCGATTTGTTAAATGATCCTGTTCGTCCGTTAAAAGTAAATACTGAGCGAAGCTTAGGTGAATATGACTTGAACAACCCGGCTCTCGTCCGCCTATGCAGACTTCGATTATCATCGAATATTACCGGACGATTGCCGTCCGCAAAAGAAACAGGGCTTCCTCGAAAACGCCGGCGAACACCAAAAGAAACGATCCACACCGCCCCGCAGTGCCATATATATGGCACCCGAATTCGGCGTCGCCGACGCGAAATCAGCCTATCGATAGCGAAAAAATCGCGCCGCCGCACGACATCAGAATCATGCCGCCCGAAACGACCAACCCGACGATCGCCGGCCAACGGGGTTCATCGCCCTTGACCAACCCTCCTATGGCGAAAATGATCCCCATGAAAGGCCCCAGCCAGGACGCGACAAAACAGACGGCCAAGATCCAGGCGTTGTTTTCGGCCGCCTTCTGGAGTTCGCTTTCGAGATCGGCCATCGTCGCATTGGGGTTCACCAGGCCGACTGTCGACATCAACGCCATCATCGCAATGATGAGACACGAAACGGAAATCCCGGCCGCGACAAGGGAAGCCCAACCGAGTGTATTGCGACCACTGGATGGAGGCGACGCCGGATAGCTGACCTGGGCGACCGGAACGACTTCGGAACTCGGGCCCTGGGGGACCGCAACGGGCCCTTTAAGATGAATCGTCGGATCACTGAAAGCGGGGGCCTGGCTGAGCTTACGACAGAAAGGACAGATCACCATCTGGCCGACGGCTTCGTCGTCCACTTCAATGGGCTGGTCACAGGCTTGGCAGCGGAATTGCAACGGCATTTCGGCATACCCCAAGGGAAGATTCAAGAAATCTCAGGGTACTGTAGCCAAACCCGACAGACCTCATCAAGTCCAAACACAACGGCCGAAGGCTACGGAAGAACCGCATCCCAGAACGCGTAGGTGATCTCGAACAACATCATGCGGATCGGCAGATCCATCAACTCCAAAAACATCAGCGTAAAGCTGAGCTGAAGACCGAATAACCCGAACAGGTTTGCCGGGATGCTGGCGATGGTCGCCCCGCTTTCGGTCGGCATGTTGAAAAAGAACCCCAAAAACGAACGCAATCCTTGTCGATCAACAACAGGACTGTCCTCCGGTGGATCGGGTTCCGGAGGATCCTCCGGAGACGATTCTTCACACTCGTCGGGGAGACCATTGCCGTCAGCGTCGGAACTGGAGCCGGCGGCAAGGTCACATTCATCAGGAATCAGGTTGCTGTTGCAATCCTGGCTTGTTGCCTCCGCCAGATCACAAACGTCCGGAATGCCGTTACCGTTGCAATCGGGATGCGTGCCGGCAGCGATGTCGCAATCGTCAGGGATGTCGTTACCGTCGCAATCGATGGAGACGGCCGCCGCAAGGTCGCAAAGATCGGGAATGCCGTTGCCGTTGCAATCCAGGCTCGTGCCGTCCGTCAGGTCACAGGAATCCGGAATCCCGTTGCTATCACAATCCGCTTCGGTGCTCTCGGACAGGTCGCACGCATCCGGAATATTGTTTCCGTTGCAGTCCGGACTTACCTGGCCGTCGCCATCCGGGTCCGCCTCATCCAGGTCGCAGTCATCGGGGATTCCGTTCCCATTGCAATCCGGGCTCGACCCGTCGGCGATCTCACAATGGTCCGGTTCGCCGTTGTCATTGCAATCCACGAGCCCCCCGGAAAGCTCGCATTCATCCGGGACCTCATCGTTATCGCAATCAAAACTGACCTCACCGTCATCGTCCGGATCAGACTCGTCGATATCACATTCGTCGGGCACGTCGTTGCCGTTGCAATCCAGACTGGTTTCATCATCAATATCACACTCGTCTGGAATGCCGTTGCTGTTGCAATCCAGCTCAGGATGGCCGGACAGCTCGCACATATCCGGAACCTCGTCGTTGTTGCAGTCGGACAGGACCTCGCCGTCACCGTCGGGGTCGGACGGATCCACGTCGCATTCGTCGAGAACGCCGTTGCCGTCACAATCCTGATCGGTCTCAAGATCACACTCATCAGGTATCCCGTTCGAATTGCAGTCCGAAACGACGCCGACATCGATCTCGCAATCGTCCGAGATGCCATTCGAATTGCAGTCCATATCCGGGAAGGGAAGGAACTCACAATCATCCGGCCGCTGGTTGTCGTTGCAGTCGAAACTGAACTCGCCGTTCCCGTCCGGGTCGGCGGGATCGATGTCGCATTCATCGGGAATCCCGTTGAGATTGCAGTCCTGCGATGACCCCTCGATGATTTCCTGGACGTCCGGAACCCCGGTGTTATTGCAATCCTCGTTGATACCACCCGACGGCTCAACATCGCCGGTCACCACCAGTGCATAACCCTGCGTGCTCTGGTTAACGGCCGTGCCGACGACCTCAATGGTCCATGTTCCCGTCATCGGCATCGTGCGATGAACTTGCTCGGCATTGTTGACTGCGTCCGCGCTGCCGCCTGTGATGGATTGGGAATCGTCGAAAACGTTGCCCAGGTAGGTCGTGGTACCGTTGGGAGCCGTGACCACGAGGTCCAGATTGTTCACCGGCGCGAACGTAGCCATCAGGCTCGCGGGCACGTCGTTCCATACAAGCGTGATCTTCAACGGTTCCTGATCGCTGTTGACATCAAAGGAAACCGTATTGGTTTGCCCCGTGCTCAAGCCGGCGGCGTTACGCACGTCTTCGACGATAAGTTTCCGGGCGTCGCCGCTGAAAAAGAGCGCATCGTCCATAAGCACTCGCCCCCAGCCCTCGTTCGCGGTGAAGTAGCCGCTGATTCCGGCCATGTCGACCGCCGAGTTGATGATGGCGGCTTTGAGCAGCGCGCCGGAGGGGGTGAATGCATTCCCTGCATTTGCGGTACCGTCGGGATAATATCCTTCCATGAAATACTGACGCGCCAGGATCCCCATGGCGGCCACGGCCGGGGCAGCAAAAGACGTCCCTCCCCAAAGGTCCACGCCACATTGCAACGTCGCACTCGCGGACCTGGAGTCACAGCCGGGAGCCCAAACCTCGGGCTTCTGACGACCGTCCGACGTGGGGCCGAATCCCCCAAAGCAACGGTTCCCCTGATTCGGTGTGCTGTCCGTGGCTGCCACGGCAAGCACGTTTTTTGAATTCTCAGGCGCCTGGACTTGAATGTTAGGGTTGGTCACGGCTACGAGCACAAGGTCATCTTCGAAATCGCGTGTAAAGTCATCGATGTCGCGCGACCACGCGATGTACTCGCGCTGGCCGTTGCCCCAACTGTTGTTGTGGACTCGCGCGCCGTCGTTGTGGTGAAGCTCAAGGCGCGAATATAGATTCGTTGCCGTAATCTCGCTCGGCTGGTTGCTGAAAACCAACTTACATTCCGGAGCCTGTCCCCGAAAAGCAGGATCGGTTTCAGCAGGATCATCTCCAGCCAAAACACCCCCAACGTGTGTCCCATGACGGGCATTCCCACCGCTGCCGTCCCCATAGAAAGCCAGGATTTTTCGATGATTCGGACCAATCGGGTTGGTGTCCGTCAGCGCGCAGTGCGTCGTGCTCATGTTCCAGTCGATAATGCCCGCGACTTGGTTCTGACCGAGCAGCCCCATGTCCCAAAGTCGCCTGCTTTCCGCGACATTGGTTTGTATGATCCAAGACTTGGCGGCGTTTCGCGGTTGACCTTCAGAAGCCTCCTCGACGAACATCAATTGCGCGATGTCACGAAGCTCCTCAACACGACCTTCTGGAATGTCAATCTCGAGCAGGCATTCGCCTTTGCGTTGCTGCACACCACAGAGCTGAGCCCCACAATGGTCGAGGTTTTCCGCAGCAAGGCCGACATCCGCCTCATTGAACAACCGAACCACCAACCGCTTGACACCTCGGGCTTCGAGTTGCTTCCGCTCCGCCGACTCGAAGGTATGCGTTCCTACCGTAGGGCAGATTTTCCACGACCGGTCGAATTCACCCACCCAACGGACGAAGCCAAGAGCGTTCACCGCTTCGGCCCGCACTTGACGAAGATCGACCACATAGGCGTACATCGGGAGATATTCGCCTGGAATGACCCCGATGGCCTCAAGGGCTCGACGGCGCTCAAGCGTCATCGGCCCGTCGAGCTGGATCACATAGGCGGCGGCGTCGAAGCTCACCGATTCCGCGTTGGACAATGCGGAATATCTTTGTCGCAAATCGATCCGTCCGGCCCGCAAATACAATGAACGATCGTCCATCTTGCCCCGGCCTTGGAGCACCTTGTCGTCGCCTAGCGCAGCCGGCACCGAGATCAAAACGACCGACAGGCAGAACAGGGCCAAACGGACCTGAATTCGCTCAGGCATGATCCTTAACCTCTCCATCGGGGCGGCGGAGCGTGGTGGAGCAGCATTAGCCTCTGGTATCACCGAGATCCCAAGGGTGATATTCCCCAAGCAGTCTATCACAATCAAGTTATGTTGGCTCGGATCGAGCAGACGGAAGATCCATCCACCGGGCAGTCCACAGGACTCCGATCCCCTTTGAGAATAATAGCGCCGCGACAGGCGTCCGTTTGAGGAAATCCGGGGGACGAGGGAGATTACGGGAACGAATCTAACGGCCTCAGATCAACCCGGGACCGGTATCGGCGAGCAAGAGACGCTCAAATGGATCGCCGGATTTTTTCTGTGGGCTGGAGTGGGCTGATTGAGCTTATCGGGCGACAGCCGCTAACCATACCAGGAGACGAGCTTGTGTTGAATCAACTCGCAGGCATCTTCGTCATGAAGAACAAATCGCGCCCCGACCAGGACCCCTTGCTGAGTCATCTGGTTGTGACGCACCACGGCCGGCACTCTTAAAGCATGGGGATCGGACCAGAAGAGCTTGACCGCCAAGTAGGTGCCGACCGCGAAACCTGAATCACAATAGAAACCAATTCCTTTCGTGGAGATATTATCGAGCGTCCCGCTGATATCGACCACCGGGTCCTCGTCGAGGTGAGTGACAAACAAAGGCCACGATCGATGGAATCGCTTCGACACACGCCGATCCTGATAGAGACCGGGCGAGGTCGGCTTGATCGTTTTCGCGATGAAACGATCGATTTCTCTCAAGAACACCTGCGAAAGGGGATCGGCTGTCGCGTTGGGCATCCTGTTCTCCAAGTCCTTCGCCAAAAAAAATGGTCTGTGATATGAGATATACAATACAAACGAAGGGACTCGCGAAAAAATCTTCGGACGGCCGGTTTTTCGGTCCTTGAATTATCTCTTCCGCCGTTTGGCCTTCGACACGCTTGGTTTTGCATACGACCGAAGCAGATCGAGCAATGCCAACATGTCCTTCGGCAAAGGCGCTTCAATTTCCAACGGCCTCTCATAAATCGGATGCGTGACGATCAATCGATGCGCGTGCAGCATCTGCCTACGCCAGCAGGGCTCGTCCGAGTCGTCCGGCCGACCCGTCACATGGCGAACGCCGATATGTCGTCCCCCGTAAAACGGATCACCTACGATTGCGTGACGAATGTGTGACATGTGAATGCGGAGCTGGTGTGTCCGGCCTGTCTTGGGAAACAACTCGACCAGGCTGAATCCTGAGAAGCGCTCTCGAACCTGGTATCGCGTCACCGCCTCCTTGAACAGTTTTCGCTCGAACTTTCCCCCCATGCGCTCGGCAAAACCCGTCGCCACATATCGGTCGTGAACCGTCGGGTGCTGCCCGATCGGCACATTGATAAGATCCTCGTCAAACTCGGGATTCCCGTGCACGATCGCATGATAGACCTTTTGTGTCTCGCGCCGCTCGAACTGCAACGCCAAGCGCCAGTGAGCCTCTTCCGTCTTCGCCACGATCATGACACCCGTTGTATTCTTATCCAGCCGATGCACGATCCCCGGACGAAACGGGTCCTCTGTTTTAGCAAGCGCGTTCGAATAATAAGCCAGCGCGTTGGCTACGGTGCCTGTCTGTGAACGCGAGGCCGGGTGCGCGATCATCCCCACGGGCTTGTTGATCGCGAGCACGAAATCATCTTCATAGAGAATGTCCAGCGGAATGTTCTCAGGGATCACCTCGTACGGTTCAGGCGGCGGAAAGGTGATCTCAATAACATCGCCCGCCTCCATCTCATAGCTGTTCTTGGTCGGCTTGCCGTTGACCGTAATCTCTCCCCGCTTGATCAGCTTCTGGATGATGGTCCGGGAGACCTTCCGAAAACGGCCATGCAGGTACTTGTCCAACCGCCGCCCGGGCATCTTCCGGCGAATCACAACCCTGGCCCGGTTCAGCCCCTCCTCCCCCTCGGACCCAAGCCTCTCGACAACATCGTCTTCGGTCCCCGATGGATCCGTGGCGGCCGTGTTTTCTTTTTGAGAACTCCCCTTTTCCCCCCCGTCCGCCATTTCGGTTCGCTCACTCACGGATGCCTCTCAGGATAAACACCTTCCCCAATTTTTTTGCAGATTTGCTGTCCAATCGGCCCTTTCAACGACGTATATAGTAGTAGAGACGAATATGAAGTCCAACGGGACTTATCACAAGCTTCTTCTAAGCTTCTTTCCCCTCCGGGAAGCACCGGGCTGCCCAAGTGGCTGTCCGGTGTTTTCTTTTTTACAAGGAATCGTCTATCGGCGAACCAGACCCCAATAGGCCGGGCATCAACCTGGCGAACAACGGCAAAAATGAACTTGTCAAACGTCAAAAGAGACGGGGGGAACGGCCTGAGATCCCTCACGGGTCCGTTGATTTTTCACACCACTCGGCAATTTTGTCGGGCTTGCCCCAACGCTCATAAAGGCCGCAGATGTTCGAAAAGACCGCCCGGGAAAACTCGTGTGTGGAATCGTACCGCATCTCGATCACTTTCCAGCTACGCAGCAGGTACGTCTCAGCCTCCTCGTATCGTCCAAGCAGCGCCAAACATTCACCCAGCGCGTTCTCCGCCAAGGCGACCCATGAATGCCCTGCCGGCAGACCTGCCTTGAGCATATCGATTCCCCGACGAATCATGGGCTCAGCTTCCTCAGGGTTCTGACGCTTCAACAGAACCCTTCCGAGCCATATCAGCGTCTTGGCGGTTCTCGGATCGTTTTCGGACAAAGCGGTGTTCAACACAGCCAGGGCGCCACGAAGCTCTTCTTCCGCCTCTTCAAGTTCCCCCAGCTCAGACAGTGGAATCGCCAGCTTGGAACGAAGAATCGCAGTTCTCGGGTCCTTGTCGCCAAGCCTTCGACGATAACTCTCCAGCGCCAGGCGATATTCACGAGCAGCCCCTGCGTAATCCTTCTGCATCTCCCTGGACTGGGCGAGATTCAATTTGATTCCGACCACTTTCTCATGATCTTCGTCAAAGGACCTGACATAGATGGCCTGTGCATCTCGCCAGAAACGCTCCGCAGATTCAAAGTCACCCTGTGATGACTTCAAATTGCCGAGACGGGCGAGCACGGTTCCGACCCTTGCGTGCTTCGGGTCCAGCCTCTTGCGATAGATCTCCATCGCTTCGCTTAGGCATGATTCCGCCTCATCGAATTCTTCCATTTCTGTGTGATATCGCCCGAGATGGGTGAGGATCGTCGCCACCACGGCATGGTCGTCACCCAGCTTCTCCCTGGCTTCAGCCAGCGTCTCAAGATACTGGCGTCCCGCCTCCTTAAACTGTCCCTGCTCGAATAACGTCGTTGCAAGACCGGTTCTGGCCATAACTCTCTGAAACCGTTTGGCGACGGTATCGCCTTGGATCAGGTCGATCGCCCTGCGATAAGACTCCACGGCCTTTTCGGGTCTGCCCCTGGAACCGTGGATGTGGGCCATCGAAAAAAGACACAATCCATACTCGGATCTCAGCGCTTCATCGTCGGCGGCGTGCTCATACACGGCCATGGCTTCGGTCAGAAGCTGTTCGGCTTCCTCGAAACGCCCTCGGTACCAGAGAATTTCACCGAGATCGCGCATGAGCGCAGCAGCCTTGACGTCGCCGGTCCCGAAGGTGGTCCTGGCGATTTCCAGGGCCCTTCGCATGCCACTTTCGGACTCGTCCAAATGCCCGAGCTTGCCGTAGGTTCCGGCGATGACGCGGTGGATGCCGACCGCGACCTGGGGTGGAAGCTCCGGCTTTTCGCCGAGCCGCTCCGCCGCCTGGTCCAGCATCTCTCGGACCGTCATCTCTCGCGACGAAGCCAGCTCAGGACTCGACTTTTGAAGCATCCCCACCAGGAAGTTGTTCAAAGCCTGAGTCGACGCAACTTCCTCCAGTGTACGCCGCTCGGCCTCCCGAGCCCTTTGGTAAAGAAGCGGCATCGTTATCGCATACCCGACGAGCAACACAAACATCACCACCGCCAATGCAGTGATCGCCTTGTAACGCGCTAAGGTCTTGCGAAGTACATACCACGTCTGGTCGCGCTTGGCATCGATCGGCTTTCCGGCCAGAAATCGCCTGATGTCCGCGGCGAGATCACCTGCCGTCTGATAGCGCCGCTCAGGCTCCTTCGCAAGGCAGCGAAGCACCATGGTCTCCACGTCATTCGGTAGATCAGCCCGGATTGAACGCGGACGAGGAGGCGCCGTCGTCGTAATGTCATTCAATGTTTGTCGAAGATTTTGATGGACGGAATGTGGAAGCTGCCCCGTCAAGAGCTGGTAAAGAATGGCGCCCAGAGAATAGACATCCGTGCGAGTGTCAATCCTGTCCGACGTCCCCTCAATTTGTTCCGGACTCGCAAACGCCAGCGACCCGAGAAACTGGCCCGTCTGACTCACGCGGGTCAGCGCTGCAACGCCTTCGGTTTCATCAAAAACGACTTTTGCCAGGCCAAAGTCAAGGATCTTCGGATGGACAACGTCCGTTCGCGGCCCCAAGCCGTAATCCGTATGGGACGAATCATCATCAACCGATGCGACGGCGCCTTCGATCAAAATATTTCCCGGTTTCAGATCGCGATGAATAATGCCTCTCTGATGTGCATACTGAACTGCATCGCAAATCTTTGCAAAAAGGGTCAATGTTCGCGTGAGATTGTTCCCGATTTTCAAGCCCGCGCAGTCGATCGAGGCCCCCTGCACGTATTCCATCGCATAAAAAAGGCGCCCATCTGCGGTCACGCCGCTGTCGTAGATTCGTACGATATGAGGATCTCGAAGTCGAGCCGCGATTTGCATTTCCCGCTGAAAGCGCTGGCGACTGACATTGGACGCATAGACGCCGTCGAGCAGGACTTTGATCGCGACGGTTCGGTTCGTCGATCGCTGACGACCTCGATAAACGACCCCCTGTCCGCCCCGCCGGATTTCAACAAGCTCATCGTAGCCGGGAATATCGGGAAGCTGCCCCCAGTGCGTGCTGGTTTTGCACACGGCCTCCAGCAGCAAACCGGCATCGGTAAACCACTTTGAATCATCGCGCATCGACATACGCCCCCCTTCAACCCTCTTCTTCGACCTGCTGCGAGATCCGTTCGGCCAGACGTTTCAGGATTCGTGACTTGGCCTGATAAACCTGGTCGAGCGACATCCCCAGCGCCTCGGCGGTCTCGGCCGCCGACTGCCCCAAAACGGCATACTGCGTGAACGCCATCCGATCGCGTTCATTGAATTCGCCGGTAAGCCGTCCCATCGCCAGACGAATGTGATACTGTCGCCATTCGTCCTCCCATGCCTCCCCGTCGAACGTGCAACTCACCTCATTTTGCTCGTCCTCTATATCACATTGCACTCGGCGCTCGTATTTCTGACGTAATTTTCGGTTGATCGCCCGAATCGCCAGGGTTTTGAGATAGGATCGAAACTTGCCTTTCTTGGGGTCATATTGGAAACCGCTGAGTGACTGCGAGAGGGCGACAAACACATCCTGAGCCACGTCGTCGCAGTCTGCCGGCTGCAGGCCGTGTCGATGAGCGAAGCCCCGGATCAGATCGAGATAACGGCGATGGAACTCCGCCCAGGCCGTCGGATCGATGTCTCCGGCCAGACGATTGAGCAGTCGGATGGGCGTCGTGTAACTCATCGCTGCCGCCATTATATCCGCGTGTCGTGAAACTTCGGATCGGGTGACGGCAAATGAGAAGATTTTTCCAAAAAATCCTGTCAGATTCCTTCGTCAATCGGCAAGGATCGTGAGGGAGTCTAAGCTGCGGAAGCCGGGGAGCATCCCGACCTAAACAAGGGGTGGGCTTCGTCGCAGGCGTGTTGTTTAAAGATGGGTTTTGGCGAAGTTCAGTGGGTCTTTACAAACATTCAGGAGGAAAGTCTATGACAGTCAAGAAACTGTTGGTGTGTTCGATGTTGGCGCTCGTCGTCCTCGCTGCCCCGGGGATGACCAAAAACGCGGAGGCGTTCATTTCACTGCCGGTGTTGCCCCCCATCCAGCCAAGCTGCGGGACCGTTGAAATCGTGGATCCCGTCTCCCCGTTGCCCGGCCTTGAAGACGGTTGCAAGGTCTGGCGCTCTGATAAAAACAATGGAGGCCTTTTCATCTTTGCCGGGCTTGATGCTTTCGAACCCGGTGATCGAATCTTTGTGACCGGCGACCAGTGCGTTTTTTGCATTGGCGTTTGTCCCGCAGTGGCGTTGCTGAATGCCACGATCGATGATTGCGATCCGGGACCGGGTCCGAAGTAAGTCTGCATACACAACCAAAAGAAAAGAACCCCGGGCAAGCTTTCCCGGGGTTCTTTTTTTTGAACTGTCCGAACACCTCAGTTCAGGATCGCATATCCGAGGAACTGATTGTCGTTCTCGTCCTCGAACTTGAAACCCAGATACGTGCCGCTCTGATCTGTCGTCACATCGGTTGCCAGTAGGGTCACCGTCAAATCTCTCGGGTCCGGGACGTCCATCCACACACCGCCGCCGGGGCTGTATTGAAGCGGGTTGCCGCCGTTGACGTTGTCCTGGCCGCCCACGATCCAAACGGGCGTTGCGCCAAGCATGCCATAGGTCAACGTCGTTCCGTCGCCGTTTCCGGTTTCGGCGACGGCGTTCGGGATCACGCCGTTTGCGGCAGGGCCGTTGTTCACAAAGGCGTAACGGCCGCCGACAAGTTTCGGCCGAAAGGCGCCGCCGTCCGTCCCTTCGATCTTGACCGGCACGTTGTTCGGATCGGTGACGTCGAGGTAATAGGCGAACTCCTGATTTCCATCCCGGCCGATAAAGACCAGCATGCCGTTGTCGCAGGCGAAGGGGGTATCGTCCGTGATAATCGTCGGACCCGTCGCAGAGAAATCGAATTCGGTCGGCGCGGCCGTCGGGTTGTCGAGGTCATAAACCCAGAACTTGTTCGGAATGAAACGAGTGGCGACGACCGTCCGCGTCTCGGCGTCGATCAGGGCCTGCGTGGGAGTCAACGTGTTGTTGTTGTCCGGGTTGACGGTGAACTTCGTCACCGTGGGGTTGGCCCCGCTGATGTCAATCACACGAATCAGCTCATCACCGGTCGCGCCCGCGAAGCCTGACTGATTGATCGTCGCGATGAGATTTCCATCGACCTCCAGAAAACCGGGCCCGTAATTGCTCACCGGGATCGTGGACAGAAAGATGTCTGCCCTGGGGATGTTGACGAGGGACCCGTCGCTCGTGTCATACACGGAGACGGCATGGCTGCCCTCGGGACCGCCCATCAGCAGGATCTTCTTGCCCGACGCTGCGAAGCTGTTCGGATCATAATCGGCAGCATTCGGAATGCCGCGTCCGACCGTGTCCCCCTGAGATGGGACGACGTAGTCCACCGTCGTTTCCGAACCATCCGCGTCGGCAGCGGTGTAGACGATGACGTCATCCCCGACGGCGATTCGACCTTGCACATGGATGCGAATGAGATTAAGGATGGCGCCGAACGCCGAATTGTCCCCACCGTCGTCGCCGCTCGGCCCGTCCATCATCATGTCATCCATGTTCATACCACCGGACTCACAGTCGGCCCCCGTTCCGGCAAGGAGCATCGCACACAGACCAAAAACGCTGAGACTTTTCCAAAATTTACGCATTTCAAATCTCCTGTTTGCACTTAACCCAATCCTGTTGGTGTCCCGAGGATCTTGCCCTCGATCCCTTCTATTGAGGCCCGCGAAAGAGGAGATGAAATGGGGCAAAGAATGTTTTTCTCATGGTACGTCCGAAAACGGAGCGGCACTGTTTTCCAAGGACATGGAGCCACGGCAACTTTGTGGGAGAATCCATGGTCCGTGAGATCGGTTATAATCCGGGTTTCAAACGTATTTTCGATACGTCCAAAGGAAGCCTGTGACAGATCCATTGCCTCAGGATGTGACCCAATACCTGGCCAGGTTGAGCGGCGGAGAAGATGTCGTCTCCGAGCTGTTGCCGTTGGTCTATCAGGAACTACGCCGCGTCGCCGCCGGATATCTTCGCCGCGAACGGGCGGGACACACGTTGCAGCCGACGGCGCTGGTGCACGAAGCCTATGTCAAACTGGTCAATCAGAAGGAGGCCGACTGGAAAAACCGGGCCCACTTTCTGGCGGTCGCGGCTGAGGCGATGCAGCGGATTCTGATCGATCATGCGCGCAAACACCGGGCCGCCAAACGCGGGGCCGACCGTCAAGTCACGCTTGACGTGGATTCCGACGTCGCGTTCAAAACGGATGTCGATCTTCTCGCACTGGATGAAGCGCTGAAGAAGCTGGGAA
Organism: Phycisphaerales bacterium; assembly: GCA_022360095.1. Classification (GTDB taxonomy): domain Bacteria; phylum Planctomycetota; class Phycisphaerae; order UBA1845; family UTPLA1; genus JAKSDK01. The sequence continues at coordinate 228,623 of JAKSDK010000138.1, forward strand.
AGTTAAATGAGCGGCAAAGCCGGGTCGTGGAGTTGAGATTCTTCGGCGGGATGAGTGTCGAGGAGGTGGCCCATGTCCTGGCTGTGTCACCGAGGACGGTCAAGGGAGATTGGCGCTTTGCCCGAGCGTGGCTCCAGCGGGAACTCGATGAAAGGACCGAGGAATGAACTCCACGGACCATTCGAAAGTCGTGGAAATCTTCCTCGCCGCCTGCGAACTCTCGGAAGACCAGCGTGTCGCGTATCTTGAACAGGCCTGCGGCAGCAATCTTCAACTGAGAACGGAGGTCGAGGAACTACTGGCCCACGATCGGACCCGTGCCGTCGTGGATGAGCCGGTTGTGGGCTCGCAGTTGCACGAGGCGGTCGAATCGGCCGTCACCGTCCCCCAGTCCCGCCCTTCACGAATCGACAAATACGAAATCCTGGACGTTCTCGGCGAAGGCGGCATGGGAACCGTGTATAAGGCGCGGCAATCCAATCCAAACCGCATGGTGGCCCTGAAGATCATTCGCCCCGGACTTTCATCGAAATCACTCATCCGGCGATTTGAGCAGGAAGCCCACGTGCTCGGGCAACTCCAGGACCCCGGGATCGCCCAGATCTTCGAAGCCGGTGCGGCGGATACCGGTCACGGCCCCCAGCCGTTCTTTGCCATGGAACTCATCGACGGATTGCCGTTGACGGACTATGCCGGGAAGCGTCAGTTGAGTATCCGACCTCGGCTGGAGCTGATGACAAGAGTCTGTGACGCGGTTCACCATGCTCACCAAAAGGGAATCATTCATCGTGATCTGAAACCGGCGAATATTCTTGTGGTGGATAAAGGAGCTAAGGGTCCAAGGGTCCAAGGGGTCGAGGGCAAATCCTTGGACCCTCAGCCCCTTGGCCCCTCGGACCCTTTCTTCGCCCAGCCGAAAATCCTCGACTTCGGAGTCGCCCGGGCCACCGACTCCGACATCAAAACCACAACGCTTCAGACCGATGTGGGGCAACTCATCGGCACGATTCCCTACATGAGCCCCGAACAGGTCGCCGGCGACCCGAGCGCCGTGGATGTGCGTTCCGATGTCTATGCGCTCGGCGTGATCTGCTATGAGTTGCTGACGGGGCAACTCCCCCACGACCTTCACAACAAGACAATTCCAGAGGCCGCCCGGGTGATTCAGGATGAGGACCCGGCGTCGCTCAGCTCAATCAACCGGTTCTTCCGTGGCGACGTCGATACGATCGTGGCCAAGGCGCTCGAAAAGGAAAAAGCTCGTCGATATCAATCGGCGGAGCAGTTGGCTGCGGATATCCGGCGTTATCTCCGCGACGAACCGATCATCGCGCGACCGGCCAGCGCCGCGTATCAATTCCGCAAATTCGCTCGTCGCCATCGCGCTCTCGTCTGGGCGGCGGCAAGTGTGTTCGTCTCGCTTGTTGTGGCTTTCTTCGGGATTCTCGGATACGCGATCCAGGCTGGTCGAGCCGAGGTCCAGGCCAAGAATGAGCGCGACATCGCCGTCGCCATTCAAAAGCAACTCGAACAGGCCAATACGAAAATCGAACGTGAGAAGGCGAAGACCGTAGCAATCAACGCGTTCCTCATCGAAATGCTGGCGTCGGCCAATCCGTTTCGGGACACCGGCCGCGGCGGGCGTGATGTCACGGTGCTCACGATGCTGAACCAGGCGGCCGAGCAAATCAAAGACGGGCTCCCGGACGAGCCCGACGTCGAGGCCATCGTGCGAACGACGATCGGAGAGACCTACAACGGACTCGGCCAATATGAGGACGCAGCCCGACACCTCCAAATCGCTTTGGATTTGAACCAAAGGCTCTACGGCGAAAAGCATCAGAACGTCGGAAAGGTGAAGCGACTGCTGGCCACGACACTCGGCAAAAGCACGGGCGACTACAAAAAGTCTGTCGAATTGCTCGAGGAAGCGCTGGCGCTTCAACGTGAACTGCACGGCGAGGAACACAAGGACATCGCCCGTACCATGAGCGACCTGGGCTGGGTTCTGGAGCGCACGGGTAATCCCGAACAAGCTGCCGGCTACTACCGGAAATCGCTGGAGATGAACCGCAAACTCTGGGGCGACGAGCATGAAAAGGTGTCATCGGGCCTCAACAATCTTGCCCACGCGCTAAGCGCGCTGGGGAAAAACACCGAGGCAGAGGCACTCTATCAAGAAGCACTCGAACGTTTCCGACGACAGTTCGGCGATCAACATCCCAACGTCGGCTACATCGAGAACAATCTCGGCAAAATTCTGTACAACAAAGGCAACTATGAAGCGGCGGAGAGGAAGTGGCGATCTGCCGTTGAGTCCCTCCAGGCCTCGCTCGGGGACCGACACCCCATGGTGGGCAGGGTGCTGAACAATCTGGCGTCGGCCCTTCATGAACAACGAAAATACGAAGAGGCCGAAATCGAATATGAGAAATCGGTCGAAACCTATCGCACGGCATTCGGCGAAAACCACCCGGACTATGTCGGCACGATCAACAACCTGACCTATCTCTACTGGGATCAGGGCCGGTACGCCAAGGCCGCCGAAACCATCAAGTCCGTAGCGGATTTCAGACGAACCCGACACGGCGCACGCTTTTGGCGCGTCGCCCTCACCGATGCGCGCTACGGCGAATGCCTCGTCAAGCTCCAACGGTACGACGAGGCGGCCGATGTCCTGATCGAGTCCTATTCGATCCTGAAGGACTACACGGCGGACCGGAGCAGGCGCATCCGGTCCTTGGTCCAATCCCGGTTCAAGGCCGGTGAGAAAATCCTGCTGGGGGCCTACGAGGAATTAGAATCGCGACGCGGCGACCAGGACGGACCGACACAATCCATCATCCGGACACTCCAGGCGCTTTACCATGCCCACGGACGCCCAGATAAGGCTGCAGAATTTCAAGCCGAGTAAAATCTTAAACAGAGCGGCGCCCACGGACGCGGCCCTGATCGACCCTCACACATTCTGAAGATCTAAATTGACCGGGCGTCAGAACGGTCTTAGATTGGCGGAATGCTTCAGCAGACCATCGCCATTCTTGATTTCGGGTCCCAATACCTGCAGCTTATCGCCAGACGCGTGCGAGAAAATCAGGTCCATTCCCTGATTTTCGCGCCCGATGCCTCCCTGGACGAACTTAAGAAACACAACATCATCGGGATTATTCTGAGCGGCGGACCGTCGAGCGCCTATGCTGAGGCTGCACCGCAGATGCACCCTTCGCTTTTTGAACTTGGCGTGCCGATGCTGGGAATCTGCTACGGGATGCAGGCGGCCTGCCGACAGTTGGGAGCAAAAGTGGAAGCGGCAGGCCATCGAGAGTATGGCCGAACCCGATTGGAAGTCGTCGAGCAAGACTCGTTGATTGCGCATCTTCCCAAGGAAACACCGGTCTGGATGTCCCACGCGGATATCGTCTCGGAGTTCGGAGACGACTTCATCGTGCTGGGGCGGACGAGGAGTTGCCCGAATGCCGTGGTGAAACACAAGCAACGTCCCCTTTACGGCGTCCAGTTCCATCCCGAAGTGACGCATACGCCGGAAGGCGGTCAGCTCCTTCGAAATTTCGTCTACGAAATATGCGGAGCGGAGGGGACGTGGAATCCCGGCTCGATCGTCGATCAACTTGCAGAGGAGATCCGCGGACAGATTCGCCCCAATTCACAGGTCATCTGCGGCCTTTCGGGTGGCGTGGACTCTTCGGTGACGGCGGCGCTGCTGAACAAAGCCGTGCCGGGCAAAGTATCATGCATCTTCGTGGACAACGGCCTGCTTCGTGGCAACGAGCGGGACCGCGTGGAGTCGGTCTTCAAGGGCCATTTCCGGATGGACCTGCATGTCGTGAACGCGGCGGACCGCTTCCTGTCGAAGCTGGCCGGAGTCACGGACCCTGAGGAGAAGCGCATCCGCATCGGCCATGAATTCATTGAGGTTTTCAAGGATGAGGCCCGGCGAATTCCGAACGCACACTATCTGGCTCAGGGAACACTTTACCCTGACGTGATCGAATCCGGCCAATCCGTCTCCGGGACCACCGACAAGATCAAGCGTCATCACAATGTCGGCGGCTTGCCCGAGGAACTGGGATTTGAGCTGATCGAGCCTTTGCGCGACCTGTTCAAGGACGAGGTGCGAATCATTGGTGAGTTGTTAGGACTTCCGGAGGAAACGATCTGGCGGCATCCGTTTCCCGGTCCGGGGCTCGCGGTCCGTATCATCGGCGAAGTCACGCACGAGCGCTGCGAACGGCTGCGCAAGGTGGACCAGATCATCATCGAAGAGATTACGGCAAGCGGTTGGTATCGCAAGGTCGCTCAGGCGTTCGGCGTCCTCGTGCCGGTTTCAAGTGTTGGCGTAATGGGGGACGGACGTGCCTACCACGACCAGAACGTCATCGCCATCCGACTGATCGAATCCACGGATTTCATGACCGCGGACTGGGTGCATATCGATCAAACGATCCTCGCCGCCGCTTCGAGCCGCATTACGAATGAAGTGCCCGGGATCAACCGTGTCGTCTATGATGTGACGAGTAAGCCACCGGGGACCATCGAATGGGAATAGCCTCGTTGGACGAGCACTTCCCCCTCTCTATGGCCCCTGACTGGATTCTCAGGGCCTATTCGCAACGTTATTTTTGATTGAATCCTGTGGACATTTCGGTTATTCTGGATTCCGCATCTGGGGCAATAGGGCGGAGAGCAAGCGATGATCTACTCGGTGGGTTGCGAGTATGGCATTCGAGCGTTGGCCAGGCTGGCGAGCCTGGCGCCGACGGGATGTTTCTGCCTTCTGCGCGATATCCTCGATGGCGACCAACTGCCCTCCCATTTCGTGGGCAAAATCTTTCAAGTCCTCGTTCACGAAGGCGTCCTCATGTCGGCGAAGGGGCGAGGCGGCGGCTTTGCCCTGCGCCAGCCACCTGAGCAAATCACCCTACGCCGCATCGTGAACGCCATTGACGGTCCGGATCGGACGCCGCATTGTTTTCTAGGATTGAAAGAATGCCATGAGCGCGAATTGTCCCCGTCTCCTTGTCGCTGCGCCGAAATCCGAGAACAATTCGATGAGCTTCTGGACACGACGACCCTGGCCCATCTCGCTTCCCACGTGGAGCGTGAGACCGTCGGCAAAAACGTGATAAACAGGTGAGCCGGTCCGCCTCCGCCTCGATCTCACAGATCATTTCATTTGAGTAAGTGGCAAACCCTCCCTATGCTATGTCTCTTTTGTCTTCATGAGACCGGATGGAAGTTGTTCAAGTGGCTCGCATCATGACGGAAAAATCAACCATACGCGCACGTTTTGCACCTTCTCCAACAGGCTATCTGCACGTCGGCGGAGCTCGTTCCGCACTGTTCAACTGGCTCTTTTGTCGAAAACATGGCGGAACGTTCGTGCTGAGAATCGAGGATACCGATATTCAGCGCAACATCGCGGGGGCCGATCAAAAGTTGCGAGACGACCTGCAGTGGCTGGGCATCGATTTGGACGAAAGTCCCGACAAATCGGGCGAGTACGGCCCATACCGACAAAGTGAACGGCTGCATCTGTACAAGGCGGCGCAAGAGAAGCTCCTGGCGTCCGGAAATGCATACTATGCATTTGATACGCCGGAAGAACTGGATGCCCTGCGTAAACAGGCTGAGGCCGAGAAGCGTGGTTTCAAGTATCCGAGACCGACCAAGTTTCCGACGACGGAGGAAGCTGAGCGCGCAAAAGCCGAAGGCAGACCGGTGGTGGTTCGATTCAAAACGCCGGACGAACCGATCACCGTCCACGACGAGCTCCTCGGTGACGTGACGCTTGAGACAGGTCAGCTTGACGACTTCGTCATCGCCAAGTCGAACGGCTGGCCGACTTATCATCTCGCGGTCGTGGTCGATGACGCTCAGATGCAGATCACGCACGTGCTCCGCGCCCAGGAGCACTTGATGAATACGCCGAAACACGTGTTCCTCCAAAGAGCCTTGGGATACGAAACGCCGAAATACGTGCACCTGCCGCTTGTGTTCAACATCGACGGCACGAAGATGTCCAAGCGGGACAAACACAAGACGGTTCGCAAGGTCGTCAAGGAGCGACTCAAGGCCAATACCTGGTCGAAGGACGCCGTGTCGCAGGTCGCAGCCTGCAGTGAAGAGGCCCTGAAGAAATGGCTGGACAAGTCGGATACCGAGCTGGACATGGATCAGGTTGAACGGATCGCGATGGCGGTCGGTGTTGAAATACCGGAGATCGACGTCCATGACTTTCGTTCAAGCGGCTATCTTTCCGAAGCCCTCGTGAACTTCATCGCTCTAATCGGCTGGTCACCTGGCGACGACCGTGAGCAAATGACCATTGACGAAATGGTCGCAGCGTTCTCGATCGATCGCATCAACAAAACGTCAGGCCGATTCGATCGCGAGAAGCTTCTGGCGATGAACACCGACTGGTGTGCAGCCGCATCGCCACAACGGCTGCTCGAAGCCTTCAAGGACTGGGCTCAGGTCAGCGGCTCACCGATGGCAACGCTGGACGACACCGTCACGACGCGCGTATTGGACGCGTGCAAAGGATTCCGCACGTTTCGCGACGTGGAGGGCAAAGCCGGTATTCTGTTCGCACCGGATGAGCGTGTTGAATACGACCCGAAGGCGGTCAAGAAAGTGTTGGAAAAGAAAGACGGACAGGGCTACGTGATGCTCGAAAGGCTCCTGCCGGCACTTGAGTCCGTGGACGCGTGGACAGCCGAAGGGTTGGACGCCATGATCAAGAACTTCTGTGAGGAAAACGATGCCAAGCTCGGCGACGTGGCCCAGCCGATCCGGGTGGCCGTCGCGGGCCGACCGGTCAGCCCGGCCATTGGGGAAACGCTGGCACTCTTGGGCGTTGAAAAGACGGTGAATCGGATTCGACGCTGTTTGTCCAAAAGGAAATGAACAAATCAATGTCTCCGATCCCCTCTCCCTGAAAGGGAGAGGGAATGGCTTGAACGCGGAGCCCCTCTCCCCTGGAAGGGAGAGGGAGTCATTCTATAATGAGCGGAATACAATGACCGAGTCGGACGTAAAACCCACGAACTTCATTCAAGAGATTGTTGAAGATGACCTTCGCACCGGCAAATGGGAAGGCCGAGTCCACACGCGTTTCCCACCGGAACCCAACGGTTACCTCCACATTGGACACGCCAAGAGCATTTGCCTGAACTTCGGCCTGGCCGAGCAGTACGGCGGAGAATACAACCTGCGTTTTGACGACACCAATCCGATCAAGGAAGAGCAGGAGTACATCGATGCAATTGCGGAAGACATTCAGTGGCTCGGCTTCGACCTGAAGGACCGCATTTTCTTCGCTTCGGACTATTTCGAGCAGAAGTACGAGTACGCCGTGCAGCTTATCAAGAAGGGCAAGGCCTATGTCGACGGGCTGAGTCCGGAGGAGATTCGGGAGTATCGCGGGACGTTGACGAAGCCCGGTCGGGAAAGCCCCCACCGAGCGCGGAGCGTCGAGGAGAACCTGAATCTGTTCGAGCGAATGCGCAAAGGCGAATTCCCCGACGGCTCGCACGTTCTTCGAGCGAAGATCGACATGGCCTCGCCGAATCTGAACCTACGCGACCCGGTCATGTACCGCATCCTGCACGCAAGCCACCCCCGCACGGGCGACGCATGGTGCATCTACCCGATGTACGACTGGTCGCATGGGCTTGGAGATTCAATCGAGCGAATTACGCATTCGATCTGCACGCTTGAGTTCGAGAACCACCTGCCGCTCTACGACTGGTTCCTGGATGAACTCGGCGTCTACCATCCACAACAGATCGAATTTGCCCGGCTGGGCCTGACTCATACGGTGATGAGCAAGCGAAGGCTACTGGAACTGGTCAAGGAACACCATGTGAAGGGTTGGGACGATCCGCGGATGCCGACGCTTTCGGGGCTGCGGCGCCGGGGCTATACGCCGGAATCGATTCGAAGTTTCTGCGCCGACATCGGCGTCGCCAAGTTCAACAGCACCATCGAAATCGTGCGCCTGGAGAATGCCGTCCGCGAGGACTTGAACAAGCGCGCCCTGCGCCGCATGGCGGTTCTACGTCCCCTCAAGGTCGTCATCGAAAACTGGCCCACTGACACTGACGTCGACTGGCTCGACGCCGTCAACAATCCCGAGGACCCGTCGGCCGGAACGCGAAAAGTCCCGTTCTCGCGCGTACTCTACATCGAGCGTGACGATTTTCTTGAAGACGCACCAAGAAAGTTTTTCCGGCTGGCCCCCGGGCGTGAAGTTCGTCTTCGCTACGCCTACTTCATCACCTGTACGGACGTGGTCAAGGACGAGAACGGCGAAATCGTTGAGCTACGATGCACTTACGATCCCGACACGCGTGGTGGCGACGCACCGGACGGCCGCAAGGTCAAGGGCACCCTTCACTGGGTCTCGGCCGAACACGCCGTCGACGCTGAAGTGCGGGTGTATGATCACCTCTTCGCCAAGCCGGACCCAAACGACGTTGAAGATGGCCGCGACTGGAAGGACACCTTGAATCCAAACTCCCTGGAAGTTCTGACCGACTGCAAGCTGGAACCCGATTTGAAACAAGCGAATCCTGGTGACCGTTTCCAATTCGAGCGCCGAGGTTACTTTTGCGTCGACCCGGATTCAGGATCCGAACTCGTCTTCAACCGTACCGTTTCCTTGAAGGACACTTGGGCGAAGATCGCAAAAAAATAACTCATGCGAAGAAAACCCCGGGCAAGCCTGCCCGGGGTCGAAACACGAAACGACTACCCCGCCGCTCGAACTGCAGTGACGAACCGCGCGATCTTCTCCCCACACTTGACACCCGGTTCCGTCTCCACGCCACCGGAAACATCGACGCCCCACGGCCGCAGACGACGAATGCCTGATTTGACGTTGAGTGGCGTCAGCCCCCCCGCGAGGATAAGAGGCGGCGCGTCCTCCAAGGCGCCCGCCTCACGGACACCGGCGACGAGATCCCAGTCAAAGCGTCGGCCGGTCCCACCTCGAGACTTGGACGAATGAGCATCCAACAAAATAGCTTCGACACCCGCGGCCCCAAAGGCCTGGACGGAATCGATGAAAGAACGATCCCGTACGCGCAGTGCCTTGGTCACCCGACAACTCGCCAGTTTGCCGACGAAGTCAGGGGATTCGTCTCCGTGCAATTGCACTTCACTCAAACAGACCTCGCCGACCGTACGAATCACCGTCGCCGCTCTGGCGTTGACGAAAACGCCGACGGCCGAAACGTAAGGCGGAAGTTCGGCGACAATGCTGCGCGCTTGTGAAATCGTGACCTGACGCGGAGACTTTGCGAAAACGAGCCCGATCGCATCCACCCCGGCTTCCGCCGCCATGACCGCGTGCTCGGGCCTTGTCATTCCGCAGATTTTGATACGCACCATATCGCGAGGCTCCCTTACTCGACCCCTTGTAGGTTACAGCGTAACATGCACGCCGCCCCGGTGAAACGGTGAGCAAATTCGATGCTCGTGAACGGAAGGACGAAAATGCCAAAGGATTGGGTCATTTCACCGCACTCGCGTGAGCGAGACAGGCTGGCCGGGGCGCTGCGAATCTCGCCCATCGTCGCACAGGTGCTGCACAATCGGGGAATCACCGACGCCGACTCCGCTCGCCAGTTTTTGCAACCGCAGATGAACGCCATGCATCCGCCGGATGCGATCTCGGACACGACCGTCGCCGCGAAGCGGATTGCAGACGCGATCGACAACGGGGAAAAGATCGTTCTCTTCGGCGACTACGACGTCGACGGCATCACCGGCGTGTCCATCCTATGGCACTGCCTGAAGATCGCCGGTGCGGATGTCCACTTCTATATCCCGCATCGTCTGGAGGAAGGCTACGGCGTCAACATCGAGGCCCTGGACGCCCTGGCCGATGACGGCGCGAAGCTCATCATTACGATCGACTGCGGCATCACCGCCATCGAGCCTGCGCTCCGTGCGAAAGTCCGCGGAGTTGATCTGATCATTACGGATCACCACACCCCGCACACGGACGACGCCAACCGCGTACGGCTGCCCGACGCGACGCTCGTCCATCCTGCCGTGTCCGACGATGCAGCAACGCCCTACCCGAACCCTGATCTTTCCGGAGCCGGTGTCGCGCTCAAGCTGGCATGGGCCGTGGCCCAAAACATCTCAAAGGCCGTGAAGGTCCGCAGTGAGTTTCGCGAGTTCCTGGTCGACGCCATGGGCCTGGCGGCGCTCGGCATCATCGCCGACGTTGTGCCGCTGACCGGAGAAAATCGGATCATCGCCTATCACGGGCTTCGGGGACTTCGCGAAAGCAGACTTCCGGGCATCCAGGCGCTGATCCACGCGGCCAGCTTGGCCGGAAAAAAACTTGAGGGCGAGGACATCGGCTTCAAAATCGCCCCTCGTCTTAATGCGATCGGCCGAATGGGCCACGCCCGGCTCGCCGTGGATATGCTGACGCGGGCCGATCCCGATGAAGCCGTCCGCATTGCCGAAAACCTTGAACAGCAGAACCGGGCTCGTCAGTCCCTCCAACGCAAGATCACCAACGAGGCCTTGGAGATGGTCGTCCAACAGGGACAGAATGCCGACACGGTCCGCGGCATCGTCCTCGCCTCACCTGATTGGCACGCCGGTGTGATCGGGATCGTTGCCAGCAGGGTGACGGAGGAGTTCGGTCGCCCCACGGTGATGATCGCGGTGGAAAACGGTTTTGGTCAAGGCTCGGCCCGAAGCATCCGTCACTTCCCGCTCCACGAAGTCCTTGCGGACTGTCGTGAACACCTGCTGGCCTACGGCGGCCACGCCATGGCGGCAGGCCTTCGTATCGATGCGGACAAGATCGATGCATTTCGTGACGCTTTTCAGGCGCGTGCCGGCCAAATGCTCACGCCGTCGGATTTACGCCCCAAGCTTCAAATTGACGACGTCGTCAACTTGGATGATCTCAGCCCGCAACTGGTCACAGACTTGGGCAGACTGGAACCGTTCGGAGCGGGTAACCCCGCGCCGCGCCTGGCGACGGAGTGGCTGGACGTTGTCGGCGAACCGAGAACGGTCGGCACGAACCAAAACCATCTCCAGGTCACCCTCAGCGACGGCCGAACCCGCTGCAAGGGGATCGCGTTCGGCATGAGCAAATATCAGGTTCCGTTGATGGACCATCGTCGCTGTCGAGTTGCGTTTCGACCGATTCTCAACGAATGGCAAGGCCGAACCAACGTCGAAATGCAAATCCTGGATTTCCGATTTCCTGATTAATAAGCGGTTCACACCCAGCCGCGAAGCTTGCACGCCTCCGCCACGCGCGTCACGGCCACCAAATAGGCCGCCAATCTCATATGCACGGCTGCCTGCTCGCGTGTTTTGTAGACCGCGTCAAAAGCCTCGGTCATCCGGCGATCCAACTGTGCATGAACATCAGCCAGCGACCAGTAATAATTGTACGTGTTCTGCACCTGCTCAAAGTAGCTCACCGTCACGCCTCCGGCGTTGGCAAGGAAATCCGGCAGCACGAGGTTTCCATTCTCGTGGAGGATTTGATCTGCAGCGGGCGTCGTGGGGCCATTGGCCAGTTCACAAATGAGTTTCGCTTTGATATTCCCCGCGTTCTTCTCGGTAATCACGCCTTCAAGGGCGGCCGGATAAAGCACGTCCACATCGATCTCCAACAGATCCTCGTTGCTGATCGGCTGGGTGTTGGGGAAATTCTGGACCGAGCCCGTTTCGAGTTTGTGACGAACGATGGCCGCGGGGTCCATGCCGTCCCGAGAACAAACGCCTCCGCGCGAATCGCTGACGGCGATCAGTCTTCCGCCGCCCAGGATCTCCCGGTGCAACGTCGCGGCAAACTGCCCGGCGTTTCCGAAACCCTGAATGGCGTAGCTGGAGGTCGCAGCATCCAGCCCCAGCTTCTTCGCCGCCTCACGGACGCAGTAGACACCGCCCCGAGCCGTTGCATCCCCACGCCCCTGCGAACCGCCGATGGCGATGGGCTTTCCGGTAATGACGCCGGGATGGCTTTCGCCTCGAATGGTCTCGAACTCATCCATCATCCACGCCATGATCTGCGGCGTGGTATAGACGTCCGGCGCCGGGACATCACGATGGACCCCTAATTCACTGTTGACGGCGCGAATGTACGCACGGGCCAGCCGCTCCTTTTCCGTTTCGGTCATCTCTTTGGGATTGCAGGTGACGCCTCCCTTGCCACCGCCGAGCGGAATATCGACCACGGCGCATTTCCACGTCATCCACGCCGCCAGCGCCCGAACGGTATCGACCGTTTCGTCCGGGTGCCATCGCAACCCCCCCTTTGTCGGCCCCCGCGCATTGTTGTACTGAACGCGATAGGCGGTGAACACCTTCGTTTGACCATTGTCCATCTTGACCGGCAACGTGAATCTGTATTCCCGCATCGGCCAGCGCAGAAACTCATGCGTCGCGGCATCGAGCCCGAGGTACTTCGCAGCTTCATCGAGTTGTTGTTGGGCAATCTTGAATGGGTTGAGTTCCGCCATGGGTCGCTCCTTGCACTTAATTAAGCATTGTTGAAATCATCTATCTCTGAGGCGCGTCAAACAACGATACAAACACCGAGGCCGTTATTTGAAATTTCCCAGATTGGGCCTCACCAGTAGTTTTTGAATCAGCAGGTAGTTCACTCCACGATATTCCGTCACTTCTCCACTCAACACGAAGACGACCGGCTCGGCCCCGCCCGAGGAGATGACTTCCATATCCTCCAAGAGACGGTTCGGCAGCAGCCGGATGGGAAGTTCAGGCGCGCCCTGTCCTCGGCTTTCGAAGGAAAACGTGAAGTAATCACCCTCCCGCGTCAGACGACCGGGCCGATCCACGATGCGCGACCCGTCGGGCAACAATCTGGCGGCGGCGGCCTGGATGGCATTGCCTCTGGGAACAGGGGCGGGCCCTCTCACTCTCCGCTGACCGGAAGCGCCCTTCGGCATGGTAATGACCTTCGCCTCTCTACGAGATTCCTTCTGAAGCTCCTCGAGAATGTCGGAAGCCGAGGGCTCTCTCCGAGGCTCCGGATCGGCCGAAGCCTTGTCCCCTTTCGGTTCCGGCTCCGACTTGGACTGTGCCTGCAAGATGGCCGCCGTGCCGGCGACGAGCAAGGCGCATGTCAAGATCAAGGCCGTGAGATTTCGATCCTTGGCGTTCTTCATAAACATGACTTTTCCCTTTGAAACGAAGAAGTACCTACTCTTGCGCTATGACAAGGCGCGACAACGCCGGCGAGCCTACCGCCCTATTTGCTCCAACATCACCTTCGCCTCCGTGGTCGGCGCCTTACAGGTGTAATTCTCACAAACGTAAACCGAAGGTTTTCCATCCAACGGCGTTTTGCCCACCAGCAGCGGAACGCGTTTCGTCACCGTCTCCGCATTGTCAGCGGCCGTCAGCAACGCAAAAACAGCATTCGGGACATAATGTTGCCAAGCGGCATTGATCAACCCATCGGCCGGGCTCACATCCCCCGACGGAGAAACGAAGGCCATCTCCTTGGGCCGTCGATGAAAAAAGTCGATGCCGGACAACAATCGTTCCGAACTGAACGGCTGCTTGCTCATCTTCTTACTGAAAGCTCGCATCAACTTCTCAGCCTCTTCCGTCAGGTCCTTACGACCGAGTAGGATCGCCAACCGTTGCAGATTCATCAACTGGACCGAATTTCCAGAGGGAATCGCGCTGTCATTGGCGTCCTTGGCCCGAACCAGCACTTTTTCCGCTTCATCCGACGTGAAAAAATAGGCGCCCTCTTTTTCATCACGATAGTGCTTCATGAGCTGGGCGTTCAACTGTTCGGCCTGCTCAAGCCACTTCATCTCAAAGGTCGTCTCATACAAATTCAGAAGAGCCTCGGTCATGAAGGCATAATCATCCAAATAGCCTAACGTGTGCGTCTTGCCCCCTCGATAGGTCCGAAGCAAACGCCCCTCGCTGTCCCGCATTCTCGTCAATACGAACTCGGCCGCCTTCACCGCGGCATCACGATATCGCGGCTCCTCGAAAATGCGATAGCCCTTGGCCATGCTCGCGATCATCAGGCCATTCCAACCGGACAGGATCTTGTCGTCCAAATGCGGCATGACGCGCTTTTTGCGAACATCAAACAGTCTCTTTCTCGACGCAGCAACCCGGCTTTCAAGCTCCTCGACCGAGATCTTGTTCAGCTTTGCGACCGTCTCCGGAGAACGCGGCACGTTCAAAATGTTGTGTCCTTCCCAGTTTCCGGCTTCGCTCACATCGTAATAGTCGCAAAACAGCGCGGCCTCCGACTCTCCCAGCACGGCCACGACTTCTTTGCGCGACCAGATATAGAACTTGCCCTCCTCGCCTTCACTGTCGGCATCGCGCGTGGAGTAAAACCCACCGTCGGGGCTCTGCAAATCGTCAATCACATAGTCGAATATCTCCCGAGCAACCCGCCCATACAACGGCTTCTTGGTCAACTGATAGGCTTTTTGATAGATGTCCGAAACCAACGCCTGGTCGTAGAGCATTTTTTCGAAGTGCGGAACGAGCCAATCGGCATCGGTTGAATAACGTGCAATCCCACCACCGAGATGATCGTAGATTCCACCGTACGCCATCTTGTCCAGCGTCAGCTCCACCAGTTCGAGCAGCTTCGTGTCCGGCCCCTTGTCGTCGTCAAGCGATGCGTGATATCGCCGCAACATCAAGTCCATCGCCATCGACGGGGGAAACTTGTTCGTACCTCCGCCGGTTATACCGCCTTTGACGGGATCGAATGCGCGCGACAAGAACTCCGTGGCACGCATGACAATGTCATACGGCACGACCTCATCGCCCGGCTCCACTCGCGTGAGTTGTCGAACAGCCTCCGTCAACGCCTCGGCCTGCTGGAGCGCTTTCTCTCGCTCCTCATGCCAAACCCTGCTTAAGTAGGACAACACGTCCTTAAAACCGGGTCGCCCGGGTCGGCTTTCCGGCGGGAAATAGGTGCCAGCGTAGAACGGTCGTTGATCCGGCGTCAACCAGACCGACATGGGCCAACCGCCGGAACGCGTGAACGCCTGCGTCGCCGACATGTAGATGTCGTCCAGATCCGGACGCTCCTCGCGATCAACCTTGATGCAGATAAAACGCTCATTCATCAGCGTCGCGGTCTCTTCGTCCTCGAAGCTCTCCCGCTCCATCACATGACACCAATGGCACGCCGAATAGCCGATTGAAAGAAAAATCGGTTTATCTTCCTTCTTGGCTTTTTCCAGCGCCTCGGGCCCCCATTCGTACCAGTCCACCGGGTTGTGGGCATGTTGCAGCAGGTAAGGGCTGGTCGCATGAATAAGTCTGTTCGTATGTTTGTGCTTTTGCTGCTCCGTAGAGGAGGTCATTTCCGATTTTCCTTTGCCTTCCGTTTGCGCTCCACGCGAATCCGAATCTCCACAACCGACGGCGCATAGGATGCATGTCACGAAAAGAACAACGAGACAACGGGGATAAGAAGGGAGATTCAAAAACCACCTGCGCATCGGGTGTCTCTTTCCTCAATCAGTTACGGGGGCTTCGTCGAAGCGCCGACCGCAAAAAGCGGAGTATAGCACGTTGGTCAGCCCCTCGCTAGAAAGCATGCTTCGTCTCGGAGCACGTCATGTCGCTTTCGAAGACGCTTCCGAGCAACTCCAGCAGACCTCGAAATGACCGGGGTTCGACTCACCGCATGACTTACACACCCAATCGGGCGGCTCATCCTGCATAGGAGGAAGCTCATGATTCAGGGCATACCCACGAAGTACGGAGATGGCGTGAAAATAGGACGACCGAGGCACGGCAAGTCGCCCGGGCGCACGCGAGAGATTGAGCACCGATTCCAGGTCGCTTCGCTTCTCCATAAACGGAATTCGGGCCCGACTCATCAGATCGATCACTTCCGGAGTCAATCGTGTCTCGTGACCGTCGAAAATCACGACCGGAAAGTCGCCCGGAGGAATGTAATCATCCATCGTAAAAGTCGAGCCGCACTCAGGACAGCGGTGTTCGGAAAGACCGACCAGACGGTAACGACAACCTAAGCAGCGAAGGCCAAGGTCAGGCACTGGAAGCTCGTTCGGATCAAAGGTCATGTTCCCATTATAAAAGATCTCTCCCAAATCACCGACGGACTCAGAACAAAGCCCCGGTCAGACAGGTCTGACCGGGGCTTCGATCTCTATTGAAGGCAACGTGTCGTTGCTCACAAAAAGAGGGTGGCCCGATCGCCGGAGTTTGGGTCTCAGGCGATCGGGCCAGAGGGTGGAGTGGGATCCTTTAAAGACTCGCGACGTCGTTGATTGAACCGCCGCGAGCTTAATTACGGCCTTATCGAATGAGCGTGGTAATGCTCGGTCCTACTAGTAATACGCGTTCGTCCGCCAAAAGTTCCATATGAACTAGAAAGTTTTGTAAAACTTCCGCTTTCGCCGGGTCAACAACCCGCATCGCGTCCAATGCAGCCGCCAATGAAGGGGTCCTGGCGAACTTCGGTCCGATCGCCTGCCTGACGGCCGCTCTTAGTTGAACGAATTCATCCTCGCCACCTTTCCCGCCAAATGCCTCCGCGAGGACTTCCAAGAATGTTTTTGGCTGCGGATAGACCCGTAGCTCATAATCACTGATTTCCGCCTCAGCCGCGGCATATTTGATCGCGTCGGTAAATCCGCCAAGCTGATCCACCAGACCGATTTCCAGCGCCCTCTTGCCGCTGTAAACTCGCCCGCCTGCCAGGGACTCAATCTCACCCGTCAACTTGTCCTTGCGTCCCGCGAGAACACGGTCTTTAAAGTCGTCGTACACCCGGTTCATGTAGTCCATCACGACTTTGCGTTCTTTCTCGCTGAACTTACGGTTGGAGTTCATCATGTCGGCAAGCTTACCGCGCTTGTATTCATGGCTGGAAACCCCGGCCCAGTCCCAAAAGCCTTTGGTCACAAACTTGCCGCCGACGACGCCGATCGAACCGGTGATCGTGCTCGGCTCAGCGAAGATCGCGTCCGCCAACGTCGAAACGTAGTAACCGCCGCTCGCCGCCACGTTCCCCATGGAGACGATGACCGGTCGCCCCGAATCCTTGAAGCGCTTGGTCGCCTCGGCAATCACGTCGCTTGCGAGCGCCGAACCGCCGGGAGAATCGACGCGAAGGACCAGCGCCTTGACCGTATCATCCTCTGCGGCCGTGGCGATGGCTTTGCGAATGGTGGCGGAACCGGCATTGGACGAACCGCCGAACATGCTGGGTTCCGACGCGCCCGTCGTGATGGGACCTTCGACATAAACGACCGCAATCGCCGTCTCGTCGGACTTCTTCGGCCCCTTCATGATTTCACCGAAAATCTTAAGAACGTCGAACGGATTCGCAAAATCAATATCCGGTCCGACCTTTTTGCCGTAGTCGAAATCGATCTCCGTATCCCGCCCGTAGCGTTTCTTGATGTGCTTCACGAAGTCTTCGCGATACATCAGTTTGTCGACAAGCTTCGCCTTCTCGGCTTCTTCCGCGTCGAACACGCCGTTGTCAACAAGCTCGCGGACGTGGTCCGGCGTCAGCCGCCTGCTTTTTGCAATCACTTCCACCATCTCATCGAACAGTGAATCAAAAAGCCCGTTCATCTGCTCTTTCGCTTCGTCACTCGGGCCAGTCAGGTAGAACGGTTCGCCGGCGGACTTGTAGTCGCCGCAATGCAGGATGTCCGCCTCCAAGCCGACGTTGTCCAGGAGTTTCTTAAAGTAAAGGGACTCGGCGTACATCCCTCGGAAGTCGACCTCCCCGCTGGGGACAAGCACGACCCGACTTGCGGCGGAACTCAGCATCAGACTGCCCTGGTGCAGGCTCTCGGTGAAGACCCAGACATCCTTGTCCACGGCCCGCAGCGCTTCGAACTGTGCGCGCAGTTCCTGAATCTGGGCAAAACCCATCGCGGCTTCATCGACATCAAAAATGATCGCCTTCAGATTCGGGTCTTTGCGCGCCGCACGCAAGGTCTTCAACAGGTCGAACATGTTCGGCGGCGCCTCAGTGCCCAGAATCGGCCCCAGCCCCATCGCATCAGGCTGTTCAGACAACATCCCCTTGATTTTCATCACGGCCACGGTGTCCGAACCGGCAACCTTCGAAGCCGGTACGGCCAACAAACCGGCCATCGTCAACAAAGCCACAAATTGTCGCATGGTCTTTAGCATGACAACCTCCACTCAAAGTTGAACCCATTCGACGCAATCACTCCAAAGCGGTTAACTCATGCTTAACCTTGAATTGGGAAGTTGCGCCCAAGTATTTTAGAACCCTGTGGCCCCCACGTCAGATTTACGCACGATATAGACGTAATTCGTACCATTGACCTATAAGGATGAACGCAGATGTTGCGGTCATCTCACGGCCAAAGAAGGCCTTCCAAGCCCCCTCCACCCCAATCGGGCGGACCGATTATTCGGAGGATTCCGTGCGAGCCGGACGCTCTTCCGCACGTTTCGGCGGAGGCGGTGGCTGCACGCTGGCGAATCCCTTGATCGACGGCATGTCCTCCGGCTTCTCTCGAGGGTGAACGGCGAACACCTCGACTCGAACGATATCCTCGAACGGCACCGTCACAACGAAGCAGCCAACCTTGTAGGCCTCGTCAGCGGCCATACACTCGAAGGTCAACGTGCTCGTGGTTGGACTCTGGATGATGTCCTTGATCTCATAGGAGAAGCCGTCGCGAAGATAGACGATGGTTCGGGCCTCCAGCTCGTCAAAAAACTTCTTGTATTTTCGGTCCTTTTCGGCCTTCTCGGGGTCCAGATCGGGATAATGGCCGAGGGCACAGCGACGCTTGGCCTCGAATATGCGTTCCCGGAAGGCGGAATCGAACCACCAATCGAAGTTGAAGACCATAGGGGATTCCTTATCTCTGGCTGAAGCGTAAAATGGGCCAATTCGGCAATTTAAGTGGGGACCTCGTTTCTTGTCAAACGTGCCTCGTAATTCCGCCAGGTTTGTGATTTTCAGCCATTGGACCTTCGCCACTGTCTATCTCATCCCAACAATGCAGTGAGTTCATCAAGAAAGCCGCATCGGAACTCGGTTTCGAGCGCTGCGGCATCGCCCTTGCCGCTCCGATCTCACACGGCCCCTTCTTCACCGAATGGCTGGCCAAAGGTTACAGCGGAACAATGCGCTATCTGCATCGACACACCGACTCTCGCCAGGATGTCCGAGCCTGGCTGCCCTGGGCGAAAAGCGTCGTCGTCGTTGCATCGAACTATCATCAAAAACCACGAAACGCCGCGAGGACGAAGCACCAGGGTCAGATCGCGATGTATGCGCGAGGTGAGGACTATCACGTCGTCCTTCGTGAGAAACTCGAACAACTCGTACAAAAAACAAGAGAACGCATCGACATACCATTTCAGTCGAGGATTTGTGTCGACACGTCCGCCATCATCGAACGCGAGTTGGCCGCGGCCGCCGGAATCGGGTGGATTGGAAAAAACACGATGGTGCTCCACCAGTCGCTCGGCTCGTTCTTCTTTCTCGGCACGGTCATCACCGACCTCGCGCTGGTTCCGGATACTCCCGTACCGGACCATTGCGGAACTTGCACGCGTTGCCTGGATGCATGCCCCACGGACGCGTTCCCGAAGCCCTATGTGATGGACGCAAGCCGATGTATCTCTTACCTGACCATCGAACATCGTGACGACATCGAGCCTGAACTGAGCGACAAAATCGGAGATTGGCTATTTGGGTGCGATGACTGTCAGACGGTTTGCCCATACAACCGGGACGCCCCCGAAACGACAGAGTCTCGTTTTCAGACGGAGGGCGCGCCGAACCTGGATGACATTCAACGGTGGGACCCTGCGACTTACCGGCAGGCGGTCCGTGGCAAAGCGACCGAACGCGCGAAGCTTCACATGTGGCAACGCAACGCCGAAATCGTTCGACGAAACCTCAAGAAGACCTGATGTTCAGCGAAAAGGGAAATGGGGACGAGAATAGCCGACATCAGGCTAAGAACCCTAGCCGCACCCGATCGGTGAAAGCAACTGACGGACCTCGTGCATCGTGCTGCGAATGCCGGGGAAACGCGGATGCAAATGCAATGCCCGGTGGTAGCATTCCATCGCCTCCTGATAATGTCCCAACGCGGCATGGGCGTGGCCCTGGTTGGCCATGGCTCCAAAATGGAAGGGATTCAATTCAGACGCGCGGCGCGCATCGCGTAACGCGGCGGGATAGTTGTTCTGCAAGTAGTGAATCTGTGAACGTTGATGATAGGGCTCGGCGAAATCGGGGTGCGCGCGAATCACCTCCGTCAGCAACGGGATGACGTTCTCCGTCTCGCCCGATTCAACGGACGTCGCAATTCGCCTCAAAACGGCGTTTGCCAGCATCCCTCCGTCGCGAAACCAGATGGACCACAACGCGTCTTCGGCGGCGGTCACCACCGTCATTCGATCATGATGCAAAAGAGCGGCCAACGGACGAACATGAGACATGTCGCCGACCAGCCCGATGCAGACAACAGCCGTCTCGACCACCTCGACATCATCGCCGTCCAGCAACAAAGCCAAACACTCGGGCGACCATGAAGCGGTCAGCTTTGCCGCCAAGCCGTCAATGTCCCCCTTGTCCAGGAAGGGTCTTGCCTGGGTCAGCAATCGAAATCCGGCTGCTAATTGTTCGTCCATCCCGACTCGTCCCCTGATCTGCTTCTTGAGCTTCCCTGCAAAATCGCCGACTGAAACTGCGTAGATGAACAAAAAAGATGGGAACGCTCGCCTTTAGACTACCATTTTTATCCTATCGACAAATTAGCCCAAAGTCAATGATCGGCTCGCCTATTCCCGGTGACTAGAATCAGCTAACATTGTTTTGTGAAAGCGGTTAGACGTCTGCCGCCAGTGTGGTCCGTTCCCTATCGTGACAGGTGATATGAAGCCGGAATCCCTCCGCCAACTGCTCGAAGCCGTGCGCAATCGTGAGATGTCTCCAAACGAGGCCATGTCCAAACTGGAGCACCTTCCGTTCGAGGCGATTGATTCGGCGAAAATTGACCATCATCGCGCCATCCGTTGCGGTTTTCCGGAAGTCATCTACGGCGAGGGCAAAACGGAAGAAGACATCGCCTCCATCTTTGCCAGGCTCGCAGATCATGGCGATCGGGCGCTAGCCACTCGCGCGTCACCCGATCAATTTGAGGCCGTCCGACGGCGCGTGCCGAAAGCCGTCTATCATGAGCGCGCCCGTTGTATCACATATCGGGCGACGGAGGCGAAACTGACTGAAGGCACGATCGCACTCCTCGCGGCCGGAACGTCGGATTTACCGGTGATCGAAGAAGCCCGTGTCACCTGCGAGATCATGGATCAGCGCACCAGGAGCATTCACGATGTCGGCGTCGCAGGCGTTCATCGACTGCTCGCCCAGACGGAAACGCTTCAGGCAGCGCGCGTCATCGTCGTCGCAGCGGGAATGGAGGGCGCCCTACCAGGTGTCGTCAGCGGTCTGGTCAAAGCGCCCGTCATCGCCGTGCCCACGAGTGTCGGCTACGGCGCGCATTTCAATGGCCTCGCCCCACTGCTGACGATGTTGAACACGTGTGCCGCCGGTGTGGCCGTCGTCAACATCGACAGCGGTTTCGCCGCAGGCTATCTTGCCTCCATGATCAACCGACTGGGTGAGCGGATGTCGGACGAACGATCAGAGCCGCGCCCGTGAGGAAGCGGTGGGCGTGCGAAGGCAAAGGTATGCCGGATGGAGACGGAAGCGTCACCCGATTGGAACGTGGTCTGTGTTCTCCTCGTGAGCGGCCTCAGCATGCGCGAGCCCACCCCTCCCTCACGGTCGGGGCTCTGATTGGAAATAACAATGTCTCGTCAAACCAAACTCCGCCGCATCTCCGCCGTTCCTAGACTGCCCGCTCGACCCAACCACGGACACAAAGGAGACTTCGGACGGGTTCTCGTCATCGGAGGATCGCGAGGGATGATCGGCGCGCCGTCGTTGACGGCCAACGCTGCGCTTCGAAGCGGTGCGGGCCTCGTGACGATCGCTTGTCCGGAATCCATTCAACTCGCGGCCGCCACGCTGTGCCCGTGCGCAACGTCGATTCCGCTCCCTGAAAACGCGCAGTCCATGATCGCTCCGACAGGCGCGAGGAAAGAATTCGACCGGCTGGGTTTGTTTAAGAAGGCAAACGCTCCGTCGGTCGTCGCCGCAGGCCCCGGACTGGGAACCGGTGGCGCCGCCTTTAACAAAACATGGTGTGAATTAATCCAAACGTTCTCGGATCGCGCCGATATCCCGATCGTCCTGGATGCCGACGCGTTGAACGCGATGGCCCCGCTGGTTTCGCGAGGAAAACGGCCCACCAAGTCGGCAGTTCCCCATCGAACGGTCATCACGCCACACCCCGGCGAGATGGCGCGACTGCACAACGTCGCCACGGCCGACGTCCAGCGCAACCGTGAACGAATCGCCGTCGACACAGCCCGACGTCTGTCCGAGACGGCCCAGGTCACCGTGGTCCTCAAAGGAGCAGGCACCATCGTCACCGACGGACGTCGACTCTTCATCAACAAAACGGGCAACGCCGGAATGGCCACGGGTGGAACCGGTGACGTGCTCACCGGAATCATCGCCGCACTGATCGGCCAAGGCCTGTCCGACTTCGACGCCGCCGCGCTCGGTGTCCACGTGCACGGCCATGCCGGCGACCTGGCCGCTCGAATCCTGGGTCAGACGTCGTTGACGGCCACCGATTTGCTGGCCTACCTGCCGCGCGCGTTTCAAGCGCTCTAACGTCATGCTGGGCGTGCCCTGGGAGTTCAGCCATGTTTCCGATGTTCCTATCCGTAACCTTTTTGAGCCCAACGACCGACTCGCCGACCCATGGTGGCAAATTTCGTAAAAAAAAGAAGCCACCGAAATCGTTCTATGAATAGAGAACGCGATGAATAATCGGGAACTGGAAACCTTGGCCAGGGCAGCGGCGCGTGGGGATCGTGTGTCGCTCAGCCAGCTTTATGACGCGTTGAGTCCGTCGTTGTATGGTTTTCTGGCAGATTTCACGCGTGATCCCCATGAGGCCGAAGACCTGCTGCATCAGGTCTGGCTGCTACAGGCCGAGTTTCGATCTCTGGCGAGTATTCAAAAAGACGATTTATCGCTACAAAGAAGGCGCGTTTTCTAAAACGACATTAAAAGTGTTCAAAGAACGAACAAAGATTAGCGCATAAAAAAAGAGGTTCGGCGGGCGAAAAACACCCCGCGGCCGGACCGGGAAGGCCCAACACCGTAACCTCCATAAGATAATATCGCATAATTAAGGCAAATTCTCAAGTAAACCATAACCAGTTTTGTTACATTGCTTAACGACACAGCCATGACCCCGCCAGCAGTGCCTGAGAGATTTATCGACCCGTCCTGGCACCATCCCTACACCACCGTCCCACACTCTGAACACCGACCCGACACGTTCCCCGTCAGATCGTAGCCGCAATGCCGGCAGTGGCCGGGCGGGATGCGGCAATGGTCGAGATAAAAAAGGACCGCCGTCACCGCGGACATTAGAAGAAACGGGGCCCAGAGCGGAACAATGATGTTTCGCATTCGGCCGGGGGCGACAGTATGGCTAAACGACCATGCGTAACGAACCAACGGTGCCCCGAATATCATCCATCCACTCTCGCTCTTAATATTCGTGGCAATCGAGGAGTGGAACAGACTAATCCGACCATTGGCGATAAGAACCGTTATCGTCCCCGTTCGGTTGAACCAAATACCGTGAAAATGGGCACTGGTCCAGTAGACGCCCAGCAACAGAACGCCTGCGACCACGCCCGTCCACTTGAGGATGCGCTGGATTCGCCATGGCTTGGGCCTGGTTTTCATCGTGACAAGTTCGAATCAGAGACAACACCAGAGAAGATGGATTAATCCGTCACCGGGCGCGTCGTCGGTTCGTCGGATGATTCTTCCGCATTTGAATCCGCGTCCTCTTCCGGCGGTTTGCCGATTTCGCTCCTCGGGACCAGCTTGATCTTCACGTCCAGCTTGCGCCAGCGGCGTTTGACCGTGAGCATGATCGTTTCGCCGGCCGCACGGTCGCTCAGACGGCGCTGCAGTTCCGAGAGGTCGCCCGTCGGTTGGCCGTCGATGGCCAGGATCTTGTCGCCGACGCGAAGGTCGGATCGCGAAGCGGGTGAATGCTCCAAGACCTCGCGGATCTTCACGCCCTTGGCGGGCGGGAGCAGTTTGTCGAGCAAGGGGATCAGGCTGCTCTCTTCATCCGGCTCAAGAATGACGCCGATCTTGCCCTGCTCAATCGTCTCGCCGGCCGCCAGCCGGTCGAAGACGCCGTCGATCTCGCGCTTGTAGATGGCGAAGCCGATGCCGCTGTCGTACCAGCGTGCTCCGGCAAGAGCGCCGCCGGAACCGGCCATGGGAACGAGGATGCCCATGACTCGGCCTTCGATGTCGACCAACGGACCGCCGTAGTTGATGGGCGAGACCTTGGCGTCGGTCTGGACCGCGTTGCCGTTGCGACGGTTCAGGGCGCTGACGATGCCCAGCGACACGAACGGCTGCGTCCCGCCCAGCCCACGGCCGCAGGCCATGGCGTATTGGCCGACCTGCAATTCGTCACTCGGAACCCAATCGGGCTCGGGCAGGTTCTCTTCGTCGACCTTGATCAGGGCCAGTCGTCGAATGTGATCGCGACCGAGCAGCTTGGCCACCGAACGACGGCCGTCCGCGAACGTCACGGTGATGATCGCCGGATCGCGCGCGAAGTTGAAGCTGCTCGTGATAATCAGCCCGTCCGAGGAAATGACCAACCCCGTCGTCGGACCGTCTGCAAGGCGAAACGACTCCTCGACCGGACCGCGTGGTCCGCCGTCGCGCACCGGCTGCGCGCCGCCGATGGTTTCAATCGTGACGAGCGCCGGTTCGACATGGGCCGTCGCCTTGCGGATCACCTGTGCGCGGACCTGCTCGAATGAATAATGATCGACGCCTGTTTCCGTCTGGGCCGACATCGCGGCACAAAGCGCGCTCAATCGAAAGAGGCAAGCGATCATGGCCTGACTCCAATCGTGATCTCGAAGGTCATCACGCGCTGACCCCGCTTGATGATGAATCGAACCAGCTGCCCCGGACGCATCGCATCGACCGCCGCCCGATAGGCGTCCGCGTTGGTGATGCGCTTGTTGTCGATCGCGACGATCAGGTCGTCCGGCTTGATACCCGCTTCGGCCGCGGGAGAGCCGGGCCGTACGCGCTGTACATAGGCCGACACGTGGCGAAAACCAAACTTGGAAATCTTGATGCCGACGTAGGGTTTGCCCTGTTTCCCGGTCGTTGCGGCCGTGGTCGCCTTGGGCGACGGCTCGCCGCCCAGGAATGCCGTGATCTCTTCCGACGGCAAAGCGTAGTTGATCCGCGTGTTGGTGTTCACGGCCTCGACCACTCGTCCGACGATGCCGATGCAATTGCCGTGGATATCCAACAAGGGACCGCCGGGCGCTCCGGGGTTCGACGTGATCGCATCGTAAATCAGGACCGGCCCCTGATACTCAAAATCCTGGGTCAGCCTCCGTGCGGAAAGATCCGTCTTCAGACTCAGGATCCCACGGTTGACGGAGACATGCTCCTCCCCTTCGGCGATCTTGTACCAGTTGCCCATCGCGATCACCGTATCGCCGGGCTCGACCGAATCGGTCTTGGTGAGATTGAGGTGGGGAAGACCTTCGCCATCGATTTGCAAGACGGCCAACTGGCGATACTCATCCGAGCGCACCAACCGGGCGTCGTACTTTCGCCCGTCGCTCAGGACGACGCGGATCGTCGGCCTGGTGACGAGGATCGAGAGCGCAGTCACAATCTTTCCATCGGCGGATACGAGAAAACCCGTGCCGTAGCCGTGCAGGCGACCGAGACCGCCGCCGCCGTACAACTTCACCACGGACGACAATGCACCGTCAAAGGCCCTTTGGACGGTGTTGGGGGCAACGTTGTGGTCGGATGAGTCTACGGGGCTCGCCGACAATACGATGAACAATCCGGCCAATGCATACCGGATGTCGCCTCGCCGTGCCGCGTTTGATTTGCGCTCGATCATCTTGGACACCAAGGTCAACCTTTGACGACAATGGACTTGAACTTGTCCACGGCATACAGCTTGTCGTCAAGAAACAACCGGCGCGCGTGGGGGAGTTTCATCCCTCCGCATCGACGGTAGTCATCATATTCATAGCGAGTCCGTTTTCGTGTCGTCGGGTCCTTAAATTCAATCTGCAACAAGCGCCCGTCCCCATCGTCGAACGACAGACGAAACGTCGGCTCATCCTCGCGCTTATGTTCAATCACGACGGCAATCCGGTCCAAGATCTTGTCGGCACCGATGACACGATAACCCTGCTTCACCAAGCTCCCCGGCGATTCAAACAGCGCCCAACGGATCGCCCTTTCGATCATCACCGGAGTCGAACGGTTGGCAAGGCCGGTTGATTCTTTGCGCATCTCGTTGAATTGAACCTTGGTGGCCTTCACCGATTTGCCCGTCATCGAGCGTGTGCCCGTCATGTGAATCTGCTTCAGGCTCGACGCCGCTTCCGCCCCGCCCACGGCCTCCTGGTACATTTTGAAGGCCCGTTTGACCGCGCGGCGATCGGCCTGTCTGGTCACCGGATGCGGCCCGTATGGATCGACGGCGCCGAACATGCCGCCGCCTTCGATCTTTGGAAACGGCATGTCTTCAAGACGAAACCGTTGTTTGTACTTTTTCTCACGGCGTTGATAGACCAGTTCCACAGGCCAATCCGCCGGATAGGTGCCCAGAATCGAGCCGAACTGATTCGCGCTGGTGATGGCCTTGCCGTCGAACTGGAGAATGCGATCGCCCAATCTCAGTCCGACCAAATAGGCGGGCGAGTCGTCCAGGATCTGGTCGACAATGACGTCACGACCTCGGTCAAAAACCGTAAAGCCGGCCGTGGCATGTTTGGTCGGCAGGCCTGCGCGCAGCGCCGGGATGAAACGCTTGATCTGATTGATGGAGATGGCATACCCCACACCGACATTGACGCGCTGGCGTTCCTCCGCGGAGATTCGTCCGTTGATGCCGACAACCCTGCCTGACAAGTCGAACAGCGGGCCGCCGGAATTTCCGGGATTGATCGACGTATCGACCTGAATGCAATCGGTGTAGCGCAACGCCCTGCCGCCGTCACCGGCCCCGGACTGATAACGATGCAAACCGGAGATGATTCCCAGCGTCACCGTCGGCGTGTAATCCTCCGCGAGCAGGAACGGATTGCCCATCGCCAGCGCGTAATCGCCCACGGAAAGTGTGTCGGAATCGCCCAGGTCGATGAACGAAAACTCGTTTCCGGTGACTTTGAACATGGCGACGTCGCCGGTCGGGTCGATCCCCAGCACCTCCATTTCATAAATCTTGCCGTCCGACAGACCCACTTCGCCAATGCGATCCTCCAACATCCCGGCCACAACGTGAAAATTGGTGAGCCCGTGGCCTTCCCGGTCGATGATGACGCCGGAACCGCCGCCGGCGCGATTTCCCTTGCCGAACAGACACGCCACCGAAGACGACACCTGCTCAATCACCCGGATGCGCGCCCGCTCATAGGCATGCACGCGGGCGAACGCCGCAGCATCCGACGCTGACCCGGCGTCTGCCGGCATGGGCCGAAGGAGAAGGAAGCATGCGATCCAAACTCGCGTCATACGCCGCCCCCGGGGTTCTCCTTGCCCTTCGTCCGGATCAATAGGGCATTGGCCCAGTCAGCGTGGTCCGAAAGATCCAGTTCCCGAGCCATGTCACATTCCAATGTCAGCATCTTGGCGCCGGTCACGTCGACCGAAACCGTCCGCGGAGCCTCGCCCCCGCGAACGAGCTGAGACTCATATCGAATCTTGTCGTCCGTTCTCACGCGAAACACGACGCTGCCGTACGCACCGACCGAATGATCGATCCCGACGACCGCGGAAAAACGTTCGAATTGGCCGTCCAGCTTATACGTAAGCGTCGTATCCGCATGAACGCCGATTCCTTTCTCATAGATCCGCCGTCCCAGTCGAATCGAACCCCCAGTTACATTCTTGTCGCGCTGCGGTGGCCACGACGCCCCGGTCATCGAATCCTGCTCAATTTTCAACGGTTCCATGTCGGACAGATAGACCATCCGATCGCTGCGCAGATCAATCGTCCGAATCCATGCCCATGGTAGAGTCAATCGGCCGAGCGGACCGGCATCGACGTCCAAGCCCGATTCGTCCGCCGAAAGGATCTGAGCCGTGAAACGATCGCCGTCGTTCAGCAAAACGTTGGCGGGACGCTCCCTCGGTTCGACCGACGGGGCGCTCAGAACGAAACCGTAGACCTTGTCCAAACGATCCGATCGAGTCCGCGAACCAAATCGAAACTCCCAACCCTCGGGCTCCAGTCGCTCCAATGAGCCCGGCACGACAACCGCCTTACCGTCCTTGGCGATGATCATGGTGTCGCGTCCCGGTTTGCGGTCTGCGATTCGACGTTGAAACTCTCGTTCGACTTCCGGAGACTCCATGGATGCCGTTCGAACCGCGGCCAACGCCGCGAACGGGATGGGCACCGGTTTTTCCCAACCGATGTCCACCTGCAAGACCCGGGGTGCATTGCTCCTCCCTGTCCGCATCCTTCCATGGAGCACGCCTCCGTCCGCCAAATAAAACGTATCGGCATCCGAAGAGATGCGTCGGCCTCTTGATAAGACCTTGCGCTGAGGCGAGATGCGAAGAACATCGTCGAGTGCAATCTCAGCTTCCCTGTCCTTCAAGCGGTACCGGACCCGACCCTGGCTCGTTATTTCGATCAACTCAACGTCGAGTGTTCGGGCATCGAACAAGCCGACACGCAGGCGCAACGGCTCTTCATTCGCGGTCGCACGATCAAGAAGGAGAAAACAGACAAACGGTAAGATCAGGCTCATCGCTCGACCGGCGCGTCCTTGGCAAGTTGTTTGTAATACTGTTCGAGCAATTCGCGGTACTGGCTGGGAAACTGCTTCTGAAGCGTTTGAAGAATCTGCTCGCGCTCTTTCGGCGGCATCTTACCCCACATCTCACCCGGCTTGGCGCGCGTTTTACGAAGTTCGCCGATGCGCCCTTCTCCTTGAGGAAGCGTGGACCGTTGGGCGCCGCCTGACGGTTGTTGTCCACCCGAGTCACCGCCGCTCTTTCCGCCGCCGCCTTCGCCGCCGCCGCCGCCCTGCTGCTCCTGTTCCTCGGCCTCCTCAATGAGAATGTCGAGCAGCTCAACCGCCTCGTCCTGCCGATCCAACACGTCATCATCCGTAAATCCGAGACCGATCTTTCGACGAGCATAATTCAGCAAATCCCGAACATCACCCAGGCGACCGGGTGCACGACGGGACAACTCCGTTAGAATCTGCGTTGCGGACACCCTCAGGCGCTCCGGCGCGTTGGGGTGATTCTTCAGAAAATCCTCAAATGTCGCGTAGGCCTGCTCATATGCCAGATTGTGCACCTGGCAATAACCCAACATGAAACGAAACTGATCGGAGGCCGTCGTATATTGCTCCACGGGCGGATGGGCCTTACGAACACGGTCCAACATGGCATGACAACGATCGATCTGCTCGATCTCGATCATCGCCGTCGCGGCAAAATTAGCCGCAGCAACCGCCAGAAACGGGTCTTCCGACTCGGACAAAACTTCGAAAACGCCGGCGGCCTCGGTGGGGTTGTCTTCGTCCAGCAGATCCAGGCCGCGTTTGAAATCCGGTGACAGAATCGAGAAGGCCAGGTTGATAAACTCACTCAACCCGTCAGGCTCCGTTCGATTACGCTGCTGAGTCACGAAGGCTCTTGCGTCGGCATCGTATGCACCGTGGTTGGACACATGATCGAGAAAGTCAGCGACGACCTTCTCCGCGGGAACCGGCGGCGGGGCAGGTTTCCCTGGCGCCCGTTTCTTCGGCGCCATCCAATCATATCCGGGCACCGGATCGGGCAGATTCTTCGGCATCCACGCCAAAGAAACTGAAAACACGGCCACCGTAAGACACGACATGATTCATTCTCCTGCGTTATTGCGCTTGCGATAACGCCTCGTGCATTTCCTTGGCCATCTCCGCCACGTCTGCCTGGCGTTTGGAAAGCCGCTTCAGACCGGAGTCGATGTCCTCAGTCCGGGCCTCCGTTTTGGTCCTCGCGTCATGAAGCTTTTCCGTGGAAACGTTGACCCGCAATTGACATGCGCGGAGTAACTTCAACTCGGCGGAGCCGGGCAACAACGGTGTATTGCCTCCGCCACCCTGTCCACCGCCGCCACTCTCGAGCTCCTCCTGCTTTCGTTTGATGGCGTCGATGATGTCACGCAAGACTTGCTCCAGATCGGATTGCATCAGGCGCACCGTTTCGCCGGCATCGGCTGCCGCCAGTCGATCGGCGACATCACGCGCATCGTCGCGAACGTGCTCCACCAATTGGGGCAAAACGACCGTCGAACCTTCCTCCACCAACAAGAAAAGCGATTCGTCCGCCTGATCACCGACCCACCGCTGCCGTTGAGACAATTCCGCCAGTTCAAGCTGATCCGATCGCTTCCAATTGTCCGGGCCCAAATCGGCCAGGCGATTCGTCGATTTGTTGCATTCGATTTGACGACTGAGCATGGCTCGAAAGCGTGACTCCAAAGCGGCGAGCAACTCCTCCTGCTGTTCCTTACGGAGCTGGTCCAGGCGATCCTCAAGCGCTTCTTTGGCGCTCTTCAACTTTTCGATGGCCTCTTCCTGTTTCTCGATCGCCTCTTCAAGTTTTTCCTTTTCCAAATCGTCCGCCGCCCCTTCCTGCAACGGAACCGCCTGCTCGACGCCCTCCTTGCCAGGCACCTGTTCTTGCAGAGCACCCTCTTGCGAATCACCCTCTTGCGAGCCGGACTGGTCGCCGGACGGCTGACCTTGTTGCTGTTCTCCCCCGCCCTGAGTGCCGCCCCCTTCGGCCTGACTGTCTCCTTTCATTTCGTCCAGCAGTTGTTTGCTCTTCTCGGCGGTTTCTCGTTGTGTTTCCGACTGCTTCTTGAGGCTCAGCTTGTTGCGAAGTTGCCTGGCCTGCTCCTCAATTTTCTCCAGTGCTTGCTCCAGATCCTTGGCGGCTTCGTCCTGACTCTTTTTTGCATCACCGGCTTGCCCTTCGCCGAGACTTTTTTCAGCGGAATCCATTTTCTCAGCGGCATTGTTGAGTTCTTTTGCCGCCTGTCCGGCCTCCCCCCCCTGCGATGATTTTGGTTCACCGTCGGCAGCCTCCTCGTCACCCGCCCGTGACTCGGCATCGGCGATGGACT
Source organism: Phycisphaerales bacterium (assembly GCA_022360095.1). GTDB lineage: Bacteria > Planctomycetota > Phycisphaerae > UBA1845 > UTPLA1 > JAKSDK01. The sequence goes on from JAKSDK010000138.1 coordinate 260,005, forward strand.
CCATGGCCTTCGCCAACGCCTCCGTCTCACGACGTATTCCCGATTGCGCCTTTGCAACTTCATCCAGAGGCGCATCTTTCTGCGACGTCTTACCGGCAACCTCCTTCTGCCGCTCGATCAGATTCTTGAGTTGCTTGGCCGCTGCCTCCAGCGCTTCGGCCCGTTGCTCCGCCCGACGAGCCTCTTCTGCATCCGCCTTTTCCTCTTCCTGCTCCTTGATGATCTTCTCAAGTTCCCGACGGATGGCTTCCAGACGCTCCAGTTCCTCCTTGCGCTCCTCAAGCTGTTCCGGGTCTTCCAACAACAGCTTCAAAAGTTCCTGCAAATCCATGACGACGGCCTGCTGCAAATCGACCGCATCTGAAAACTGCTCGCCTTCCAACTTCTGTATGATCTCGTCCAATTGCTCCCGAACGAGCCTGCTTCGCAAGTCGCCCAATCCCTCGAGCAATCGACCAGCCTTGTCCGGCTCCGCTTTGCGTAAGGCCTGGCTCAACTGAAACATCCGATCTTCAAGGCGGGAGACGCGATCACGCACAATCGCCTCGCGATCCGCCAGGGACGACCCCGCAGACTTGGGTGTGGCCCCGTCCGTTTTTTCCGAATCCTGGGCCCGGACGGAAGCGGCAAGCATCACCGGCCAAAATGTCGCCATCACAACGATCACGACCTGTCGCTTTGTCATCATCAGGCGGCGAAGATTCACGGTTCTTCCTCAGGCTTGGAATCAGAGTCCGACTCCGATTCCGGACTACCGAAGAGTTTCTCAATCTCTCGTTCCAAACGGGCCTGGGTGTCCTTGTTCACGTCCTTCTGCAACCGGACGATGTCCCGCAGCAAGGCCACGGCCTCGTTGTACCCTTCCCATTTTAGCATGTTCGCAAGGGCCTCATACATGATTCGGACGATCCTGGTCTGCTGTTGTTCCAGTTCATCGGCCACTTTTTCGTCAAACTGGTAGCGAAGGCGTTCAATCAACTCTGCCGCTTCCGTGACTTCGGTGTTTATCAGTCGCTTGAGCGGCACCACGACCCCTCCCTGGAGACGCCGTCGCACGGTCGGGTTGTCCAACTGGTTTACTTTCAGCTCACCGATGATCTGATCGAACTGTCTGACGATCGTCTTCAAACGTCCCGTCTGTTGCCTCTGCGTCCTCGCCTCCTGACCATAGCGAACCGACCGCCGAGTGGAATCCGAATCCGGGTCGGCCATGTCCCGCAAATCCATGATCCTTCGGTTGAGCTGTTCCTGTGACTTGATGATTCGTTCGAATTCTCTTCGCCACTCATGCTCTCTACGGCCCAGTTCGGTCAACAATTCTTCAGGCGTCACAATTCGTAACGTATAGGCCAACGATTCACCCACATGGGGCCCGGACGAATCGGATGCCTTGCGTGCGTCGCTCCGTGCCGACCTCGGCGGTTGATAATCTTCCGCCAAAACCTGCAACGTCAACTGGTCACCCGGCTTGAGCGTCAGTGGAAGCAACGGCCACGATTGTCTCAATGTGTAACGTAGCTGTTTGAGAACAAACTCCGGAAGCGGCTCCGACTGTGCCGCCGCCGTATCCCCATCTTCGCGCTTCGCTTGATGCACCAAGGCAACCGATCGGAGTCCGAGGTTGTCCTCGCAGTCCACGGCGAGATTCAACATCGCGTTCGGAACCACAAGTTCGCCAGCGCCCGGCAAGGTCAATCGCACTTTCGGGGCCGGGTCGGTCAATAGATTGAAGGTATAAGTGACAGGACGACGGTCATCCAGATCAGACTCATCACGCACGTCCAAGTAATACGTGCCCCTACGCTCGGGCACGAACTCCGTCATCACGCGCGTCCCGTTCTCGATGAATGCGTCGGCCACAATCCGTTCGTCCGATCGTGATTTCAGGACCGCTTGCACCAGCGGCTTGCTCATGGTCGCATCAATGCGCACGGCGGAGCCGCGAATGATGTCCGCGCTCGCCTGTCCCTGTGGAAGCACAAACGGCTTCTTCTCCGCGTAAGCCGGAGGAACAACCTCGATCTGCACCAACTTCACCGACGGCCGATGAACGGCATTGATTTCATACCATTCGGTACGCTCATCGACGCCGAACTTGCCGATCAGAAACCGAACCCTCATGGCCTGGGTCAACGGCCCGAAGTCCAGAATGAACTGGTCCCTGCCCCGCCGATCCATGTTGCGTTCGGACCGGTCGCCTGAGTCAAAGGCGAATTCCGCGCGCAGCGACGGCGGCACTTTGTCCAAAGCCGTCGCCACGAGCGTCAGCTCATCCCCGATCGGCCAGGACAGTTTTCCGTCTTCGTCAAACCCCTCGACTGCAATTCGAGTGCTGACCGGCCAGGCCTCATCCGACAACCGAAGGTTGCGAGCGAGATAGGTCGCCATCGTCTCGGGAGCCGTGACGAAGGCGATGAATGCGATCAGCAAGGCCGTCGCCCCGAGGGACAAGAATCGCCGGTGGCGGTCTAGTCGAAGCACCTCGTTGGTCGGCAATTCTCGAAACTGATCGGCCGACTGTTCAATCAGCGCCTTGACCATCGCCGGCGAGTTTCGAAGAGGGTTTGATGTTTCTTTGGCTTTGACCCCCTCCGCAAACGCCACGGCCGAGATCAGTTGATCGCGATAAGATGCATTCAGGCGTTCGAAAATCGCGGCCACGTCCGTCGTACTCACTCGAACGCCCACGGTCCGAATCACTCGATGATAAAACTGATGTCCGACGACACCGGTCAGAACAAACAACATCATCGCCCGCGGACCGACACCGAGAATCAGCATTCGATCCAGAAGCAGCTGGACCGCGGCCAACCCCACCAGCATCGCAGCACACAGGCAAAGCCCTTCAATCAAGGCGTAACGCTTGAGCGTACGCCCGACACGCTCCAGCGGGGCGATGATCCGTCGATTGAATTGATCGGCCTGTGTTTCCATCGGTGACGTTCCGATACGTAAACCACTTCGACTTAAAGTAACTTGGCCTTCTTTCTAAGAATCCATTCCGCCGTCAGCAATAAGATCAATGCCGCGAGCAGATATTCATTGTCCCACAACGGCTGAATTCGGCCGACGTGGGGAGACGTCCGGCTTCGGTCCTCGATCAGACTGGTCACTGCGTCGGTCTCATCGATCTCAAAATAGCGACTCTTTCCGCCGACAGACTCGACCAGCTCCTTCAAACCGGCACGGTCCATCGCCGTGTTGCGCATCTCGACATCAGGCCTGGTCACAAAGATTTCCTTCTCGACCACGGCCCCCTGCTCGGACTCACCCCGCCTCATCACCGGCAGCTTGGCCCTCAGATGAAGCGCACCGACCTGACTCGGAATAAATCGACCCTCGTAGTACCCATCGCGTCCGGGAATCGGCGCCAACGAGATCGTTTGCGTTTCCTTCCCGCGATCCATTGAACCGACTTGCGTAACGACGACTTCCAGCAACGGCAGCAGCAGAGGATTAAAACGGTCATCAAGCGCTCGAACCGTCATCGTCACCGACTCACCGAGGTTGTATTGATCCTTGGAGGTCAGAATCTGACCGCGCGCCCGACCACCCAACAACTTGCCTTCCACCAGATATCGTAGCATTTGAATCCAAAACCGATTGAAATGGCGTTCGTCCGAACGCCGCCATCGCCAGGTCGAGTTCATCCCCAGGTAGGCCGTACGTCCTGTTCCCACGAACTGCGTGGCCAGCAACACATGCGGCCCAAAGCTGTTTGCCATTCTCGGGTTGGTGTGCCGCATCAAGGCCTGGGCAATCGGTTTTTCGCGCCGAACCGGATAATGCCAGAATACATTGCCCAACACGGCCCAGCTTGTTCGCGTTTCAGACGGATCGTCGGACTGTCGAAGGATCGGATTCGCGGCCGCCTCATCCGGCACAAGAATGGGCCAGGATCTGGTCTGATAGTGGCCAAGTTCGTTGATCACAATCTCCGCCTCGGGGTCAGGTACAATCGGCAACACTTCGATCAGCGACTGAGTCTTCGTCGAGCGAAAAAACCGTCCGGTGTACTTGTTTCCCGCAGCATAAAGCAGACCGCCGCCGTGGTCCGACACATAGGTTGCCAAAACGCTTCCCCACGTCGGATCAAGCTCCTTCGGCTCGCAATCCATCAGAATAATCGCGTCGTATTTGTTGATCTCTTCCGGTCCCGCGGGCAATTCTTTGATCACCGTGTTGCCGTCTCGAACGGCGTTGATGTCGGCCGACTGAAGCCAGGCGGACAGATCGACCGTCGCGTCGCGCTCCAGCATCCGACTCAGGAACCGATAGTCGTAACTCGGCGATCCGGCGACGAGCAAGACCTTCATCTTGTCATCGAGCACCTGCACGGCGGGAGACAGCTCGCGCTGGTTGTCCGATGTGACTGCCTCGTACGGCAGCGCGGCAATACGCGCGACATAATTCACCGTGCCCGGTTCCGAGACTTTACGCTCAAAAACAATCGGAGCCGTCCGACCGTTCGCGTCCGGTCGAACCGTACGAACTTCCACCACTTCCGGCCCCTTGTCGGCGCCGTTGCTCGACTCACGCCGTTCAAGCAACTCGACCTTCAGACCTGTTTCATCGACACCTTCCGTCTCGACGTGCACCGTGACACTGAACGGATCGTTCTTGAACACCGAGCGGGCGGCGCCGATCTGGGTGATCCGGACATTCACCGGGTCCGCCGGGTCGCCGACGCCGACGGCATACAGTCCGACTCGTCGTTGCTTCAGATATCGCGCAATCACCGCCGACGATTCACCGCGATTGAATCTGCCGTCCGTCAGCAAAACCACACCTGCGATCGGCATTCCCGCGACGGAGTCGATCGCGCCGCGAATGGCCAACCCAAGATCCGTCGACGAGCCATCCGGAATAAATTTGAATGCACCAACCCTTCCGTCTTGCGCACTCCCGACGGCGCCGGCATTTTTGTCTTCTGTCATGACGTTCGACGATTCTTCGCGATCGCCCGGCTTTTGCCGAACCAATCCGTGGAACTCAACACCCTCTCCAAACGAAAAGAGCTTCACGTCGTTGCTCTCCGCAAGCGACCTCAGCCATCGACCGTCGTCATCGCCCAGAATTTTCTCACAGATCGCGGAACGGACGAAACCGTCATCCGGAATCGTTCCCACCGCGGCCTCGGTCCGTTGCGCATCTCCCTCATGACGATATGAATCCGCCAACGACATGCTTGCGGACTTGTCGACAAGCACCAGCGTATAGGCCTCCAGGCGGCGATGAATGTAATTCACCAACACCGGCTCCAACCCGATCAAGCCGAGCAACACCAGTACCATCACACGACAACCCGACAGCATCCAGCGGAGGCGCGGCGTCACCCGGCCTCGAGCCTCGCGACGATACATCCAGGTCACGGCGTACAAGACCGCCACGGTCAACACGCCACCGATCAATAGCGCATTGTCCGGAGACCAACGGGCGAATTCGAGCTGGCGATCGACACTGACCGTGGTCGTGCCTTCAGCGAGGATGTTCAAACTCTTCAAGCTCATTGACTGCAAATCCGTGAACGAAAACTCGTCTATCCACGAGAGCCAAACCACCAGGCCAACACGTGCTCGGACATCAAGACGCACAGAACCGCCAGCAAGAGCGGCCACCACAACTCCTGTTTCGCATTGGCCGCCTGTTCAGCCAATACGCTGAGATCCGCCAGATACTCGAACGGCATGTCACTCAACGATTGCTCCAATTCGAGTTTGGTCACGGCGTCCAGGTCAGATTCCGTCGGATCAGGATTCACGGCGGCATAACGGGTCATCGAGGTTCCGGCCGTCGCCGTCAACAAAAACTGATAAATCCCCGACTTGTCGGTGTCGTTGAATTTCAGGATCGGCATCTTCTCCATCGTCACGGCTTCCAACGTGATTTCGGGCTCGATCGGATAGTCCGGCGTTCTCAATTGAGACGTCGTCCTGAATACCGTCGCATCCAGGGGACAGATGATCGGCGCGTTGACCACGGCCTGCTCCGCCGTGTCCGAAGCCTTCGCCGCATATTGCACAAGCTCAAGCATCATCGGGAGGTAACTGAAATTTGACGCCCAATCATTCCATTCCTGATCCGCGCTGGTTGCGACGAAGACGCTGAGCCCGCGGCCGAAACGACGTTGCACGATTGCGGGCGATTCGTCGGCATCGTTGAAACGAGCGATCACCCGTGCAGGAGCACGTGGCTTCTCACCGGCCCCATTGCTCGCCGCCGCCGGTTCAGGTTCCGGGGAAGGATTCTCGTCTTCATCCATGGACGGCACCGTTAACGGGACGTAGGCGAAGATTCTGACCTGCCTCAAAACGTCGGCAAGCCGATCGACGAAGGCCTGCATGACCGGATGGCCTGCATCCCATGTCTTAAACGTCATGGCGTCCACTCCCGGCGGCGATTGCTCCACCTCACCGAGTGCCATAGGAATGACGCCCTCTCCATCACGGTAGAGTTCTGCGTTGTAGTAGTCGATATCGATCTGGTCCCCCGCAAAGACGATTAGGCCTCCGCCGCCGCGCACAAACGCCTCTAAGTTCTGTTGTGCGGCCCTGCCGAGCCGGCCGACGTTTGCGAGGACGACGACGTGCTGACCGTCCAACTCAATGTCGTCCAGCTCTTGTTCGTCAATGACGGACAACTCGTTTCCACTGGCGGCCCGCCCCGCCGGGCGCAAGGCCGTCTTGAGCAAATAAGTCTCGTCGCGATAGGGATCGTTGCTCACCTCTCCGTCAACAATCAGAATCTTCACGGCGGGAACAACCTCGACGGCCATGGCACGAGCGTTGTCCAAACGCAACCCGTCCTCATTGATCGCCGCCCCCGCCAATTCGACTTGCAGATAATCCGAGCCGTCCTGAGGGAACGTGATTTCAACCGGTTCTCGAACCGTTTGGCCCGGATGAATCTTTGGGATGACGACGGGCGGCAACCGATGTTGTGCCACCGAGACGCTTAGTTCCACCTGATTCAGCGGCTTGTCTGAATGGTTGGAGACTCCGACCTCAAATCGGGCCGGGACACCGGCCACAACCTGCGGCTGCCCCGGGACAAGACCCGTGATCGCCGTATTCTCGGCCGACGCATCCCCCATATTCACGAGCACGAGTTTGACCGATTCGCCTTCATCAGCCAACTTGGCCAACGATGACGCGACACTCGGAGGCTTCTCCGCCGCGGGGTCCGCGGGAAGGACCCAATCGTCCCGTTGAAAATCGCTGATCACGTAGACCGCGGAGTTGGCCTGGGTCGGCGAACGACGAATCAGGTCGGCGATCGCCCCAAGACCCTCCGCCATTCGGGACACGGTTTCCGACGGCTGCAGCGTTTTCAACCGATCCTCAAGACGAATCAGATGCTCGACGGAAAGCCCGGGCAGCGTGATCACCGGTTCCGCCGGATTGCTCGTGACAAACAGGGTCAACGAATCGTCCGGCGTGTCCTCGGCGACCCATCGACTGATCTGGAGCACTGCTTTCTTGGCCTGCTCGAAGATCGGGCGACCGGCCGTGCCGGACCTGGACATCGCCTGATACTGCATGGAGTACGAATCGTCGAGCATGATCAGGCGTTCCGTCCTTGCGTTCGTTCCTAGGATCGTGCCCAGGTGGCCGGGACGCACGAAAGGACGTGTCATCATGAGCGCGATCAGGAACACCGCAAGACATCGAAGGAACAACAACAAAAGCTGCTCCAATCGGACGCGCCGACGGTTGCGGCGCTGGGCATCCAGAAGAAACTCCATTGCCGCCCAACGGACGCGCTGATAACGTCGCTTGGACAAAATGTGGATGAGGATCGGGCTCGCCACGGCGCCGGCGCCGACCGCCATCGCAGGATTCAACATGAAACCTGACAGCCACTCAAACATCAGCTTCTACTCTTGATCATGTGCATCCTTGCCGCCAGATAGCTTCGCAGTGCCACATCGAGCGGGTCCTTCGTTGACAAGCCCACGTAGTCAATCCGACTGTTCGTGCATGCATTGCGAAGTCTGCTGATGAATCCGTTCATCGCTTCGAGATAGCTGCTCCGCAATGACTGTGGATCGACCAATAATTGAAGGTCCGGTGCCTCGAGACCCTCGAAAAGCGTATTGTCCTGAAACGGGAATTCCCGCTCGTCATGGTCCAGAACGTGCATGACCACAACTTCATGGTTCGCAAAACGAATGCGTTCCAATCCCGGAATCACGTCTTTGGGATCAGCAAGCAAATCGGAAACGACGACGACAAGACTGCGTCGGTGCAGTTTCCCCGCCAATTGTGTGAAGAGCGCCGTGGAATCGGTCGGCCTTTCCAGCCTGACCTGATCGATTTGGGCGATCATTGATTTCAAATGAGCCTGATTTGAGAGCGGCGGCAATTCCGATCGAACCCCCTCGTCGAACAGGATGAGTCCGATGGCATCCTGCTGGTTCGTAAGCAGGTAACCCAACGATGCCGCCAGCGTGGCCGCATATTCGAACTTGGTCATCCGACCTTCGGACAAATCCTGCTCGGGGTATCGCATGGAGCTCGAACAGTCCAGCAGGATATGCGTGCGAAGATTGGTTTCTTCCTCAAACTGCTTGATGTAGAAGCGGTCCGTTCTGCCGAACACTCGCCAGTCGAGGTGCCGGATATCGTCGCCTGCCACGTATTCCTTGTGCTGTGCGAACTCGACGGAAAATCCATGATAAGGACTTCGATGCATGCCGCTGACAAAACCTTCCACAACGTGTCGCGCACGGAGTTCCAGGTCGCCGATTCTGGCGAGCACTTCCGGGCGAAGATAGCTTTTTGCTTCAGTTGGCATGAATTACGTATTGATCGCCTTGTTCACACGATCGTCCTCCATGAGTCCACCGGAGTGCGGCTGAAAACGCTCCAACAAATCCGCGATCAAGCGATCGGTGGTGTAGCCTTCCGCCTGGGCCGCGAAGTTCGTCACCACGCGATGTCTCAACACAGGCGAAGCCAAGGCCCGTACGTCATCCGTCGCCACATATTTCTGGCCTCGCAGGACAGCGCGGGCCTTGGCGCCCAGGATGAGAAATTGAACCGCACGCGGACCCGCTCCCCAAGAGACTTTTTCACGGACAAAGTCGGGCGCCGTCGTTTCGCCGGGGCGTGTCGCCCGAACCAGATCCAGGGCGTACTTCACGATCGCAGGGGCCGCCGGTACGCGACGGACCAGCCTTTGAAGGCTCAATATTTCTTCAGCGCTGATCACGGTAGCCACCGAACGGTCATATTCGCCAGTCGTCTTGGTGGCGATCTCGTATTCGTCGTCATAATCGGGATAGCCGATGAGGACCTTGAACATGAAGCGATCCTGCTGAGCCTCGGGCAACGGATAGGTCCCCTCCTGTTCGATGGGGTTCTGCGTCGCGAGAACGAAGAACGGCGCCTTGAGTTCGTGTCGGACGCCGCCGACCGTCACCTGTCGTTCCTGCATGGATTCCAGCATGGCCGCCTGGGTTTTCGGAGGTGTGCGATTGATCTCGTCGGCCAGAATGATGTTGGCGAAAACGGGGCCCGGCAAGAACTTGAACTCTCGCTTGCCGGTCGTCTTGTCTTCGGCGATGACCTCCGTGCCGGTGATGTCGCTGGGCATCAGATCCGGCGTGAACTGGATGCGGTTAAACGACAGCGACAGGCAACGCGCCAGACTGGAGATCATCAGGGTCTTGGCTAACCCGGGCACGCCCTCCAGAATACAATGTCCGCCGGAAAACATCGCGATCAGAAGTTGCTCGATGACGTCGTCCTGGCCGACGATGATCTTGTGCAGTTCCTCACGAAGACGTCGGTAAGCATCCTGAAGCTTTTGCGCGTCGGCCAGATCGTTCTCATAAGTATCCGTCATCGTCTTGATCCTCGTGGTAAGCGTCTTGGTGCCCCCCGGACACAGACTCGCCCTGTATTCTTGAAACTATCTTTGCATAATCGGCAGGTTGCTGTACGGCAATTGGAGAATGATCAGGGCAATCGAGGTGCCATAGACTTGCCCCACGGAATCGCCGTTCCACGAACCGTCCGCATTTTGGGTGGAGAGCAAATAGTCCCGCATTTTCGGATAATACAACTTCCACTCTTTCTCGCCGGCCAAATACATCACCTGAGCAAGATACAAATGGGCATAGAAGAAATGGCCCCACACGCCCTGGCGTGAGCGTCCGAAACCGATGTTCGTTTTGCAATACCGAAGCGCCTTCAAAGCCATCGGGTTGTCGTACTGACCGGCGTTGAACCAGCAGGCCACGGCGGCGGCGGTGATGGGCGGACGCGAGCCCGACATACCGACCCGATAAGCGATGCCGCCGTCCGGCTGCACCGATTTTTCCAGGTATTTCATGGCCCGGTTGATGGTCTTCTTCGGTACGCCCACCCCCGCGTTCCGAGCGGCCCTCAACGCCTGAACCTGGGTCACCGTGACCGAGCCTTCATCGCCATTCATATCAGGGGTATACAACCAGCCCCCAAGCCTGCTTTGACTCCGGCTCGTCAGGTCCACCCCCTTTTGCAACACCCAGCGGATTTTGGCCAATCGCTCGGGATCTTCCTCGGTGCCCATCACCTCGGCCAGAAACAACATTCCGAAACCGTGGCTGTACATCGAACGCGTGGTCTCCGGCCCTTCCCGACAGATCAAACCGTTTCTCTGAGAGGACCGCAGGACATACCCGAGCGCTTTTCGAAGAACCGGTGAATGCTTGCCCTCCGTCGGCGTGCTGCCGGAAGAGGCCAATGCCAAACCCGCGAGTGAAGTCATCGTCACCGGATACTCGCCGTAGTTGCCCTGGTCGTGAAATGCGCCGTCCGAACTCTGGCGTGAAGCCAGGTATTCGAGCCCTTTCTTGATCGCAGCCTCCGTCTCCTCGTTGACCATCGACGGGCGTTCGCGCGGCAGCTCAGACCGGGCCGCCGATGTCGGAAAAATTGCCGCCGCCGCGATCGCAATACACGCGGCTCGATAGAGGCGGGCCAATCGTCTTTTTTCAGATGGCAGCGACATGAATAACTCGTGTCTCCCGTATGTTACCGCTCCACTTCACGCGCATCGGCCAAAACGAAATAGCCCTCGGGTGCAATCGCGATGATTCTGTCGTCCAAAACGATCACATCCGTAATCCGCTTTGTACGGTGCCGATCCCTTGGAACACGGTCGTCATCAAACTCATAGGGCCGTGGAGCCATGCGCTTTCCCGTGCCTTTATTCACGACGATAAGCCGCGGCGGCACTTTTGTATCCAGCGGCGGTATCATGTCACCGAAAATCTGCTGCACATCGTCACCGGATACTTCATTCTGAATCACTGCAACATAATCCGGCGATGCACGCAACATCTGTCGACTGACGGTCGCCGATCGCCCCAACTCTCTAAACCAGGAACGCTCGCCTTCGTTGAACGGGTACGAATTCAGGATATACTCCGCAGGAAAATCATTTGTTCTCGAAAACAGTATCAACCTTCCTCCGGCCGATCGACCTGACGTCGTCGGGAAATCGACGACGGCATCCAACGGCGGCAGATCGAGGCCCTCGGGCTTGAGGTCCTGGATGATCTCACCCGTTTCAATTCGCACGACCGCGAACTGATCCAAGCCATAGCAAACACCGAGATGTCGATGATCCAATTCGTAAAGTCCCGCAACCAGTCCGTCCAGTTCCAACGGCGGCCAAATCGACCTGCCCGACTTGACGTCCCTGGCGACGACACGTTTTTGATGGCTCCGACAAATCACGCGACCGACAATCGCCATATGCGAATTCGGCGCCTCATCCGGTTCCACATCCTCAGCAGGAGCGCTCTGCTTTGATTCTCCCGCAGCCAGCCAATACTCGCGGCGAATCCTCCCGCTCGCCGGGTCGAGAACAAATGCCTTCGTGGCCTGATGATCGACGGCCAGCAACCGACCGTCCACCGCGCGAAGGCTCCGCAGCTGATGAGAGGGCCAGCTTCTGCGCCAGATCGGCCGTGCATCCCCTCTGGCCGGAATGGCGACAAGCGTGCTGCTGTCGGCAGCCACAATGATGATCCCGTTCACATTCAGCACGGCCGGTTCAGGCAGCATATTCAGATCACGTTCGATTTCGAGCTGCGGCCACATTGAACGTCCTGAAGTCAGACCGACGGCGCTGACGCGGGCCGGTGTTTGGAAGACGGCCAGGCGACCGGCCAAGGCTGCAGGCCTTGCCTCGTTCTGTACGGCACGCAAGCGAATTCCAGACGCTTCGTCGAGGCCGCTGAGCCAGTAGTGCCACTTATCCTCCGTCGAGTGGACCCGCAACCCACGAATCTGTCCGAAGACGCCCAGAGGAAGGATTTCGGCATAAATGTCGTGCCTGCGCGTCGAATCCCAAAATGACACGCCGTCCAAGGACAAGCGGTCCGCGACCAGGTCGTCATACAACAGACCAAGCCGTGACGTTTCGCGCACGATTCGAGGCATCGGTGCAGCGTGAAAGACCCCCTCCGGCAGCTTCTCCTTAACCGTCTCGACAAAAACCTTGACTTGCACCGGCGGCTCGAGACCACATGCGACAACCACCTCGTCAGACAAGATGGCCTCCGAATATCGGGTCTCCATCCGCTTCAACACTTCAGCAGTTTCCGCCGAAGCCGCGGGCAGTCCCTCACCGGGGAAACGGTAAGCCACGACAAGTCGAAGCAGCGCCTCCAATTCAAGTTCACTTTCCGGCGCACGCCTCATCACGCGCGATAGAAAAAAAATAGCGGTCTCGTGCTCGCCGTCCGCCAAAGCCTCACGTCCCAGCGCGAGATCCAATCGCGCTCCCAGCTCAAAAGCTTCGAGACCGTCTGCCAGACGCACCAACGCGCCGCGTTCTCTGTCGGCCGACAGTTCCTCAGCCGTCCGGTTCAAGAATTGCAAAGCCTGGCCGCGAGCAGCTTCGTCCATCTCCTGCCAACAGCCCTGCAGGCGCTCTCGGATCAAGACGTCCGCCCGCATCTTTAAACTCGAGCTCACGCGGACGCTTTGATGACCGGCCTCTTTCAAGAGCGACAACGACCGCTCAAAAGCGCTTAGGAGTTCCCCTTTTTCGGTAAGCCATTCGATCAGCCCAAGCCCTGCCCTGATCTGATCACCAGGACGGTGGGCGATGGCGACCGCTTGTTCGAGCAGCTCCTGCCTCCTCTTCGTGGTTGACTCCGCCGCCAGGTTCAACATGGCATCGACGAGCTGATGAGTGATTCGTAAACGAAGCTCTTCTTCCGCCACCGTGTCATTCGCGGGTCCGTTTGTCGGAGGAATAGGATTCGCAAGAAATCCCTCAGCCTGGTGAAGCAATGCGATGGCGCCGGACCAGTCTTTTGAGAGCATGGCCAGCCAGACCAACCGCAACACGGCTTCGACGTCCGTTGGGTTCTGCTCCAGCCGAGCCAAGGCCAACGCCCGTGTTTGGTCCGGGTCCGGGAACTTGGAGATTTGTTCCGCGCCCACGCTGTACAAAGAGCCATCTAAGACAAACAGGTTTCCAAGCGGCTTGCTTGAAGACAACCGCTTGCCGACGGGCTCGCCCGTTTCCAGATCCAGGCGAATCAACCCCTTGGCCGTCGGCACGAGCACGTGGTTGCCGCTGATGGCCGGTCTTCCGGTGGGATGCAGCATCTCCGACTTCCACAACGAATGCCCCGTCGCTAAGTCAACCGTCTCGATTCGAGCACCCGTCAACACGATGCGCCGTTCATCCGCCCCCACGATGTAACGATGGTTTCGTCGAGGAAAGGACCATTTCCGTTTTCCGCTTTGTTGATCGAACGCCCACAACCGGTCACTGTCCTGCGGGGCCAGCAGTACCAACCCTCCGATGACGATCGGAGGCGAACTCAACCATTCATCCGGCTGAGGAATTGACAATCGTCCGCCCCATCGGAATTTCTGCCCGCGCGTGTTGAGATGTCTGATCGTGTCCGTCCGTTCATACTTCGTGAGCCAGCGCAGGGAGCAATCATATTCATTCAGAGCAAACAATCGCCCGGCACCTGTTGGGACGTAGACTGTTCCATCAAAGACGGTCGGCTGCAGCGTCCCGTTCATGGGAAACATGCCGGTCCGACCGGAACCCAACAAGACCCGCCTTACGAGAGTTCCGTCCGCTTTCAAAACGGCCAGCACCAGATCATGGCGCTGCAGATAAGGCACGATCAAATTGGCGCCGGCCACGATCGGCGTTCCGTAGAAATGCGCATATCTCAGCGGATCTTCCGGTGCAGCCCCCCGTCCCTTGGTCCAAGCGAGTCGTCCCGTATCCGCTTCGTATGCACGCAAAGTATTGGGCTCAGAAAGATCCTCGTCCGTGAGATGAGCATTGGCGGGCATCACGCCGTCGAGGGTCGGGCGCTGTTCGTTCGGCGTCCCGTCCTGCTCGATCACAAACACCAATCCCAGCGCAGTGGAGACTTCGCCACGATGTTCCCAAAACAAGGTCCGCGTCAAGAATTCATCCAGACGGTTTCCGGTGTCATCCCTTTCAATCGTGAACGTTTGTCCCTGCCGCTGAATAATGCGTGCACCTTGACGCAGAACCAGCCTCCGATGCTGGTCGATCTTCGGATCGCGACGCACAAACTTGGGAAAGGCCTGCCACAAGAAGTCGAATGTGGCCAGATCCAGCGCCGCCAAACCGGCAGGACATGTCACAAACAAGCGTTGGCCGTCTGAGACCGCCTGCCAAATAGGCGGCCGGGATTGGCGTTTCATGATCTTCTGAAGGTCGCGAAGCTGGCGGAAATCCAGACTTTTCGTCCCAGGTAGCGGTGTGGACCACCCATCGTCCTGTGTCATCACCGGATCGACCTGCGGCATCCGCCCCGTCGCCGCACCCGGTCCCAAACGAAACGGCCACTTCGTCCAGACGAAGTCGCCATGGCTGGGGCCCGGACTCAGCTTCACATCTTCGAAAAACCGCTGGATCAACTCAATCCGACGCGGCCAGTCAGCAGGTAACGATGCCCCGGACGCCTTGCCGTAGCGACGCATTTCCTCCAACACTTTCGCCGCGCGAGTTCGTTGGTTTGCGAGGGCATAAGCGATAGCGCGCTTTTGGAGAATCTCCCAGGCCGACTGGCGGCCATGTGGCAGATTAGAAAGTTGCTGTAAGAGCATGATCGTTTCGGTCGCCTGACGACGATCAATCAACCAACTCGTTAACAAGTTGATCGCTTCCGGACCCGGTGTTGTCAGAGGGTAATTGCGAGCGATCTCTCGCAGCGCGTCCAAGTCATGGTCGCGCTTCGCCCGTTCGAGCAGGCGCTGGGCTTCGGGGTCGTAGAGCACACGATAAGCCGCCATCCCCTCCGGCGGCCATGCCGCGATCTGGGCCTGGGCGAGATGAATCGCTGAGAGGTAACGCCCATCGTCGTCGGCGACCGTCGAACTGCCGTGATCTTTGATCAAACGTTCGAGCGTGTCGGCTGCGAGTCTCCAGTCCGCCCGATCCGCCGCCTCTCTCGCGCGCTTCAGCCAGGTTTCGGCGTCACGGTCGTTCACGGGCCTCAGGCCCTCATGCTCGGTTTCGTCGAAGGCGTCCGAACTCACACGAGATCGTTGATTAAGCGCGGCGGCAGGCGAAATCAGCAGAAGAAGGAAAACACAGACCGTGAATCGGTGAGTGATTCTCCTCTTGGAAGCTCGCATGGAATTTCCCCGGCGGGACAAATCGAAACTCCCTGACGCAGCAAACACGTCCGATCGCGTGGCTGAACGAGTGCTTCGGAAACGAACGAACCCCTGTCCTTCCGCTGGCCTATACGACTTTAGTCTCCCACAGGTCCTCTGCGAATTGCTGGACACGTCGCTCTCGCCATTCAGTTCGACATCCTAGTCCAACGGGCATCCGGACTTCAAATTCACAACCCTTGGTCTGAGCATGAATTAGATAAATCCAGCTCGACTCTATTCATTAACGGCCGTCTCCTTCCCCTTTTACGAAGAATTTACCCGCAATCTGGCAATCCGCCGCAAAACATGTTGAAATCGCCCGTCCGTCTCAGGGCATGAATCTTTTGTCTTCAGGAAGGCTGAACAAACAATGGCCGTCGATCCCGCACAGCCGCAGCCCTCGCCTCCGTCGTCGCCCGAGAATGCGCCAAACGAACCAACGCAATCTCAAACACCCGAGCCGGCTGCCCTCGCCACCCCCTCTTCAACCTCACTCTCGGAAAATTTCGCCGCCGCCATCACGTTCCTCCTGCCGATCGGCCGTCGAAAAACGTTCGGCCCCACAGAAGCCGTGCCCAACCCCGTATCCTGGATCGTCCCCATCGGCCTATTGATCGGACTGATCTGGGCGGGCAGCTTCCGGCTGAGCTGGCGACTTTACGGTGAAATCGGAAGCCTGCGCGTTCTTCCCAGTCTGACCGTGGTTCTGGTGGAATGCATCTTCACGGGATCGTTCCTGGCTCTTGGACTGGCGCGTACGGCCCACGTCCTGACAGGCCGTCAGCCGTTTCGTGTTCAGACCGATCGGATGATTCCTCTGTCTCCTGTCGGCACCCTCGTTTTGTGCCTCATCGTGATGGTCGAGTTTTTTCTGATTCTAAGCATCGACGACCGGCCCGGCTGGTGGCCACCGCCGAACGACTGGCGATATCACTTTAATTTCATGTACCCCCACCCCATCTATCGTCCGCTTCTACTGGCGCCCATTTGGGGGCGCTGGGGCATTCTGCTCGCCGCGACCATCGGTCAAACTGCACGAGACAGCGACGCGGAAACCGTCGCCCTCAATCGTGCGATGAGCCCCGGACGATTGTTGCTGCACGCGCTGCTACCCTTGTGCCTGACTGCCATCTATTGCAGCCGATCCAGGAACTACCTCACCGGCGTGATCATCGGCATGCTTGTTTTCGGAATCACTTACGTTGTCACCGTTGCCATCGCGCGAAGAGGCGGCGGCCAGTCTCGTCAGTCGCTCTTTGCGGCGGGCCAAATTGCTCAACTTGCCTTCCTCGCAGTTTACCGCGCATTTTGGCGCCTTATCGACGGATGAACCAAGACGAATTCCAGGAAACGAACGGCCTTTCCAAGGCACCTCGATCACCCACGCCCCTGCTTCCCATCACCGTCGGGGTGATCGCAGGCATCGTCCTCGACCATGCCATTGCGCTGCCGACCTGGACCACCATCCTGCTCTTTTCGATCGGGGCGATCGCCGGCGCCATGGTCGCCGGCCGTTCCTTCTCACGACAGGGCGTCCGCTCCTCGGTTCCCATCGGTTACCTCGCTGTCTTGTGCGCGGCGACAGGACTCGGCGCGCTTCGACACGCCGTGGCAGACCGCTGGATTCCATCGAACCATGTTGTGACATGCACTCAAGACGAACCGATCATCACTCAGATCACGGGTCGTGTCATCGCGAACCCGACCATTGCCGAGCCGCTTCGGGGCACTCCTCGCGCCTACGGTTTGAGTCCAAAGACCAGGTTTGTCCTCGCCGCCACGCACATCGAAGGCCTCGAAGGCCCGATCAAAATCACAGGCCGACTTAACGTTTCAGTCAAGGAGCCCCTTCTCACGCTTCAACGAGACGATCACGTACAAATGACAGGCTGGCTCTACCGCCCGTCCAGTCCGAAAAACCCCGGCGACTATGACTGGGCCGCGCACTTCCGGCAACGAGGCATCCTGGCGGGCTTCTCTTGCGACCACGCGGAAGCCGTCGTCGTGTTGAGAAAGAACACCGGCAAAGGATGGACCCGTTGGCTGAACAGCTTGCGACATCGCCTGGACAGCTATCTGACTGAACAGGCGTTTGCCGAGGATGAAGAAGCCGGCGGTGTCATGTCGGCGATGGTCCTGGGCCGGCGTAGCGCCGTCGACCAGGCGATGAATGAAGCGTTTCTCAAAACGGGCAACACACACTTCCTGGCTGCGAGCGGAATGCACGTGGGTTGGCTGGCCCTGATCGCGTGGGGCATCACGCGCACACTCGGCCTGCATTACCGCGTCTCGACCCTCATCGTTGGCGGCTTGATTTTGCTTTATGTCTTATTGGCCGAGCCGCGACCTTCCATACTCCGTGCCGGCATCATCGGAGTTCTCGCGTGTCTGGCGGCTTTTTTCCGAGGCCGCTACAACTCGGTGAACGCCCTGGCCTGCGCAGCCTTGATTATCCTGATGGTCAAGCCCACGGACTTGTTTCGCCCGGCCTTTCAGTTCAGCTTCATGGCCACGCTCGGGTTGTTGCATTTCTGCCCCCTCGTCTCGCAGGCCATTGCGACATGGTTGTTCCGGCGAGATCGCCCTATGCTCGCGCGATGGTTCGTCGTCCCCGGCTATCCGGTTCCGATGCTGCCACCGGAAAGCGGTCCTCATTCGATCGGGTCCAACATCGTCCATCGATTCGGCTCATCCGTCTGCCTTTTGTTTGCCGTATCGATCTCCCAGTGGCTGATCACCGTCCCATTGGCCTGTTACCATTTCGACCGCTTCACGCCATGGGGCTGGATCGGCACTTTCGTTCTTGCGCCCTTTGCCATGGCGGCCACGTCCGCCGGCTTTCTCACCGTGCTGCTCGGACTGATCTTCCCTTCAAGCGGCATCTTCACGGGACCGATCCTCGCCGGCGCGACCGACCTCATGATCGGATGTGTCAAGTGGATGGCACTCCTTCCCGGCACGCTGCTCGACGGCCGGTCACCGTCGCTTGCGTGGTTGCTCGCCGTGTACGCGGTTTTTTGGCTATGGGGATACCGTCCGCGTTGGATCCGTCGCCGGCACGGCTTCAAAATTCTCACGACCCTGCTGATTCTCTGGTGGCTCATTCCACCACGTTGGATACGGCATGAGGCCGATACGCTCAACGTCTGGATGCTCGCCGTCGGAGACGGCACGGAAACCGTGATCGAACTCCCCGACGGCAGCGTGATGATCTATGACTTTGGAACACGATCGTCGTTCGACGCCGGCCGAATCGGTGTCAGCTTTCTCAGGCATCGGGGCATCCGGCATATCGACACGGTTTTTGTCTCGCATCCCAATTTCGATCATTACAGCGGGATTGAGACACTGGCCGAGCACTTCAGTATCGGCCGTATCATTCTCAATGACCAATTCGAAACCTTCGTCGAGGAGAAGTCGGCAGGCTGGTACTTTCTCAAATTGATGCACGACCACGCCATTCCGATCGAGAGTACCCGCGGACCACAGCGGTTTCTCGATCACGACGGTCTGCTTGTGGAGGCCATCTGGCCGCCACCGTTCGGCGAGCGAAGGGCCCCGGACGCCAACGACAGTTCGACGGTGCTCCGCCTTCGCCACCAAGGCCATTCCATCCTACTCACGGGTGACATCGCCGAATGGGGGATGGCCGGGCTGCTGTTTCAAAAAAACCTGCACGCCGACGTCTTGGCGCTTCCGCACCATGGAAGCGTGGTCCACAACACGGGCGCGTTCATCGAAGCTGTTTCACCTCAGATTGCCATTCGTTCTGCAGGACAGCGACGTGCGATGACGACCAACGGCATCGAAAACCTGGTCGGCGCGCACCGAATCTACTTCAATACCGCCGACGACGGATGTGTGCTTGTGCGGATCAAAAACAAAAAGCTCACGGTCACGACCCCGATGGGATGTTCACCTTGAATGCGGCCGAGACCAAATCGAGTTACATATGTGTAAAGGGCAGAACGTTACGCCGACAATTCACGTCGCTCTGAAAAATTAACAGTATGATGATGTATTAATTTTTGCAACAGGAGTCTAACGGGCTATACTTCCGGTTTTTGCAAATAACAGGACGTCATCGGTCTTATGTTCAGACTCTTCCTCTTCATCATCTCCAGGTTCGAATCCCCCTTCGTCTTCCGCTGGAAACCACCTGATTCCGTGGCTTCCGGGGAACTCCGACTGGAAATTTGTTCCATCTGCGGGTGGATCGGACCCAAACGCCTTTTCATGGGCGGTACCGAGGTTTTCCGACGAGGATGGTTAGAGGGTATCCACCATTCGTTTCCCGATCATGGTAAACCCGGGCAGCTCTTGGAGCTGAAGGCCGTCCAGACTTCGGAACCCGGCCAATGGAAGCCCATGCTGACCTTGAACGACGAGCCTGTCCCTGAAGAGACAGGAACGATACCACCACACAATCCACAACGTCCCAAGCTGTTGGCCATCGTGACCGGCGTCACCTATCTGGCCATGTTCATGACCTTCATCATGCTTCCTCACATTCAGAAGATGCTTTACGCAACATATGGTCATAGCGACAGCCGTGTATTTGTTTTGGAAGTGGCCCACAAAGGTGTCGAGGGCGTCCTCCACTTTGACAGACCGGCGCTGCCTTCCGCGATTCTCGGCCAGCCATACGAGACGAAACCGGCCATTCTCGGCGGGGAACAGCCTTACACCTTCAAACGGCTGATGGGCATCATGCCGGATGGTCTCCACTTCGACGACGACTCCGGTCTCATTTCGGGCACACCAAGAGAATCGGGGGATTTCCTGATTCGAATTCGTGCGACGGACGCGCGTGACCACTCCATCGACTGGCCTTGTGTGATCTCCGTTGCCTCAGATCAGGAGCATGCACCTCGAATTGTCACGGAGTCGCTTCCCGTTGCCATAGAACACTCGGACTACAGTGCCCAATTCGATGCCGACGGCGGGCTACCACCATACGACTGGGTTCTTAACAAGAGAAAGTTACCCAACGGCTTGGTCTTTAAAGTGCTTGAAGAAGACGGAGAATCCGGACAGGAGCAGGTCGCTGCACGCCTCGAAGGAACGCCCGAGCAGCTGTCGGTGAACGAGGGCGAAGTCGCGAAGAGCATTGCGGGGGCTTACCCGCTTCGGGTTCGCGTCACAGATGCCAGTTATTCGCCTTGGGTGGACATCAGTCCCTGGGTCCTTCCATTCGTTGCCACTTCGATTTGTCTGCTCGGCTATTGGAACATGCAACGATGGAGTGTTGTTTTGTTGGGTTTGGCCGTCCTGGCACAAATCGGCCTCGCCGTCGCTTCCTTGTTATCCGTAAGCACCGCTGCCGTTGTACTACAGCTTTGCGTTCTTGCCGTCGGGACGAGGGCTTTCCCCAAGATGCGCTAATCTTTTTCATAACAAAAGGACATTCTCCTTTAGGACAAACATGAGCGAATCAACCACTCACTCCGGCGGAAAGATCGGACCGACCGAAATCCATCATCCGCCGGCCTTTCGCGGCCGCCGCGGCTTGAACTGGTTCATGCTCGGGCTGACATATGCATCGTATTACATGTGCCGCTACAACCTCTCCATCGCCGCGCCGCGCTTTATGGGAGAGTTCGGCCTTAGCAACGCGGCCTATGGCGCGATCAATACGGGTCGCCATTGGAGTTATGCAGTCGGCCAATTCCTCAACGGCCTCTTTACCGACAAACTCGGCGGAAAACAGGCGATGGCGCTCGGCGCCGCGCTAACAATCCTCCTGAATATTCTTTTCGGCATCGTCTCGCCAACCGGGTCCATCAGCGTCTTTCTGTTCTTCTTTTTCATCCGGGCGAGTGACGGATACGCCCAGTCCTTCGGCGCACCCGGGATGATCAAGGTCAACACGGCCTGGTTCGTGCGAAGTGAACGAGGTCGTTTTGCCGGCGTCTTCGGCTTGATGATCCAGATCGGCCAGATCTCCATCAACGCTCTTGGACCGTGGCTCCTTGTTGGACATACCTTCTTGATCTTCGGGCACGAAGTCATCATCGGCGGTGACTGGCGGTGGCTGTTCTACGTTCCACCGTGTTTTGTTGCCGTCGTGGTCGTCATGATGTATCTGCTGGTGAAGAACAACCCCGAAGAAGCGGGCTATGAAATCCAGCACGATGCGAACGAGGCTGCAATCGACGGAGACCATTCGGAGAAAATCCCGCTCACAACGGTCTTGGTGACCATCCTAAGCAAGAAAATGGTCTGGATCACCGCCTTTGCCTATTTTTGCACGGGATTCGTTCGAACGGCACAATACGATTGGTGGGTCATTTACTTCGATCAGGCCTGGGGGCTTGACATCGCGACGTCGACGCTAGTCATCATTACCGGAGCACTACTGCCTCTAACCGCCTTCTTCGGTTCAATCAGTTCCGGTTTCATTTCCGATCTACTCTTCAAAGGCAAGCGTGCGCCCGTCGCGATGGCGCTTTATGGATTGGAATCAGCCGTCATTCTTGCGGCAGCCTTGATACTCAGTGACATCGATACGGCCAGTCCACAACTTGCGGCCATTCTGATGCTTCTTATTTCCCTGACTTGCAATTCGACACACTCCATCCTCGGCACGGCGGCCGCCATGGACCTCGGCGGCCGCAAGATGGCCGGGTTTGCCGCCGGTGTCATCGATTCTTTTCAATACTTTGGCGCAGGCATGGCGGGCTTCGGTCTCGGATATCTGCTTGACTACGCAAAAGAACAGACCGCGCTCGGCTGGAACGCGTGGTTCTATGCAATGTTGCCGTTCAGTCTTCTCGGAATGATTCTGATGGGGTTCATCTGGTATCGCACGCGCGGTAGCAGTGTGGTTGGCGGGTGATTGATCCCCGGCGCTTTTCGACGACCCACCCAACTGCATACACTATGATCATGCCGCTACCGATTTCTCACTTGTCCATCTATTCCCTCGCCATTCCCATGCGGCGCAAATTCAGCCATTCTGCGGCCGACCGGGTCTGCTCGGAGCCCATCATCGTGCAGATTGAACTTGCCGACCATACGTGCGGCTACGGCGAAACACACCCCCGAACCTACGTGACCGGCGAGTCCCATGAAGACGTCATCAAAACGATTCAGGACGTTTTCGTGCCCATTCTGATCAAGACGCGGCCCGCAAATTTTGGTGAAGTCATCGAGGCCGCGGCCAACTTGCCGCTCACCGACGACAATGGCCGCGTGATCACCGCCGCCCGAGCCGCGGTGGAGTTGGCCATGCTCGATGCTTACAGCCGAGCGTTCCGGCGATCGCTGGAATCGATCGCAGGCTGGTTCGAGCAACCCTGGCTCAGTCCGCCCGGATGTCGGGATACGACGCGCTACAGCGTCGTCATCTCCAGCATGGAAGCGGAGCGGATTCACACTTTCCTTCGCAAGGTCCGTCTCGGTTGGATCAGACACTTCAAGCTCAAAGTCGGCGACAACGATGACCAGGATCGACTCGACGCCACCCTCCGAACGCTGGGGCGCGGGCTCAACCGCAAAAAAGTCACGCTGACCCTCGATGCCAACGGGGCGTGGAACCTTGAACAAGCCACGCGGAAACTCCATCACTGGCAGGACCACCCCATCACCTGCATCGAGCAACCGCTCGCCAAAGATGCCGGTCAAGATTGGGGCGCGCTCGCCAAGCAAACAACACTTCCGCTGATGGCCGACGAGTCACTCGTCACGCCGGACGACGCGGAGGCCTTGATCGTCCAACGCGGCCCAACTTGGTTCAACATTCGCCTAAGTAAGAACGGCGGCCTGATTCCCGCTTTGCAACTGGCGGTCACGGCCCGGAAACACAAACTGGCCTATCAACTCGGCTGTATGGTCGGCGAAACCAGTATCCTTTCCGCGGCCGGACGGTTTTTTCTGCAAATGGTTCCCAACGTACGCTTCGCGGAAGGCAGCTTCGGCAGGTTTCTCCTCTCCGAAGATGTGGTCGCCAAACCGCTGCGTTTCACATTCGGTGGCCGCTGGAAACCCATGGCGGACTATGGCCTGGGAATTGACGTCGAGCCCGACCGATTGCAGCGTCTCTCGATTGCTCCACCCGTGAGGATCCCGTTCTAAGACACCTGGAGCGATTCACGGATTTTTAATCAAATTTTCAATATTGCCGGTTTGAGGGCGTCCGGGAAACGGAATGCTTCTGAGCACCGTCGTGGCGATAACAAAGGGTGTGTCCCGCGGCCGGCGAATCCGAAGAAATCGATTTGATTTAATCCCTTGGCACACATAATGTAAAGTAGGGATTAAGACCATTATGAAATTGAGAGGACGCTCAAGTTTCCAGGGCGAGGCACGGAAACCGGTCGTCGGCTCAAGAGACCAATCGGTCAAGAGCCGGGGCCCGTGCGACGTTGCCCCGGTCACGGCGTGGCTTCGTGTTGGTGTCGGGCATAGGTAACAGTCCGTATCGGTGTTATCATGCTCGCCCATTCGGACAAGCCGCCTCAACTTAGGGTGAGAGTGACCATTCATGGCGACGAATCCGTCACAAGTGGATCGCAAAAACGACGCCGCGGCGGATAGCAAAGGCGGTTCCGCCACGGACAGCTTCATCGGTCGAGCCGCGGTCGATGCCAAGCTCGCCTTGCCGGAAGAGATCCAGGCCTGCATCGCAAAACAAGAGGAACTCAAAGCCAAAGGCAAAGAGGTCAGTCTCGCCGACATCCTGGTGAAAGTCGGTTTCATTACGAAAACGCAATTGAGGCGTTTGCTCAATCCCGCTGAAGACTCGGCGTCGCATTCTCTTCACCAGATTCCCGGCTTTCAAATCATGCGAAAGATCGGCGCAGGGGCGATGGCGAGCGTCTACAAAGCCAAGCAGCTTTCGTTGGACCGAATTGTCGCCATCAAAATCCTCCCCGAACATCTCAGCGAAGACCCGGAATTCGTCGAACGCTTTTACAAAGAGGGAAAAGCCGCCGCCAAAATGAACCATAACAACATCGTCCAGGCGATCGATGTCGGCGAATACGGGGGGTACCACTACTTCGTCATGGAATTCGTCGATGGTCAGACGGTTTACGATGAACTGGTGAAGAGTCGTACCTATTCCGAAAAGGCGGCCTTGGACCTCATCATCCAAATCGCCAAGGCCCTGGAGCACGCCCACGCCCGCGGGCTGATTCATCGCGACGTGAAGCCGAAGAATATCATGATTACCAAAGACGGGACGGCCAAACTCGCGGATATGGGTCTGGCGCGACAGGCCGACGACGCGGCCGCTGCTCAAGCCGAAAAGGGCCGTGCCTTTGGCACGCCGTACTACATCGCGCCGGAACAGATTCGCGGTGTCGTCGATGTCGACTTTCGTGCTGACATTTATTCGCTGGGCGCAACGCTTTACAACATGGTGACCGGCAAGGTGCCATTCGAAGGATCTACGCCCACGGCGATCATGCAAAAACACTTGAAACAACCGCTGACCCCGCCGGACCATCTCAACAAATCCCTTTCGACCGGCTTGGCAGAAGTGGTGGAACGCATGATGGCCAAGGACCGGAACGTCCGTTATCAATCGACGACGGATCTGCTCATGGATCTTGCACGGGTCCAGAAAGGCCAGGCGCCGTTGCAG
Organism: Phycisphaerales bacterium; assembly: GCA_022360095.1. GTDB lineage: Bacteria > Planctomycetota > Phycisphaerae > UBA1845 > UTPLA1 > JAKSDK01. The sequence continues at coordinate 285,262 of JAKSDK010000138.1, forward strand.
GCCCGCAGCGGTTTCGATGACAAATTGCTGGAAGACCTCGCCACCGGCAGCAGCGAAGACATTTTCGAATCGTCTCCCCCTCCTCGCGCCGCCCAAAACTACGTGATGGTTCCAAACTCCACCTATCCCACCTGGCTTGTTGGTTTCGCGCTGATTGAATTTCTGATCATCGTGATACTGATTCTCGCGCTTGCCTTCTAAGAAAAATTTTGCGCAATTTATGCGCCAGTCAATTTTTCACTCGGCTCTTGATGACCTGGTGCGCGCCTCTCGCGCAGGCTCGATCCGCCTTACTTTGGCGCCAACGAGAAAATCAAGATATAATCAGTCTTAAATTTCAACAAAAGCGACACGCGCAGATTTTGCCTCGATCGAGCGCACGTTGTTTTTTTTCCGATCTTGTGAAAATTATGCTGGTCAACAGACAACTTTGTTTGTATGATCCCTTCGCCGCGTTTGAATCAGGGAGGTGTACTAATACAAATCTCTAAATCAGGCATGGAGGCCTGAACTCGAATCTATCTCGACATTCTATTTTTTGAACTGGTCGGCACTTGGGCTCAGAGGGTGTTGCTGTCGATGGACATTGCTCCCCTCGCGTGAACAAAGGAGTGTTCCGTAATGAAGTCTTCGCGCCGTGATGCCGACGCTCTCTGGAACAAATATCTGCATGGCCGCCCAATCTCGATTCGAAACAAACTGATCGAACACTATCGTCCGCTCGTGCACATGCTGGCTGCCCGGCTGGCACAAAAGCTCCCGGCGCAAATCAGCTATGAGGAGATCTGCTCAGCCGGTTATGACGGACTTATGGAGGCCGTCCAGGCTTACGACCCGTCGCACAAGGCAAAGTTCGAAACCTTCTGTCAGCAACGAATTCATGGAGCCGTCATGGACTGGCTCCGAACTTTGGACGGCCAGTCGCGCACGGTCCGGAGCTTTGAGAAGCAACGCATGCGACATAAGGAGCTTCTCGACTCCGCCTTGGGAAGACCGCCAAGCGATGTCGAACTCGCCGAAAAAATGGGAATGAGCAGGGACCGCTATGCTGAACTGTCTCGACTCTCCCGGCTCGGCCATGAGGTGCACCTTTCCTCGGTGCAGAGCGACGACGACGGCCATCATCGCGGGTCACCGGGCGGCTGGGACATCAAGGACGCCCAGGCGATCGATCCATCCCAACGTGTTTCACGACAGATGCTTACGGATTACATCACCCGAGGACTCAACCGGGAGGAACGCCTCGTACTTGTCCTCTACTACACCGAGGGGCTGACCATGGCGGAGATCGGACTCGTCCTCGATCTGTCCGAATCCAGAGTGAGCCAGATTCACAAAGACGTCATCGCAAGGCTACGCAGGCGCTTCAAGGACGAAGCCGCCGAGCTTGTCGCCTGATCGCCCGATAGCGTTTCACCATCCCCTGTTCCCCGCCGCAGCACCGTAAGCGGTGCGCGAGATCTCTGCGACTATGGTCGAGCGGGTTCCGCGCCTATCATGGCCTCGCCATGTCTTCCATCGTCGCCCTGTTGACCGGTCATCTTAGCACGAGGTACTACTTCGTCGGTCTGTCGACCTTCTTCCTGCTTTTCGCCGGGACATTCTACTCGTCCTTCTACCGACTCAGCCGCGATCGTGGCGACTTCAACCAACTAATCGAAGACGGTCGGTTGGCGACGGAAACCCGTCAACTCGGCAAAACACTTCCGCTCGAATATCCACCTACAGCTCGACCTCTTTTTATGCTATTGGCAGCCCCACCGCCGACGTGGTCGCTTGTCTTCTGGTGGTTTATCAACGCGTGGTTCTACTGGCAATCCGCCGTCTGGCTTAGCCGAGAAATTGTCACGGACGGCCAGGGATGGAAAACCCTCCTGCCCGCCTTCGCGCTGATCGGCCTGACCTCCGTTGGAATTGTCTCAGACTTATCGGTTGGACAACTTACCGGGCTCATTCTCTTTTGCGTGGTCGGAAGCTTCGAACTCGATCGTCGCGGATATTCTCTTGCCGGCGGCGCACTCCTGGCGATCTCGCTTCTCGTCAAGCCGCTCCCCGCAGTCTTGCTTCTCTACTATCTTCTGAGGCGGCGCTGGCGTTTTCTGTGCGCAACGATCGCAACCTTCATTTTGATCGGGCCCCTGTTGCTCACGGTACTTTTCGGATGGAATGCACAAGTCGAAGGCTGGAGATGGTTCGCTGAAACGACGGCCCGACAACGATCGCCGCTGCATGTCTTTCATCGCTGGGGCGACATGCCCGGCATGTGTCTGACGTTTCGCGAATCGGGCCTGGCCTCTTCATTAATCCGACTCTGCATGGAAGTGACTTATGACAAACATCGCCACAATGTTCAGCTCCTCACACTACAACCCGGAATCTTGCGCATCCTCTGGTTTCTCCTGGTCGGCTTGCCGCTGGCCTGGGCAGCATGTTCGGTAACGCGACGCAAACTTGAAACACATCATCGATTCCACGCCTTCGCCGCCATGACCGGGATCATGATGCTGTCGAACCCGAAATTCATCTCGTATTGGTTGGCCGTCCCTCTGGTGACAATCGCTCCGCTAGCCGTCTGTGTTTGGAGGACTCGCCGCAAGGGAGGAGCTGATTGGATCTGCTTTACGGCCCTTTTGATCTGGCTCTTCAGCAACATTTCGCTCGGCTTTCCGATGCTTAGGGCGGCCGGCAGTATCCCGTTCGGCCTTTATGCCATCACCCTGGCCAATCTGATCCGGTCCCAAGGCGACAACGAGGATGATGCAGAAACGCCGTCTTCAGATGCCGAAGGCATAAAACACGGCGGTAAATAAGACATCGGCCGTAATCAGGGCGACGATCGATTTGACAACGGTGCTGGTCGTGGCACGACCGACACCTTCCGCCCCCCCTTTGACATTCAATCCCTCATAACAGGCAATCATGGAGATCATCACGCCGAACACGGCCGCCTTCGCCAAGCCGCTGATGAAGTCCCTTTGGGTTACGGCGGCCTTCGTGTAGCTCAAATACTGTTCCGGCGCAATGTCGAGGATCATGGTCGATGTCAGAAAGCCGCCAAAGACACCGACGGCATCGGCGATGACCGTCAACATGGTCAGCATCGTGACCGTCGCCAGAAATCGCGGAACAACCAGAAAACGGATCGGATTCAGAGCCGTTGCTCGAAGGGCCTTGATCTCCTCACTTTCGACCATGGTCCCCAATTCCGCGGCGATACTCGCGCCGGCAAAGCCTGACAACACAATGCCTGACAAGAGCGGTCCGAGCTCTCGAAACATCGCAATCCCGACGATGTCGGCCACGCGTTGAATTTGACCGTAACTCTCCAGCGTCGGCGCCATCTGCAACGCGAGGATGATGCCAATAAAGACCTGGACCAAGATGATGATGGGGATGCTTCGGATACCGACGCGAACCATCTGCGCCATCAGATGTTCCCGTCCAAGCCGGACTTCACGGATGAAGATCGCACGAGCGATCCACAAGAGGGTGTCACTGACCAAATACACGATCCCGCCGATGAAGCCGACGATTCCAGAAAATGTATGTAGTTGCTGGTTTGCAACTTCGCCGACCGATTCGACCGTGCGAACGATCGGGTTTCGTTCGGATACACGGCGTTGGCGTGACGAATCGCTCATCTCTTAGACTTGTGCCGCCTGCTCTTCAGTCTCACAGATCGTAAAGAACCGATCCAGCTTGGTAATTTCGAAGACGCTCCGCACCCGGCTGGTCATTCCGCACAACACCATCTTGCCTTTATACGCGCTGACCCGCCGAAACACCTCGACAAGCGTGCCGACCCCGGACGAATCCATGAACGGCACTTCCGACAAATTGACAACGAGCCGCTTTGGACGGCCCTTAGCGACGTCGATCAGGGCCGCGTGCAGTGCGGGCGAATGGTGCAAATCGACGTCGCCGCTCAGCGCAACGACGGTCGCATCAGATGACTTGCGAACCTCTTTGACCAGGTTGTTCTCTATCATGACGCCTTTGGACTCCGTGTTCAGGCATCGGTCGAGGCAGCCGGTCTGTCGGCCTCACCTGTCTGGGCGCCCTTTTTGAGCGAAACGTATTTCACCATTCGCAACAACATGCCACCTTCCGGGGGGCAACTGTAATCACATTCATCCATCACGGCCCGGATGATATGAACACCCAGACCGCCCGGCCTCACTTCGTCGAGTGGTCGGCCGGAGATTTCTCCCGGATCGGTCTGACGACCCTGGTCGCGAACCTGGACTTCGATCCCGCGACGCCCGTCGTCGGCCGTCACCGGTGAGAGCTGAACGGTGATGGGTTGATCTTCACGCCCATCGTAACCGTGTTTTATCACGTTCGCCAGCGCCTCATCAATGGCCAGGGTCAACCCGTGGGCGTCGTCATCCGTGAAGCCGGACAAACCCGCCATCCGCTCGACTGCGCCGCGCACAACCGGGAGGCAGGCGGTGTGACTCGTAATATTCAACTCAACTCTGCTGGAACCCATCGAATCGTCTTACTTGAGCAGGGAGGCACTTCCTACCGCCTCGGCTCCGACATTTCCATCCGTATGACCGTCAGACACGACATGCATACCGTTTCTCACATAATCCCGCCATTTCTCCACGGCCCGGCCTCGCAACGGAGACGGTTTCGTATACTCGTAACCAAATCGCTGACCGGTGATCTTTTCCAGGGCCTGAATCGCAAAGAACCTCACACCATCATCCTCATCCTCCAAACGGTCCACCAACAAAGGAACCGACTGACGATCCCTTGCCTCGCCTGCGGCGTGAATTGCAAGAATTCGATCGCCGGGATTTTCCGATTGAATACCGGCCCGGAAATGGTTCGAAGCTCTACATCCCTCCATCAGGCAGAAACAAAAAACAACCCCCAAAGGACACACCACCGCCCCGCAGCGACGGTTTCGTAACGACACCACAAGTCGCCGGGTAAGCCGCCTTGTGGAGTACCGTAACATATATTGATCGTATTCCGAAGCCATGACCAACACAACCACGAACGTGATCGTGGCCACAACATGGGTTCAAGGCTCGATTCTGACGCCCTTCCAGAACGCGACGTGACCTTCAATGTTCTTGGCCGCCTCCTTCGTGCTGGGGTAACACCAGGCTGCGTCCTCGTTGACTTCGCCGTTCACATCCAAATGGTAATAGCTCGCCTCCCCCTTCCAGGGGCAAGTGGTTCGCGTCGGGCTGTCCTTGAAATGCATCTTGTTGAGGCTACTCGGCGGGAAGTAATGATTTCCATCGACGATCTCGCACTGATCGCTCTCCGCCAACACCGCGTCGTTCCATATCGCTTTGGCCATGATCGTCTCCTTCAACGAAAACAGTCCTTACTACTTTTCAAACAAGTGTTTCGCCCCAAAATATGCCTTCCATGATCGCCGTTTCTTCGGTGGAAAAACGATGATGAAAACGCATAAGATTTCAATTATCGTAAAGCGAGCCGCGATACGATCCAACAACACACGAAGGGAGCCTGTTTGATGCCAAAGGCCGACGATCCACTCGACATCATTTTCACCGCCCCGCATCCCGACGACCTTGAGATCGGTTGCGGCGGTGCCATCGCCAAACTGGTCAAACAAGGCCATCGCGTCGGCATGGTGCACATGACCAACGGCGAACCGACACCCCTGGGCACTCCTGAGACTCGCCATAAGGAAATGCTCGCTGCAGCGGACATCCTCGGAGTTCAAGTCTGTGAAATGATCGGTCTGCCGAACCGAGTGCTCATGGACGGGCCCGAGGCCAGATTCGCACTGGCCAGCGTCATTCGGAAGTATCGCCCGCGTATTCTTGTCGGCATCGCCGGTCGAACGGTTGCGGCTTCGCCGGACCACTATCAGGCCCAACTCATCACGGAAGCCACGCGATTCTACTCGCAATTGACCAAGTGGAATGATCGTTTCGACGGGACCGAACCGCATCGGGTCGATCATCTGATCTATCGCCCCATCGCTCGGTCTGCTGAGATGCAACTTTTCCCCTCTCAACTCGTCGTTGACATCAGTGACACCATGGACCAAAAGATCGCGGCGGTCGCCTGTTATAAGTCACAATTTCCGGAGGAAAGATTCGAACGGATGAAGCACTACCTGCAATCCCTCGCGGGCTACGAAGGCGGGTCTTGTGGATTCCTCTATGGGGAACTGTACGCCGTCCCACGGCCCATAGGGGTTGAGGATTTGACCGGTCTGTTCGCACCGTGGCCGGAGTCTACAGCAAGCGCCCCGCCTCGCCTGGGATCTTAGTCTTTCACGTTTATCCTTCGGCCCTTGCGACGCTTACGTGAAATCATCTTCCGGCCGCCGGGAGATCGCATCCTGGCTCGAAAGCCCTGTTTTCGTAGACGTTTTCGTTTGCTGATTCGATGCGGATAATGCACGGAAAAATCCTTTCAGGCCTTCTGACTTCAAACGACGGTCAAAACACAGGACTATACCCTACCTCGATTTTGACGGCAAGATCTTCTCTATTCGGACTTCGTATGGCGCAATAATAATCCTTCATTTTCGCTCAAAATCGGCGATTTTGAGAAGATACCGATTTGCGACGGTCGATAGGCTTTGCTAGACTGCCGCTGAATTTGGCGTGGTCGCGTAAGCGATTACGTTCGTGGTCCGTTCCGCAGTTCAGTGGCCTAATAAGATTTCAGGAGATACGCCATGCAAGAATACGAACGGCTCAAGCAACTCGTCGACGATTGTGCGGACGATGTCGCCAAGGCAGAAGGTGGCAATAAGGCGGCAGGCACGCGAGTTCGAAAAGCCATGCAGGATATCAAGAACGCGGCTCAGGAAGTCAGAAAAACGATCTTAGAAGTGAGATCCTCTGACAGTTAATCGCCGCGTCCCCCATCGCTTGTGAGCGTACTGGAAACAGCAGCATAGGTACGGCCGTCTCAATGGCGTCAAAGATGACGACTTACGACGGTCCAGGAACGACACATGCCTCCGATACCTATCATCGACCCGAATTCGCTCGACTGCGACCGGGTCTTGTACACAAAAGAGCAAATCTACGACATCCTGCCACAGAAATTCGAGTTCGCCCAACTCGACGGCATCATCCACGGTGACACGGAAGCAGCCGTATTCGCCGCCTACCGGGATATCCATGCCGATGAGTGGTGGTGTCGTGGACATATGCCTCAGCAGCCAATTTTTCCGGGTGTCCTGATGGTGGAGTGCGCGGCTCAACTCTCGGCGTTCGCACAACAAATCCTCGTCCCCGAAGCAGAAGGTGTGATGGGCTTCGGAGGCGTCGACAAAGGGAAATTTCGCGATTCGATCTACCCACCTGCGAGGCTGATCTTCGTCGGGCGCGCCATTGATCTACGGATGCGAAAGTTCCGCTGCGAAGTGCAGGCCTTCGCCAATGGCCGGATGGCCTTTGAGGCCGAAATCGCCGGCATCCGACTCAAAATGGAGAGCGCCACAACCTGATCAGGCTTCGGCCGACGATTCTCGCTGATTACATATAGCGCTTTGCTTTTTCCCGCAGCTTCTTGGCCATGTTCGTCTTTTCCCAAGTGAAGCCCGATCCTGTCCGACCAAAATGGCCATGAGCGGCGGTCTCGCGGTAAATCGGCCGCCTGAGCTTGAGGTAGTCCACGATGCCGCCAGGGCTCAACGGGAACAGATCCGTCACCAACTGCTCGATCCTGTGTTCGTCAATACGCGAGGTCCCCTCAGTGCTGACCAACACGCTCAAGGGCTCGGAGACGCCGATGGCGTACGCCAACTGAACTTCGCAAACATCCGCAAGACCGGCGGCGACAATGTTTTTCGCGACATGGCGAGCCATGTAGCTGGCGGAACGATCGACCTTTGAAGGGTCTTTGCCGCTAAAGGCTCCTCCGCCGTGGGCGCCACGGCCCCCATACGTGTCCACGATGATCTTTCGGCCTGTCAGACCGGTGTCACCATGAGGTCCGCCAATCACAAATCGGCCCGTCGGGTTGATGTGAAACTTGATTCGATCGTTCCAGAGATGTGGACACTCCTCCATCACGACCGGCTTGATGATCTTGCTGATGACGTTCTTCTTGAATTTCGAGTTGACGTTACCCGTACGATCGAGCAGATCACCGCGCTCCTCGTGCTGCGTGGAAATGACGATCGCCGTCAGCCTGATCGGTTCGCTACCCTTGTATTCGATGGAAACCTGACTCTTGCTATCGGGCCGCAACCAGGACAATGTCCCCTCGCGCCGCACATCCGCCATACGCTCGACCAAACGATGGGACAGATGGATCGGCAATGGCATATAGGCTTTGGTCTCACGACAGGCGAAACCGAACATGAGACCCTGATCGCCGGCCCCCTGGGCTTTCTTCTTTTTCCGCGAGGCCGTAACGCCCTGGCTGATGTCGGCGGACTGGCTGTGGATGGTTCGAATGACCGCGCAACTGAGATGGTCAAACTGACAAGCCGGATCGGTATAACCAATGTCCTTGATGGTCTCACGGACCCGTGGCTCGATATTGTTCAAGGCCAGTTCCGCTTCCTTGTTATGCACCGTGACTTCGCCTGCCACAACCACGAGTCCGGTCGTGACCAGGGTCTCACAAGCCACTCGGGCATTCGGGTCCTTGGCAATCAGGCTGTCCAGCACCGTATCCGAAATCTGGTCTGCGACCTTATCCGGATGGCCCATGCTGACGGATTCCGAAGTAAAAATATGCTTGCTGTTTGTTCGCCTTCCTGAGTTGCGCACGAGGCCGCTCCTTCTTAACTGCTTGTAGCTTCGGGTGTAATGTCGATTTCATCGTCGATACGAGGCGAGCATGATACGGTCAGGACCCCACGCTGGCAAGGCGTATCCGGATTTCATTTAGAAACCCACCGGGTATCGATCCCGGAGAGAATGAAGGAGCGCAAAACGATCCACGGCAAGGCCGTCACGGGGATGACGTTGGGCGAATGAATGCGGATTTAAGGCGACTCGTCGATCTGCTGCCGATTGATAAAAGCGTGACCGCCTGAGGTGGCCCGACTCGTTCGGCCCTTGTACTTCTTGTTGAGATAGTTCCGGTGAATCCAACCCGAGTGCTTTCGATCAACCATCTCAAAAAGAATATGGTCGTCTGACTCCTTCGTAATGCTGGTGACTCGATCAGAAATTTCTTCCTCGGCAGCCTTGCCGCGATCGGCGTCATCCAGAAAAGATCGGACGACTTCAAGCTTTGGTGACGTCACACTTTCGCCGTTCGATTCCGCAACGGCCTCCACTGCACAGGATTCAAGCAGTTTCGGCCAAAGCTTCTCAAAAAGACGATTGGACGAATAGACGTCTGCGCAATTCAGTTTCCCGTTAATGGAGGCAACATAGCCGACAACATCATCGTGATCGTCAATGATCGTGGTCAAGGTTCCCATATGGTCGGCCACCGAATCCTTGACGGCCTTGTTTTCCATCGTCAGTTCAAGACTGGTCGGCGAATCACCATCCGTCACCTTTCGACCGATCTTTTTCGCAAGTGCAGCCTGATTGTCTGCAACTTCCCGCCAGACATCACTTTGGTTCTTGCGCTTCTTGACCGCAAGCTTCATACGGTTCCCGGGAACGCAATACTGACTGCTTTTGAATTTCGATGCGTCTTCACGCCCGCGACCATTCCAGCGTCCCTGTTCGACGCAAAAGGATTTGAGAGGAACCTTCCCCGATTTGGCCGAAACAAGCAGATCCGTGACGACGACGCGATCCTGTTTGCCGCCCCGAACGATGTCGCCGGCCTGAACGTACACGACGTCCTCCGAAACGTTTTCGACGGCCAACTCCTGCACATTGCCGGTCTCATGAACGACAATCTTCTTTTGCTTGAGTGCCTCCTGAAGTGTGAGATATTTCTGGTCCTTCACCTTGTCTTCACCGTGCACCAAGTAAACGGCGAGGTTGGCGTGGACATAGGGGCCCGATAGACCGAGTGCCGCCGAGGCGAGGGGGCTCGAGGCAGTCGAGGGCGTCGATGCCTTAGCCGGTGCCCGAGGGGCACTTTTCTTGTGATCGTTGCAGCCACCGAGTAAACATAAACCTAGGGAGATGCAGAAGAAATGCGATTTCATCGGGATGCCTCCTGACTTTGTTCGTCCACATTGTGTCGTTTGGCGTTCCGGGGCCTTCGTTTTAGACGCCCGACCAGCCGGGAAGTTCCCATTCCACCTCTTATTTTACATTCAAGTCCTTTCTCCGATGCATCGTTCCGTCCACCAACGTCCTCATCGTTCAGCGGAAACCCGTCCGTACTCGATCGCCGCTCGCCCAATCGGGACTGCCGAGCCGATGGTTTGCCGCTATGATGGAGTGATTAGGATGGACCTTGGAGCCCTTTCGATAGGGCTCGACCTTGAAAGGAGTCAACATGAAACGGCTTACCGCCTTTGCTCTTGTCATCGTCTTCTCACTTCCAATCGCCGGTTGCGACCTGCTGACAACCGTGTTGCCGACGACCGTGGTGGTCCGGCTGGTCAATAACGGAACTTTGCCCGTCGAAGTCGAGGTCTATACGAGTGACAATCAAGATATCACGGAAACTCTCCTGAAGACGCTCGGTACGAAGCAGGAAATCACGGTCGCGGCGGGCCAGACCATGACCCTGACCGAGGACTGTGATGATCTTCAAGCCATCGTCTGCGAGGCTAAATTACAGGCCGTGGTCATTGTGCCGGATGACGAGACGAACGTGCTGCGTGACGAAACCGATTTCGAATGCGGAAACACGATCACGTTCACATTCGCGCATTCGATAATTCTAGTGGATTTCAATATCACGACGAACGTTGCGAACTAATCGGTCACCCTTTCGCAAACCGTATAGTGGATTTCGATCAAGGCACAAGTATGCTTGCAAGTTCGGACACGTCGGAAATGTCCACGGACCCGTCCTGGTTAATGTCTGCCTGACACGTATATGAACTAAGCAGGGCGAAGTCGACGAAGGGCTGAATGTCCAGACCGTTGACAAGGCCGTCGCAATTCATGTCCGCCAACGCAATCCCCGGACACCCCGGAAACTCACATTCATCCGGCACTGCGTTTGTGTTGCAGTCCAGGCTGCCGCCCGGTATGAACGCCAAACTCGAGTTGCCAATCAACCCCACCGCCCCGACCACCATGCCTGCACCCGTCACCCGGTCGATCGTGAGCAAGTCGGATCCAGTTATCCCATGTAGTGTGTCCGTATCGGAATCGAACGCCAGACCCGAGACAAAATCAAATCCCAACGCCCCGACCGATGTGGCGGCGCCGGTGCCCGGGTCGATGGTGAGCAATTCATCCGTAATGATGTCCGTTCCGTAAAGTGTGTTCGTATTGGGATCGAACGCCAGGCCCGCGACAAAATCAAACCCTAAGGCCCCGACCGCCGTGGCGGCGCCGGTGCCCGGATCGATGGTGAGCAATTGGTCTGTAAGTGTCTCTGTTGCATACAACGTGCTCGTATTGGGATCGAAGGCCAATCCGCGGATGCGAGAAAATCCCAATGACCCGACGCCCGTCGCCGCTCCCGTCGCCGGGTCGATGGTAAACAAATGGTCGGAGCTGCTGGCCATTCCGACAACGCCGTACAACTTGTTCTCACCTGGATCAAACGCTAAGCCGCCAACGCTGGCAGATCCCACGCCTCCGACCACCGTCCCCACCCCATTGGTTGGGTCAATGGTGACCAAATGACTAAGTGGCCCTTCCAACGTAACTCCAAAAAGGGTGTTCGTATTGGAATCGAACGCCAAACCCGTGACTCTCTTAAACTGCCGCGCACCGACCACGGCGGCTGCGCCGGTTGTCGTGTCAATAGTGAGCAATTGGTTGAATGAATCCGCTCCGTACAGCGTGTTCGTATTGGGATCGAACGCCAGCCCCCCGACCGTCGAAGACCCCAAGGCCCCGACGGCCGTTGTCGCCCCCGTCGACGGGTCGATCGTGACCAATTGGTCGCCTTGCGTTCCGTACAACGTGTTCGTATTGGGATCGAACGCCAAGTCATCCACTCCAAAGCCTACCGGTCCAACCGCGGTCGCCGTCCCCGTCGACGGGTCGACCGTGAGCAATTGCCCTCCTCCCCCGACTCCGTACAGCGTGTTCGTATTGGGATCGAACGCCAAGCCATCGACGTCAGAAAGCCCCAACGCCCCGACCCCCGTGGCCACGCCCGTCACCGGGTCGATGGTAAACAACGCGTCGGCCAAAAGGTCCGTTGCATACAGCGTGTCCGTATTGGGATCGAACGCCAAACTGCGGGCAAAAAACCCCAAAGCCCCGACTGTCGTGGCCGTCGCCGTCACCGGGTCAATGGTGAGGAATCCAGGGATGAATGTATCGGCTCCGTACAGCGTATTCGTATTGGGATCGAACGTCAGACCCTTGGTATGTAATACAGCGTCCAGCATGCCAATCTCCGTGGCCACCCCCGTCGTCGGGTCGATGGCGAGCAATGCGTCGGCGAAACCCGTTCCGTATAACGTGTTCGTCGTGGGATCGAACGCCAAACCATCGACATTGGGAATCCCCAATCCCATGATCGCCGTCGCCGCCCCCGTGGCCTGGTCAATGGTGAGCAATTGGTTGGTGAATGAATCGATTCCGTACAGCGTGTTCGTATTAGGATCGAACGCCAAGGCTTCGACCCTTAAGAACAGGAACCCCAACGTCCCAACCGCCGTTGCCGACCCCGTTACCGTGTCAATGGTGACCAATTGGTCGGTGAATGTATCGACTCCGTATAGCGTGTTCGTCGTGGAATCAAACGCCAGGCCCTGAACGGCATCAAACCCCAAAAACCCAACAGACGTGGCCGTGCCGGTCGCCGGGTCGATGGTGACCAATTGGTCGGCGAATGTATCCGTTCCGTAGACTGTGTTCGTATTGGGATCAAACGCCAGACCCTCGACGGAACGAAACCCCAGGAAGCTCGAGCCCGACACTGGAACCGCCGTGCCGACCGTCGGGTTTATTCTCAAATAGAATGGATCGATCGTGCCCACCAGACTGGAAACGTCGATGGCATCATCGACGCCGTTGTTATTGCAATCGGCCGCAGATGCCGCTCTTAAGGACTGGACGAGGATGACCAGAACGACAACAGCGGGAAAAGGTGTGCGAGTGGACATGAAACTTCCTCCATCAAATTTGCGCGGAGCATCCCCGATGGTTGCCCCAACAATCAAACAACCTGTTAAATTCAACCTGTAAAATTAAAGGTCAGCACTCAGCGGTAGGATTTCTGAGCGCGCAATTCCCATAGGCGCCGGTGGAAGTGGAGAGCAGCGCAAAGAGCGAGACCCACAACGCACGATGGGCTCCCTTGGAGCACTAATCCACCGGCGCGAGTAACCACGTAAACACAGGGCATTCACGCTTTGAGGAGTTTTCGGGCGGAAAGGGGTGAGAAAACGGAATGACAGGTCACTCAGCGACCTGCAAATGAAGATACTGGAATAATAGCTGCGTAATGTATGATAATGCTCTCACATCCTCTCAGAACCATACTCCTGACCATAATATCCACTACAGTATATCTCAAAGTTAGGCGTTTGGCAAGCAACAACGCCTTTTTTTTCGGTCCGCCAATTTGCGAGCGCGCGAATCAGTCCGCAACGACGCTCCAGGTCTTAACCGGATTGATCAGCAGGACGATATCACTTCGTTGAAGTTGTCATACGGATTTAGGGAGTGGGAGCATGTTCTGCTGGAAATGCGGAGACGACAATCCCGGCGACTACAACTATTGCGGCCATTGCGGATCACCTGCACGACGATCAGCGAATAAGACGGTCTTCACAACAACAGCAGCCTCTTCCAAAAACCCGACTCCAGTTCCTCCACCCACCCACCCAGGGCTTCGAACGTTGGTCGATAAATTGCTTTCGAAAAGCAGATCGGCGGGATTCACTGAATCATTCCATTCAAAGCACCATTTCACTTGCGTCAACGAAAACGGCGGGCAGCGAATCGACTATCAGGACGGTTCCGGCAAAACCCACATGTATCGCTCGGTCGATGAGATGCCGACCAAGGTGCGTGAGTTGTATGAACGCATGTTCAAGCCGCTTCAGCACCGATCCGAGTCGGCCGCCGCAACCTTCGTGAACGATAGCAAAATCTCTATTTTGAAAATGCCGAAGCGAAAGGCAAAAATGTCGGCCCTCCAGCCGGATCGGCGCAACCGCTCGACTCAGCACGTGCTCACTCTTGTCGGCATCGTGCTATTCGTTCTTTATTGTCTGATGGATTAGAGCAAGACTAAAGATGACGGTGCCCCATCCGACATTCCGGATGAGGCACCGACGACGCGTGCGGATTCAACGCTTCTATTTCTTCTGTCGCCGGGTCGTCCCCTTCATCTTCATCTTCTGACCGCCCCGATGCTCGGACCAGGTCCACTCCAGCGTATCGTCGTCGACAAAATGGAACTTGCCCTTGCCGTGCATGCTGCCCTCAGGACCTCTGCTTTTGGCCTTGACGACAAACGACTTGCCGCCGTCTTCCGTGGACCACCAGCCTTCGCCTGCTTCACCCATGTCGCTGAAGTACCAGGCGTGATACTTCTTCGACCTTGGGTCCCACGTGACATATTGAACAAAGTGGGCATGTTCGCCGCTGGGAAGTTGGTGCCAGCCCGTTCCCTTCAGATAGATGCCGTTAAGGTCCCATTCGTAAGTCTCCCCGCCGATGAAGCTGGTGGCGATCTCCGGCATCATCTGGTCCTTCGGCATTTTCGCCATCATCTTTTCCATCATCGCCTTCATTTCGGCCGGCGACGGCTCGACCATCTCCGCGGTGCCGACCCAGTTGCCCACCAACGGTTCCAGCTTGGCCAACTGCGGGTGTGGCTTCGGCTTTTGCGGCATCCCCATGTCCATGTGCGGCTGCTCACAGCCGGCCGACAGGAAAGCAATCAAAAGTGTGCTGTAAACTGCTCGCTTCATCGTTGAATCTCCCTTTGTCACAGGTGGAACCGGAACCGACATCCATATCGACCGGGACGGGCGCTCGGATAGACTCATCCGGATCTGAGAGTCCTTTCTCAGACAATTTCTTCGGCGTCAAAGGCGTGATGAGTTTAAAGTGCCTGGCGAACAGGCGCAGAATGGTGCGGGAAACACGCTGCGAACGTACTGATTCGTCCAATTTTCAGCAAAAACCGGCTATCGCCTCGTCATGGTGAAGGCGAAGGTGAGACTGGTCGACTCACCGCCGATCGTCCCCGTCAGTGTGCCGAATCCGTTGATCACAGAGTCGTTCAGAAACTCGCCGCGAAGGGTAATCAGGCGTTCTGTCGTCCCATCTCGTGTGATCTCCCGGGCACTCCACGGAATGGTGACGACGCCGTCATCGTCCATGCTCGCCGGAAACGCCTGCAATAGCTGCGTCGGTAAGACGCAATTGGTCAACTCGTTCGTCACGAGGCTGTCTTCAATGAAAAGACAGTCGGCACGGCCGGACAGCTCGGTTTCAAGAAACCAGGCGCCGTCGACCGGATCGGCCAGGAATGCCACGAATAAACCTGTCGCGAGTCCACAACTCGATCCCAGGCAAACACACGATAGGAGCATCAGCAGGCATAAAATACGGCGCATGGTAGGGTCCCCTCCTTTTCCTACGTTTCAAGTGTGCGCACTTATCGGTGCTATTTTAGTGGATTTGCCGCGTTGGCAGCAATGATTTGGACAAGACAAACGTCTCAAACGGTGTTCGCGCTGATGAATTGGCTGCTTATGGGACGATGAAGGCCTCGCCATCAGCCATCTTCATCACCGCGTCCTTCCTGCAATCCCTGCTTGCAAGTCTCGCGCAGAATCATCGTCGCGTAGCAACCTGCCGGAAGTGTGAAAGCGAGTTCGATGAAGGGTCCGAGGGCATCCGCGCCAAGACTCACATCGAGTTCGTCAGGACGGAATCGCAAAGGCCGTCTCGATCCATGGAGTTTCATCCGTTTGAGCTTGTGGAATTCCTCGAGCTGAATGCCTTCTGACTCGAGGATTGCTTGTTCAAGTTGTTCGGGCTCCCCCTGAGGCCGGGTCATCTTATGACCGAAAATCGGGCCGGTCGGCGAGATTTCGAACGCAGCCGCTCGCCGGGATTCGACGCTTTCGTCTTCAACCAGGAAAACGCCCCCATGGTCGTGTTTGTAAGCCAGGTCCCCGGTTCGGACCAAATCCAGCGACTGAATACGTTTGGCAAGCACTTGGTTGAACAAGTACGACTGGTAGGCGTTGATGAAGAACTTCTTGAGGCGTGCATCGATCGCATGAAAAGCACGTCGATGGTTGCCTTTGGTTCGCTCCATCACCCTGCCGACGCGAGCATGATCGCGAAAGAGATAGGGCCAAGCCTTCGCGGCGGCCGCGAACTCCCGTTCATCGTATAGCCGCCGGGCCTTGAGCACGTCGCCCGTGTCATGCGGGCCGGGACGACCCAGCATCAAATCGACCACGGTCATCACATCGCCGCCCAGCGCGGCCTTGCCGAGTTGCCACGTGTCACCGCGCGTGCCGAAGCGCTGTTGACCGAAGTAATTCGGTACGCCTCGTTTCACGAGTGTTTCGCAGACGGATCGAATGTCGTCAAGGCGCCCCGGATCCGTGTCCCGGAGTTTAATGTGAAAACGGTTACCTCGAAGGTGCCCGATCTTGAGCTTGTTCTTGTGACGGCTGACGGACAGAATGCGAATCCTCGGTATTTGTAGATTTTCGATGCGACCCGGGTCGATATGTTCGACGCTCAGCGTTTGCACGGCGACCGCCCGGGCGTCTTTCAGTCCTGCAAGACCGATCGCTTTTGCAGGGACGCCTAATTTGCGGGCGATGTCGCTCACGGCCCGCATCGTCGCCAGCCCTTTTTTCTCAATCATGAAAAAACAGTGATCCCCCTCTCCGCAGGGTTCGTATGCCGGGACTTCCTCGACGCGGAAGTCTTCGTAGTCACGTTTGATGACCGCCGGAACGGGAGGGGCATCTGCAGTGAGATAGGGAAGCTGAGTCATGTCGAAGGCCTGTGTGGTCGTCATTGCCTGCATAAGAACACTCGTTTGGATACTTTCACGCTATTTAAGTCACGAGAAGTAAGTGGAGTTGACATCAAAGGCATCCGATAGTATAGTTAAAATTACAGAAGGGTGTTTTCGGCCTTTCTTTAGGTCAGCCCTTCGACGGGCTCATGCCGAAACTCGCTTGTCCCCTCTCCCAAAGCGGCTTTCGCCATCGGCCTGAATCTTGAACAAAAAGAACAGGTCTGATTCTATGCGCGACGAAGCGCTTGAGCGCTGTCAGGAATCCATCGGGTATCGTTTCAAAGACCCCTCTCTCCTGGAAGCGGCCCTAACCCACGCCTCCATCGCCAACAACCGTCTCGAAAGCAACGAACGCCTTGAGTTCCTCGGCGATGCCGTCCTCGGCATGGTGGCCTGTGACTACCTGTTCCGCCGTTTCCCCGACGAACTCGAAGGCGAGTTGACCAAGATCAAGTCGACGGTCGTATCAGGACGAACGTGTGCGAAAATCTCAGAACAACTCGGCCTGGCGGATTGTCTTTTCTTGGGCAACGGCATCTCCACCCGATCTCGCCTTCCCACTTCGGTCCTGGCCGCAGTGTTCGAATCGCTGATCGCTGCAATGATGATCGACGCCGGACTCGAACGCACGCGTGAATTTGTTCTCCAATACATCGTTCCGCACATCGAGAAGGCAGCTGCGAGCGAGCACCAACAAAACTTCAAATCTCAGCTCCAACAGCACGCCCAGAAAGACAAGCAGTCGACGCCGATCTATGAGCTGCTCGATGAGAAGGGGCCGGATCACAGCAAGTGTTTCGAAGTGGCGGTGCGAATCGGAGGGCAACGATATCCCAGTGCATGGGGGCCGAGTAAGAAGGATGCAGAGCAAAAAGCCGCGTACAAAGCCCTGATTGAGATGCAGTTGATCAGTGCCGACACGGCCGCTGCACAGAGTCATTGACCTGTCGTTGGCAGCCTCAAATCCCGCGCATTCAGCAACGCTTCAAAAATGAACCCCGCTTCGGTGATGTTGTCTGACGCGCCTTCCAGGCGATCGACGACCGCCACGATGCGCTGGACAGCGGCTCCCGCATCCGTCAATGTCTTTGCCGCTTCGAGCACCTGCCCACCCGTGGTGGCAATATCTTCGACGAGCAGAACCTGATCTCCACGACCGAGGCGCCCCTCAAACTGTTTGCTCGTGCCATAGTCCTTCTTGGCGTTCCGCACGATCAGGAACGGAAGACCGGCCGCCAAAGCCGTCGCGGCCGCAAGGGCCACACCGCCGAGTTCGGCCCCGGCAATTCGCGTCGTATGACGATCCACCTTCTCGGCCAAACGCCGCCCCACCTCCGCGAGGATATCCGGCTGCGTCTCGAACAGATACTTGTCCACGTAAAAGGACGATTTCCGGCCGGAACGCAGCGTGAATTCCCCTTCAAGATAGCTGGCGGCGCGAATTCGTTCAGCGAGTTCCTCTTTGGTCATACCGTGATCTCCGGTTGTCGTCGCGGCGTGTTCCGATGACGACGCTTGAGCGGTGCGACGACGTTCTTCAAAAACGCGTCAACCTGTTGCGGGGCGAGACCGACAAATGCGGCGGGACGCAGAAGTTTATCCATCTTGACCTTCGCGAAAGCCGGATCGTCGCCCAGACGCTTCAACAAGTCGTTTGGACAGCCGTGGTGTTTGACCTGCGCAGCTGCGGCCTGCGAATGGACGCGAATTCGCTCATGCAGATCTTGCCGGTCACCGCCGCACGCAACAGCCTCCATCAGAATGTCTTCCGTGGCCATGAACGGCAACTCCGCATCGATGCGGGCCTGCATCACCTTCGGATACACAACGAGATCCCGGCTCACGTGCACGAGGACTTGGAGCATCCCGTCGGTCGCAAGAAAAGCCTCCGGCATCAGGAGGCGCTTATTGCTGGAGTCGTCCAATGTTCGCTCCAACCATTGCTCGGCAGCATTCTGAAATCCGGACTGCGCAAGGCCGATCACAAAGCGGGCCAACCCCGTTGCACGCTCACACAGCATGGGATTGCGCTTGTAAGCCATGGCGGAACTCCCGACCTGCGACTTGCCGAAGGGCTCTTCCATTTCCTTGAGATTGGCGAGCAGCCTCATGTCGTTCGCGAATTTATGAACACCGGCCGCAATGTTGGCCAGCGCCGAGATCATCTGCGCATCCACTTTGCGAGAGTAGGTCTGTCCGGTGATCGGCTCGCAGGCCTTGAAGCCGAGCTTGGCCGCGACGCGCTTCTCCAATTGTCGGACCTTGGCCGCGCTGCCGTTGAAGAGCTTCAGGAAACTGGCTTGTGTTCCCGTAGCCCCCCGAACGCCTCGAAATTGCAGACCGGCCAGCAATGCGTCGATCGCGTCAAGATCGCGAACGCAGTCCCAGCACCAAAGCGCGATGCGCTTGCCGACGGTCGTCAATTGAGCCGGCTGGTAGTGCGTAAAACCCAGACAGGGCAGACTCCGATGTTTCCGTGCGTTGGCGGACAACGCGTCAACGGCGCTAACGAGCCATTGCTGCACGATCGTCAGCGCCTCGCGAACCAGCATCAGGTCGGCGTTATCAACAATATCCATGCTGGTCGCACCGAGATGAAGAATGCCACGGGCCGACGGGACTTGGTCCGCAAAGGCGTGGAGATGAGCCATGACGTCGTGACGCAATCGCTTTTCGTGCTTGGCAACGGCCTTGAGATCGACGGATTCTAACCGAGCCCTCAGCGCACGAACCTGCCCCGCTTTGACGGGTAGACCAAGCTCGCTTTGCGCTTCTGCGAGGGCCAGCCAAATTCTGCGCCATGTCACGGCGCGGCGCAACGGCGAAAAAACCGCCGCCATGTCGCGCGAAGCGTTTCGACTGACAAGCGGGCTCTGATATGTATCAACGGCGGGCTTCGGAGCAGACCGTCTTCGTCGTGTCGGCATGACGGTTAATAGGTTCTAAGATTGAGCAGTTTATAGAGATACTTCTTGTAATCGGATTCAAACGTTTCCAAGTCCTCCGTGATGTACGCCTGAAAGACGGCCTCGCCGAAGCTCAACGTGTTGTCCGTGTCTGCGGCGAGATATCCGTTGGCCTTTCGCTTCATGGCCTCACTCCCCAATTCGTCGAGCAACTCGCCAAAACCTTCGGAATAGCGATTGGACGAAGACGGCTGCAAAAGAAACAAAACCAACGACCACCATTGGGCGTAACACGACTGAACGCGTTGGGACCGTCCCTGAACCACGATCCCCGCGTTGGTCGCGAGGACTTCCCGGAGAGGAATCAGCGAATCCGCAGCCAGCGCCTTTCGTAGCGACGGGCTCCGCAATGTATTCATATTCGGCTTGAAAACGGGCCGATTATTCCCATCCAACTCGAAAGACTCGAAGTAACAAGCAAGCCCTTCATTGACCCAGGCCGGGATTTGGTGCCGACCCGTGATTTCGAGATATTGGTGAAGCCCCTCGTGAGCCAGAATCGACAGCGTGCTGCGCTGGCTGCTGTAATGCGAAACCGTAATCCCGCGTTCGGAATACCCCCCCCGTCGGATGCGCTTGTAGGTCGGTGCGCGTCGCGGAGAGAATTCCTCGGTGAACCGCTCCCACTGCGGCCGTGTCTTGAACAGGTAGGTCTTCAACGGTTCGGCCGGAACCGTCTCGGTGGGAAGCAATTCGTCGTAAGCCTTGTAGCATGTCTCGAGGAAACCCGGGAGTGCTTCCACAAAAGGCTTGCGTTTGCACGTGCTGTAGATCTCATAGCGATCAGACTTGAGCTTCAGCCCTTTTGCACCCTTGTAGGTCCAATCCTCCGTCTTGAACAGAATAGGCGTCGGTTCAAACGGATTCTGGCAACCCATTCCCCCAAGCGCAACGATCAACAGGGCAGACAGCCCGCCCAACACGGATGCGGAAAATATCGACCGCGATGATGTCGTCCTCGTCATGGCGGCTATGCTAGTGGAGCATCCGGGGAATGTCACTATTTCGAATGCCCAACGTCCCCGGGTGTCAACAAGATCATGATCGACGGCTACCGGTTTCGCTGCTATCATGCCTTCTGAGTCATACGATCGTTGTCCATAACATAAAGAGAGGCACCATGGCGGACATCGAAAAGGTCATCATCATCGGATCAGGCCCCGCAGGCTGGACCGCCGCGATCTACGCGGCACGGGCGAATCTGGACCCGTTGGTTCTGGAAGGGGCGATCTCATCGGAAAGCGAGATGATCCCCGGCGGGCAATTGATGTTTACGACGGAGGTCGAGAACTATCCGGGCTTCCCCAACGGCGTGGACGGCCCGGAAATGATGAAGGCGTTTCGCGATCAGGCCTTGCGATTCGACGTCCGCATCCGTACGGAAAACGTGGCCAAGATTGATCTCTCATCACGGCCTTTCACCTTGACCACCAGCGAGGACAAAACCGAGCAGGCTCATTCGGTGATCATCGCAACGGGCGCCTCGGCCAATTGGCTGGGCCTGGAGAGCGAACAGCATTTCCGCAAAGCGGGGCTGGGCGTCACCGCTTGCGCAACGTGTGACGGTGCGTTCCCACGATATCGGGACAAACCCGTGGCCGTGATCGGGGGTGGCGACAGCGCCGTGGAGGAGGCGATGTTCATGACCAAGTTTGCCAGCCAGGTGCACATCATCCATCGCCGCGACAAGCTGCGTGCGTCGAAGATCATGCAGAAACGAGCCCTGGAACATCCCAAAGTGACCGTGGAGTGGAATTCGACCACCGAGGACGTGCTCGGCGACGACGATGCCGGTGTCACAGGATTAAAGCTGAAGAACACACAAACGGGCGAAAGCCGTACGCTGGACATCAGCGGGATGTTCCTGGCCATTGGTCATACGCCGAATACCGCGTTCCTCGACGGTCAAATTGACCTGGATGAGAAAGGCTACATCAAACTCAAGGACCCGGAACGCTCGACGACCAATGTCGAGGGCGTCTTCGCCGCCGGCGACGTGCACGACAGCATCTATCGGCAGGCGATCACCGCCGCAGGCATGGGCTGCAAAGCGGCGATCGATGCCGAACGTTGGCTGGCGGATCAAGGCATTGAATGATTTGGTGAATTGGCGATTTGGTGATTGATGGCCCACATCTCCTATGCTGACGAGGGGGAAGCGCTCGACCCGACGCTTGCGGACTTGTACGAGCGAAATCGCAACCGCAAGCAGGACTGCGTCGACAACATTCTTCGGATTCACTCCCATAACCCGCCCTCGCTAAAGGGACATCTCGAACTATACAAAACGCTCATGTTCGGCGAATCCGAACTTTCTCGCCCCCAGCGCGAGATGATCGCCGTCGTGGTTTCGACGATCAACGAATGCCATTACTGAATCACCCACCACGGAGCAGGTCTGCTCCAATTGACGAAAGACGAGACACTGGTCGCACAAGTAAAAAGCGACTACCGGTCTGCGGGCTTGTCGGCGACGGACCGCGCGATGCTCGAATACTGTGACAAGCTCACGCGTTCGCCGAGCGAGGTGGACCACACCGACGTCGACGCCCTCCGACGAGCCGGCTTCTCCGACGCCGCAATTCTGGACATCTGCCAGGTGACCGCCTATTTCAACTTCGTCAACCGACTTGCTGATGGATTGGGTGTTGAATTGGAAGGCTATTGGCCGTCATCGTAGGGCATGCCACAGACGAAAGCGGCATCACGATGCGGGCACGACCGTTAATGGAAGCACACCTGCAGCGGGAACATCCTGTGTCGTCTTGACGTACACGTCGTCGTATTGCCCTTCCAGATAGCTTCGCTTGGGACCCGACCGAATGTGATCCCAGGGGAGAATCTCATCGTAGGCTCGTTCTCGGTGGGCGTACCAATCCGGATCAAGACCCGTGTCGTGAAATGCCTGTTGCCACAGCTCGTTTTTGAAGCATTCGTCCCAACCGTCGAACCGTGCACCAAGCTCGAAGGCCCGTTCGATCGTCACGCTCAGCCGACGATCACCACGGGCCAGCACCGCCTCCAGGATCGATCGCTCCGGATCGTGCGACTTGACGCGAACGGCCTTTCGCCGCCCCGTGCGTACCATCTCCGCCAGAATGCGTCGGGCATTCTGGAAATAAGCCACGCGCGGTTGTGCAGCCCATTGGAACGGCGTATAGGGCTTGGGCACCAGCCAGCTCACACTCGCATTGATGTTGGCCGGTCCCTTGCCGAGTTTGCGACGAACCTGCGACATCTCGACCGAGATCTCGTAAATGCCGCGAATATCGTCCTCCGTCTCCCCGGGGAAGCCTGCCATAAAATAGGTCTTGATCCGATTCCAACCGGCCTTATAGGCTTCAAGAATCCCGTCCATGAGATTCCCGTCCGTGACTTTTTTCCGGATCGCTGCTCGCATTCTGTCACGCGCCGCTTCGACCGCGATTGTCAATCCGGACTTGCGAACGCTGTTGGCCATCCAGGGGATGTTTTGCAACATCTTGTCGACACGCAACGACGGCATGGAGATGTTCACGCGGCGATCGGCAAACCGCTCATTCACCTTCAGCGAAAGTTCTTTCAGATGGGGATAGTCTGCCGTCGAAAGACTGAGCAAACCAAGTTCTTTTTGTCCCGTCGCCTCAAACTGTTGCTCCGCGATCTCCAGGATCTTCTCCACGGAGCGCACGCCAACGGGCCGTTTGGTGTAACCGGCGTGACAAAACCGGCATCGTTGCGGACAGCCGCGCATGACTTCGACCGCCATTCGATCATGAACGACGTCCACATAAGGCACGAGCGGCCGAACAGGAAAAGGTGCATTTTCAAAGTCGGGCGTCTGACACCGTTCGATTTGCGCCGGCAGACCGCTGACCTTGGGCACCACGCCCGCGACGGTGCCGTCTTCGTGATAGGACACGTCATACAACGACGGTGCATAAACCCACGGACAATGCCTGGCGATGATTTCGATCATATCGCGGCGACCGACGCCTTCAGATTTGAGACGTTTGTAATGATCGAGGATGACGGACATCGATTCCTCGCCGTCACCGATGACCACGAGATCGAGAAACTCGGCCACGGGCTCAGGATTATCGGCCTGTGGACCGCCGGCGATGACCAGAGGGTGGGAATCGTCGCGCCGACTCGAACGGCGTGGGATTCCAGCCAAGTCGAGCATCATCAACAAATTGGTGAATCCCAATTCGTACTGGAGTGAAACGGCGAAGAGGTCCGCGGTTGAAATCGGCTGCCTCGTATCCCAGGTAAACAATGGAATCTGCTTATTCCGCATGATGCCTTCTGCATCAACCCACGGCGCGTAAACCCTTTCCGCGCAAACCCCCGGTATGTGATTGCAAAGCCAATAGATGATCTGACATCCCAGGTGGGACATTCCGATGGTGTACGCATCCGGAAATGCGACCGCGACACGGACATCCGCCCGGCCCCAGTCCCCGTCTCGAACCAACTGGTTGATTTCCCGGCCGATGTATTGCGCCGGTTGGCGAACATAGGGCAATAATTGATCACTGACCTTTTTAGCCAAGTTATCGAACATGTGGACATTTTAGAGGATCGAGGGCCCGTAGCCAGAATATAGGGGCGGCGCGAAATAAAAACCCGAGGCCGGCTCCCCACATTCTCAGACACATGGGCAGTTCCTAGAATCTTGACGGACGATAAAGGAGCCCAATAAAGCTGCGTCAATGTGGCCTGAAGGTCCAAGAATGCGTCGTTCACCGAGGCCACTGCAATCAACCGGCTCCAGGTATTGATTTGAGGACTTCGGAGTGGATCGCCAGACATTCCAAATGATTGTGGATTCCGGAGTTGTGTTCGATCGGGGCTTGACCCAACCCTGTGTTGCTGGATACGATACGTGTGAGGGGTACCTCATTCGCCACACCCAATAGATGCCTAGATAGCCGCATCGCCGGCTTGACTCGGCTTGGAGGTAATTCAGCCATGAAGCGTCGCTTCGCTGTTCGTCGATCATCGCTCGTTTTGTTCACGGCACTGACCATGGTCGCCGGGTCCGTTGGTATGGATTGCCCTCCACCCGGAGACGGCTCGGCGCCGTTGAATCCGCCTTCTGCATCGGGCAATCGCTCACCGCGGATTATCATTACCGATGTGACGACACCGTCAGGCGACAACTCTGCCGAGCAAGGCGAACAAGTGACCATCGCCTTCACAGGGGAAGACGCCGAAGACACGGCCACGGTTCGCATTTTCGCCTCGACCTCAAACAA
Source organism: Phycisphaerales bacterium (assembly GCA_022360095.1). Lineage (GTDB taxonomy): Bacteria > Planctomycetota > Phycisphaerae > UBA1845 > UTPLA1 > JAKSDK01. The sequence goes on from JAKSDK010000138.1 coordinate 310,496, forward strand.
TCCTTCTTCAGCCGAGGAAATCCCGATCATGAGCGGCTTCACGATCGGACCCGGCACCGGCGGCGGCACGACCAACTGGGATACGAACTTCGTCGTCCCGGATTCGTATTCCATTTTTGCGGAGATCGATGATCAAACCTTCAATCCTTTTACCGGCGTTGGAAATCTGCCGGTCCGAGTGACTTTCACGAATCCCATTCTTGTCGCGGAAGAGGGAACCGGCCCTCAGAATGGATCGCCGACCGTCACCGTTCAGCTACCGTCCTCCGATGCAGGTTTGAGCAATCAAGGTATTCTGACGATTCGGGCCACCATCAGCGACCCGAACAGTGACGTCGATACACTGAATCTGTCCTTCCTTTTTGACACCGATCGCAATGCCGCCAATGACGATGACGAGCCGCCTTTGGTTGTTGAAACGTTCGAAGTGCCGGCGGGAACCGCGCCTCCGGGCGGTCTCATTCAAGTTCAGGCGAACATCGAAATCGACCTCAACACATTACCTGTTCGGCGTGAAATCGACGAAGGTGGTCGCCCCCTGCCCTATTTCCCTCGCGTTCAAGTCGATGACGGTCAAGGTGGCGTCGTCAACGGATACTCCGTAGGTGCGGTCCGACTGTTGGCGGCCGCGTCCGGCGTTGTCGATCTCCTTGAGGTGGGCGGACGCGTGGCCGGTGCGACATGGCAGGGATTCAACGGTGTTCCGGAAGACGACTCCCAAGGTAGCCGTGCGGGCAGCGCATTCTCGTCCATCGGTGACCTCGATTTTGACGGTATTCCCGATTTCGTCATCGTCTCCGGTACGGCGAGTCCGTTTAACCCCGACCCGACCTTCAAACAGGTCGGCGAAGCCTACGTCATCTACGGTCGAGCACGCTTTGGCGACCCGGACGATCCCAATGCGCCTTTCACGCAGGGACGCTACTCCGGTGTGAACAGTCTTAATACGGTGGGCTCCTTTGTTCCGTTCCCGGCGACCGATCCGCGCTTTGAGACTTTGTTTAACATTCGTGGTTCGATTCTTCCGCACCCTCGAGTGGATCAACCGCCGGACGGCTTCGGCAGTCTGGGGATCTCTTCAGTCACGGCAACGCCGGACATGACCGGAGACGGTCTCCCTGAAGTGTTCGTGGGCTCACCGTACAACGACTCGATTCGAGATCGGGAAGACGACGATCCCTGTGACCGTTGCACCTTCACGGAAGACGAACGAACACCGCTGACCTGCTTTGAAGAGGGCGACCTGGCTCAGTTTGAACAAGCGGTTGATCTCATTGAATTCCCATTGGATGGAAATGAAGACGGCTGGCTTCCCTTCGATCCGTCCTCCAATGATCCCATCAACGAGTTCACGCCGCCGAATGTCGTCATCGACGCGATCGCCGATGACGACACGCAAGACGACGATATCGAGCCTCGTCTGACCAAAATGTTCAACCTGCTCGTCATCGTACGGGGTGAAGCGACTATTCCGCCGGACCCGGCGCCGGGAAGAGGCGCAGGAGAAATCGGTGACGATATGGGATTTGATCTGACGGTCAAGCTTGACGGCAGAACCGGCCCCGAGCAAACGCAGGAAGACATCGTGGTGGAGGGCAATGATCCCGAAGACGTGGTTGCGCCTTTCGAAGTCGCGTTCACCTTCCCCGTCGAGGTCAACACGGACACGGACAGCAATTTTCCCGTCGGCAACTCCGACCCGCCGAACGATTTCGTTCCGCCCTCCGTGTTCGATGGAAGGTTCACGGTTTTCGTGCAGATTCCCACGGATGATAACAACTTCGACCTTGATGCAGTCGTCGTGCGAATCCTAGGAGCCGTGGGCACACCGGAACCGCACCCCATCCGGTTTGTCTACAACGACAATTTCGATAATCGGCTCTCCGACACGGGCGGTTGCGACGATATCGATCCGGAGCCGGTGGATCCCATTGCACTGGATGCGCTCTCCCCGGCGTGCCCGCCGTTGAACTTTAATGAGACGGTGCTTCCGAATCCGTTCATCGACATATTCGATGACCTGGCCATCAACCGAGACGGTCATATTTGCGACGACCTTCAGGCCATGGGAATCTTCGGCGCAACGGACGGTTCGACCAATGACGGCATCTTTGATGATCCGAGCAGCACTGACGATTCGGACCCTTATCAGTCCGGCCACGTTTTCGTTTGCGGAAGCAATGACCTCGTTCTGCCGTTGACCGCGGCAGGCACCTGGACAGGTCAGGGCTTCCGCACCGCCCCTCTGGGTAGATTCGGGCAGCCGCCCTATGTCTCTCAGGGATCCGATGGAATGCGCGGAGGAAGGTTCCGCGGCGCCTGGTACCAGCCTGACGTCATCTACGATCCGCTCTCGCTATTCGGTTACACCGTCGACGCGATGCCCGACCTTGATACGCGAGGTCTCACCACGGTCGGAGAACTGATGATTTCCGCCCCGAACTCAGGCTCTCTCGTAAATTTCTCACCGTTCAACATTCCCGCGATGCAGGACATCTATGTGGGCGAGGATCAAACCTCGAATGATTCCGCCGTTGATTTCGGCGCCGCACTCAGCAGTGTGACGAGCGCGGTGTTGAGGTTGCAAGGCACTTCCATCAACACGGCACGGCTTCGAGTGAGCCTCGTGAACGGCGCCGGAAGTACGATTGAAGGCTCCGAGCGAGACGCATTGCTTTGGGACGGCGATCGGGACAGCGATGATGACTTCGAATACGACGAGTACTTCACGCTGTTTCCCACGAGTGACTGCTGCCTGGCCAGGCTCGAAAACAGTTGCGATAGCAGCGATTGTGCCGAATCTGTTTGCGAAGTCATGCCCTCCTGCTGCGATCTTGCCTGGACTGCGGAATGCGTCGATCTTGCGATGCAATTTTGCGGCGATCTTTGCGTGGTTCAGCCCTTTACGTTCATAGAAGACGAGACCGACGTCCTGGAACTGCCGTTTTCGGAAGAGGCCTTGCAGATCCTCGCAATGGAAACCCAGCAAAATGACGGCCGAGCGATGCTTCGCTTGGAAATTCTGCCTGACTGCACCGTCGAAGGCTCGGGGGCGGTGATCGAATCTGCCGAGTTCGAAGTGAGTGGTTTGATCGCGGGTGCCGGGCTTGTGACACTCGTCAGCGGACAGGATTATACGGTCGATTTGACCAACTGCCCCGGAATTTCGAATACCGGCGACCTTGAGAGCCCGGCAGTCCGGCCGATGTCGATTCCGTCCGTCGGTTGTCTTGCTGCCGAACCTCCGGACCGTGTTTACTGTTTCCCTCCAACCGTGGCCGAGTTTTCAGGCGAGGCCTTTATGGATCAGTTCGGTTGGGCACGCAATGCAGGTAATTTCGGCGGCGGCCCGAACGGCCCCGACGGTGTCTTCGACATTGCATGCGGGGCGCCGGGAAGCGACAACGATCCTTTCAATCCGGACCTGACCAATTGTCCTCCGGATGAACCGGGCGCGTTGCAAAACAACGGTAAGGTGTACTTTATCTACGGTCGCCCCGTGCTCGGCAGCGGGTTGCCGTGTGCGGATCTCGAACGCTTTGAGATTCGCGGCTCACACAACAACGATCAGTTCGGCCGGGTCCAGGGCTCCGCCGGAGATATGAACAACGACGCAAGGGACGACGTGTACTTTGCGGCGGAGAACTACGACGCCACCGGTGACGTTCTCGGCGTGGATATGCCCAACATCGGCAACGATGTCGGGTTTGTCGGCGTGCTCTTCGGCGACAATTTCGCCACGGGCGAAATCGCGATTCATGCTGAAAGAGTCGGTACGGGAGGCTTCCCCGGTGTCAAGTTTGTCGGCGGAATTCCCGGCGCGCGACTTGGAGGTGGCCTGCCCCCCGTCGTCGATCCTGCTTTCCCGCAGACCGAGCGCGGCCAATATGGTGTCGCCGGCGCAGGGGACTTTAACCTTGACGGTTTTGACGACCTGCTGATGACCGCTCCCGGCCAGCCCTGGCCTGCGGCGAGCATCTCCTTCGTCGGACCTGTCTCGGACGGGGACTCTGTGACCATCAACGGGATCACGTTCGAATTCGATACGAACGGTGTGGTTGGAGGCGGAAGCACGCAGGTGTCTTTGGACTCCACTTCGGCCGCGGCGGCGCAAGCGGCCCTTCTGAACGCCCTGGAGGTGACACCTGGGGAAACGCTCAACATCGCTTCGATCTCTTCGCAGCTTGAGTTTCCTGAAGGCATCGATGATAACCCGACGCTCAACTTTGTCCGTCGTCAGTTCGCCAATTCGATCACCTGGATTACAAAGAACGGTGTGAACATCGACTTGGATGTCCACTTCCGCCTGGGTGTTTCGTACCTGGTTTTCGGAAGCAACACGCTTCTCACGAACCAGACTTTTATCCTTCCTGACGACCTGAATCGACGCCAAGTCCCTGGTGACGTCACGAGTCCGCGTGTCCTTAAGGGGATCGTCTTCGTCTCCGCTTATCGACAAGACAATCTCGTCAACGATGACACACCGGATGAAGCACCGATCGAAGTGGTCGCCGGTATTGACGACATCGATGGCGACGGTTTCCCCGACATCATGTTGGGCGCTCCGCAGGCAGACTTCATCAACATCCTGGCTCCCGATCAACGTCGGCAGGCGGCAGGTGAGGCATACACCATCTATGGAAATCAGTTTGGTCTGAATGACGGTAACGCACCCTAGGACGAGTTATGGCCCGCGCGTCGCGCAGCTGAACTGTCCAAGGAGTGTCGCCCGAAAGGCGAGAAGCCTGACGTCCATGCAAATCGACGCTATGATGCGTCATCTATGGCCAGCTCTTTCGAAATCATCGTCATCGGCGGCGGGCACGCCGGTGCAGAGGCAGCCTGGGCGGCGGCGCGCCTGGGCGTTCCCACGCTGCTGATCACGATGAATCGCGAGGCCATCGGCCGGATGAGCTGCAATCCAGCTATCGGCGGCATCGGCAAGGGCCAAATGGTTCGCGAAATCGACGCCATCGGCGGCCTTATGGGGCTCGCAAGCGACCTCGGCGGCATTCAGTTTCGAATGCTGAACCGTCGCAAGGGACCGGCGGTCTGGGCACCTAGAGCACAATGTGACCGTCGCCTTTACGCAACGGCCGTTCAGGACCTACTCGATTCAACTTCGAACCTGACGATCGTCGAGGGCTGCGTTGAAGGAATCGAAGTCGAACAACGTTCCGGAGCCGACCGCCCCGTCGTCCGCTCGCTCCGACTCGAGGACGGCCGAGCGTTTCGTTGTCGTTGCGTCGTGATCACGACGGGGACCTTTCTCCGAGCACTCATGCATGCCGGCGAAGAGAAAACCGAAGGCGGCCGAATCGGGGAAGGCAGCGCAGCAGGGCTCAGTGCCACACTTCGTGCGCTCGGCCTGGAATTGGGCCGGCTCAAGACCGGGACGCCACCCAGGATCGCGCGTGACAGCGTGGATGACGATCGCCTGGAAGTCCAGCCCGGGGACGACGTCCCCCTGCCATTCTCTTTCATGAACGACGCCATCACCCAACCGCAGATCTGCTGCTGGATCACTTATACGAATGACAAAACCCACGCGATGATCCGCGAGAATCTTCACCGCGCGCCGATGTACTCCGGCCGGATTACCAGCCAGGGTCCGCGTTATTGTCCGAGCATTGAGGACAAAGTCGTTCGTTTCGCCGACAAACCCCGCCATCAGATTTTTCTCGAACCCGAAGGCTACGACAGCGACAGGATCTATTGCAACGGGATTAGCACGTCTTTGCCGCTTGACGTGCAGGAGCCCATGGTTCGAAGCATCGATGGCCTGGAAAGAGCGCGGGTCGTTCAACACGGATACGCGGTCGAGTATGACTACGTACCGCCGCACCAAACGCAAGCGACGCTCGAAACCAAGCGAATCGAAGGGCTTTACCTCGCGGGCCAGATCAATGGCACGAGCGGCTACGAAGAAGCGGCCGGCCAGGGGCTTGTTGCCGGAGTGAACGCAGCCGCCCATGTGCTCGGTCGCGAGCCGCTGGTCATGGGTCGGGATCAAAGCTACATCGCGGTTATGATCGACGATCTCGTCACGAAAGGCACGATCGAGCCGTACCGCATGTTCACCTCCCGTGCCGAATATCGCTTGCTGCTCCGGAGCGATAATGCCGATGCCCGGCTGACTCCGATTGGTCGAAAACTTGGATTGGTGGATGATGCACGATGGCATCGCTTTGCGACCAAGCAGACGGCCATCCATGCTTTTGAATCGTGGGCAAAGTCGCACCGGCATAACGGTCGGTCCTATTTTGACTGGCTTTCTCGAACCAACACCGAGGATGCCGCGTCCATCGACTGGCAGGCATGGAAAACGTCGGAAGACCACGGTTTCTCAAAAACCGGTGTTCCGAGTGACCGCGATGCTTTGCTGAATGAGGCGATCACCGCTGTTCGTATTGACGCGAAGTATGGAGGCTACATCCGCCGGCAGGAACGCGAAATCGAGCGTTATCATCGCATGGAGTCTCGCCGCATTCCATCCGACTTTGATTTCACTGCGATTCCACAGTTGCGAAACGAGGCCCGCGAAAAGCTCTCCAAAATCGCGCCGCGAACGCTCGGCCAGGCCCAGCGCATCAGCGGACTCACGCCGGCCGATCTCGCCGTGGTCATGCTTTACCTGGATAGCAAGCGGCGCCGGCAAGACTTTCAGCATAAAACGGCCGATCAGTAAGGGCCTTCGCGACTTTCATCGGCACACTCTTTGACACGACGCGTTCCTTTCCAGAATCCAAAAAAGAGCAAAACCAGAGTAGCCACGCAACAGACTTTCCATACGAGCAACCACCATGGCCGCCACCACGCACCTGTTTCAACTTCGATGACATCGGACACACCGAACAGAACAAAGGCCGCCGAAACCACCAAGCATTTCACTCGGGCGCGACCCTCGGATCCAATCGCACAAAACGTAAAGATGATCCCGATCACGGTCCACAAAATAGCCCATGCGTAGTTGGCGATTACAATCGGATTCACGACGACACTTTCCTGAATTCGCCCCTTGATCGGTCTATGTGCGATGTGAGACAGCGTCATGCCTGCGTGGGAACCGCTCTGGCAATCGGTGGTGTTGCGGACTTTGACCATTCCGTCAGGCGGTCGCTCAGCGCGTCCATCGCGCGAGCCTGACTGGAAAGCGTCCAGCAACCTTCGGAACAATGGAAGCGGACGCGCCGTTCGCTGCCATCATGCTGTCTGAAATGCAGAATCAAGTTCACGGTCCCGCCATACGCAGAGAGGCTTGCCGCGTCGGCCTTGCGCTCAAGCCCGACAACATCCTGCGGGCGCACGTCGAAATCGTCCGCGTCACCGCGATAGCTGAGGAGCTGCGGTGTAATCCATAGCATCCCAACGTCGTCCTCGATCAGAGAAAGCTTCTTGAAGCTGCTCTTGTCGGGATCGGAGATGCCGACTTCAAGAGCGTTCTCCAACTGCGGCGGTGGAAAACCGCGGGCAATGAGGCGTCGGCGGGTCATCTTCCCATCCAGCGGCATCCAGAGTTGAAACCACATCAAGAAGAATTGCGAGACCAGAAACATGCCTGCCAGCGAGCCGATCAGCGCGATGTTTTCGTTCACACCGAAATGGATCAGAATCGGCCTCAATCCAGCCGTTGCGGCGCTCGCAACACCAACCCCCAAGAGCGTGGGGACGACCATGTTGGCGAAGACGAGCTTGGGTTTGAAATCCGAAAAGAACGGGCGCGAAAAATTAAACGTAAAGCAATGGGTGGCCAGCACAACCAAATACGCGGCCAGACCGATACAGAACAGAAAGACGCCCAGGATCAAAAGAACGGCGGTGATGGCGAAGTCGGAAAAGGCATTCGGACCGGACTCCGGCAGGTCGAATTGATCAAAGCCGCCCATGACCCAAAATCCGAAAACCATGCTGGCCACGATAACGACGCCGGAGACCAGAAGGACTGCGATCCTCTTGCCAACTGAAAGTTTCCGCTGTTCGTTGTGACTCATCGTTCGATCCCGGCTTCAAATTGAGAATACACTTTCAACCGGGCTCGCACAAGAAAACCGGAACGGCATTTCCTTTCGCCGTGACAAGCGCGGTCCAAGAACGATTGAAAATCGTTCGAAATTTCACTTGACGAATCCCTAACCTTAACCTAACATACCCGCATTGTATTCGGAAAGCTCAAGGAAGGGAGGAAAATACGCATGTCCCATCTCATCAGCAAAAGAGCGGCGGCCATTGCCCTCGTAGACCTGTTCGCGGAGTTGCGCGCCATCATCGAGAAGCGTTGCATGGACGACGACGACCTGGAGATGTTGGGTTACGTGCTCGGTACATGGATGACATATGAGCACTTGAAAGAAAACCACTCGGACGGTGAATTCGTCGCGTGGGACGAGGCGATGCAAGGGGTCCTCGACATGGCGCCCTTGCGACGCCACGCCGTCCATGCCGCTCCGTAAGATGGCCGGCCGCCGTTTCAGGCGGCAGCTTGCCGAAATGCGACCGGTTCGTTATTCTCACTATTTTGATGAACATCCTCCTTGATGACAGTGGAATTGAAGCGGCACTTGAACGTTTGGCCGATGAAATTGCGGACTCCATTCCCTCGGGATGTCCGGTCGGTATCATCGGCATTCGAAGGCAGGGGGACGATTTGGCCCGCCGGCTGATGGATCGTCTGCCGACCCGCGGCGTCGGCGACGTTGTGTACGGCTCATTGGACATCACGCTCTATCGTGACGACCTGGCCGAGATCGGTCCCTCGGCGGTGGTCCGTACGACGGAGATCCCCTTTGACGTCGAGGGACGTTTCATCGTCCTCGTGGACGACGTGCTCTACACAGGCCGATCCGTTCGTGCGGCGCTGGCGGCGATCATTGATCTGGGGCGTCCCAAGGCGATCCGCCTGGCTGTCCTCGTGGACCGTGGCGGCCGCGAACTCCCGATTCAGCCGGACTTTGTAGGAGTACGAACCAACGGCGAGGATCAACACGTCACGGTTCTGCTCCGCGAAACACATGGGATCGATCGAGTGGAGGCGGGCGCATGAGCGAAGTCGATCACTTGGTGCAGGCCAAGGACCTTGTCGCGTCGGCCCAAGCGAGCGAGCGAGAGTCGATGGTCTGGCCCCACCGTGACCTGTTGACCCTGGAAGACCTTGCGGCCAACGAAATCACCTTGATTTTGAATACAGCGGAGGCCTTCGAAGATGTCTCGACGCGTAGCGTCAAAAAGGTCCCCGCCCTTCGCGGACGGGTCGTGGTCAATCTCTTCTTCGAGGACCCAACGAGGACCCGAACGAGCTTCACGCTGGCCGCCCAGCGCCTCAGCGCCGACGTCATCGATTTCACGGCCAAAACGAGTTCCGTCAGCAAAGGGGAATCCCTAAAAGACACGGTTCGAACGATCGAAGCAATGGGCGTGGATATCATCGTTTGTCGGCACTCAGCGGCCGGGGCGACGCATCTCGTCGCGAAGAACGTAAGTTGCCCCGTCATCAATGCCGGAGACGGACGGCACGAACATCCGACGCAGGGCCTTCTCGACATGTACACCATGCGAAAGGCCAAAGGCCGTCTGCAGGGCCTCAAGGTGGCGATCGTGGGCGATGTGGCCAATTCACGAGTGGCCCGGTCGAATTTACACGGCCTATTGAAGCTCGGGGCGGAAGTGACCTTTGTCGGGCCGACAACGTTGGTGCCCAAGGCTTTCGAGAAACTTGGCGCCCGGATCTGCCATGATTTTGACACGGTGATCGGCGAGTTCGACGTCATCAACATGCTTCGTGTTCAACGTGAGCGCATCGCCTCCAACGTCTTTCCCAGTTTGCAGGAGTATTCGCGTTTGTTCGGCCTCACAAACGACCGAATGAAACACGCCAAGTCGGATGTTCTCATCATGCACCCCGGCCCCATCAATCGAGGTGTCGAAATGTCCGGCGATGTGGCCGACGGCCAAAAGAGCGTCATTTTGGAGCAGGTAACCAATGGTCTGGCCGTCCGCATGGCCGTGATGTTCCTGTGCAAACAGGCTGCGGAGGCGGGATGAGAACCCGGGTAAGGCAAGAGACCACGTGCCAAAGCCGGGTTTTTCACAGGGACCGGGGTCGGTTATAATCGACGAAACAAGCAATAGGCGGGCCAGGCCCCATGGAACCCTAGGCCCTGTTTTTTACGGGAGAACGAATCGTGAAACTTCTTGGTCGAAATCAACTTCAGGTCTGGATCGTCGTGCTGGGTGTGTTTTGTCTGACGGTCGGTTGTTCAGAGAAAAAGGGGGCCAAGCCCAAGCAAACCGAGGCTGCCAAACAGGTTTCTAAGAAAACGTCCGTAGAGCAGTCGAGTAATTCCTCCACGATGAAACCCGCTTCCGATTCTCCCGCAAACGAGACCGAGTCTGCCCAGCCGATCAAGGTGGTCCACAGCCCTGAGCCGACGCCAACCGCCGCCACGGAGACGACACCTGCGAGACAACCTTCACCCGAAGAAGCCAAGGAAGCGGAACGTCAGGAAAAGGAGGACCTGATCTACGCAACGATTCGAGTCAAAATGGAAGAAATGATCCAGCAGCGAAAAGATCTTTTCGCCGCCGGCAAACCGCCACATGACGAGGAAATTCGTCGCTTGGAAGGCTCAATCATGCGTGCCCGGGACCTGCTGATCGAACACGGCGAAGAGGTCGAGGACGTCGATCCGCCGATCGTTCAGACGGGCTCCCGATAATCATCGGCAAGTTTCGCGACCCGTTCACTTCCGCCTTGTGAGGACAAAACCGGTCAGCGCGATCAACTGAAAAGCGATACCGAACAAGACGCGTGTAAATGCTTCCGTAAGCTCGCCATCGATGGCAGCAAATAAACCCCACAGAATCGTACACAAAGCGACGGCCTGAGCGATGGCACCCAGGAGTTGAGCGAAGGAGAAATCCGAGTATCGCTGCTCCCGCTTCATCGTGCGAAGTTCCTCGATCATTTGATCGAGCTTGGATTCAAGCCGCTCAACGGCCCGTGGCGGACGCTCTGACGCCTTTTGCTCGGGCGATGGGGCCTCTTCCTTGACCGGCTTGACCGGCTTGACCGGTTCGACCGGTTCGACATTCGAAGTCATATCCGGCACTACATCGGGCAGATTGGCATCCGGAGAAACCGCCGTCTCCGATGCTTGAGAGATGAGGCTTGTTTCGGGAGGCGCAACCAGGGAAGGAACAGGCTGATGAAGAGGAACGGGGTCTTCGGACGCAGCCTGCTCCTCTTCAGCAGGACTTGAATCGCGCGGCTCCTCTCGTTCTTTCGCGATTTCCGGCTCGGCCGGTATGATCGTCTGGCCCGTCTTGGTCGCTTTCGCTTTGGTCTTCTTTGACTTCGGAGGTTTCGCTGACTTTACTGATTTCGGCGACTCTTTTGACTCAGCTTTCGCCGACTCTTCGGCAACGTCGTCATCCTTCTTTTCGGGTTTCGACGGCTCCTTCGACTTGGACTCGCGCATGACCAACTCCGCCGCACGGCGGAAGTCCGAGACAACAAAATCAGGCTCGGCCTCCGGATCAACCTGTCCGTTGCCCAACAAAATGGTCCGACAACCGGCAGCTTCACCGGCTTGAACATCTCGAATGGCGTCCCCGACCATCCAGGATGCCTTCAAATCGATCTTCAAATCTTTTGCCGCTTTCAACAACATGCCGGGCTTCGGCTTTCGCAGATCGCTGTCACGGCGGTATTCCTTCACCACGGCCTCGGGGGAGTCGAGGTATGGACAATAGTAAATCGCGTCCACACCGGCCCCTTGAGACTTCAGCAGCTTCTGCATCCGCTTATGCACGACCCCCAGTTCCTTCTCCGTCAAGTAGCCTCGGGCGACACCGGATTGGTTGGTCACCACAATCACGGGATAACCGGACTCTCGAAGCTTGGCCACGGCTTCAGCCGTGCCAGGCAATAGGTGAACCTGACTGGGATCTCTCAGATAACCTCGATCTTCGATCAAGGTGGCATCACGGTCGACAAAAACTGCGGGCTTTGATCCGTTGTTCATGATATCAGTGCTCGCATGGTTGGCGGCTTTGCGATCGACAGTATAACCGCCGCGATCTCATTTTGTCTCAGCAGATTGCTCAAAAACCAACGATCCATGGAATGCGAGTTGTGAAATATGATACCGAGCGACGTCATTTCACAAGTCGGGTCCTTCAATAGCGCTCGATTAAGGCTTGACGCAGCATCGGCAGCAGAATCTCGTGATGTCCGATGACGGAATGGCCACGGTTTCGCTGCACCGGTCTGCCGACGACATTCTGGCTAGGACGATAATGACGGATCATATCGAGGTTGGCGGTGGTCATCTTATCCAGATTGCTGCCAAGGTTTCGAGCGACCGCAACGGCCTTCAAGAAAACCTCAGGCAAAATAACAGACGAACCAATATTGCACCAGACACCCGCCGGAGATTCCGGAGAATCAGGAGCCAGGTCAGCCACGATGCTGCATACCAATCGAAAATCCACCGTGCTAAGCGCAAGCAGGTCACTTTCCACAACGCTAGCATGCATGTGGATCGTATCTGTCCCCATTGCTACGTGGACGGTGACCGGGATGTTCGACCGATGGGCAGCGACGAGAATGCACTGATCCGCATTGGGGGCGTTAATCCGTGTCAGGTGCTCCCCAACTGCGGCCCCCAAACCCACATCAGGAGATGATTTGTGCGCTATGGCATCTGCAAAAACAGCGGGGGTCTCCTGAACCATGCCAAAGCTGCCGTCATTGATCGTATCGCCCACTTCTTCGCTGGTCTGGCCGACCATGGCCACTTCAACATCGTGAATGGCAGTGGCGCCGTTCATGACCACAGCCGTGACGATGCCACGCTGAATCAGGTCACAAATAATCGGCGAACAACCTACCTTGACGACATGGGCGCCCATGGCAAAAACCACCGGACGTCCTGCATGACGAGCCTCGACCACCGCCTCGACGACCGTCTTGATCTCGTTCACACCCAGATAAGCGGGAAGCGAATCCCACCACTGCCGGAAGCTCGCCCCACTGTCAGGAAGCCCTGCCATCGACACCAGGTCGAACTTGTGGGCACGATCCTCAATCGAATAGGTCTTGAGACGGGAGAGATCAATCGGTTCGTACTTCTTGGCCATGAGTGCCTCGCATCTCGGCTGGTGCTATTCGAACGAAATTCGCCGCAAAGAAACGTCTTGCTCAGTCACCCGAAGTGGGTGTGCAACGTCCGCCAGACTCCAGCGTATCGTCCATCATGTCGGACAGAATCTTGTCCCCTGCCTCGTCAAACTCGATCTCCAGTCGGAGAACCAACAGCCGACAACCCTCCTCCTTCCAACGCCCCGTCAGTTTAACCGCATCCTTTTCCGTCGTCAGGATGACATTCGCCTCAAGCGTGACAGCGACGTCGCCCAATGCTGTGATTTCCTCGCTCGTGTAATCGTGGTGATCCGGGTATTCGTAAGCCGCTACGATTTCGACGCCCGTTTCTTCAACGCTCCGACGAAAACTATCAAAATTCGCGATGCCGGCAAAAACCACGGCGCGCATCGCTCCGGCACCTTCGACGGGGATTGCTTCGCCTGCAATGTCCATGAAACCGACGATCCGATGAACGGCATGGACCACCGGCTTTCCACCTGAGGTCCGGTTGACCTGCGCGAGCATGAGCCGCCGACTCGATGCGTCAACCAGATCACTCCGCGTCAGCACGATGACATCCGCCCGACGCAAGGACTTCAACGGTTCGCGCAAAAGCCCTCTCGGAAGCATCCAGCCATAGCCGAACGGTGCCGTCGCGTCGATGAGGACGATATCCAGGTCACGGGCGAGCCGCCGATGTTGAAATCCATCGTCCAGCAACAGCACGTCGGCCCCTTGGGCCCTCGCACGACGCCCCCCGGCGATACGATCCGGATCGATCACGACCGAGGCCTTTGGACAGCGCTGCTGGAGAACCAAGGCCTCGTCACTTTCATGACCCCGTCCATCCCGATTCTGACCACCCTTGTATCCCCGTGTGAGAATCGCGACCTTGCGACCACGTTCAATCAAATCGCCGGCAATCCTGACGGCCAACGGCGTTTTTCCCGTTCCGCCCACGGTGATGTTTCCGATCGAAATCACCGGACAACCCACATTGCGCTGCTTGGAGCGAAAAATGTCGTAGTATGCGTTTCGCAATGCAATGGTGAATCGATAAATTAGCGAAAGCGACGCAAGCCCGGCACGAATCAGATCATAGGGCAGTCCCTTGCGACGGCCCGAGATGAGGGCAAGGAATGACGTACTTCGTGAAGCCATCTGCGAAGGAGTTTAACGTTTGGCCGATTCCTCCGACAGGGCCTGAGGTGGAAACGCTCCGCATGTTTTTTTGTTTCCATCTCGGACGCTGACAAATCAATCGACAAGAGATATGATGACACGGCGAACTTGAGAAGCTAAGGAATAGAGGATGCAATTCGATGAATCGATTCACTCCGAAGCATCACGTGTCGGATAAGGAGACAATGGTTTTCGCGGAAGTCCGTCCTTCCGCATCCCCTTTTTATCTGACGATCATCAGCATTGCCCTGTTCTTGACGGGGATGCCGGGCTGCTCCGAACTCTTGACCGCACCGGCGCCTCGAACACGCGCGGAGGGAGCGACTCCGCTCAGGCTGGCGAATGTCGCACCGGACGTCGCATTCGATGAAGGAATCAATACGCTCAAGCAATATTTCCGAACGGTCGAAGCATCGCCGGCAAACGGCCGAATTGAAAGCCGCATGGTCGAATATGACCAAAAAGGCGGCACAGGGCGGATTCGCGATGAAACGCTAAAGTACAAGAATCGGATGCGACGCAAGGCGACATTGTGGATCGATGATTCTGAAACCGGGGTCGTGGCCCGATGCCAGGTGCGCGTCCAGCGGCTCGACACGTCTGATCATCGTTTCTTCCGACCTCATAACGAATTTGACGATATCCCCAACGCCACACCGATCGATCGGGATGCCGGCATTTCGACGGATCAAAAAGAGGAATGGACGGAGATGCCGCGCGACGTCGCGTTGGAACGCGAACTCCTTCGGATTCTGTCCAGCCGACTGTCCACGACGGCGAAAGGCTGATTGGGGAAAGGGGTCAAGGGATCGAGGATCTAAGGGAAGAAAGAGCAATGCGCACTCGCTCGTTGCCCTGCTGGACGCTCGGCCCCTTCTTCTTACGCGCCAATGATTTCGCGCTTGAATCTCAGAATTTCCTGATACGCGGCTTTGGGTGAGCAATCCGTCGTAACAAGGCCGTCCTTCTCCGCGCCATCCGCCAAACGAACACACGTCACCGTTTCCACAAACGGTTTGGAAAAAGCAACCCTGTAAAATTGTCTGACCCATTCGGCCTGGACCTGCGCCGACCATTCGCCATGCCAACTGCCGTTCGAAGCGTCGCCCCCGCCTGACGGCACACCGGCCGCCGTGATGTGCAACGGCTTCCCCAGATTGCCGAAGCGATCAAGCAAGGCGGAAATCTGCATCATGTCACGGGCATAGTGCCCTCGTTCCCCGGACCCGAAGCAGATTTCCAGGCCGAACGCATCAAAGTTGATGCCGCTTTGAACGGCCATCTCCGCATACATGGTCGGCGGAATCGTCCGAGGGTCCGTTGCGTAGTATTCTCCCCATGGCAGCGCGATACCAATGATCGCCGTGCTCTTCGGCGCCATTTGCTTGACAAGCAAGGCCGAAATACGGGTCAATTCCATGATCTGTTCGAACGTGAAGCGGAAATCATTGTGAGCATGAACTCCGCTGATCACCTCCCAGGCCTGAACGTAGCTCCCGTAAGTCTTCAAGACATGTTTGATATGCTTCGTGACACAATCCCGAAAGTGCTCGTAGTTGTTGGCCCAGCGCTGAAGCCAATCGGGCAAATGGGTCGGGCTCAAGGATAACAACGAAGCGCCCCAGGCCGGAGTCTTTCGCTGGCGCAGCAGCTTGAGCCACGGATCAATGTTGGTCGGCTTGTGTGTCCCTTCCTTCGGCTCCATCGAAGACCAATGAAACGGCAGAACCGCGAAGTCGAAGGTCTCGGTCAACCGCCGTACGTACGCCTCGGTATTCTGCTCAGGATCGACCCGACACCCCAGAGGTCGTTTGACGATCTGGTTGGCCGCCAACCGGCGTTTGAGAAACACCTCAGCGTGAAAAGCACTGACGGCCTCCCCGGCTCGAACGCCCGCGGCCGTGGCCTCAGCACCGAGGCGAGCGGCTGTCGCCTCATCCGAAGCGGTCATGGCATCAAGCAGAAGACCACGGGCCTTATCGATGTCCGCGTAGATCGGCTCTCCCTCCAGGAAGCCGTACAAGCCCCAGTCTTCACGCTTTTGACTGATCTGCATCAGCCGGCCCCGGGCAAGTTCAACGTTAAGGTCATAAGGCTGTTTGCGTTCCTGGAGCCGGGGCGTGTCCAGCATGATTCGACCAACGCCGTCGACGGGCCACATAATCGACAAAGCCGCGGCCCCACGGGATCGGGAATCAAAGACGATCTCGCCGTTCGCAAACTTCAACTCGGCGCGCATGGGCACCCGATCATTCCCGACCAGGTAAGCCCCTGAAAGGTCCACGATCTTCGCCGGAGCCCCGTTTTCGTATACTTTGATTCGAAGCATAACGCTGTGATCTACGGTGTGGCCCAAACCGTGAAAAACCGACTTACTCCCCAAGCCGGCTCGCACGGGCCGGTTCATTCAGCAAGAACTTCCATGTTGCTCTATCATAAACGGTCTGGCAGGCTACGTACAACACAGCCTCGTCACGGTGAAAACGCCTGGACCTCAAGGCTCCCATAAATATTCCGCCAGGTCGATCCGATCCTCCGTCATGAATAGAATGCCTTCTGCGGTCAGCAGGTGCCGTTGATCCTTCATACCGGAGCCGGACCTCTCACTTATTCGACCGGAAGCATTGACAACCCGATGCCAGGGCACGTCGAAGCTCAGCGGCGAATCTCGAAGAATCCGCCCGACCAGTCGCGCTCGGCCTGGTAGTCCCGCGCCCTCCGCAACGCGACCGTAAGTACACACGCGCCCCGCGGGAATGTCACGAATCACAGCCAGGATCCGTAAATGCGCATCCCTGGGCGGGGAAAGGTCGTGACACGTCGGCTTGGAACCTCGCCTCATGGCTGGACTGGATTCAACGGCGGCTCACCACGGAGCACGGCGATGACATTCGCAGCCGCGATCTCAGCCATCTTGCTCCGCGTCGAAACCGTCGCGGAACCGATGTGCGGCAACAGGACGGCATTGCTCAACGACAACAACTCAGGAGGAACCGCTGGCTCCTTGTCGAAAACGTCCAGCCCTACCGCTGCGAGACGCCCTTCGCGCAAAGCCTCAATCAACGCAACCTGATCCACCACGCCTCCTCGGGCCGTGTTAATCAAAATCGCCCCGCGCTTCATTCGGTCCAAAGCTTTTGCGTCCAGTAAATGGTGGGTCTCCTCCGTAAGCGGCACGTGCAACGAAACAAAATCGCTGGTTTCCAAAAGCTCGCCAAGGGCCACTCGGGTCGCCCCCAGTTCTTCAATGGACTTCTTGTTTTCCCGGGCGCAATAACAAACGCTCATGTCAAACCCACGGGCTCGTCTAGCTACGGCCGTGCCGATGCGCCCTGCTCCGACGATGCCGAGCTTCTTGCCAAAGACGTCAGCGCCCTGAAAATCCAGCATTCCCCAGCCCCGCCAAGCTCCGGCGCGCAGGAACCGTTCCGCTTCCCCCAGACGCCTGGCCGTGGCGAGCAGCAAGGCCCAGGTCAGGTCGGCCGTGGCTTCCGTCAGAACATCAGGCGTATTTGTCACGACAATCCCATGCGCTCGCGCCGCCGCGACGTCGATGTTGTCATATCCGACCGCACAGGTCGCGATGGCCTTGCAGCGCGGTGCGGCAGCCTCGAAAACGGCACGATCAATAGGGTCAGGCAATTGACAGATGATCGCATCGTGGTCGCCCACTTCATCGAGCAATTCGTCCCGGCGGGGAGTCCGGGCCAATGGATTCATCCTGACGGCAAACCCTGCGCCCGTCAGCAAGGCAACGCCCGATTCGGGAATTGTCCGTGTAATATAGATCGAACTCGAACTCATTCGCTGACCCCAGCACCCTTGAAACCGCACACCTTATCGAAACTGGGACAAAGGGCAACCACGACCGGGTGCCTCTCGATTTCATTCGATCATCGTAGCTGCCGATTACTAGAAGGGCTATGCTTAGAATGGCTGCTTCGTGCCACCGGCAAAGATTGCAAGATTTCGACTGATTATCGGTCGGTTCGCTGATCTTCAATGGCCGTGGCTCTTCCCGTGCGAAACAACCTTGTCTGAGTCATAGCAACGTTGGCCCATGTTCAAAGATCTTTTCAAAGAAATTCGCGACTTCGCTATCCGCGCTGAAATGAGCGACCTCATCGAGTTGGTCCTTATCGGCGCCGTGGTTTACGCGATCATGCGCTTTTTGCGTGGGACCCGTGGGGCCCGTCTTCTACGAGGTTTCATCCTCCTGTTGCTGGGCAGCACGCTCCTGCTCTTCTGGCTGGCAAGCGTGGCCGACCTCGCTCACATCAGAGTGATCTATCCCTATTTCATGTACGCACTCTTCTTGATGGCGCTCGTGGCGTTTCAACCGGAACTGCGGCGAGCCTTGATCCGATTGGGAGCCGCGACCTGGTTCATCGAATCCTCTCAGGAGATGGATCGCGTGATTGATGCCGTGACCGAAGCCACGGGCTACCTGTCCAAGAACAAGATCGGGGCGATTGTCGCCTTCGAGCGAGCGACCGAGTTCGGCGCTTTGGCTGAGAATGGAGTCATTCTCGACGCCGAGGTCTCCAAGGAGCTGCTGACCACCATTTTCTGGCCGGGCTCTGCCCTGCACGACATGGGCGTCCTGATTTCGCAAGGTCGGGTCGCTGCGGCGGCGATTCAGTTTCCGCTGACCGAATCGGACGAAATCGATCCCTCACTGGGCTCGCGGCACCGGGCGGCCGTAGGACTCTCACAGGAATCGGATGCATTGGTCCTGGTCGTCAGTGAAGAGACGGGAATCATCAGCCTCGTGGAAAATGGCGAGATGCAAAGAGAACTCACACCGGACGGCATACGACCCGTTTTGAGAGCTGCACTGGGGCGACCGGCGGCGGAAAAGAAAAAAGAGGACTGAAGCAGTCTCCCATGACCAGCAATACGATCAAAATCAGATGGAGAAAGTTCAAAACCGCGATGGTCGTGACGCTCATCACCTTGCTCATCTGGTACGCCGCTGACATGAACGTCTCGGAGACGACCCCCTTTTCCATTCAGATTCGTCTGACCAGTGCAGACCCCGACAGGTACGCAGGCCTTGTCACCGAAGGCCCCTATGAACAAACCATTACTGTCGACCTGAAAGGACGACGCAGGCGTCTTCGTGACTTTCGGGACCTGCTTGAGAAAACGGGCGTCGTCACCATCGAAATTGACCGATCTCAACCGACCAGCGTCGAACCTCAGGAGTTGTCGACGATCGACGACGTGCTGCCTCGGATGAAGGAGCTTCAGGAATCGTGGCTAAACATCGACAATGCAACCCCCAAAACACTCAAGGCCCGGATCGATGAGATCGAGACCAGGGTCTTGCCCATCAAGGAAGACTTCGGAAACTTAGAGGTCAGCGCCCCCCATCTTTCTCATCAAAACATTACTGTTCGCATGCCACGATTCGCCTGGGCGATGCTGGGGGACGAACCGGTCGTTCTGGACAATGCAGAGGGAATCATTCGTGACGCCGTTGCCCGGGCTGACGGAGACAGTTTCGAAGAGGACGTGCCGCTCACAATGGGTCTGATGAACGATCTCAAGCTGGATGCGGATATGGTGGAGTTCCAGCCGTCAGAAGTGCGGGTCACCGGGCGAATCAGGGCCACGCGGGTCACGAAAAGCAAGGGACCGATTCAGATCAAGTGGTACATTCCAAACGAAGTGCAAAAAGAGTACGTCGTTGAGACGGAGCAGGAGCTTCGCATGAACATCGACGTCAAAGGCCCGGAGAACCGGATCGAACAATTGAATGCGGCGGACATCCGAGGATGGGTCGAGGTGTTCGCCGGCGATGTAGACGACCCGGGTCCCGGCAAGGAGATCACACGTAAGGTCGAATTCCGCCTTCCAACAGAGTTTTCCGATTGCATCCCGGTGCTGGAGCCGCACCCCGAAATTCGTTTTCGCCTCGAGCCGAGTACTGGAAACTCGACCACAAGCAGTCAAGGCTAATCCTTTTTTTTTGATCAAACGTGTCTACCTTTTGGATATGCTCGGGCGCGATCGTTGTCTTGCTAGCGGCGCTGGTTTATCGACGTGTGAGACGGATCTCCAATGTGACGCATTGTCCAGAGTGTGGACACGCCCTACCCAGCCCGGCTTCGCCGCGCTGTCCCGCCTGTGGTGAGAGCATTTAGCGACTCGATAAATCATTCAAACCCCGGGCAGGCTTGCCCGGGGCTTTTAGCCAAGTTGGAAACAACACACCGCTACACGACGCGCGTGACGACCAAGGTGATGTCGTCTGACATCTTCGCCAATCCGGCAAAGCGGCGGACATCCCACAGGAGTTGTTGCGCGACGAGATTGACCGGCATGTCCGGCGCCATGTTGCCGTGGAGTTGGATCGACTTGTGCAGCCGGTCGCGGCCATACTCCTCCTCATCATAATTCATGGCCTCGACCATTCCGTCCGTCACCAGAGTCAACAGATCGTTCGGTTCAAGTGCCTCCTCGGTCCATTCGTACTCGGCGGCAGGGTCCAGCCCCAGAACCAGACCCCCTGCGTCGAGCCTTCGGATTTCGCCCTGGCGAAGCAGCAACAAGGGCTCGTGACCGGCATTGCAATACCTTAGACGACGGCCGTCCGCGCTGAGCACGCCGTAGAAGGCCGTGACGAACTCGCTGATCAACGTATCCTCGCAAAGCCGAAGGTTGACCTCTTTCATCAACTCGCCGATGTCGCTGACGCGTTTGGCATGAGAGCGCAGGGCCGCCCTGGCATTGGCCATCATCAAGGACGCCGGCACACCCTTGCCGACGACATCCGCGATCACCATTCCGATCTCACCGTCAGGCAGTTCAAGAAAATCATAGAAGTCGCCGCCGAGGTCGAAACTGGGCTCGTGGATGCAGCCGAAGCGAAAGTGAGGATGCGTCGGGACGCTTGCCGGGAACATCCGGCCCTGGACGTCGGCCGCCAGTTTCACTTGACGGTCCAAACGTTCGGCGTCCTGGGCGTCCTGTCGCAATCGGGCATTCACGATGGCAGCGGCGACCTGAGAGGAAATCGCCTCCATCAGCGCCTCATCAAATTGGGAAAACTCATAGACACGATCCATATAAGCGCGAAGGACGCCGATGGGCTTGTTGTTGAACTTGATCGGCGTCACCAACACGCTCGCGAGCCCTTCCTCACGGGCCTTCTCCGGATAGTAGTTTCGAGAATCGGTCCGGAGGTCGCGGATATAGACCGACTTGCCGCTGAGCACTTCCTGATCGATCGCACTTTCCGTCGCCAGGATCGACTTCTTGTCGAGATAGCGGTCAGATAGATTGCAGGTCGAGGCGATGCGAAGCACGCCGGTTTCCTCATCCAGTAGACGAATGCCCGCCGCCCTGAGAACCATCGTGTCGACAAGCTGCCGCGTCGCCGCGTCAAGGATTTCCTGAATACTCACGTGTCCGGCAAGCTTTGAGGCGATGTCATGCACCGCCGTCAGGTCATTGATTCGACAACGCAACTGGTAGGCGTTGTAGGCGAGACGGGCAATCGTATTCGCCAACTCCTGGATAAAGTCGGTTGCGGACCGCATGGACTCGTCGGCCCACGGGGCAAGTCGCGCCGCGGCGTCTTTCAATTCACCGCAGTCGAGCCCATGGGATTCGGCGAGCGTCACCAAGCCTTCGCCTGTCAAGGCCTGCGCCGGCCGGTCTCCCACGATGATGGTCCCCAGGTGCCGATCTTCCAGGAGAATCGGTGCGACGAACTGTGAAAGACCCGCGTGACATTGACTCTGACACGGCCGATCGCAGGTGCGCACGAGTTCAGCGGCCTCGGAATGACTGGTCTGACAGGCAGCGAATCCCGAGGATGTGGACTGGACCAATTCACAAAACGCCGGCTTCTCCGCCGGTCGGGTAATCGGATTGCCGTTCGCGTCGCGGATGCTGGTGGCCATTCCCGTCAGCGCTGCAAAATGGTCCTGAAGCGCCTGGAGCCTTTCAACATCAACGAAATCGGCCAGCGTAAATTCGGTCGTATCTAGCTCGCTCATCACCTATCACGTCTGGGATCGGCCCCCGATCCTGGTTAACATACCTGGATGGACCTCGCTCGTTACGCTAAGTATAGGGGCAAACTCCCCCGCGAAGTTCTGCTGCTTCGCGGCCTGCCCTGCATTTGGAGCCGATGCTCATTCTGCGACTACATCGACGACAACACAACCGACGAAACCCTCATTGAAAAAATCGCTGACGAGAACCTGGCCAAAGTCACGGGCGAATTTGGCCGGTTGATGGTCGTCAACAGCGGCTCGATTCAGGAACTGCCTCGTTCGGTGCGAGTCAAGATCCGGGATCTCATGAAGGCCAAGAAGATCACCGAATTCTGGACCGAATCCTACTGGGCCTACCGCAAGGATTACGAGGAAACGCGGCGATTCTTCGAGGTCGAGACGCACCTGTTCCTGGGCGTGGAGACCTTCGATGACCACCTCCGCAACAACGTGCTGAACAAATCCATGCATTGGTCCAGCCCCGAGGAGGTCGCGGCCGCGACGGACTCAATCTGCCTGATGATCGGCTATAAGGGCCAAACGCCCGACATTATCCGCAGGGACATCGATTTGATGCTGAGTTTGTTCAAATACGGCATCGTCAACCTCTTCACGGAGAACCGTCTGAGTGACGGACTGATGGACGAAGAGATTAAGGCATGGTTCAAACAGGATTTTTCATGGCTGGATGACGAACCAAATATCAATGTGCTGTGGACCAATACGGATTTCGGAATCGGCTAGGACGAATCTACAAGAGCGACGTCACCGCGCGAGGATTCCAGCATTCGCACCTTCGGAGCCGCCATTACAAACAGAGCGGAGATTGTCATCGCCCTGATCGCCCTCAAAGTCAGGATACGCGAAGGAAACGGCGACTCCCATCTCCAGCCCTATTTATGTTAAGATGATCGAGGCTTGATGACCCATCGCCAGCCGATGCGTGCCGTCTTGAGCAGCCCTTAAGCCGAGGTTGCGAGGCCGTCTGCGGGCCGGGTCTTTCATATAGATCGAGGTGTTCACATGGTTGCGGAGTTGAAGGTCCTCAACAACAAATCGGAGACCTACGCCCAAAGTGGTTTTTCGAAGAGTAGTTGCAATCCGGAGAAACGCTGCGGCAACGGATTGGAAAAAATCTATCCGACATGCGCCGTACGATACGGCTACATGCGGTATATCGGGGAGTTCAAGTACTCCCCGGGCACGCTCTTCAATTGCGGCGGCAAGGTCGTCATCCAGTCCAATCGCGGCATCGAGATCGGCGAACAGGTCAGCCTGACGTGCACCGGTTGCGATAAATCCGTCAGCCGCCAGCAGATGCTGGATTATGCCAAACGGAGCGGGCCCGAGTTCATGCAACTTAGAGCCGGAAGAATCTTGCGGGTCGCAACTGACCAGGATCTGGACGAGCAACGGCATCTCGATCAGGACGCCGCTCGAAAGCTTCTTTGGGCGAAGGAGTTGGCGGTCGAGATGGACTTGCCGATGAAGTTTGTCACGTGTGAGCACCTGCTCGGCGGCGAACGGATCATTTTCCATTTCATGTCTGAGGGCCGGGTCGATTTCCGCGACCTCGTCAAACAGATCGCCCGCGAGTATCACACGCGAATCGAGATGCATCAGGTCGGAGCCCGTGATGAAGCCCGACTGGTCGCGGATTATGAAATCTGCGGCCGCGAGTGCTGCTGCAAGAATTTTCTGAAGAAGCTTCGTCAGGTCAACATGAAAATGGCCAAGCTCCAGAAAGCCACGCTGGACCCGTCCAAGGTCTCCGGCCGGTGTGGACGACTCCGCTGCTGTCTGCGTTATGAACATGAAGGGTACGAAGAGCTCAACAAGAAGCTGCCCCGGGTCGGCGCGCGTGTCCGGACCGATCGGGGGATCGGCACGGTGAAGGATCGGCAGATTCTGACACAATTATTGATGATCGACTATGATGATGACTCATCGGCCATGGAGACCGTCGGCATTGAAGCGATTCTTGAACGGAATCTACCCAAGCGCCCCGCGCCTGACGCGAAAAAGCCCGACGGGGGCTCGACTGCGGAACAACCGGAACGGGCCAACAGTAGACAAAGGCGAGGACGGCAACGGCCGTCGCGAGACAACAAGCAAGAAACTCCGCTCAAGAATGCCCCGACGGGCGAACAGGGCCTAAAATCCGTTCAGGAGGCCTCGGAAGCCCCAACGGAAAAGACCGGTGAATCGGAGCATCCGGAATCAACGGCAAGTCAGCGTCGAAATTCGAAGCGACGACGACGACGGCGGCGACGCGGACAACGCCTTGAGAACAAAGATTCGAAAACGGAGAACGAGTCGGCTCATGATGATCCGAAGAATGAGGTCGAGCCCGGACAGGATCCATCAGCGTCATGAACTGATCTCAATGAGACCATCGTTGCAATGGCATTGAAACCCCAAAAAAACATCGCGGATGTGGCCCGCGAAATCGGTCGATACTCATTGGACGCGTTCGAGTTCCTCCATCAGGGGTTGGATCATTCCGTGCAAAAACTGCACGGTCCTCCGGATCCCATGCTGCTCAAGCTCTGTGAATGGATGGAAGCCAAAAAGATCGACCCGACGGACCTCGAGCGCCTGGTCGAAGCGGAGAAAGTGCCTGAGCCGGTCGCCGACGCCATCGAACATTTCGGCGGCCCCGAAGCGCTGCGGCAAAAGCTCAACCGCCATGTCAGCGGTGGAGACCTTTGTTGGGGCCTGCGTGACCTGGCTCTCCAGCATTGGGGGCTCATGGCCCCGGCCGTCCTCCGATGCTGGGGGATTCGATCCACAATGGATTTCGGGCAAATGGTCTTCGCGCTGGTCAACAACGGCCTCCTTCAAAAGCAGCCGGAAGACCGAATCGAAGATTTTGACAACGTCTTCGATTTTGACACGGCCTTCGACAGCGCGTACAAGATCACATCAGGCTCGAATTGAGCCCTTCGTGTTGGAGTCGTTCTGTGTCCAAAGCCAAACAAGCCCCTGACGACCACCGTTGGGAAAAGGAGTATGCCCCAAAAGTCAGCCGAGGGCGCGTCGTACTCTCCCTTTTGGTTTACTTGGGATTTGTGGGGTTCTTGGCCTACCTGGCGGCCCAACGCTGGTTCGGTGATCTTCATTAACAAGTATCCGTTCTCCCGTTCCAAATCATGGATGAAGCCGCGACGTTTGAGATCGATTCGTCCATTTTCGATGCGAACCTGACGGCACTGCGAACGACATTGTCGGCGTCCGCAGAACACATCGCCTCAGCGCAAGCGCCAAGTTCGCTCTCACCGGCCATCGGGCGGGATGGCGCGACCACGTTCTCCTGGTTGGATGAGTCTCGCGATACACGCTGGCTCGGGCGAACGAGTATGCCGACAATCAGCACCGAGGCCCTCGTGAACGCCTTCCGGCCGGGTCCCGGCAACGTCTTCTTGTTCGGCCTCGGCCAGGGTGGTGAGGTTTGGAGATTGCTCCGCCGCTTGTCTGCTCATCAGGCCGTTCTGGTCATCGATGAAACGCCCTGGGCGATTGGGGCGGCCCTGCGACTCTATGATTTTGCGGCGGACATCCGGAAGAAGAGACTGCTCATTTTCACCGGCGCTGAGCCGTGGGATGACTGCCGCAGATTTCTCGTAAAACACAGCGGCTTTCTTACACCGGAGCGCGTCCTTTCCTGGCCCTGGTTCGAACCGCACACGGTGACCCAGATTTCCAATCGACTCACTGCGCTACAAGCGGCCGTCTCGCGCGATCGGACGTCGTTGAAGGTGAGCCCGGAGAAAGGGACCACGATAGTCTCGAAAGGCCCTGCAATCGCCCTGCTTTCAAACTTGGCTGACCCTCGGATTCATCGTCTCGCCCACAACCTCGCTGCCTCCGCAACTCGCCTCGGCTGGCCATGCGAGCGTCACGTTCTCGACAACCCTTCGATGGTCAGCCCGCAAGCCGTGAAAAGAGTGCTTGACGAATTTGCACCTCAGGTGGCCGTCTTCATCGATGTTTTGCCGGAAACACTGCCCTATGCCGTGCCGGATGTCCCTGGGGTCATTCTCTGCTCCCATTCGAAA
Organism: Phycisphaerales bacterium; assembly: GCA_022360095.1. Taxonomy (GTDB): domain Bacteria; phylum Planctomycetota; class Phycisphaerae; order UBA1845; family UTPLA1; genus JAKSDK01. Next base: position 336,886 of record JAKSDK010000138.1, read on the forward strand.
CCCCTGTCGGATCATTGGCTCAGGCAAATATCTATGGATACTGCGATCTGCGTTCAAACCGATGCACAGCGACGCCAGGCCATCGATTGTGGCCTGCCCGAAACGCAGATTCTCTTGCTGCCTCCGGCCGCGGTACCGGGTCAGCGTCATGAACCGGTGCACGGACGCCAAAAAATCCTCGTTGTCGGTGACATGATCGATCCATCCGCTCAATCGGCCGGCCTGCATCTGGCTTCTCATTGCCGACTCTGGGATGCCGCCGCCGATCTCATCAACGAGAAAATCGATACATACCAGGACGAACAAGCGGAATCCATTCTCGCCAGTGCAGAACGACGACTCGGCATTCGGCTGGAAAGCGATGAAGTTCGCCAGGGAATCGGCAGACGAATAGAGCAAAGGCTGGGCCCTACCTTGATCCGCCGCGCATACTGCGCAGCTTTGGCTGAAGCGGGTGTCGCCTTTGACTGGGTCTGCACGAGCTGGGCCACGAACGAAACGCCACCCCCCTATTACCGCGGTCTCTGGCCCTCTGCCGGCGAACATGCCGCGTTGCTGGCGGATTATGGCCTCATCATTTCGCTGGAAACGTCCGGTGAGGTGCTCCTTCCGTTCCTGGACGCTTTGGCAGCGGGTTTGCCGGGCCTCGCCCGAGGCCACCCCCGCGACAAAAGTCCTGACGGTTTCGCTGCAGTTCTCGACCCTGATGAACACATCCTGTGCTTCGGCTCCCGGAGCGACCTCGTCAATCAGATCTCACTGTTTTTCGAGCAGCCGGATGCACATCAGCAACGCGCACGTCGCGCGACGCGGCACATCAATGCCGATCATACCTGGGATCATCGCCTTCAACATATCGTCGAGCGAGTTCAGGCAACGAAATGAAGTGGTCGGTAGATTGAGTTGACGTGTGAGAAATCGATCGTTTTCTCCCCAAACGTCGGGACTCGATTCTGTTCCTGACTTCCCCCTGTCGCTCACACATTCATGCTGCATTCGGGCAGCAAAAGAAAGTGCCAGCTCGGGCATACGATCCCATGCCGGCACTTTCAATGCGGCCCGAGCGACGGTCGGCAATCGTTAACATTCGGGCCTGGCACGAGAAAATAATGGCTCCCGTAGGAATCCGGTTATTCATTCTCACACCATAGACCCACAGACGAGGCCGTAAGTCGGGTGCACGCGGAGCAGGATTGGTCTTTGTTCCCACACCCAAACGACTTCGTTGCGTTATTTAGTTGTAATGGGGAGTACGGTACAGTTCTTATCGAAAAAAGCCGTTCAAACTTTTAATTATTTTCCCGAATCTTTCAAGGGATTTCACTAGTGACTTACCAAATATTTTCGCCGACGGGCACCTCTTTCAAGCGCGTCGTCCACGGCGCATCAACAAGTGTTAATCCGAAAACCTGCCGCCCGTACAGAACGAAATGTCCCTGAAAAGTGTGTTGCGACGGACACCCAGATTGGACCTCCAACTCCGCTGAGCCCACGCGTTCAGCGCAAGTTCACCACGGCGAGACGTCGCCGATGCCAACACCGCGCGCCTCTGTTCTTTTCTTAAGACGTACAGGAACTCTCGCCGTATTTCTGATACTTTTTAGACGTAAATGTTTTGTCCCGCGCTCAGGCAATCTTGCGAATACTTCTCGACAAAGTGAAATTTCTCACGGGTCTGTGAAAGTGGGTATTCTGCGCGAAGAAGACGACGGGCGCTTCGGCAATCCGCGGTACTTCACGATAAACCGGAACAGACTCTGCAAGTGCCACCAACCCGCCCTCGAGTACGGGACTCGGCTATGACGACGGTGAGCATGCGTGCACTCGACCTGCGGACAGTACACGACACGACGATTCCGAGCCCAGGTGCGATAACACAAGTCCACATCCTCGAAGTAAAGAAAGAACCGTTCGTCGAATATGCCGTCTTCGCCGCATTCCGAGCGTCGAAGAAACATCGCCCCGCCAAGCCCCCAATCCACGGCTGTCGGTGTTTCGGGCATTTGGCCATGGTAGAGATAGTGACGGAAGAAGGCCGGATGAAAACCGAGCATCCGAAACGGCGACCGAGCATACAACACGACCGGCCAGGTATAAAAACGTCTGACTGACGACTGAACGTCACCATCGGGAGACCGTAGCCGCGGAAGTAGAATCCCCGCGTCCTCATGCTCCTGCAAATAGCCTGCCGCCCGATTCATCGCATCCTTCAACACGATGACATCAGGATTCGCAATGAAGAAAACGTCTCCCCGAGCCTCTCGATAGGCCAGATTGATGCCGGCGGCGAAACCAATGTTGGGCGACGGCAAGACCTTGACCGGCAATGCCGAATCATGGGGAAGTTGAATCGTATCTTCGACGGAGTTATTCGTGATGATCAGTTCGACCGGCTGATCTGCGGCATGTCGTCGAAGCGAATCCGCCAGGCGCTTCAAGTCGGCAGACGAATGGTAATTCACCGTAAGGACGCTGATCATGTTCGGTGCCCCGAGCGGTGTGTCCCGGTCCATCTTGAAGTCACGTGAAGCGCCCACCAATTGCGCACGAGTCGTGATTCGATCTCATCGTCGCCGATCCTCGCAAACTTCCGATTCTCCTCACGTTTCTCAAGGATCCGTCGACGATGTCGCCGAACAGACCATTTGCCGGCAAGATAAGGCCGAAAGCAACCTTGCCTGAGCTTGTTCAGCCCCTGAAGCAAAAGGAAACAAAGATGCGAGAAGAAATACTTCCGACGTAAGCGTGGCGGCATATGCGAACGCCAGACAATTTCCGCATTGCGAGCGGAGTTGTAGTGATAACGCCATCCCCGAGGGTTATAGGATGAACTGAGGTGATGATAACAGATCGACCTCGGGGCGAATGCGCACCGGTACCCGGCCCATGCCAGTCGAAAACCGAGATCGACGTCTTCGTAATAGCTCTCAAACCCTTCGTCGAGATACCCGAGTTTCTCGATCACGTCACGGCGGTAGAACGCGGACGCACCGCAGGGTGAAAAACAATCACCGTCCAGTGAATCAATTGTCTCTCGTCCGTGCAGATGGTTTCGCTTTTGAGCCCCGCCGACCACGGAATAGACGTCACCCGCCGTATCGATCAAATGAGGCGGATCGGCCAGCAGAACGAGCGACGCGACAGCCGCGATCTCCTCTCGTTCGAAAGGCCGCAGGCCCTCGGCCAGCCAATCAGGATCGACGTGGGTATCATTGTTCAGCAAAATGACAAAGGGCGTCGTGGCCGACCGGAGCCCGGCGTTGCAACTTCCGGCGAAGCCGATGTTCCTTTCATTGCAAACCAGGCGGACTTGCGGCCATTGTTTTCGCAGGTAAGCCACACTGTCATCGGTGGAGACATCGTCGACGATCGTGACCGTGAATCTCGAATCGGTCTGGGCCTCCAGAGACTCGAGGAGCGTCGGCAGGTGTCGGATGCCGTTGTAGTTAGGGATCACAACCGTCGCGATGGGATCTGCCATGAGTGTGAAATGTCGCCGTCGTCCTGTGCCAGGTTCGATCCAATCGATTTAAAAGCCATACTCTACTCCGACGGCCTTTCGGACTGAAGTCCATGTCCCGGGATGTTATCGGCATGGAATATCCACGCGATTTGCGTTGTTTCACTTAATACGGGGGGCGGCTACTTTCCGATTGGGTCTGGTTGTCCGCTCAAGACCTAGCCCAGACTCGACAGGCAAAACCCGCCGCGAGTCGGTCTTTCCTCCTTCTCGACTCGCGGCGAGCCGCCTTTTATTTCTATCCTTTCACCTTCTTGCCCGACCGTCTGGCAGTCCGTTGCAATTCTCCCTAGAATCCCGGCTTTCCACGGCAGCAAAAGAACGGCCGTGGTGATCCTTGTGATGTCCAGGAATCGAACGCTACTCAGGAAGAGGTATGCCAGATGGTCGTCGGTGAGCTGACCCAGGAAGTGGATCTGTTAGTCATCGGGGGTGGCCCCGGAGGATATGTTGCGGCGATCGCGGCCGCTGACGCCGGAATACAAACCGCAGTGGTCGAAGAGGCCAAGGTCCCCGGTGGAGTCTGCCTCCGTGAAGGATGCATCCCAAGCAAGGCGCTGTTGCACGTTGCCAAAATCATTGAAGACGCGGACCATGCCAAAAACTTCGGCATCACTTTTTCGCCCCCCCAAACAGACATCGATAAGCTCCGCAATTGGAAAAACGGCATCATCCGCAAACTCTCCGGCGGGGTGAAGACACTGCTGGCCGGACGAAAGGTGGACTACATCAAGGGCAGGGCCGAGTTCGAAAGTTCGAGGATCGTTCGCATCGAAGGAGACGAACCGACTCGCATCAAGTTCCGCCATTGCATCATTGCCACCGGCTCTCAGGCCAAAAACTTGCCTGAATCGATTCTCCCCCGCGAACTGTGCTGGGACGCAGCTGATGCCCTGGAGATCGAGGAGGTGCCCAAACGGCTTCTGGTCATCGGCGGGGGCTACATCGGTCTGGAGATCGGCCAGGTCTACGCAACCCTCGGCAGCGAGGTGACGGTGGTCGAAGCCCTGGAGGGGATTCTCAACGGCCTTGATCCGGACCTGGCGAAGCCTCTCGTCGCCAAGCTTCGCAAACAAATGAAGGCCATTCACACGTCTGCCACGTTCAAGGGAGCGAAGAAGAAGGGTGCCGCCATCGAGGCAACCTTTGCCGTCAAGGGCAAGGACATGACCGAGACCTTTGACCGAATCCTCGTTTCTGTCGGCCGACGTCCGAACACAAACGGGCTCGGTCTTGAAAACACCAAAGTGTCGGTCGACGATCTCGGCTTCATCCGTGTGGACGACCAGCGACGGACCACCGAGAAGCGCATCTTCGCCATCGGCGACGTGGCGGGGAATCCCATGCTGGCCCACAAGGCCATGCGCGAAGGCAAGGTGGTGGCCGACGTCATCGCGGGCAAGCCGGCGGAATTCGATCCGGCGTGTATTCCCGCCGTGGTCTATACCGACCCCGAAGTGGCCTGGTGCGGCCTCACGGAATCAGAGGCCAAGGCTCAAGGGCTGGACTTCCACGTCACGAAGTTTCCGTGGGTTGCCTCGGGCAAAGCCGTCTCGATGAGCCGAACGGACGGGCTGACGAAGATGATCTTCGACCGCAAAACGCAGCGGTTGATCGGGCTGGGGATTGTCGGCGTGCACGCCGGTGATCTGATCGCCGAGGGCGTCCTGGCGATGGAAATGGCTGCCGTGGCGGAGGATCTCAGCAGCTCAATTCACCCTCACCCGGCGACAAGTGAAACGATCGCAGAAGCGGCAGAGGCGATGTTTGGCAAGGCAATACACGGGGCGCATTGACCCGACCTCAAAACAAAGCTCTACAGTCTACTTCTGCCTCCCTCATCCGGTGAGTTCGACTGCCCATTAATAATCCGCTTGCCGATGAGTATGTATATGATTTTTCGAGAAGAGATCCGATGAGTCGCCCAATGTCGCAATCCATGGTGACGAGAACGCCCCTGAAGCTGACCGCCAACCCCAAACGAGTGTTGGCGCGCCTGTTTTTGCCGGGCGATCCTGCTCGGGTCAAAAAGACGATCGATCGCGTGCTCTCCATGAACGCGAGCATGATTGAAGCGCGACTCGATCGGATCATGACAAACTTCGCATCCCGGCATCGACAGGTGGAAGATATCTTCCTGACACACTTCCGCGAAGTAGCCGGAGAAGTTGACGAAGAAACGGCCCTCTCCGATCAACAGCAACTTCTGATTGGGGCCTACTTCACCATGGAATACTCACTGGAGTCGGTCGCATTGTTCAACCCGTCCATGGTGCCGCACCCGGACCAGAACGGCCTCCGTCCCGGTGAAACGCGTTTTGTCATCAGCCTGAGGGCTTGCGGTGAGGGCCACATTTCCTCGATTGTTTTTCGCAGCGGCGTGATTCAAGCCGACGGGGAGATTACACTCGACTCCGCATCACAATACGCGATCACTGAAAAGCCGGTCGCGGACAAGCTCTATGAAAAGCATCCTTTCTTCCTCAAACTGATCGAGATGGGTGCCTACGACGTCAGCGCTCAGTCGATTCTCGCGCGTCTGGCCGATTCGTTCACCATCAAACAACTCAAAGGCGCGATCCACACGCTCCAGGCGGTCAATGGTGAAGACCCCCACTTCGACGAGACCGCCGAGAAGATGCTATGGCTCGCTCATTCAAACTATTCCCTGCATTTTCCAAACGACGTCGATCTTTCAGAACGGGTCATTTTTCCGGTCACGGAAAATGAGAGTCGAGGGATTGAGGATGCCCGGTTCGTCTATTTTTCAGACGACGACGGCCGTCATACCTACCTTGCCACGTACACCGCCTACAACGGCTTCACGATCCTGCCCCAGATTATCGAAACGGAGGACTTCCGCCACTTCAAAATCATCACGCTGAACGGCAAATGCGTGCAGAACAAGGGCATGGCGCTCTTTCCCCGCAAGATCGACGGTGAATACCACATGCTCTCGCGGCTCGACGGAGAAGATCTTTATCTGATGAACTCGCGGAATCCGCACTTCTGGAATCAGGCGCGCAGGCTGACCTGGAAACGACAGCCATGGGAATTTATCCAAGTCGGAAATTGTGGTTCGCCTTTGGAAACCGATGAAGGATGGCTGTTGTTGACGCATGGTGTGGGAGCGATGCGGCGGTACTGCATTGGAGCCACTCTGCTGGACCTGGAAGACCCGTCACGCGTCATCGGGACGCTTGAGGAACCCCTGATTATGCCCACCGAGGAAGAACGCAATGGGTACGTTCCGAATGTCGTTTACTCCTGCGGCGGCATGATCCATCACGATGAACTGATTATTCCGTATGCCATGTCCGACACCTGGTCGGGCATCGCCACCGCCCCACTGCCCGAGCTTCTGGCAAGTCTAAGAAAATAGCGTGGTCTCTCCGGCCCAATCGCCGTGGCACGGGCGTCCCATGGCTAGCGACAAGAAAACGCCCGTGCCACAAGCATTCTGGAAAAGTCTAATTCGCATCAAGAACCACGTATCCGAGTGACGTGTCGTTGTTGATCTCGTGCTTGAAGACCAGGCAGTTCCCGGCCTCGTTCGTGACCACGTCGCCGACGGACAGGTTGTCATCCGGATCGTTGGGGTCCGTGAGTGTCATCCAGACCGAGGTCCCCACGCTGTATTGAAGCGGGTCGCCGCCGCCGATGTCGTCCTGGCCGCCGATGAACCAGACGGGCTGGTTGTTCAGAATCCCGGAGGCCATCGTTTCGCCGTGGCTGAAGCGACCGCAGCAGGTCAGATCGCCGACGATCGTATCGCAACTGCCGATGATCGGCGTCGTGTCATTCGGCAGTGTGCCGATTCCCGCGGCGTTGCCGCTGCCCGTCGCCGGCGTCGAGCGATAGAAGTATCCATAAGAACCGTCACGCATGGCGAACCTCCCATTGGCGCTGGTTGATCCGTCCCCGTTCAACATGACCGGCGTGTTGGCGGCCGACGTCACGTCCAAGACGTAAACGTTCCGGTCCGTGTTATTCTCATAATAGATGATCATCCCATCGTCGTAGGCAAATTGCTCCTCGTTTTCGATGCCGCCCATGCCGGAGACGTCGAATTCGGTCGGAGCGTTGCCGGGATTGTCGATGTCATAGACGTAAATCACGTTGTTCCGAATGGCCACGACCGTCTTCGTCTCGGCGTCGACCATCACTTGCTCCGTATCCTGGTCGGAGCCGCCGGGATTGGTTGTGAACGGAATGACGACCGGATTGGCGCCGGTGATATCGATGACCTTGACGACGAAGCCGTCTGCCACCGAGTTCGCATCGTTCTGGGTGGCGACGTAGCCGCCGTCGGCCTGGATGTGACCTGCATCGTAGTTGTTGATCGGAATATTTTTGAGACGGATGTCCGTTGTAGGAATGTCGACTTTCGTGTCGGTGTCGGTGTCGTAGATCGTCACACCCACGTCGGCCGGGCGAACGAGCGCGATCTTCTTGCCGGTCACGGCGAAGGAATCGGCGTCGTAGTCGTCGGCGTTGGCGATGCCCCGCCCTGCCGTGTCACCGGGAACGATGTAGTCCGGTCCGAAAGGCGTTTGGTTGGCGTTGATGGCGGTATACACGATGATGCCATCGCCGCAGGCCAACCGACCCTGCACGTGGACTCCGATGGCCGTCAGGACGGCGGCGAAGTCGGCCCCGTTAGGATCGTTCGGATTATTCGGATCGTCCGGATCCATTCCCATGTTACCGTCCATCGGACAGTCCCCGGCGGCGGCAACGAACAACATCAACCCAAGAATCATCCCCTTGAAACACCGTTTTGCTAGCAGAGTCATGAAATAACCACTCCTTTGCGAGGTTACTCTCGTCGAACCAACCCAGAGTCACTCCCGTGCAGGCCCGCAGCGGTGGACAGCCCCTGCTGCCGCAAAAATGCCGCTTTCAGGAAGACGCGAGGAATCGGGGCAAACCTGGCAAAAAAAGATGTGGTTTTTTTCGAAGAAAAGGGATCGGGGATCAGGGGACCCGGGGAATCGGACAAATCGCCTCTTAGAGGTCTCGCCAGCCGGATTTGAACCACGGGATATCCGCGGTGTCATCAAGTCTCAATCGCATGATCAACTGGGCGGAATGATGCTGGATGTGCCGGATGTTATAGACGTATAACTCGGCTCGGGTAAACGTCAGCCTCTCGAACCCAGTCCGCGCGTTCAAAGTCTCCGCCGTTTCCGAGGCGATCGCCTCGGCGGCCTTCTTTCGACAAAATTCCAGATACGTCCCGATCCACGGCTTGTCGTAGAGCAAGACCGGCTTGCGGTCCTCGAGTTCCTCATAGTCTCGAAAGACATGCTCGTTGTCGCGATGAAACGGCTGTTTGCGTAATGACTCCTCGTTCCGACCGAGATAATAATCCGCGCAGAACAACGTGTGGAACACGACCTGACAAAACAGGTGGTTCGCGACCGGCCCGTCCCAGGCGGAGTCGGGACACTGGTCGATGCAGGTATTCAGCGTGCAGAGCACGGCATCGAACTGGTTCGCGATCAGTTGTTTGAAAGAATCGAGCACGTGTAAGTCCATGACGCCCCTTCGGGCCTACAAGCCGGGACCCCGGGTTATTGATCTTTTTTCAAGGCCTCCCACTTGGCGACCTGCTCAGGTTTGTCCCAGGCCGTGTAGAAACGCACCAGTGCACTAACAACATAGCTCACTTTCGCCTCGTCCGTTCCGTAATCGGCCTTCATCCGTTCGTACGATTGTAGGATCAGTTCTTCCATTTCCTCGAAACGGCCAAGCTTGCCCAGGTTTTCGGCGTAGTACGCATCGCTCAACAAAGTCCTCCAGAAACGCTCACCGTTCCGCTCACGGTGCCAGTCGCCGACCGTCTTGAAGATCGCTGCAGCTTCTTCTTTGGCCCCCTTGTCGCGAAGCAAGAATCCGAAATTGTTGAGCGAGCTGATATAGCTCGGATGGTTCTTGCCGACCGCTTTTTCGTAGATGGACAATGACTCTTGATACGTTTCCTCGGCTTCGTCCAATCTGTTTTGGTCATGGCGCAGCGACGCGAGATTATTCATCACGGTCGCCAGCATAACATGACGTTCTCCCAGTGTCTTACGAAGGATTTCAATGGCCGAAACGTAACTTGCCTCGGCGCCTTCGACATCTCCCTGAATTTCCTTAAGCCTTGCCAGACTGTTTTCCACGTTGCCGATGTAAGGATGAGAATCTCCATAAAGCTTTCGATAGGTCGCCAGCGACTGCTCCAATAGCTCCTGTGCCTCCCCCAACTTCCCCCTCGCTCGAACCACGGTCGCCAGATTGTTCAAAACCGATGCGAAAGAACCGTTTTGTTCTCCCACCAAATTGCGGTACATCTCAAGTGATTCTCGAAGATAGGATTCAGCTCGTTCCAGATCACGAACCTTCCTCAGCGCCCAGCCGAAGTCGCTCAGCATTCCCGCAGTCTCTCGATGATCGACATCACCAAACACCGACCGATGAATGTACAAGGCGTCTTCCAACAGCTCGATCCCTTCCTCATAACGCCCCAAACGGACGACGGCCTTGCCGAGCTGTCTCATGTTTCTGGCGGTAATCTGGTGCTCAATGCCATATCGTTGCCGGTTCCATTCCAGAGCGTGCCGAAACTGATACTCCGCTTTGTCGTAATAGCCGAGGCTGTGGTACGAAGCACCGATGGTCATTCGCACCAATGCTTTGCCGTCCGGCTCATCGGCCAGGGCGAGATCCAGATCATCCGCCGCCTTATTTAGAACCGTCAACAAAGTCACGTTGCGTCCCGACAAGCCTGTATCGCCGAACGGACTGGCAAAAGCCAGCATCGTGTTCAGAAACCTGTTGGCCGCTTGAGCGCTTTTCCACTCGTACAGAGCGCGCTCCTGGGACTTTTGAGCCTGCTCCTTCGCAATGACGGCTTCGTTACGCTCATGCTCGGCCTCATTTCGCTGATGGATCGTGATCGTGAGCGCGACCAGCAAGGTGACGAAGACCATGACGACGGCGCTGACAAAAGCACGGTTTCGCTTGGCAAATTTGCGTAACTGATAAGCGGCGCTGGCCCGTCGCGCCACGATCGGCTCATCGCTGAGATGACGCCGGACATCAGCCCCCAATTCCGCGGCAGACTCGTAACGTCGATCCTTCTCCTTCTCCAGCGCTTTTTCGATGATCGTCTGAATGTCGCCGCGAAAAATCTTGTTGATCGAGCTAAGGGACGCCGGGTCTTCATCGCGAATAATACAAACGGCGTCGGGGATCGATTTGTTATGAAGATCGTAGGGAAGGCGACCGGTCAACAGCTCATAACCGATCACGCCGAGCGCATACACATCGGAACGGATATCAAGCTCACTCGGATTGCCCGAAACCTGTTCCGGGCTCATGTAGGGAACGGTCCCGAGCAGTTGACCGATGTCCGTCTGAAGCGTGGTCGTTTTGAGGTCGGAATCCGTCGCACGGGCAACACCGAAATCCAGGATTTTCGGCTGTGCCGAAAAAGGATCCGAGGGACCGAGGGACCGGGGGAATGAAGAAGATGTCCATTCCCTTCCTCTGATCCCCTGATCCCCTAATCCCCCCTCGCCCACAACGAGAATATTCGCCGGCTTAAGATCACGGTGAATAATCCCCTTAAGATGAGCATGATGAACGGCATCGCAGATCTTGACGAACAGCTCCAACCTCTCGCGAATTCCCAGTCGCTTCTCGAGGGCATAATCCGTCAGCCGAAGACCTTCCACCAGTTCCATCGCAAAGAACGGCTGCGGTCCTTGTCCGGCATCGTCGGTCCCGGCCTCGAAAATCTGCGCGATCCCCGGATGCTGAAGGCGGCCCAGAACCTGACATTCGTGCTCGAAACGTCGCATCAGCGTCTTCGAGGACAAACCCGCCTTGATGACCTTCAGGGCAACGATTCGGCTGGGATTCGATTGGCGCGCCTTATAGACAGTTCCCATGCCGCCCTGGCCAAGAACGTCCAGAATCTCGTACCGGCCCATGCGCACCGGATGAGAAACGGGCATCCTGCTTCCCGGCTGTGCTCGCTCCAGGTCCATCCGCTGGGCAATCGGTTCGTCAATCACCGCTCGTGTAGGATCAAAAGAAAGAAGTGCTTCAACCTCTGAACGCAACTCGCTGTCATCGCCGCAAGCGTCATCCAGAAAAGCGGTCCGCCTTTCCGGTGTTAATTCGCGGACGGCGAGAAAAAGCTCCGAAACACGTGCGTGGCGCTCTGAACTCATTGCGGCGCAGCCTTGCTCAGTTGACGCTGTAACCAAGCGCGAGCCACGAGCCAGTCCCCTGTGACCGTTCGCGGCGAAACTTCGAGGACGTGGGCCACCTCTTCAATGGTCATGTTACCGAAAAAGCGCAGCTCAACAACACGGCATTGTCGTTCGTCCAATGCAGCAAGGTGTTTCAAAGCATCGTCAAGCTCGATCAGGTCAACGGGAGACCGATCCGCCACTTCAGATGCGGGAATCACGGTCATGCGTTGATCAGAACCGCGCTTCGCGGCTTGGTGCCTACGGGCATGATCGACGAGAATTCTTCGCATGGCCTCCGCCGCAACGGCAAGAAAGTGAGCACGATTCTTCCACTGTGCCTCAGACTGGTGCACGAGTTTCAAATACGCCTCATGAACCAGGGCCGTGGGCTCCAGCGTATGGTCGGGCCGCTCCCTCCGAAGATACGCGGCGGCCCTCCCGCGCAGTTCCTCGTAGACGAGCGGCATCAACTCGGCCGCGGCAGAAGAATCACCATCGCTGAGTCGCGCCAAGACCCGAGTTGTTTCCTGATAGGAGTTTGCCGTCACCAAAATCGCCTCGTTCACAGGTCACGTTCACGCCGTCTGAAACCAGCCGGTATTATATCACGGAAGACCGACTCAATAACCTTAATCCAAGACCTTGCCGGCAACGACCGCTGCCAAGAAAACCGCACCGCACCGTTTCATCGCTTGTCGAAAAAGCGGGAACGGACGGTGGTTTACGATCAAGGCCATCGTCAGATATCCCCCCTCCCCGGATTCGCCAGCCAGAAGGTTAATCAACTCGGTCCGGTATGTACACGGTCTGGCGGCGTCGACGGATATGAGGACAACGAAACGTTGTGGCGTCTCGGTGACATCACCTCATTAATGGAGTCATTTGTTTCGCGCGCCGATCATCTGTTTAAGGGCCGAGGAGATCTCACAACACTTACGCTTATCGGTCTAGGCCTATGGGCTGCCTGCGGATCATTGGCTGCGGCGTCCGCTTTCCATGAGGGGGGATCTTTTGCAACCATCGCGGTCAGAAAAAGAACGAGACCCGTCGTCCGATGACGGATCCGCGAAATCCGCGAAGCACTCGGTCCTTGTCGTGGATGACCATTCCTTCTTTCGCATTCGCTGGAAGCGATGCCTTGAGCGCTTCGGGTTTGATGCTCATGAGGCCGCGTGTGGGGCCGACGCGCTCGAGCTGGCGGCAAAAGTGAGTCCGGATGTCATTCTGCTCGACGTGCAAATGCCTGAAATGGATGGCTACGAGGTCTGTCAGGCCCTCAAGTCGAATTCGAAAACCAGTGACATTCCGGTGATCTTCGTGACGGCCGAAGAGAAAACAAAACAGAAGGTGCGAGGCTTTGAAGTGGGCGGAGCGGACTATGTGACCAAGACGGCTGAGGAAGCAGAGGTCGTCGCGCGAGTCAAAACACACTTGAAGATCGCCACGCTCCAGAAGGAGCTGATGCAAAGCCACGCCGAAATGAAATCTCAACTAAAGGCGATTCAGGAGCACGTGCGCATCGAGCGCGACATGACCGAGCAAATCCAGGAGCAGCAGTCGCAGCTGCTAGAAGCCGACAAGATGGCCTCGATCGGAAAGCTGGCCGCCGGCGTCGCACACGAAATCAACAATCCCATCGGATTCGTCTCAAGCAATCTCAACTCTTTGAGCCAATACGTGGAAGACGTCAAAGGTGTCGTAAACGCTCACGAAAAGCTGCTCGCGGAATGTCAGAAGCATGAAGCCCTGACAAGTTTGGTCGAAGAAGTCCAGCGCGTTCGCCAAGAGAGAGACATTGACTACGTTTTGACGGACCTTGGCGATCTGATCACGGAATCCGTCGAAGGAACACAGCGGGTTCGACAAATCGTGGCAGACATGCGGGACTTCTCGCATGTGGATCGTCCCGAAATCGCCGAGGAAGACATCAATGAGCTTCTGGACAAAACGATCAACGTCGCCAACAACGAGCTGAAGTATAAAGCCGACGTCATTCGTGAATATGGCGACCTTCCGCCGATTCCCTGTTACGGAGGAAAGCTCGGGCAGGTCTTTCTCAACCTGCTGGTCAATGCCGCCCAAGCCATCAAAGAGCACGGGACGATCACGATTCGAACATGGCTGGAGGGTGATCGCCTGATCATTGAAGTTGAAGACACGGGACAAGGCATTCCCCCGGAAAACCTCACACGCATTTTCGATCCCTTCTTTACATCAAAGGACGTCGGCGAAGGAACCGGATTAGGATTGCACCTTGTTCGAACAATCGTGCATGCACACGGCGGGCATATCAGTGCGAAGAGCATTGCCGGGAAGGGAACGACGCTTCGTGTTGAACTTCCTACAGCCGGGCCACCCCAAACGGAGGAAGAGCAAAATGGGCACGTTGGCTGAGACGACGACAAAAGCATCCCGGCATCCCTCGAAAAACGAGAGAGAGATGGCGTCTGAGAATGCGCGGTTTCAAAAAAAGAAGCGCCGCGTCCTCCTCGTGGACGACGAGGACAACATTCGAACCGCATTGAAACGGCTCCTGCGGCGTGAAGACTATGAAATCTGCGCCGCCGCAAACGGACGAGAAGCGCTGCGGATCCTCGAAGTCAACCCTGTTCAGTTGATTGTCAGTGACTATCGCATGCCGGGTATGACAGGCGTCGAATTACTTCGCGAAATACGGCAGCGATGGCCCGACACCGTTCGGATCATCCTAAGCGGCTTCTCGGAGGTTAACGCCATCATTGCGGCCATCAATGAAGGAGAGATCTATAAGTTCCTTTCCAAACCGTGGAATGACGAGGAAATCAAGCTCCATATCCGGCGCGCACTTGAGCAACACGAATTGGAGGAGGAAAACCGGCGAATGGCCGACGAAATCGCCGAGCAAAACGAGAGTCTTCGTGAGTTCAATCTCATGCTCGAACAACGCGCCTCGGATGCCAGCGTGGGCCTGACCTCCGCTCAAAATCTGCTTGAGCATATCGGTGTCGGCGTGCTCAGTGTAGACCTGTCCGGACTCATCGTCGGCGCCAATCGATGCGCCGTTGAGATCGTGTCATCGGATTCGGGACTCATTGGCATACCCGCGAAAGTCGCGCTCCCGAAAGCGCTTTGTCGGCTGAGCACCGAAAAAACCGCACCCGACAACGGCCTATCAGAACGTCTTGAGCTGAACGGAAGGACGTTTCAATGCCGTGTCAACCCACTGGTCATCGACAACAACCATCGGGGCAACATCGTCGCGTTATGGGAGGAAGTCCCATGCACGTAAAGAAGAATGCGGCGCTTCCAGACCAGATTGAAAACCTGCCTCACCTTCCGGAGATTGTGAACCGAGTCCTGTCAGTCACCGAGTCGCCACACTCCTCCGCAAACGACGTGGCTCGGGTGTTGAGCGAAGACCAGGCCGTCGCGGCCAAGATTCTTCGCGTGGCCAACTCATCTTTTTTCGGCGCGGAGCGCAAGGTCACACAAGTCAGTCGTGCCGTCGTCATGTTGGGACAGGTCAGCGTCCGCAACCTTGTCATCGGAATCGCAGCCAGGGACGCCTTTCCATCGATGGCGGAGGCCGTGCCTGAGCACACGACACTTTGGCGCCACGCGATCGCCGTCGCATCCGCCTCGGAAGCCATCGCCCGACACGTCGGGCACAAACCCATCGAAGAGGCCTTTGTCGTCGGACTGCTGCACGACATCGGGCAACTCGCCATGGTGACATTCGACCCTGAGTCCTTGCGCGCCCTGTTTCATGAGGCAAGGCCTGGGACTCGCTTCCTCGCCCAGGAACGAGACGTATTCGGTGTCGACCATACCGACGCGGGCTTCCAGATTCTCAGCCGCTGGGGAATTCCCGAGCAGATGTGCCAAGTCGTGCTTCGTCATCATGAGCAGGAAATCAACCCGGACGACCCCGTGGGAAGGCTGCTGGCCATTGTGATGCTGGCGGACACCATCGCTCAAGTGATGGGCTTCGGCTTCGATATCCCCATTGGACATCACCGCCGGGCGGATGTCGCCGCGCAAACCCTGGGACTTAATGACTCCGAACAATTGCAGATTCTTGACGGGCTGAACAGCCGAATCAACCAGGCCGTTGAAATGTTTGCGGAGGTTGACGCCGCCGATCAGGCACGCGAGCAAGCCTCGGCCAAACGCGCGATCTGGGCATCCACCGAGAGGGCGAATCGAGCCAGCATCAGCCAGCTGCTTTTGGAGCATAGCGGGTATGAAGTCACCCGACTCGCACCCGCCGACGTCGTTGACAAGCTTTTACCGAACGATCTGGTCATCGTCGCTCTCCCGGAAGACAACGACGAGCACAACCTTGTCGATCAACTGATCCGAAAAGGACATCAGCGGACTGTTTTGTTGTGCGTCCCGCAATGCGATGACGCGCCACGGCGGCGCGATCCCGAAACCGGTGTTATCCGGCTTCCTCGATTATTCACCGCCTTTGATGTTGCATGGGTGGAGGAGCAATTCGCGACATGAGCCACGCCGTTCTCATCGTGGATGACGAGCAACAGATTCTTCGTTCGCTCAAACGTTTGCTGCGTCGCGACGGTTATGAAATCCACCTCGCGGACAACGGCCCGTCTGCGCTCGAGATTCTCGCCGAGACGGAAATCGCAGCCATCATCTGCGATCAACGAATGCCGGGAATGTCCGGGGCAGAGGTCCTCGCTGAGGCCTACAAACTTCGCCCGGACACGCTGCGCATCACACTGACCGGATACACCGACCTCGCTGCCGCCCAAAAATCAATCAACGAAGGACATATTCACCAGTTCCTTCTGAAGCCGTGGGACGACGACAATCTCCGGTCCGTCGTCAAGGACGCCGTTGGCGCCTATCAACTCGTCGTTGACCACCGCAAGCTCGAAGCGCTCTCGCACAAACAAAAGGAACAACTGGAAGCATGGAACAAGCGCCTCGAAGCGGAGGTCCGGGATCGAACCGAACAGCTTCGAGCCCAAAATGAACACTTGTTGCAGCTCCAACGTCGTGTCGAACAATCGCTACGGGACACGGTCGGTGTTCTAGCCGGCACGCTTGAAGCCAGCAGCCCGAACCTCGGCATCCATTGCAAACGTGTGGCCCAACTTGCTCGCCAGATGGCCATCCGGCTCGAACTCGACGCCAACGAGATCATGGACATCGAGTTTGCCGCCCACCTTCACGACCTGGGAAAACTCTCCAAACCTACGACCACGAACGCTCTACCTACGGACCCCGTGGATCATACGGAAGTCGGATACGCCATTCTCTCCAAGGTTTCAGGATTCGAGAAGATCGCGATCGCCGTCCGGCATCAAAACGAACACTTCGACGGAAGCGGAGGCCCGGAGAACCTTGAGGGCCACGCTATCCCGTTGGCCTCGCGAATCATCGCGATCGTCAACGCGTATGACCAAGCGGTTTACGACTCAGAGAATCCGACCGACATATCACACGCCGCCGGCAAAGAAGCCATTCAGGACGGACAAGGGAAAAAATTTGATCCCGAACTTGTTGAGCTGCTGGTAAAACACATGGGGGCCGTCGGCACCACTGCCGGCCGTGAAGTCGAAGTTGAGATTTCTCCCAAGAAAACCAAGGACGGCATGGTATTGGCTCGCCCGATTCGCAACCTCGACGGTGTGCTGCTGATCAACGAAGGCGTACGTCTGACACCCAAGATGATCGATCGCATTCGTTCGCTCAGCCATGTCGATCCGTTGCTCGCCAGCGTATTCGTGATCGGAAACTCCCTGGATGCCGAAGATGAAGACGGCGAAAGCGGTCAAAAGCCCTTGCAGGATTCCCAACCAACAAATCCCCTGCAGCCTGCCGGCCCGACGACTGCCGGAAACGACTCTACTCCACGAATCGACACACGATCAAATAAAATCCCCCCCACCTCGCCTGCCAGAGGCAAGTCAATCGTCCGGCGGAAAATCCTCGTCGTGGACGACTCGAAGCATGTCTGCAGTGCCATCAAACGAGAGTTGCGACCTCTTGGAATCGAAGTGGTCGCCACCGACAACGGAACGACGGCGATCAGTTTGGCTGAGAATACGCGCTTTGAGGTAGCGCTTGTGGACCTGATGATGCCCGTGATGCCCGGAGAAGAGGTTGTGCGTCGGTTGCGGGAGCGCGCCCCGAAACTAAAGTGCATCATCCTGACCGGGAACGCCACGAAGGACACGGTCATGAAGCTTGGCAACGAACCGAACGTGGTCGGCTTTCTAACGAAACCGTGGGACCATCAACGACTGCTCGAAGCCATCTCGGCCTCTCAAACCAAGCCCGAATCGACGAAACAGCCCGTCTAATACTTCCCGGGGTCCACACCAGGAATCTTGGCTGTGTCAACGCTTCCTCCACATTCAGGACATCGACCGCTTAGGTTCTCAGCCAGGTCATCACCACAAGTTCAGCAAAAAAAGAATTCGCTCTTCAGTGCTGGGACGTTCCCCTGGATTCCCCCAAGCTGCGACCCCAAGCGAGATGATTCCCGCGCCGAAGGTCTTGGAAAACTAAGGACTTGTGGTACACTGAATAGAATCGAAGCGCACAGCGCCGCCGTAGCTCAGTTGGTAGAGCAGCGGTTTTGTAAACCGCAGGTCATCGGTTCGAGTCCGATCGGCGGCTGTCCTGATTCTCCCCCCGACATGCTTCGGCATCGTCCGACTACGACCGTCTAAGTCCCCGTATTTGCTTGCGTTATCAGCTGTCTCCGAGCTGTGACTATGCTCGCCTTGAATATCGGCTTTATCGTGATCCGCCGACATGCTCTGGCATGTTCCGGTGGCGCGCAAAGAAAAAAATGGCACATGGCATGAAAATAATGACACAAGAATAGCAGCCTATTGTCTCATTTTTACTGCCCGAATGGGCAACATATCCGGCCGCTTCTGTCAGGCGGAAAGCAAAGGTACGGCCGCATTCATCAGTCCAAGTCCATTTGTTCGCAAGGTTCGGGATGGTTCGATTTTGTTTGTTCCTTCCTGCCATCATCAAGAGAACGACGCTCCGTGAAGATTCCCTGGTGCAGATGCCGCGATTGGTCAGGCAGGTCAGAAGCTCGGTAATGGACAAGCCGGCTGGTTGAACGTCGGCGTGCCGTTCACGCCGACGTTGGCGCCGCCGTTGACGGCGGAAAGGTTGAGCGCACTCGTCTGTGTCACGTTGACCGTCGCGTTACCGTTTTGATCAATACCGATCTGGGCGGCGCCCGAGACCGTGTTGCCGGTCATGTTGATGCAGAGCGTTTCCGCCGCGTTGGTGCCACCGGGGTCGGTAAGGAAGCGGACGTTGTTGCCGCTACCGGCCTGGTGAAACACGTTGGCCCCCGCCGAATCGTCGACCGTGATGTTCAGCACCGGCGTATCGCCGTTCAGATTGGACGCGACCCCGACGTCCAGAACCTCTTGAGACGTCTGGCTGCCCACGACCTGATTGTTGGTGACCAGCACGTCCAGATTGGCGTCGCCCATGCAGAGGATCAAGATCGCCTCACGGTTCGCAAAGCCGACCGGCAGGTCGTCGCCGCCGGCGTTCGCCAGGCCGTCCGGCCCCGCGCCGACATTGTTGCCTCGGATGCGTACGTCCATGTCCGGTGTCTGGCCGCCGACATCGACGGAGATTCCCTGGCGGCCGACGTCGTCGATCCGGTTGTTGTCGATCGTGATGTCGACCGGCCCGCCGCCGGCGCCCTGATTGACGCTCGCGCGGATGGCTTCTGCGTTCACGATCACGTCGTTATCGCCATCGAGATCGCGGAACTGGTTGCCGGAGATGGTCGCCGTCATGCCCGCAATATCGGCTACCCCGACGTTCAGGGCCACAAGTCCGATGCCCAACAGCTCCAGGTCGTCCAGAAGATTGTTTGAGATCGTTGTATTGTGCGTGCTCGCAGCGACCGCCGACACGTTGACGCCCGACATCCCTCCCGGATTTGAGTCGCGGAAGACGTTGCCCTGGATCGAGCTGGTGGCCGTGGCGAAGTCGGTTGAGAGGACGTTGACCGCGTTGCCGGTCAGGCCGGAGAAATGGTTGCCGTCCACGTTGAGCGTCGTGTCGGTCGGGTCGGCCGCCACGGCGCCGCCGATGGTGACGTTATTCAGGTTCGAGCTGCCGCGCGCTTCGATGTTCACGGCGGGCACGCCGAACCGGTTCTGGCCGGCAATGGTACAGCCGGTCATGGTGAAGGAGGTCATATTGGTATCGATGTTGCAGATGTCAACGGCGGACTCAGCATTGGCGCCGATGGTCTCGAATCGGCTGTCATCGATTCGGTTCACGCCGCCAAGGCCCGTGGCCTCCAGCCCGTCGCCATTGGCCGCGGTGACGTTGGTCACGCGGACGTTGGTCAGAACCAGGTCGGAGCCGCCCTGACTGTCGACGCCGTCGTCGCCGGGATTGTCGATATGGACCCGCGTCAGAGTTACGTCGTTTGCGTTGGTCAACGAGACGGCGTCGGCGGTCGTGTTCTGGAGAAAGCCGCCGGAGCAGTTGCCCGCGGCCGCTTCGCAGTCGCCGCCGTTGCCGGTCACCGTGAATCCGCCGCCCGTATTGCCGGTGTTGTTAAGGACGATGCCGTTGGTTGCGCCGTTGCAGGACACGCTTTGGAACGCGACACCGTTGGCGCCGATCGTGACGCCGTTGATGTTGACGGCCGTTCCGGTCGTCGTATCGACCGTGTTGTTGGCGCCGGTCACGGTGATCGTTCCGCTGCCGGTGGCGTTGAAGCCGGTGCCGCTGGTGGTGTCGATGTCCAGGCTGCCGGTGAGGTTGATAATGGCGCTGCTGTTGTTGGTCAGGTTGATGCCGGTGGCCGTGCTGGTGTTAGCGGTCACAGTGACATTGATACCGATGGCGCCATTGGCGAGGTTGCTAACGACCACGGCGCCGGCGGCATTGTTCTGCGTGATGCTGCCGCCGTTGTAATTGACAGTGGGAGTACCGCCCTCTATGTTGAGGGCCGTCCCACTGGGGTCGTTAATCGTCGTGTTTGCAAAAATAAACAGGCCTTGCGGGCCGTTGAGAATGTCGATCCCCGCGTCGCCGCCGTCGAGGGTGACGGTTCCATTGAAGTTATATGTATCGTCCGCATTACTGAACTGCAACCCCGTGCCGTTGGTCGCGGCGAGCGTGCCGTTCTGGAAGGTGATGGCACGTCCGGCGTTATCATGGTTCGTGATCCGCACCAGGGCCGCGTCCGCATTCTGAGTGATGTTGCCGTTGTAGACCGTTTCGATCAGAAGCCCTGTGGCCGTAAAGGCATCGCCCGTGGTTCCCCTGATTAGGCTGGGGCCGCCCGTATTTCCAAACGTGATTAGACCTCCGACGATATTCGCTGGATTGGCCGTGCCTGAGATGGCGATGCCGGTCGTGACAGTGATGCCGTCGCCGAAAAAGACACGTTCGAAGGTCACCGTATTGCCGTCGTTGGCAGCGCTGATCTCGCTCAGTTTGATCCCGGTTCCTGCAATGCTATCGCCGACTCCGCCGATCAACGTCGACCTGAACCGAACATCCGTACCTGCGGTGCCGCTCATGTTGGCGATGTTGATCCCGTCACCGCCGCTACTGAGGACGCTGGTGAAGCCGAAGGTGACGTCGTTGGTGATCCCGTCGATGTTGATCCCGGTGCCGGTGCCGCCGGCGACGGTGCCCACGACGGTATTCCCGAATCGAATGACACCGGCCGTGTTCATGATGTTGATGCCGACGCCGTTGCGGGCGTTGATTCTCGTTGTACCGAAGGTGCAACTGGCGGTGCCGCCGGTGACGTCGATGGCCGTACCCGTCGCGTTCGTGACCGTCACGACGTTCGGGTTGGAGGGCGCGACGATGAAGGTGCCGATGCAGTTGTTGATGTCGATGCCTTCGGCAGGGCTGTTGGTGGAGCTCAGTTCGTCAATGGTCACGACAAGGCTACCGCCGTCGATGTCGATCGCCTGGCCCAGACCCATGATGCTCACAGTGTTGATCGTGCAGACGCCGACGTTCGTTCCGCTGATGCCGATGTTGTTGGGTGTGTCGCCGATGTTCAGGCCGAGGATCGTGTTGTTCGCGGCGAGGTCGACGCCGTTGCCCGACGTCGTGCCGATCGTCGGGCGGGCGCCCTGGGGCGGCGGATAGGGCGCTGCGCTGTTGGCGTCTGGGATGAAGACCGTCGTGATGTCGATGCCTTGACCGTAGAGGCGCTGGTTGTTCTGAAGGTTGAAGCCGTCGGCTTCGTTGTAACTGCCGGTGTGCAGAAAGATGGTGTCGGCGGGAATCGCGTTCGGCCGCGCGACGCCTTGAGCCGTGTTGAACGCGGCGATCGTCGTGAACGGATTGCTGAAGTTGCCGCGGTTCTGGCTGCCGCCTGCAGCTCCGTCGATGAACCAGATCATGCCGCTGATCGTGATCGACACCGTGGCCGTGCTCGGCGCGTTGAAGCTGTTATCTATCGTATACGTGAACGTGTCCGTTCCGACGAAACCCGGCGGCGGGTCGTACGTGAAGCTGCCGTCGGCATTCAGCGTGACGAAACCGGTGACGTTGTTAAGACCCGTCTGGTTGGTGGCCGTGGCATTGCCGACGTTGGCGGCGTTCCCCTGGACAGCCGTCACCATGAGGGCGTCCCCCGTGTCGGCGCCGTTGCCGTTGTCGCCCAGCACGCCGTTGGCCGCAATCGCAATCGCGATGTTGCCGGTGCAGGTGAAGCCGTCGTTTTGAGCCATGGCCGGGGCGCCTACGGTGATCGTCACCGTGGCGTCGTCTGTGCCGGCAGTGTTCGTCAGGCGATAGCTGAACGTGAAGTTCCCGGTGAAGTCGGTGTCCGGCGTGAAGTTGAACGAGCCGTCGGCGTTGACGGTCAGCGAACCCGCGCCAAAGTTGACCGTCGCGCCCGCAGCATTGTCGGTCACGGAGCCGCCGAGGGCACCGCCGCCGAACGACGTCAGTGTCGCGGCAGGATCGCCGAAGGTGTCCATCATCGCACCAGGCGCGCCGCCTTGAATGACGCCGTTCGCGGCATTGACGTTCAGTGCGGTATTCAACAGCGTGTCGTACATGTCATTGTTCGCAGCGGGACCGGCAACGACTTCGATGTTCACCGTGACCGTGTTGCTGCTGGCGGCGCCGTCGTTGGCCATGTACTGGAAGGACACGTCGGTCGTGTCGGCGCCGTTGTGCTGGTAGGTGAAGGTGCCGTCGGCGTTCAGCGTGAACGCGGCTGCGTTCGCCGGGTCGCCGCCGACCTGGATGACCGTCAGCGGATCGTTATCGATGTCCGTATCATTGCCCAGCAGACCGGTCAACACCGTGTTGATGATCAGCGTTGAACCTTGCGTGACCTGATAGCGATCGCCGACCGCGATCGGAGCATCATTTGCCCCGTTGATCGTGATCGTCAGCGTCGAGCCGCCGGGCGCCCCGCCGGTGTCCTGAATGGTGTAGTTGAAGACGTCCTGCAACTGGCCGCCGACGTTCAGCGCGTCGACCTGCGCATTGCCGTTGTCCAGCGTGTAGGTGTAGTTGCCGTCGGGCGCGATGTTCAGCGTGCCGAACAGGCCCACGATTCCGCTGCCCGGGTTGGTCACCGTCAGGTCGTTGGGGACGACGTTGTCCACATCGGTGTCCGCGTTGTCGGTCAGGACGTTGCCTGTCACCGCGTTCGGCATCGCGTCTTCCATCAGCTTGTTCGTGTCCGGATTCGCGACCGGCGGATCGTTGACCGGGATGACGTTGACGTTCACCACGGCCGTGTCGCACAAGGCCGGCAGCGGAATTCCGTCGTCGCACACCTGGTACGTAAACGTGTCCGCGCCGTTGAAGTTCGGGTTGGGAATGTACTCGATGACCCCCGCGGCATTCGGCGTCGCCGTGCCGTTGGCCGGCGCCACCGTGACGGTCACACTGGTCGGATCAAGGTTGCCATCGGGACCGGGATTGTCGTTGGCCAGCACAGTGATCGCGATCGTGGCGTCTTCATTGACCGTCGCGCTGGGATCATCTACCGCATCGGGCGGATCGTTGACCGGATTGACCGTGATGGTCACCACGGCCGCGTCACACGCGGCCGGCGGCGGAATTCCGTCGTCGCACACCTGATAGGTGAAGGTGTCCGTGCCGTTGAAGTTCGGATTGGGAACATACTCGATGACCCCGGCGGCATTCGGCGTTGCCGTGCCGTTGGCCGGCGGCACGGTGACGGTCACACTCGTCGGATCAAGGTTGCCGTCGGGGCCGGGATTGTCGTTGGCCAACACAGTGATGGCGACCGTGGCGTCTTCGTTGACCGTTGCGTTGGGATCGTCCACCGCCGTCGGCAGATCGTTGATCGGATTGACCGTGATGTTGACCACGGCCGTGTCGCACAGCGGCGGCACGCCCGCGTCGCAGACCTGATAGGTAAAGGTGTCGTTACCGTTGAAGTTTGCGTTGGGCGTGTAGGTGACCTGACCCGTGGTGGCGTTGATCGCGGTCGTTCCGTTCGTCGGAGCAACGGTGACGGTCACACTGGTCGGGTCGAGATTGCCGTCCGGGTCGCTGTCGTTGGCCAGGATGTCGATGACCCGCGCCGTGTCTTCATTGGTGGTCGTGTTATTGTCCTGGGCCACCGGCGGCAGCGGATTGGGCGCCGGCGTGTTCTCGCAGGCATCCCCGACGCCGTCGCCGTCGGTGTCCGCCTGATTCGGATTGGCCGTATTGGGGCAATTGTCATTGGCATCGGCGATGCCGTCGTTGTCGGTGTCGGTCGGCACCGGATTGCCGCCCGGCCCCATCGTGTTCTGAAGCAGACCGAGCAGCAACAGGATCAACAGGAAGATCGGGCAGATCACGGTGCAGGCCAGCCAGATGGTGCCCAGGATGAAGAGACCCGGGGCGAACTGAGCGGCGCCGTTCTTGACGAGGTCTTCCTCGAATTCGATCAGCTCGTCATTGGCGGCGAGATAGGTATCCTTGCCCTGGGCATCATTCGCAATCTCACGCGCGGAAACCTGCGCGGAGGGCCGCCACTCGAACCCGGTGGTGGTCGTCAGCAGGGTGACCTGTTTGGTGTCGGGATTGAGATGCAGAGTGGCACCCTGTCCGTCGCGGGAAAAGGAGAACTCGGTGATGCTGATGGTCGCCCCTTGACCGACATACTGTCCGCTCGCCTGCTTCGTTTCGCCGTCGGCATAGATGAAGTTGAACCGTCCGCTTGCGCGATCGACGTCGATGGCGATCGCACCGGCAAACTGACTCCCCGCCAGCGCTTGGCTCACCGGATGATCGGGCGTCAACAAAATGCGCTCGACATTTCCCGGCATCGTATTTTCCGGTATCAACACGGCCTCGCCGCAACCGGTCCAATAGTTCAGGTTGAGGATCAGTAGCACGCAAATCGCCGCCTTGCCCTTCGCGAAAAGATGTCTATTTTTTCGTGTCATTCGTCTTACCCCCCGTAATACCGACAATCGAGATAGCGTTTCCGACATTGGGTTCCCTTTCAGTCGCATTTCGTACCAACGCGAGCGCCGTTCAATCCGACGTCCTAGGTTGGGTTCATTTCGCATTGCGTGCAGTCAATGTCGGAAACGAGCCAACGACCGGGCAGGGGTCAAAAAAATGCCGGAGACATTAAGTAGTTACCGATAAGTACTTAAACCCACATCGCTTCTCGGAAATGTGTCCATGGTTGGCTAAAATAGGTGGATGCAAGACGGCGGCGGCGAAACATCCGGGAGCAGTACCGAGGTCACGCGGCTGTTGGCCCTGGTTCGGGACGGTGACGAGGGCGCCGTCAACGACCTGCTGCCGCTGGTTTACGGCGAACTGCGAGCGCGAGCCGCGGCCTATTTTCGTAACCAACGCTCCGGGCACACGCTGCAGCCCACGGCCCTGGTTCACGAAGCATTTCTGAAGCTTGTTCATTCGCCGAGCCAAAACTGGACGGATCGGGCGCACTTCTGCGCCGTCGCTGCGACGGCGATGCGGCAGATTCTCACGGATCACGCCCGGCGCCGGGCCAGCGGGCAACGGGCCGTCGGAGAACATGCCGCGACGTTGATGCAAACGCCATCGGAGCGGTCATCCGTGGATGTGCTGGCGGTGGACGAAGCGCTCACGAAGTTGGGAATCCGCGACAAAAAGCAGGCGAAACTCGTTGAATTACGATTCTTTGGCGGCCTGTCGATCGATGAGGTCTCAAAGATTCTCGGTGTGTCTGATTCGACGGTCAAGCGGGATTGGCGGCGTGCCCGAGCGTGGTTACTCGCAGAGCTCAAAGGAGGGTACGCCCCGTGAGCTCAACGGATCTGTATCAGAAAGCCATGTCGCTGTTTGACCTCGTATGCGATCTGCCTCCTTCCGAGCGCGAGACGGTACTCGCTGAAGTTTGCGCGAACGACGACGAGCTTCGTCGACAGATTGATATGCTCCTTGAAGCCGATGCTGCCGGCGACGCCGCGATTGACGACGAGTCCGGCAAACGTCTCGCCGATTGGGCCGTCGATCTGGCAAGAGAAGCCGAAGCCGGTATCGAGACTCCGGTGGAAGTCGCCGGATACCGGATTATCCGAAGAATCGGCGAAGGTGGGATGGGCGTCATCTTCGAGGCCGAGCAGGTGTCTCCGCGCCGTAACGTGGCCCTCAAACTCTTGCGGCCCAATATACTTGACGTCGAGATACTTAAGCGATTTCAGAACGAAGCGCAGGTCCTGGGCCTTCTACAGCATCCCGGCATTGCCCATGTGTACGAGTCAGGTGTGGTCGAGGTCAACGGTCGTAAGCAACCCTTTCTCGCCATGGAATTGATCGATGGCGATCGTATTTCCTTACATGCCGAGAAACAGGGTCTTTCAACTCGGAATCGCGTCGAACTAGTCGCCCGTGTTTGTGATGCCGTCCACCATGCTCATCAAAAGAGTGTGATTCATCGAGATCTAAAACCCGCCAACATCCTTGTTGTGGATGGAGGGGAAGGGGGATCAGGGGATCAGGGGATAGGAGGGGCGCAGAACGCATCGATTCCTTCCCCCCGATCCTCCGGTCCCTCGGTCCCCTCTTCGGCGCAGCCGAAGATTCTCGACTTCGGTATCGCCCGTATTACGGATCGTGATGTGCAGGCCACCACGATGCGGACCGAGGCGGGCCAGATCATTGGCACCCTTGCCTATATAAGTCCGGAGCAACTTGCCGGTGATCCGGAGAAAATCGATACGCGCAGCGACGTGTATTCCATAGGCGTCATTCTCTACGAACTCCTCACCGGGCGTGTGCCGCTCGACGTTCATGGCAAAACCCTTGCCGAGGCGGCACGAATCCTACGCGACGAAGAACCCCGCTCGGTCGCAACGGTGAATCGCACGTTGCGTGGAGATCTGGACACGATCGTCGCCAAAGCCATTGAGAAGGACCCCGATCGTCGTTACGCATCCGCGGCAGCATTGGCGGACGATTTGCGGCGGTATCTCGGCAGCGAGCCGATTGCAGCCCATCCACCGAGTGCGTTTTATCAAATGCGAAAGTTTGCGAGTCGTCACCGAACGCTCGTCGGTGGCGCCTTTGCAACGGTCCTCGCATTGTCGGCCGGCCTTATCGTGTCGAGCGTCTTGCTCATAAAAATGACTCGGGAAAGGGACGCAAAACAGGCGGCGCTGGAAGCATCGGTCAAGGATCGCAACGCCAAACAAGCGGCGCTGGAGGCATCGCAGGAAGTCACCCGCTTCTTTACCGATATGATCTCACGGGCGACGCCGGAATCTCTCGGAAAAGACACCACTGTTCGCGAGATGGTTGACCTGGCTGCGGACGATATTGATCAAGAGTTCCAAGGCCGACCTTTGCTGGAGGCGCGGATCAGGAGGACGATCGGGTCAACCTACTTGTCGCTTAGCGAGTATGAACTGGCCCAACAACAGGCCTCCCGCGCGTTGGCGATTCTCGAAACGACCCCAGACGCCGACTCAAGCGAACTGGATTTCGCCATGCTACTTCTGGCGCAACTGCACTTTTTTCAGCAAGAGTATGAGGCGGCGATCGAAAGGTTTGATGTCGTCATCGCAGCTGCAAAGAAAAACCCGGATTTCGAGGCGTCCATTGGTGAGCTCATGTCGACGCGAGCGCTCGCGGCGCTGCGTCTTAATCGACTGCCCGAAGCGGAACAGGGAATGGTTGAGGCCGTCCGCCTGGTCACGGAGGCCGAAGGTGAGAATTCCGCAGCGAGCTTGGCGGTGAAAAGCAATCTGGCCGAACTCTATTCCCGCAGTTTTTCAGAAAAAGCAGAGCCTCTTTACAAAGAAATCATTGAACAATCAAAAGAGATTCGCGGCGCATCTCACCCCGAAACGTTGACCATGATCGGCAACCTCGCCGGACATTACATGCGACTCCAGCGAGATCAAGACGCAATCGAGCTCTTGCGGGAGATTCTGGAAGTACAAGCCCGCGTGCAAGGCGCGGCGCACCGGCAGACGCTGATCTCGGTCAACAATCTCGCCGTTTCCCTGATCGGCGTCGGGCGTCTGGATGAGGCGATGTCGTTGGTTGAAGAGGCGCTCGCGACCTCGAACGAGGCGCACGGGGAATCGTCTGCCACGTCGCTTTTTCTCACCAATACATTGGCCGCAATACTGTGCGAGAAACCGGATCGATACGAGGAAGCGGAAGAAGTCGTGCTGAAGTCGATTCGGCTGCACAGAGAGATGCAGGGCCCCAACGCAGAGGGAACGTATAACGCCGAAAAAGAGCTACTGATCCACTATGTGCGCCACGGAAATCTCGAACAGGCCATCGAGTGGGGACAAACCATGCTTGACCGGCTGACGGATGCGCTTCCTGAAGAACACCTATGGTTTGTCGAGGTACGATACTACGTGGCGTTAGCGCACTTCAAGGCGAAACGCTATCACGAGGCGGAACGCATTTTTCGAGCCATTGAGACCGGTGCAAATTCAATCTGGCGGCCGGCCATCCGAAAGAAGTTGGCTGAGATTTGTGAAACGACAGGTAGGTCGGAAGAAGCCGCGCATTGGCGAGAGAAGCCCTAGACGGCTGGGTTACTCACCGCGCTAAAGCACTACAAAACAAATATCTGGATCTTGTGCATTTTTCGGAAATCGCATTTAGGGAATTTCCGCAGGCTTTGCGTTTACTGAGCGTCGGACCACCGTTGCCCTCGCGAATAGCTTCCTACGGAGATTAATCAACTGGACACGCGTCACGATGTTCGTTGCCGGCGTTAAATGAAGGAGCGTTCGATTCGATGGGTTCTGTGTTTCCGGATTCGTCGCCAACTTCCGGCGCTGGGGGATCTCATGTGAAAACTTTAAGACCGGGCAGCTCTGAGTGGGGTCTGTTGAAGCTGCTTATGTTCCATCACTTGTGAAGATGACCCGTGAGGTCTTTTTGACGTCTGGATATTTGTTGAGTCAACCAATGCTCCCTTGGAAGTTTGGCTTCGCAGATGCGCATGGCATCAAAAAACAACTTGGCAGCGTCATTATGGCGGCCCTGCGAGGCGAGCCTCTCGGCGTAGTCAGACATCACCCATGCGACATCGGGATGCGCCCGTCCCAGCACTCGAATCCGTATCATCAGGCACTCTCGTAAGTACTTGCCGGATTCCTGCTTGTGTTCCGTTGCAGCCAGAACTGAGGCGAGTGACTGTAGCGTTTCGGCGACCTCGGTGTGCATGTCGCCAAGTAGTCGGCGGCGCATTTCCAGCGCACGGCGAAGATGGGTTTTTGCGGAATCCAGTCGCTGCCGTCCTGCCAGGGCACAACCGATCGTGTGCAGCGTTGCGGCAACATCAGGATGTTCAGCACCAAATATCTGAATTCGCGAGTCGAGCAGCTCGCGGCTAAGTGCCTCGGCTTCGGCGAATTCGCCGCGTCGAATCAGTAATTCGGCGAGATTGCTTCTGGCCGTCAATGTGAACGGATGATTGGATTCGTAGAGCCGCTCGTTTGTCTCGAGGTTGCGGCGATAGATTCTCTCAGCCTTGTCGAATTCGCCGAGCGACACATGGAGATTGGCCAGGCCGTTGAGGCAACGTGTGGTGATGCGATGATTATCACCGACGAGTCGGCGCGCAAGATCGAGAGCGCGGCGATACAAGTGTTCTGCACGATCGTAGTCGGCGCGTCGCTCAAGGACCATCGCCAAGTACATCATTGTCGTCGCAACGTCGAGATGATCATCGCCGAGTTCCGATCGCCGAAGCACGAGCGCTTCGCGATAGAGGCGTTCCGCGTCTTCGTACTTGTTTGTGTTTCGCATGCAGGACGCGAGGCTTACGAGGCTTTCGGCCACTTCCGTCGGCGCGATATCCGTCAATTTCCGGCGCAGCGCCAAAGCGGTTTGCAGATATTCGCCAGCCTCACGATAGCGGCCCAGACCGGCAAAAATATTCCCGATGGTGTCGAGTATCGCGGCCCGCATGATAGGTTGCTCTGCCAGATCGGCATCGATGCGTTGTGCAAATCGCTCGAGACGTTCGCAGACGTTACGCCCGAGTTCGTCATTTTGTGGGTCTGCCGACGATAACATCTCGCGCATCAGGGCAACGAGGCGTCGGGCACGGTCCGCTTCTTCGGCCAGCTGTCGCCCGGCTTTCTCTGCGTCCTCTTGACTCGCGATGGCCGCATCGCGCTGGTGGGAAGCATTTCGCGCCTGAGTCACGGTACCCACAATACCAATGATCAGGGCGAGGATCACGCTCGCTGTCGCCAACGCGATGATACGGTTTCGAGCAAGGAATCGTGTGGCAACGTAACGATACGTCGGCTTGCGTGCATGAACTGGCCAGCGTGTCAAATGTCGACGAATGTCTTCGGCGAATTGCTCGACGCTGTTGTAACGCTCGACGGTCGTTTTGGCGAGTGCTTTTAGAAGGATCGCATCGATGTCACCTCGCAGCTGTCGTCGCCATTTGTGATCGATTGTATCTTTACGATCCGTTGTCGGTCGGGCGACTCCCGAATCGTGTAGTGCGGAAAAATCGGCCACTCGACTGGGTAGAGTGGGTGGTCGTGAGATGATGGCGCCGCGCAGTGCAATTCCGTCCTCTTTGTCAACGTCATACGGGAGTCGGCCCGTCAATAACTCGTAGAGGATGACGCCCAGAGAATACACGTCGGTCTGAACGCCTACGCGCCGACCCTCGATCTGTTCGGGACTGGCGTACCTGGGGGTTGCGAGCCGCATGCCGGCCTCCCTAGGCGCATCTGCGGGGGCGGCTTGCTCTCTTACAACGTCGGCGATTCCGAAATCAAGGAGTTTTGGCACTCCTGTCTTTGTGACGAGTATGTTTCCCGGTTTTAGATCGCGATGGATGATAAGGCTTTCGTGCGCATGTTGTACAGCCGAACTGACGTCGAGCATCAATTCAAGCCGCTGTCGAATGGACAGATGATGGCGTCGGCCGTATGACACAATCGAGATGCCTTCGACATATTCCATCACAAGATACGGTTCGCCTTCGTCAGATGCGCCGCCGTCGAGGAGGCGTGCTATATGAGGATGCTCTAACGTGGCGAGCATCTGGCGCTCGCGTTTGAATCGATCGAACGCCAACGGGACGAGACTACCGCGCGGGACGATCTTGACGGCAACCTGTTTGTCGTATTCTTCGTCGGCACGCTCGGCAAGGTAAACGTCGCCCATCCCGCCGGCGCCGATGCGCCGCAGCAGACGATAAGCACCGAGGCGCCGACCTGACGCATCCGGTCCGTGCTCTTTCGTGGGTTCCTCTGGCAGCGTGTCTCCCATCATCGTGTGAGCACCGGATTCGAGGAAATCGACGGAATGATCGACAGCTTCGACAAGGGACGATACGGCATCAAACAGTTCGACATCATCGGCGCACGCATCGGCCACGAATGATTGTCGCTCCTCACTCGGCCGTGCCATCGCGGCATGAACAACATCTTTGATGCGATTGTCCCATCGAGTGCTGCTCATGTGACCTCTCCTCGCCGCAGCTCACGGTACAGCCACGCTTTCGCTGTGCCCCATTCGCGGTCGACGGTTCGCGGCGACGTGCCGAGGATCTCTGCGACTTCGGGAATCGTAAAGCCACCATAAAACCGGAGCTCGACAACTTGTGCTTGTCGATCGTCGATTTCGGCAAGTTTTCGAAGCGATTCGTCAACCGCAAGTAGGCGGCTTGCCCCCTGGTCGGCGCCGTCGAGCTGTTCGTTCAGCTCGGCGCGGGCAATGCCGCCACCGCGCTTTGCAGTCAACCTTGCGCGAGCGTGGTCTACCAGGATATGACGCATGGCGTGGCACGCGACCCGATAAAAATGTGAGCGATCGCGCCAGCCGCCTTCGGGAGGACGCCGCGAGAGGAGCAGATATGCTTCGTGGACCAGCCCAGTGGCGCCGAGCGTGTGGTTCATCCGTTCGCCGCGAACATATCGTCTTGCGAGATTGTGCAGCCGTTCATAGGCGATCGAGAACGCGCGGCCAAAATCCTGTGTATTATCGGCATTTGCCAACAGCTTGGTCAGATTGGACGGAATAAGAGCCACGTTTAAGAAATTCTGAAAAAATTGGCGCGACGTTTTCGTTTATCTCGCTTCATCAGACGGGACGCGGAGCGGCGTATCCCCTTGACGAATTATACACGCCGCTTCGCCCTAATTGAAACATTTTGATTCGAGTGCGGCATACGCCTTCGCTTTTTTCATCAGTGATCGAAGGCAACCGCCGTCCGAATGTATGCCGTTTTCGGACGATTCCAAACTCGGTGATCTGTCGATGCGCATCAGCCGTGTCAGCCGTTGTTTCGTACCGAGACTCTAACTTTTTGGAGGTGTGAGATGATTCGACTTGAAATTGATAAATCGCATCTGGCGCATGGACATCATCTGTTTTTCACGGGCATATGTTTGTCAATCTGCGTCGCAGGACAGGCAGCGGCCTCTTTTGTCAGTGTCGGTCAATCGAACCTTGGTGTGGATACTGCGAACGGAATCGCCTGCAGTGACACGAATTTCTACACGACAGGCCGTATCAGTGGTGATTCAAGCACGCATTACATTGATGTGCACGATAGCGGCTACTCACACGTTGGAACGATTGATTTTCCAGCGACGAGTTTCGGAGGGTTTGCATTGGCGCTTCGTGGTGCCGCATACGACGAAGCGACGAATACTCTGCTGGTTGTCGAGTTCGATACGAACAATCAGATCCTTCGCGAAGTTGGGTTGGACGGCGCGTTGATAAACTCCATCGATCCGGCTCACGGAGCCTTTCTGAATGGTGTTGCCGTGTCGCCTGACGACGGCAGCTTGTGGTTCGCCTATTGGGATGGCACGGTCGAGCACTTCGATCGAAGCGGCACGTTCCTCGGTGGTTTCGCCGCCGCGGGGCGCCAGTGGACGAGTATCGATATCGATCCCGTGTCCGGCACGTTGTTGCTGCTGGACGGCAGCGCGAACAACGACGCACTGTATGAATACGACACCTCCGGTGTTTATGTCGGGGCTCCGATACTGATCGACATGATCGCTAATGAAGGATTCGGCATCTGTTACGACGAAACGACGGCCACGCTGCATGCCATCGGGAGCCCCGGACTCTTCGGCGATCCACCGGCCGTGGTTTCAGTATTCCAGGATCCCTCGCGACCGGTCGTTCCCGAGCCGGCGTCGCTGGCCATGCTTGGGCTCGGCGCAATGCTGGTCAGGCGGCGTCGTGCATGACTTCTGGCTAAGGAGCAATCGACGGCTCGTAGAGGTCGTCGATTGGCGTTGGTTTTTCTTGTGTTCAACGAATTGTGAGATATCACAAATGGAAAACATCGACAACAAATCGAGCCCGGCATCCGGCGTATCAGGCCGCCGTTCTTCAAGTGTGCGAAAGTGCCTGTACCGCGTTGTGGTGATCTGGATGATCACTTCGGCATGCCTGGCCCATGCTCAGACTGCGGTCTTCCAAGGACTCGGAGATCTTCCGGGCGGAGACAACATGAGCGAGGCGTGGGCCGTATCAGCGGACGGACTCGTCGTCGTGGGCCGCAGTAGCACCGAAACCGACCAATTCGAAGCCGTCAAATGGACGGTATCCGGACTTGAGTCCCTTGGCGATTTACCCGGCGGCCCCACTCGCAGCCTCGCGAAGGGTGTGTCCGCCGACGGCTCAGTAATCGTCGGATGGGGCGTATCCAACAACAACCAAGAAGAAGGATCGACTGAAGCGTTTCGTTGGACAGAGGCGACGGGCATGGTCGGCCTTGGCGATCTGCCTGACGGCGAATTTGACAGTGACGCGTGGAGCGTTTCGGCCGACGGCAGCGTCGTCGTCGGAGAAGCCAACGGTCTTTACTTCGGCGGCCCCAATTCCGGAGGACAGGCATTTCGTTGGACGGCGGGTACCGGAATGGTGAGTTTGGGAAATCTCTCCGGCGATCCGTTCTTCAGCTTTGCCCGAGACGTGTCCGCCGACGGCGACGTGGTCGTCGGCCAGAGTGATGAAAGCAATTCGTGTACATCCATGGGATTCCAGTGGATTGAGGGCGCTGGAATGTCCAGGCTCGGCGACCTCTTCGGCGGGACTTGTTGGAGCATAGCGCGAGGCGTATCCGCCGACGGAACCAAGATGGCCGGCTCTGCGGTATCCGGCCAGGGGATGGAGGCCGTCGTCTGGGCTCCTTCGTTCTTCGGGCCTTTGGCGATCGGTGACCTGCCGGGCGGCCAATTCTACGCGGAAGGCTGGGCCGTTTCGGGGGACGGGACGCTCGCTGTCGGGCTCGGTCGGACGGACGATGGTGAACGTGCTTTCTTGTGGGACACAGCCAATGGGATGCGCCAACTTGACGTCGTGTTGAACCAAGAGCATGGCGTCGACCTGAATGGTTGGATCTTGAATGAGGCCCGCGACATATCCGGCGACGGTCGCACGATCGTCGGAATCGGAACGAATCCGGCAGGCGATAAGGAAGGCTGGGTCGTTAAATTTTTGGATTGCATGAAGGGTGACATGACCAGCGATGGAAACATAAGCATGCTCGATGTCCCGATGTTCGTGGCGACGCTATTGGACCCCGGAACGGCGAATAATGAGCTGCAGTGTGCGGCAGACGTCAATGATGACGGCTCCGTTGATGGAGAAGATGTGTCAGGTTTCGTGTCATTGTTGTTGTAACGCGCGTCGGCAGAGAAGCCGAGCTTTTCTCAGGAGAACTGATGCTCAACGGAATGTGTAAGATCAGGTGGAGTGTAGTCTTCGTTTTGGCGTCGGCATATGGTGAACAGGTAAGCTATGCAGGTGGTGATGTCGCGGCAAAACCCGCTCGACCGAGAAGTGCTCCACGCGTCACTGAACTCCGAAACTTCGCTATCCACTATAAAAACAACTCCTACTGCAGCCATCCCCGGGAAGTCATCTTCGACTATTTCGGCGGTGGTGAGTTAATCGTCGGTCACTATTGCGCAAGCTGTCGGTACGAAAAAGACGCCGACATCCGCCATTACCCGGCACAGGAGCGTTCGGTCTTACTGCTGCAGCGCACGACGGACGGTGGACGAACGTGGAGACCAAGCGACGACGTCGTCCTGTTCAATCAGACGATGCCCGCAAAGAAAAAACGTGATTTTCTTTACCCCGAACCATCGCGACGGGCGGAAATCGACATGTTTCGGCCAAGCTCGACGCTGTTCTTCGGGCGGACCTTCTTCGAGCCCGACCATAAGGAAATTCCTGTCTGTTTCTCTTTGCGATCGCCCGACAAGGGACGAACATGGGAAAAAACACCGACGATCGTTGTCAATCCTGATGGAGATCAGGTTTGGATACATCGACATGCGACGCCCGTCATTCGAATGCCGGACAACAAGACGCTTCTGGCGGCGTTTCAATCCTCAACCGTCGAATCTCCAACGCTTTCCGGCGCCGATCCCGCGATCTTTTCGAGTGTCGACAATGGTATTTCCTGGCGGATGTTAAGCCGACCGATTCCGGAATCACTTGGCGCCGGCCGCTTTACTTATACGTCGTTATTACTTGCGCCGTTGGGCGACCTGCATTGTTACACCCTGCATATTGATCCGGATGATGAATCGGTCAACGGGATCAAGAACGCGATCTGCCTGTCCGTATCGAAGGATGGAGGAAAAACCTGGGAGTCGCCGACACCGATTACCGGCACTCGGCGCGATTGCTGGGAACGCCTTCCGGTGAAATCGTGGAATTATCGTTCCCCGCATTGGAAAGGAAAAGGACGCTATTACCGCGCCCCTTGGCCCATCCTACTGAAGGATGGTCGCATTCTCGTGTTGTTTACGCGCCGTCGCATGCCCGCCGGGATCGGCGGTGTGATCAGCCATGACGGCGGTGTAACCTGGGGAGCCGAGTTCATCGTTCGTTCAGATGGGCCGGGGCCGGATCTTGGTTACCCGGTCGGTTGCGAGTTGGACGACGGTCGAATCTTTACGGCTTATTACTTTCAAAAGGAAGATGGAGCAGGCCTCGGCGGAACGCGCTACATCGCCGGGTCCGTATTTAGACTGGCGGATCCTGCTGTGCGGCTCGCAGGCGATACGCAGGATAATTGACATTAACAGACGAATGATCGCCTATTAGCGCTGGAGGATGGAATATGCAATACAAGCGACATGTCAAATGGATGATCCCAGGGATTCTGACGTTCAGCATGTATACATCGGCGTCTAACGCCGGTGCCCCCGGCGCCGGAGGTGACCTTTACGTATCGTCACAAGATCTTGGCGCCGTCCTGCAGTATGACGGCGTGACAGGTGACTATGTCGGCGTGTTCGCGTCGGGGCTCGACACGCCCAGCGGATTGGTATTTCGCGACAACGGCAACCTTCTCGTTGTCAGCGGCAATGCGATTATCGAATTCGACAACAACGGCGGGTTCCTCGGTATGTTGACCTCCATCTCTGAGGGACAACGCGATCTGGAATGGGGTCCGGACGGCGCCCTTTACGTCGCGTCCGGCTCGTTCGGTGTGCAACGATATGATGCACAGACGGGCGCTTTTCTGGGGACCTTTACATCCGGAGTCCCTCTGCCTGCCGCGTGGGGTATTGCATTCGGTGGGCCAAACCAGAACCTGTACGTGACGGACAGCGATCTCGATCAGGTCCTCGAGTTCGACGGTGTCACAGGTGTGTTCGTCGGTGTCGTCGGCGGGACCGGCGGCTTGCTGAGTTCGGGGTGCGAATTCGGACCGAATGGAAATCTATTCGTATCCGCCGTGATCGGCAACGTCGTCGAATACGACGTCTCGACCAACGTGCCCGTCAGCGTATATCCGTCTGGTAGTGCGGTTGATCTCACATTTCATCCGGTCAGCAACAATCTGCTCGTTCCCGAATTCACGAATCTGAGCAACATTGTCGAGCACGATACGAACATCGTGCAATCACTGGGTCCTTTCGCGACCGGGGCGGGACATCCTCGCGGCGCCGCGTTCAAGCCCGTGCCAGGTTTGACCGGCGATATGAATTGCGACGGTCTCATTGACGGCGCGGATGTCGGGCCATTTGTAATCGCGATACTCGATCCGGATTTGTACGAGGCGCAATATTCCGGCTGCCAGATTGAAAACGGAGACGTCAACGACGATTCACAAACGGACCCGGGTGATATCGCCTTGTTCGTGTCACTGCTTCTGGCACCGTAAAAATAATCGTGTCGACGCCTGAGATGGAGATGCCGATATGGTGAGACACTTCCAAAATCAAGGTACGGTAACGACCCTATGTCTGCTCATCGCGCTCGGGTTCGCGCCGGTCATTGTTTATGCACAGAGCAGGACGCCGCGTCCGATTGCCCTGACCGGAACCGATGGCGAGTTCGGTCCCGGTTTGGCCAATGACATCGAGTTCCTTCGATTCGATGCGGATGTGAACTTCTATGCCAGTCCGGTGATGAACAACCACGACGGCGTTGCGTTCATCGCTACATTGACCGGGCCGGGGGTCACCGGTGACAACGATACGGGACTTTGGGTTTGCCGTGGCGGTCAACTCGAATGCATCGCGCGAGAAGGCGACGCGGCGCCGGAGCAGGGAGTCGGTGTTGTCTACGCCGGGTTCGGGTCCTCCGCGACGATCACGTCTAATCGGCTTGGCCCCAACATCTGCGACGCAGGGATCGTTGGGTTCACCGCGCGCGTACGTGGCACCGGCGTCACCGGCGCCAATGACGAAGTCGTGTTTCGCGCAGACGGCAACACTGTTTCCGCTTGGCTCCGCGAAGGTGAGACGGCGCTTCCGGATTTTCCGGGAACCGTGTTTGGAAATGCGACAAACGACGAAATGCTCTTTGGTCGCGTGCCAAACATGACAGCAGACGGTCGCTTGTTGCTGCGAACGCGGGTTCGGGCAAACGGCAGCGATAATCCCTGGGATGTGATTGTGAACGACCTGGGCGGAAGTCTGACGACTTTTTATCGCGGTGCGCACGATGTTCAGGACCTGTTGGCCGGATCGTCCGTCTTCTGGCTGACCAATGAGCCGTGGCTGACTTCGTCAGGCGATATTCTCCAGTTTGCCCGTAACACCGACGCGGCGAGCGTGGGCCATAGCAACGCGTTGTATTCGAATCGGGGCGGTCTCCTGGAGGACATCTTTGCGCAAGGAGATGTGCTCCCGGGCGGCGGCGTTCTGGGCGCTTCAGGGGCACCAGGCAGCGATCCCATCCCCATGGCAGTTAACTCATCGGGCGCGTTTGCGATGAGCTACGCTGCAGACGACTTCGGTTCTGATGCCGATTTGCGAACCGAGGGACTCTTCGGAGTACCGATCAGAATCGCGATCACGACCGGGCCGGCGCCGGGCACGGGTGGCGGCACGTTCGGCTTTCTTAGCGAAGCTCGCGTAATGGTGGCCAATAACGGCCATACCGTCTTTGCTTCAAAGATGTTTCATCAGTCGGGCATCGTAAATTCAACAAATGACCTCGGCATCTGGTCAAACCGAAGCGGTCTAACGCTCAATCTTGAATTGAGGGAGGGACAAGCCGCGCCGGGAACTTCGGGTCTTAGTTTCACGCGGTTTCCGAGCCTGTTTCTGAACGGCGATGGGCGACTCGCCTTCATCGGCTATACGAATGACAGCCAGCGCGGCCTCTGGGTACAGGACGTGAACGGTGACTACGAGCTTGTTGTGAAGTCGTTCGATGCGGCGGGCCCTTTCGACCTCTTTGGCGATGGAAGCGATGAACGCATCATCGCCGATATTATCATGGACCCTTCCAATCCGACAAGCGACGAAGTTGGCACGTCGACGAACACCGGAAACGGCAGGCCGACGCCATTCAATGATGATGCTGATGCAGTATTTCGTCTTCAGTTCATCGACGGCAGCGAGGGAATCTTTTCGACGTCGTTAGGCGGCGTCTCCTGCACGGCGGGCGATATGAACAACGATGGGACCGTCGACGGGCGAGACTTGAGCAGGTTTGTATCGGCGATGATCCAGCAGAACGCGACGACGCTCGAACTGTGCGCCGGGGATTTGGAGGCCGTGCCCAACGGTATCATCGATCACGCCGACTTGGCGCCCTTTGTCGCAGCCTTACTTTCCGGCAATTGATCCCATCGAATTAAAGAAGAACGAAGCCGCATTAGATTCGCATGGACGGGAACCGAGAGCGACGCTTAACCCTTTTTCTCCCAAAGCAAGGAGGAGTTCTAAGTTGCAGGTCCGAAGATCCCTCCTTCCCCAAGCGGGCTCCCGGTT
Source organism: Phycisphaerales bacterium (assembly GCA_022360095.1). GTDB lineage: Bacteria > Planctomycetota > Phycisphaerae > UBA1845 > UTPLA1 > JAKSDK01. Next base: position 376,326 of record JAKSDK010000138.1, read on the forward strand.
CGCTCCATGCGAATCGGGAGCCGGTGAGGGGGCGGGCCACGATCCTGTTCCTTACTGTAATTCGTCCTCAATAGTAACGGCCACGTAGTGCGGCGAATTTTGCGATCGCGCGGATTCCTCGCCATTGAAAAGGAAAAGAAGAGGCGACAAAACGATGAAACCTGAAATCGAGTACGACAATAGGCTGATCAAACGGTCTATTGGAGCGAACACACTGATTCAGAAAACCCGATTCGCCATGTTCCTTGCGGCTGTAAGTATCTTGATATCCTTCAAGACCGTGCGCGCCGACGGCGACCCGGCGAAAATCGAGTATCCCGTGTATGCGAATATTGACCGCATCGGATCGTATTTCAACGCGGGCGCGAACACTGAGATTGGCGAGGACATGCAAGCAACTGGCGGCGGCATCGTAACCGCCTTCGCATTCGGGTACTACGGCGGCGATCTGGCGATCACACCGACGAACGCAACCGTCCGGTTCTACTCATCAACGCCTCCCAACGGTCTATTGGCGCAGTATCCGATTTCGAATCTCGAACGGGAGCCGTTCTTCTTCAAGATGAAGTATTACGAACTCCCTACACCGATCGTGTTGTCGAGTTCCTTCTGGATGACGGTGGAATTCACAGATCATGATACCGGCGTGCTGTTAGCCGAATCGACGCCTGAGATCGGTGTTAGCCAGAACGTGTTTTATCTCGAAGGGAACGGCATTGTTCAGTTTCAGGGGGGCAACCCCTACGCCAATTTTCTCTTCACGGTGTATAAAAAAATACCCCGGCCGACCGGGCTGTCCTTTCTTGACTGGACGAACGCGACATTGGGCACATCTGCCGACCAGGGTGCCTCAATGGCTGTGGTTGATTTCGACCAGGACGGATGGGACGATCTTTGCTTCGGAACCGATCGAATGTTCCGCAACGACGGAGCAGGCGGAATGGTGCCAGTGACCGTAGCCGGCCTCAACGGCGCGGGGGCATCGCGATGTGCGTGGGCCGACTACGACAACGACGGTGATGTTGACGTCATGACGACAGATGGCTCTTCACTGGAACGACTGTTTAGAAATGACAACGGCACGTTCACGGAAGTCTCAGCGGGCCTCGCCGGGAGCTCAAATCCCGAAGACAACATGCAGTGCCTCGCATGGGGCGACTACAATGGCGACGGACTCCTCGACTGCTACGCTGCTAATTTCGGAAATGCCTTTGCCACGGGAGACGGCCGACCCGATCGGCTCTGGCGAAACGACGGTGGGGACATATTCACAGATGTCGGACCGAACGTCATACCCGATGCCACGGACGTGGGACGCGGTGTTGCCTGGTCGGACTTCGACAATGATGGTGATGCCGATATCTACGTGTCGAACTATTGGGTCTACAAGAATTACCTTTTCCAAAACAATGGTGGCGTGCTTTCAAATGTCGCAGCCCTACTCGGTGTCGAGGGTGAATGGTCGCCCTTCTACAACGGGAGTGATCCGCTGCAAGAGCACCGCGGCCATGCTCAACATAGTGCCGGATCGAGCTGGGGCGATTACGACAATGATGGAGATATGGACTTGCTCGAACCCGCCATTCACTCGCTCGTCTATCTCTATCGAAACGACGGTGACACGTTTTCCGATAGAACTGCCGCGGCCGGATTGCCCGGCCAAAACGAGTGGGCCGGCGCGAGTTTCGTCGATGTCAACAATGACGGCTGGCTCGATATCTACGCGCACCAATGGTACAAAGGGCAGATGGCGAGACTTTATTTGAGCAATGGTCCTATTGGCCCCGGTGGTGAAGTGACATTCACCCACGCGACCCTTGACGTCGGGTTGTGGCGAATTGACAGCGGCGACTCTGCTTCCAACACGTGGGCGGATTTCGACAACGACGGCGATTTGGACCTGGTTACCCGTTGGGCGCCGACAGGCAACGCCTACCAGTTGCGCTACTTGCGCAACGAACTAGACAATGGCAATCACTGGCTCCATGTGCAACTTGCGGGCGTCGTCTCCAACACCACCGGCATTGGTGCGAGTGTCACCATTACAGCTGGGGGCATCACACAGACGCGTCAGGTATTTCCGCAGTCTCAAACTGGCACAGGATTCAGCCATCGCGCCCACTTCGGCCTTGGGGCGACAGGCGTCGTGGATACGTTGGCGGTTTCATGGCCTAGTGGCACCGTCAGCAATTTGAACAATGTCACGGCAAATCAGGTTGTCGTAGCGGAGGAGCCGTTCGATTTGCCGGGTGACATCAACGGTGACAATGTCCTCGATGAGTTGGATATGGACGCATTTGTTGCAGTGTTGCTCGGTCAGGATTCCTCCGAGGATCGCATCACGGCGTCGGATCTAAATCAAGATGGCTCGGTGAACGGACTCGATCTCCAGCAGTTCATTACGGTATTTCTCGATGTTTAGACAAAGCTCTGGACGTTTGCTCAGCGCTGGGGCGCAGACGATTCGGCGTCTCCATTGCCATTATTTTCTCGGCGTGTGCCATTTATCGGCGCGTGAATGCTCTACAGCTACTGAATGAGGCTCTTGAGATTGAGCCTGAGAATATGCTGGCGAAAACTATCCTCGAGGAATTGCAAGACAGTGACTTCTAAATAGAAGTATTTTTGTTTCTTGGATACGCGAGTGCATCGGTGCCCCAACCTTGCTCGGAAGTAAGGTTGGAGAATCACGTCCTTTGATCACGGTCTCCCGCAGCGCTGTTCCGTCTTTTGATGTCCCGTGGGATTCCCCACCGTTTGCGCGGACGCAAACGATGGGCACCCGTGCCATCATCGCCGGCGCAGATAAGCCTTGTTAAAGTCACCGACTGTCCCGAGTTCGGACCGGCGCTTTGCCGCCCGTGGTGCTACGGTTGCGACGTCGAGCGACCGACCATCCGGCCATGAGTAATGGAAGGGCCATCATCGGCATGCCGCCGCCGGTGCCGCAGCAGGCGTCTTCCGGAATTTGCGGCGCAGTCGGACCGGGATTCTGATTCTCCGACCCCTCGGGCGGGCATGCGTCCCCGACACCGTCTCCGTCGGTGTCGGCCTGATCAGCGTTGACGATATTCGGACAGTTGTCGCAGGCGTCCCCGACGCCATCGCCGTCGGCGTCGGCTTGATCGTTGACGGCGTCCGGGCAGTTGTCGCAGGTATCCCCAATACCATCGCCGTCCGCGTCGGCCTGATCGGCGTTCGCGTTGTCGGGACAATTGTCTTTGCAGGTGGAGACGCCGTCGCCGTCCGTATCCGAATCAGGCGTTCCGCAGCCACAATCGCCCGGTTGGGTCTTGGTGGCATCGGTTGGACAGGCGTCGTTGCAGTCCGGTGTACCGTCACCGTCGGCGTCGGCGCGGTCATTAAAGCCCGGGCAAACGTCAGCCGAGTCGCACACGCCGTCGCCGTCCGTGTCGCCGCTGACGTCATCACCCACACAAACATCGCAGCCGTCCGGCACGCCGTCGCCGTCGGCATCGGCGCGATCGTCAAAGCCAGGGCAAACATCGGCCGAGTCGCACACGCTGTCGCC